>JAJTHN010000019.1 GCA_021297895.1 Phycisphaeraceae bacterium | reverse complement strand
TCGCCACCTCCCCCGGTAGGAACCGGGGGAGGAGCTTGAGGCGGGGGCGGATCTGTTGGACTCTGCCACTGTGCCACTGTGCCACTGTGCCACTGTGCCACTGTGCCACTGTGCCACTGTGCCACTGCGCCACTGTGCCACTGCGCTCTGCCGCCCCGCCGCCCCCTCCGCCGCGAAGACGCGGCACCTCCCCCGGTAGGAACCGGGGGAGGATCTGTCGGACTTGGTCACCTGACCAGTTGCTGACTTGCCCACTTGAGCCGCTTCGGCTCACGCATCCGTGCGGTCGATGATGCGGTAGTTTTCGCGTTCGTTGCGGCCGCGGAGCGGATAGTCCTTGCGGAGCGGGTGAGCGGGGTAGTCCTCCCACGTCAGGATTCGCCGCAGGTCCGGGTGGCCCGTGAAGCGGATGCCGAACATGTCGTAGACCTCGCGCTCCATCCACTCGGCGCCGGACCACAGCCCGCACACGCTGGGCAGGACCAGCGAAGGGTCCGCCGCGATGCCGTCGGTCGGCAGCGAGGGGTTCAGGTAGGTCTTGACGAAGAACCGCCGGTCGCCGGAGAGCGAGAGCAGGTTGTACACCACGCCGAATCGCCCCGGCTGCGCGGCGGGGTAGTTCAGGTAGTCAACGCCGGCGATGTCGCTGAGCATCTCGTACGCGCACGACGCATCGGTCTTCAGGAACGTCAGCACCTCCAGCAGGTCCGCGGGTTCGACGATCAGCGTCGAGCAGCCGCGGTACTCGGTGGCGCGGAACTTTTTGCCCGCGAAGCGCGCCTTGATCACGGCGAAGGTCGGGTGCGAAACGGCCGATGACGGAACGGATGGTGCGCTGCTCATGGCCGAGTCTATCCCGCCCGTCGCGGACCTGGTGCTCGACCGGCTCACGGCCCGTTCGCGATGCGACAGGCAACCGGCCGTCGCCGAACCGAACGCACAGACCGCGCACGCATCGACCCGACTTCACTCCCCGGGGCTCTCCCGCGCAAGACACAGCGCCGCCGGCGTCCCCTCGACCACCGCCGAGTGCCGGCGCTCATCGCGATCCCGCCCGCAGTTCCGCCCCGCGATCACGAGCGGCACGCAGAGCCGCGGCGAAGGCCTCGGGCACACGCTGAGCCGACAGAATCCGGAGCGCCGCCTCCGTCGTTCCGCCCTTGCTCGTCACCGCGGATCGCAAGTCGCCGGGGGCTTCTTGCGAGGTCGCGAGCATCGTCGCACTCCCCAGGATGGTCTGCGCGACAATTCCGCGTGCGGCCACGGGATCGAGCCCAAGTTCCCGTGCGCCGGCCTCCAGCCACTCGGCCACCGCGAAGACATACGCCGGGCCCGAGCCCGCGATGGCCGTGAACGCGTCCATCAAGGACTCCTCGATCACCTCCACGCGCCCTGCGGAGGCGAGCAATGCCCGTGCTCGTTCAAGGTCTGAATCGGGCGTGCCCGGCCCGGAGCAGATCGCGGACATACCGAGCCCGACACGCACGCACAGGTTGGGCATGCTGCGCACGACCCTCGCCGCAGGGCCGAGACGCTCCCGCATCGCCTGCACACTCACGCCGGCCATGATGCTCAGCGTCGTGCAGGCCCCCGCGTCCCAACGCGCCGCCCGCAACTCCGCGGCGACCTCGGCGAACGCCTGCGGCTTGGTCGCCAGCACGAGGAGACCATCGAACGCCGCACCGCCGCGGCTCGCGATCGCCTCACCCACCGTCGCAACAGCGCGAATGCCCTGGGCCTCGGTCTTGGCCCTGCTCTGCGGGTCGCGCTCCGCGACGAGCACGCGGCCCTGCCCGAAGGCCGTCATCGCCGCACGCGCAAGGTCCCGCCCCATGTTGCCACCGCCGATGAACATCACGTCAAAGCTCATGGTCGATCGTTGCCGCCGTCCGGACCCCGTGCGCGTGCCCCGTAACCGGGAGCCCGCCTGCGGCGGGCGACATGCCAACGCGGGCGGGGAGGCGGGCAAGAAGCAGCCGATGGCCGTAGAATGATGGTTCACGGCGTCGGTGACGCTGGATCGTCGATCGCCGGGCTTCACCAGGATCAGGACCACCCATGTCGAGCTTCTATCAACTCGAATTCGAGAAGCCGCTTCTGGAACTCGATCGCCAGATCGAGGAAGCCGAGGCGGACCTCAAGCGTGCGGGCGGCGTCTCGCCCGAGTCATCGAGCCCCGATGCGCTGGCGATTGGATCTCGCGTCGATGCGCTCCGCGCTCGAAGGGCTCAGACCCTCATCGACGTGTACAGCAACCTGACGGCGTGGGAGGTCGTGCAGGTCGCCCGCCACCCCAAACGGCCGCAGACCCGCGACTACATTGACCTGCTGTGCCGCGACTTCTGCGAACTGCACGGCGACCGCCGCTTCGGCGATGACCCCGCGATGGTGACGGGCTTTGCGCGGATCGGCCCTCACCGTGTGCTGATCGTCGGCCATCAGAAGGGCCGTACGACACAGGAGAAGATCGCCTGCCACTTCGGCTGTGCTCACCCGGAGGGGTATCGCAAGGCGATGCTGAAGATGAAACTCGCGGAGAAGTTCCGCCTGCCGATCATCACGTTCGTCGATACGCCCGGTGCGTATCCGGGCATCGGCGCCGAGGAGCGCGGTCAGGCCGAGGCCATCGCGTACAACCTTCGCGAGATGAGTGATCTGCGTACGCCGATCCTGTCGGTGGTCATCGGCGAGGGCGGCTCGGGCGGCGCGCTCGGCATCGCGGTGGCGGACCGCGTCGCGATGATGCAGTACGCCTGGTACAGCGTGATCTCGCCCGAAGGATGCGCGGCGATCCTCTGGAAGCAGGCCAACAAGACCACGAATACCGCCGCCGCGGAGTCTCTGAAGCTCACCGCGGCGGACAACTTGCGGCTTGGCATCATCGATCGCGTGATCACCGAACCGGTCGGTGCCGCACACCGCGATCCCGCAGCGGCGGCCAAGGCGATCGAGCAGTGGATCCTGGTGAGCCTTCCGGAACTCGAGCGACTGAACGCCGATGAACTCATCGCGCGTCGATACGACCGGTTCCGTGCGATGGGCGCGGTGACGGAAACCGCCAGCGCTTAAACGTCCCGAGCCGGATCTCGTCGCCATCATGGCCCGAGAACCCGCCGGTGCGCCCCCGCCGGGCCTATCCTTGGCGTTCGTTCGGTTCGTGAGAAACGCCTATCCGCGAGGGTTCCAAAGTGGCGAAAGCTACGAGCAAGGGTGGCAACAAGTCCAGCAAGCCGGCCGTGAAGCGCAAGCCCACTGTCGCTAAGCCCGCGCCCAAGCCGAAGATCGGCAAGGCGATGCCCAAGCCCAAGTCTTCTGCGAAAGTCGCAGCGCGTCCAGCCACAAAGCCCACGACGCGTCCGCCGGCGAGCAAGCCCGGAGCCAAGGTGCCCGCCAAGCCCTCGACCACCGCGGCTCCCGCCGCAAAGGCCGTCGCCAAGTCCACGCCAACCAAGGCACCAGCCGCCAAAGCCCCGGCCCCGGTCGCAGCAGCCGCGCCGGCCGCTCCGGCCCCGGCCATCGGCGGTGATCGTCCCAAGCCCAAGGGCATCACGATCGTTCAGCCCAAGCCGCAGAAGAAGCCCAAGCCGAAGAAGATCGTCGAGATGCCGTCGCTTGGCGCTCCGCTTCTCGGTCCGGGGGGTGCGCGCAAGTGGAAGCCGCTGATCCCATCGGGCCCGAATGCCAAGCAGCAGGACATTTTCGCCGGCCGCGGCGAGAACGCCCCCAAGCCCAAGAGCCCGTTCAACAAGCGTGAACTCGATCGTTTCCGGGACATTCTGCTGCGCAAGCGCGCCGAACTTGTCGGCGATGTGTCGAACATGGAGGCCGAGGCGCTCAACGCGTCCAGCGGCTCGCTCAGCCACTTGCCGCAGCACATGGCCGAGCAGGGGTCGGAGACCTTCGAACAGGCGCTGAACCTGAACATCGCCCAGGTTGATCGGAACCTGATCAAGGAGATCGACGCGGCGCTGAAGCGGATCGAAGAAGGCAGTTACGGCATGTGCGAACTGACGGGCAAGCCCATCAGCAAGGATCGCCTCGAGGAACTGCCGTGGACGCGCCACAGCATCGAGGCGGCGCGCGAGCTGGAGCGTCGGACGTTCCGTCCGCCGAACGCCCAGTGAGCCTGGTCCGTGCTGAGGCCCCCACTCCCGGAGGCGCGTTCACTCCGGCCTGGCGCAGCCCCCGTGCCTGGGCCGTGCTGCTTGTTCTGACGGTTGCCGCGATCGCGATCGACCTCGGCTCCAAGAGCGTGGCCTTTGCCCGGATCGCCGATGCCCCCGTGGTTGTCAATCGCCAGGATGTTCTGGCGCTCAAGGCGCAGGATCCGTCGCTGATCAATCAGCTCATTCCGCGGCACGAGCCCGTGGTCGCCGTGTCCGGATTGCTGAACTTCACGCTCGTGCTCAATCCCGGCGCGGTCTTCGGCACGGGCGCGGGCGGCCGATGGTTCTTCGTGGGTTTCACGATCGTCGCGCTCCCGCTGGCCCTGAGCCTGTTTGCCTTCATGACGCGCCCCCGCGACCACCTGATTCACGGCGCAGTCGCGATACTCATCGGCGGAGGCGTCGGCAATCTGTACGACCGCCTCGTCTACGCCTGCGTTCGCGACTTTCTTCATCCGCTGCCGAATCTCCGCTGGCCGTTCGGCGACCGTGGGCCGGTTTGGCCCTACGTCTCGAACGTTGCCGATGCATTCCTACTCGTGGGCATCGCCGTGCTGGCGATCTACATCCTGCGAGCTCCGTCGTCGGGCGTGCCAGAGCCCGTGGTGAACTCGTCAACACCCACCACGCCGACCGGGTCCGCCGCATCATGATTCCGCACCCGGTCATCGAACGCAGCGGGATCACCATCCGCGGCTTCACGCTCGGGCCGTGGCAAACCAACTGCTACGTCGTGTCCGCCGAGGCAAGCGCGGGCCAACCGGCCGCGTGCTGGCTGATCGATGCGTCCTTCACGCCGGGGCGAATGATCGCCCAGATCCGCGATTCGGGCCTTCGACCGTCGCTCCTGCTGCTCACGCACGCGCACCTGGATCACATAGCCGGGGTCGCCGAGTGCTGCAACGCGTTCGCGCCGCTGCCCGTTGCGATTCACGCCGAGGAGGCCCGCTGGCTTGGCGATCCGGAACTGAACTTGAGCATGCTCACCGGCCTGCCCACGACCGCCCCCGGCCCGGACCGCGAACTGTCCGATGATGAAACGCTCGTTCTCGGCAAGCACGATTGCCGCGTGCTGCACGTGCCGGGGCACTCGCCGGGCAGCGTCGCGTTCTACTTTCCCGGGGCGAACACCGTGATCGCGGGCGATGCGCTCTTCCGCGAGTCGGTCGGACGAACGGACTTCCCGAACTCCAGCCCGCAAGTGCTCGCTCGCTCGATCCGCACGCGCCTTTACACGCTGCCGAGCGCAACGATGGTTCTGCCGGGGCACGGGCCGGCCACGACGATCGCACACGAGTTGAAGCACAACCCGTTCGTCAGGGGATAGTCAGTTCGAATGGTGAGGCTGGTTCTCTGGCGAATAATCGACGGGCCCCGTCCGCGAGCGCTCATCGGGCCGACATCCGGTTTAAGCCGCGCCCTTGTCTTTCGCGGGCTGAGACCCGGAGGGTTGGGTCGACCCGGCCCGAGGAACGCGGATATTGGTTCCGCAGTTTCGGCACCGAACCGTCTTTCCTCGGGCCGCCGAAGGAACGGCCAGGATTCGCCGGCACGTCAGATTGGGGCACATGATTTTGACGTTCTCAGCGCTCATGCTCGTCTCTTTTCATCGGGAGTACCTCGGCGAGACTTGATGAACTTGGCTCATCCGCAGCGCAATCGACCTATTCTCGGACGAGCTTCCGCCCGTCCGGGGGGCCGTTTCCCCCATCCCGCCGACGCCCCCTCCCCAATCACCATCGAACACACCGAACGGCCCACGACCCATGTCCACGCCCGCAACATCCCCATCGGCCACCCCAACGCCCAAGCCGCACGAGCCGGCCACGCCGGTAATGGCCGCCACCAGCACCGCCATCGTCGGCCTCCAGTGGGGCGACGAGGGCAAGGGCAAGATCGTGAATCTGCTCACCGATCGCCACGATGCCATCGTCCGATATAACGGCGGCGCCAACGCTGGACACTCCGTCGTCGTCAAGGGCGAGCGATTTGCGCTGCACCTGATACCGTCGGGCATTATGCACGCCGACAAACCCGCGATCGTCGGGCCGGGCGTGGTCATCGACCCTGAATGGCTGCTCAAGGAAGTCGCCGGGCTTCGCAATCGAGGCGTGAGCTGCGAGAACCTGGTCATCTCCGACCACGCCCACGTCGTCATGCCGTGGCACAAGCTCGAGGACGAACTTCGTGAGGCGTTCCTCTCGGCCAACAGCGTGGAGCCGATCGGCACGACGCGCAGAGGGATCGGCCCGTGCTACGCCGACAAGGCCCAGCGATCGACCGCCATCCGAGTCGCCGACCTGTTGCGTCCCAAGGTGCTCAGCCAGAAACTCGCGACGATCGTGCCGTTCAAGAACGCGGTGCTGGCCGCGATCGCCCGACCGGGCTCGACCTTTGTGCCCTATGACCATCGCACGCAGCTGGAACAGTTCGCCGCGCTGGGCGAACAGCTCCGCCCGTTCGTCACCGGTGCATCGAAACTGCTGCTGGACATGGCCCATAGCGGCAAGTCGATCCTCTTTGAGGGCGCCAACGCCACGCTGTTGGATGTCGACCACGGAACCTATCCGTTCGTCACCTCATCCACGTGTTCGGCGCTCGGCGCGCCCGCCGGGGCGGGCGTTCCGTTCACCTGCGTCCGCTCGATTCTCGGGGTGATGAAGGCCTATTCGACCCGCGTCGGCGGCGGCGTGATGCCGACGGAACTCATCAACTCTGACGCCGACCGCGCCATCGCCGATGGCATCCGCCAGCGCGGCCGCGAGTTCGGGACCACCACCGGCCGCCCGCGACGCGTCGGCTGGCTCGACCTTGTCGCGGTCCGATATTCCGCCCGCCTCAACGGCGTGCACGGCCTGTGCCTCATGCTCCTGGACGTTCTGGCCGGCGTCGACACGCTGATGGTCGCCGACCGCTACGAGGTCGACGGGAGCCCCACAAACACCTTCGTACCCGATGCACACTGGCTCGCCGGCGCACGACCGATCTACCGCTCGTTCCCCGGCTTCAGCGCGGACATCACCGCCGCACGCACACTGGGCGAACTGCCGACCCAGGCGCGGACGTACATGGAGTTCATCGAACAAACCATCGGTGTGCCGATCCGCTTTGTCAGCGTCGGTCCGGACCGAGCCCAAACGATCGAGTGCTGACGTCGCGGCGTCCTGACGCTCGCGCCCATCGCAAGACCCCGGGAATTCATGACCGCCCCAGCGACTCACACCACCGACACTCCCCCCGTCTCGCCGTTCGCCGATGATCCGGCGGCGCACGCGCACGTAGCACGCGTGCTCGCCCGCAACCCCAAGGCCTGTCCGCTCGAGGCCTTGCCGGACGTGCACCCCGCTCGTATCCCGCGTCACATCGCCTTCATTCTCGACGGCAACGGTCGCTGGGCCCGCCAGCAAGGCATGCCGCGGATCCTCGGCCATCGCCACGGAGCACTGGCGGTGCGCGAGATCATCAAGGAGTGCGGCAGGCTCGGCGTCGAGTACATCACGCTTTACTCCTTCAGCCTCGAAAACTGGAAGCGCCCGGCGGACGAGGTCGCGGCCCTGATGAGTCTTTATCAGCAGTACCTGGCCAGCGAGCGGACGCTGCTGATGGAGAACAACGTTCGCTTCCGCCAGATCGGTCGGCGCGGCCCCGGCTCGGGCATGCCCGATGTGGTCATGGAGCAGGTCGAGGCGCTCGAACGCGAAACCGCGGGCAACACCGCCGCGACGCTCAACCTCGCGATCAACTACTCCGGCCGCGCTGAGATCACCGATGCCGCACGCGAACTTGCGCGGCGCTGCCTCGAAGGCACGCTCCGGCCCGAGGACATCAGCGAGGAGCACTTTGCCAAGCACCTGACCACCGCGGGCGTACCGGACCCGGATCTGCTCATCCGCACGGCTGGCGAAATGCGCGTCAGCAACTACCTGCTCTGGCAGATTTCCTACAGCGAGTTCTACGTCACTCAGACCCTGTGGCCCGACTTCTCCGTCGCCGAGTTGCACAAGGCCATCCGCGAGTACGCCCGACGCGAGCGGCGTTTCGGCGGCGTCACGGCGTCGCCGATTCAGCCCTGAGTCTTGCCGCTGAGTGTCGCACCCTCCGCGGAGCCTCGCGGCAGGCTCGACAACGCGGCCCGCACTTCCGCCGGCAGCAGCACGTCCTCGGCCTGCACCAGCAGCCTCGTGCCCGGCTTGACGCACGCCCACTTGACCATCGCCAGCGCGATCGGCTGCCGCGAGAGCATCGGTGCGAGCGTCGCGCTGGTCACCGCGCCCACCGGCTCGCCAACTTCCGCCCCGGGCTCCGGCTCGGCGAACACCAGCGATCCGGTTTCCGGGCACCGTGCGAATGTCGACTCGGCATCTGTGGTCGCATCGCCAACGCTCGTGGTGCCGGGGCGATACGCCGGGTCGGTCAGTTTCAGGCCGACGAGTTGCTGCTTGGGGTGGCCCAGCGCGTGCATCCGCGCGACGACCTCCTGGCCGAGGTAACACCCCTTCTTGAAGCTCACGCGCGAGTCGAGCACGCCCGTCTCCGCCGGCAGAGAATCCGGGCCGAAGTCGATGTTGTACATCGCGGTGCCAGCCTCGATCCGCGCCACGTTGAATGCGGCCCAGCCGATGGGCCGGAGCATCGGCCGCGGGTTGGGCCCCGCATGACCGGGCACACTTTCGTGCGCCGATCGCAGCAAGGCCAGGTAGATGTCCCGCGCATCTCCCAAGCGAACGCTCAGCTCCAGCCCGTTCACCCCACACTGGTCGCACCGCTCGACGATCGCCTGTCGCGACCGCCCATCCTCGCACGCGATCAGCACCGCGGCACACAATCCGTCGTCCATCGCCCCGATCGCCGAGCCGTCCTCCCGCCGAGCATGCCGCGAGAGAACGTCCAGCGCCAACGGTCCGTGCAGCGCGAGCCGATGCCACTGCTCGCTCACATCGAGAATCCGCACATCTTCCGTGATCACGTACGCACTGAGCGTCTGAACCGCGCGCCCCGCGGCGTGCACATCCACATCCGCCAGGTACCGCTCACCGACATTCATCAGCCGAAGATCCGCATCCACACGTCCCTTGCGGTTCAGCCAGAACGATGGCCGGCTCTGACCGGGCGCAAAGCCCTTGATTTCCTGCGTAAGCATGCGGTTGAGGAAGGACTCGCGGTCCGCCCCCTCCACCTCGATCAAGCCGCGCGTGGGCAGGTCCAGAAGACCGCAAGCCTTCCGGATGCTCGCGTACTCGAGTTCAAACTGACCGTAGGTCATCACGACCTTCACGCCGCTCTCTGGCGGCCCGTAAAGGTCCGCGAGCGCCTCGGCGTTGTCGTGAAATTCGGCAAGCGGGCTTGTGTGCGCCATACGCGAGGATCGTACTCGCCGACACAGGCACGACCCACAATTGCGACTCATTCTCGCGATTGTCGCCGGGCGATTCCTCTCGACAATCCGCACACACCGCGGGGTGCAAACCCCCCGATCCCCGGCCCCGCACCTAGACTCCGATGTCCGATGCGTGCATCGGCCATCTCTCTTCGAATCGGAGCAACCATGCCCGCCAATAACGTGAACGTTGATCTGCTCAAGCGCCTGTGCGAGACGCCGGGTATTCCGGGCCGCGAGGAACGCGTGCGCAAACTCATCTCCTCCGAAATCGCCGGGCTGTTCGATGAGATCACGACCGATCCGCTCGGCAACCTCATTTGCCGACGCCTGCCGCGCGTGGGCAAGCGGAAGGCCGGCAAAGAGTCCAAGGGTGCCAAGGGCACACGCCCCAAGCGCGTGAGCATGCTCTGCCACATGGACCAGATCGGGTTTTACGTGCGGCATATCGACGACAAGGGCTTCATCCGCGTCGCGCCCGCGGGCGGCTTCGATACGCGGAACCTCTTCTCGCGACGCGTGCTCGTCGTCACCGACACGGGCGACCTTCCGGGCGTGATGAACCCCGGCGGCCGCCCCGTTCACATCGCCTCAGATGAGGACCGCAAGAAGATCCCCGATCCCAAGGAACTCATCGTCGACATCGGCCTCACGCCCGAGCAGGTCCGCCGCCGCGTGAAGATCGGCGACTATGTCGTCTACTCCGAGCCCTTCCTCGAGATCGGCACCAAACTCGTCAGCCAGGCCATGGACAACCGCGTCGCGTGCTGGCTGGGGATCGAGGCCGTGCGAGCGCTCGAAGACTCCAACAGCGGACACTCCTGCGAACTCATCGTCATCTTCACCACTCAGGAAGAAGTCGGCCTTCGCGGGGCCCGCACCGGCTCACACGCCGTGCAGGCGGACATCGGTATCGGCATCGACGTCACGCTCTCGTGCGACACGCCCGGCGTTCCCGGCGATGAGGCCGTCACCGAACACGGCAAGGGCTTCGGCCTGCACGTGATGGACTCGTCCTTTATCTCCGATCATGGTCTTCTCGCCGACATCGAGGCGCTGGCGAAGAAGTCCCGCATCCCCTATCAGCGGACGATCCTTCTTCGCGGCGGGCAGGACGGCGCCGCTGCCCAGCAGGCCGCGAGCGGCGCTCGCGCCGTCGGTATCGTCGTCGGCACCCGCTACATCCACACTACAACGGAAATGATCGATCGCGGCGACCTCGCCGCCGCACGCGACATCCTCGCCGCGTGGATCCCGACGATCGCCTGATCCTCAGGACCGCCCCTGCCCCGATTGATCAACGGTCCCACAACAAGCGCCTCCCCGCCCGCATCGCCCGCCCGCCCGCATCGCCCCCGATGCGGGCGGCTTTGCATACGCACCGGGGCAACGACCCGAGCCGCGCAAGTTCCCCAGCCCCCCACCGCCAACCCAAATTCACCCGCTCCTATCCCAATTTTGGGATATTGACAAACAGAGCTAGCGCGCCACACTTCCCGATTCTGCCGTTCGCTTAACCCCGGGGAGTCATCCATGCCGATCCGCTTCTGTTCGCTCATCGCCCGCACCGCCGCCCTCTCGGCCTCGCGCGCCATCGCTGCGCTCCTGGCCCTCACCATCGCGCCGGCGATCCTCGCCCCGTCTGTCGCGTTGGCTCAGGGCACGCTGCCGACGGACAATCTGGTCATCAACCCGTCGGCCAACAACGGCTTGACGGGATGGACGAACGTGCAGGGCCAGTTTTCGGTTCGAACCTCTGCGCCGCCGACGAATGTCTTCTGGGGCGGCGCGGCCGCGTCGAGCGTCGGAAGGCAGGACATTGGCGTTTGGTCGTGGGCCGCTCAGATCGACAGTGGGTGTGTCACGGCGTCATTTGAAGCCAGACTTGGCGGGTTCGAGGCTCAGGCCGACAATGCCTATGTCGTCTTCGAATTCCTCAACGCGTCCGGTGCCGTCATCACCAACTCACAGCTCGGCCCGGTCACAGCGGCACAGCGCGGAAACGTAACCCAACTCCTTCAGCGATCAAGCGCCGGCATCGGCTTGCCGCCGGGCACTCGTACCATTCGCATCGGCGTTTACTGTCAACGATCGAGCGGCACCAACAACGACGGATACGCGGATGATATCTCCGTTCGGCTCTTTGAGGTGCCGGGGTGCTGCGACGTGCCCGCATCAGTTGCGCCCAACACGACGCTGAAGCAGAAAAGTGTCTTCGCGGTTCCTGGACAGGAGCTCTTTCTCGATCCGGCTCGAGTGGGGTCGCAAGCCGATCCGACTCGCCTTCGCTTCATTCACAACGGCCGGGTGTTTTACGACGGCAGCGCAACCGTACCATGGAATGTACCCTTCTACTTTATTGGCACCACAACTCAGGCGACTCTTAGGGTCACGAGCCAGGGTCTGCCGCGAATCTACGTTCCGAGGATAGTTGACGCCGAGGGGCAGTTTACTCTCGAGCTTACGAGCGCGTGCGGCAAGGTAGAGTCGCTGACATGGAACGTCGTGTTGGGCTGCAGCCAATCCACGCCGCTTGCGACAACGGACCCGGCAATCACAGAGGGATTCAACAGTCAAGCGGATGTATTCGGCCTCTCCCGGAGTGGTGACACGGCCGCGATCCTTGCATCCGGCCGTCAGATTAACGGCTCAGGGACCGGGCAGCAGATCGGCCTCTTCACTCTTGGCCAGGACTCTCAGTGGAGCCTGACTTCGATCCTCCAGCCCTACCAGGGTGGGTTTGTGCCCTTTGGGAGCGGTTATGCGGGCGCATTGATTCGAGGTAGCACACTTCTGGCTGTATCGAGAGTGCTCATCGCGTCCGAGGGCCGCGAAGAGAATCGTCTACTCATTCACGATGTCATCGGTGGTGTTGCCAGCGCGGTTCCCGGCCAGATCATCGCTCTTGGGACGACCCGCATTCGCGCGCTGGACTTCGATGGCACCAACATCGTCGTCATCGCCTCGGATCTGTTTTCGTCTACGGCTCGACTTACGGTTTTTTCACGCGACGTAGACGGGAGATTTTTCCCGTCCTTTGTTCAAGACCGACCCACGGGCACAACCGAGACGCGATGGAGCGTTTCGGTGGACGCAGGTCGCATGCTCATCGTTCAGGGCGACTCGACACTACCTTTGGACCGCCAGGCTGAAGTCCGGGAGCAGCAAGGGGCAAATTGGCCCGTTGTTGCTACGCTGGACTTGCCTGCAGAATCCAATGCGTGGCAGGGAGTGATTCGACAGAACCGGATCGTCATTGGTGGCGGTCGCTCCGTTTCTCTCTCCGTCTCACTCTTTGAGTTCCGCAGTGGTCGCTGGCAACGGCTTCATTCGATTGCCATTCCGGATCCGGGCGGCAGTGGCCTCTCCAATATCGCGCTTGGCGGCAGCTCAGTTATTGTGAGTTCGGGCTTGAGGCCGGTGGTGATCTCCGTGCGCGATGGGACGATGGCTATCCAGGGTTCTGTGATCGGAATTCCTGCGGTCTATGGATTCGCTCTCGAGGGCAACGATTACCTGATGCACAGCGTGGCGAGTTTTTATTGGCTCGATGGCACGTTCGGGGGCAGTTCAGCGAGCCTTCGCTCCGGCGAGCTCCGAATTCCGCAGAACTCGGACGCCGACCGCTTCCTCATGAGCCCGATCCCGCCCGTTCTTTCCCCGGGAAGCACGCTCACGCTGTCCGCTCAACCCGGGCTCTGCAATCCCACCTTCTCCTTCTGGAGATTCCGCGGCATCGTCATCGACCGGAGCGGCCCACTCCCTGCCCCCTATCAGAACATGGTCGCCACCGTGCAGACCGACATCAACGCCCAGGGCATCACCACCCTCGACTCCGTCACCATCACCAACCTCGACCCCACCGCGACTCCCGACGACTTCACATACTTCCGCACGCTTGACTGCTCGGTCGGCATTCACTATCCGCAACTCTCCGAAGGCCCGGACACCGCCAACGACACCGCCCCGGGTCCGAGCATCCCTCTGCCCGGCACGTTCCGCAGCGTCGTCGGCACGTTCTCGAACCTCAGCCCGGATCACTTCCGACTCGTCATCCCGCCGCATGATGGCCTGAAGGTTCACACGATCGACTTCTCCGAGTACTTCACGGCGAGCGATCCCGGCGCGCCCGCCATCCGCGTCGAACTGCTCGGTCTCTCTCAGGCCAACGGCGTGATCGACCCCAACGCCGCCGTCGCCGCGACGACGCAGATCCGGACGGGCATCACGTCCGCTTTTGAGGATCCCACGGTCTTCTACACCCACGGCCCGACCTCCCCGGTCTTTGTCGACGTTCGGGTCACGCCCGTCGCGCCCGAACTCGACGGCGCGGCGTACACCCTCACCGTGTTCTCGTCAGCATCCCAGGACTTCTCGCTCCCGACGCCTCTGCGGGCCGGCCAGGTCACCATCTCCGCGCAGTCGCCCGCCCCCACCCAGGATGTGGATATGTGGCTCTATGACGAGCAGTTCAACCCCGTTCCCTTCGCGGGCAACGACGATGTGGCCGTACTCGATGATCGTGCCGAGTTCTCCATCTCCCTTCCCCGCGGCACTTACCACCTTGCCGTCGCCAGAGGCGACGTCTTCAACAACCAGCCCGCCGCGCCCGGTGACCTCCAGCAGTTCGGCCCGGTCTTCGCCTCCCCGAACCTCACCGCGGGCAGCGATCATGGCAGCGAAGCACCGATTGCACAGATCGCGCTGACGTTCACCACGCCCGACGGCAACCAGACGCTCGACGTGCAGACGTCTCGGCACCTCGCGTGGGTGAAGGTTCAGGTCAACCCTGTTCCGCCGTGCAACCCCGCGGACATCGCCGACACCGACGCCGGTCCGGGCTCCGATGGTGTGATCGACAACGGAGACTTTTCGCTCTTCTTTATCGCCTTCTTCTCGCCCGTGAATTCGCCTATGGTCTGGCTCGCCGATATCGCCAACACCGACGGCGACGTCCCGGCCGACGGCGTCGTCGACAACGGCGACTTCACGCGCTTCTTCGTGTCGTTCTTCGAGGGCTGTCCGTGATGCGATGAGCGTCAGCACTGTCGATCGCAAGTCCCAAACCCAAGCCCCGGCCATCGCCGGGGCTTTCTCGTTGGTCACCCGCGTGTCAGTGCACGATCGCCATGCACTTCTCGATCGCCTCGACCACCTGGCGAATGGAGAACGGCTTCTTCAGGCACTCGTCGAATCCCTGCGACCGCAGGCTCGCCAGTTGCGTGTCGGTGAGTTTGCCGCTCATCGCCACGACGCGCGTCAACTGCAGTTCATCCTCGCCGCGCAGACTCCGCGCCAGATCCCGCGCATCGCCCTCGGCCAGATGCACATCCAGCAGCAGCACATGCGGCTTGAACCGTTCACACTCGATGCCCGCCTGGAACCCGTTGGCCGCGATTCGAACGTCGTAGTTCGCCGCGTCGGGAAGGTGCTTGCTCAGGAGCTCCGTCACATCCTTCTCGTCATCCACCACCAGCACACGGGGACGACCGGTCATCACGCCGTCCATCGGGATGCCGTGAGCCTTCATGAACTTGATCAGATGCGACATCGGGATTCGGCGGTCCTTGGACCCCGGAATGCGATAGCCCTTGAGCTGACCCGAATCGAACCACTTGCTGACCGTCCGAGGTGCGACGTTGCAGATCTTTGCCACTTCACCCGTCGTCAGTACATCTTTCTCGATGGGCATACGCGTGCGTCCTTGTCCAAAGAGCGGCCTCACATCCCTGCGGGCCGGCGCAGTTCATCTCCACGGCAATCGCCATGGCGACGACCAACACAGCGCCGTCGCCTTTGGTCATCGGCGGAATCTGGGGCGCTCTTAACGGCGATACCCGCTTGTTTGTGCAAGTTCTGCGTTACCGGATCTTCGGCCGCGCAGTTCTCGCCATCTCGCCCGTCCGAACTCGGGCGAGCCGCCAAGACTCACCGCCGTCGGTCGCTCATCCGCGCCGCCGCACACACTGTGCGGACGGCCGGCTGCTCGCCATCCACGAAACCTCGTCAGGGTTCCGTCCGGTCGGCGAAAAATCAGGCTCGTTTGACAGCCCGTTGCCTGAACGGATACCTTCCCTCTCTCAGGGCGGCCTTCCGCCCATGATGCGGCGTCTCAGGCTCGCGTCGAGCCCCGATGTCGCACCACTTTCACGCCGACCACCAACGCCAGCAAGGAGCCTCGCGTGCCGACAGGGATCCGCAGCCATTCAGCCCTCGCTTCCGCCCTTCGACTGCTCTCCGTCGCCGCGTTGGCGGGCTCGATCGTCGCCAGCCCCGCGCTGGCCGCGGACGAGACGAAGCCCGACGATCTGCTTCGCGACTACATCCACTATGTCCGCATCGCTCGCTATGACCTGGCCCAGTCCAACGCGCAAGCGTTGCTGGATCGGCTCGCTGCGCCCTTCGGCAAGGCCGACGCCGCCACGGCCATGCCCCTCTCGGGCAAGGGTGGCCTCGTCGAACTCATCGAGCGCTCCGGCGAACTGGCCCGCTTCGAGGAAGCCGCCAGCCGCGGCAGCCGCGTCGGCGAAATCGAGAACGTCTCCTCCCTGCTCCTCCGCGCGTACGAGCGTGGCAAGCTCGAGCAGGCCCGCAACGCCGACGAGATCGCCGGCAGCATTCAGATGCTCCTGGGCACGGCCCGCCAGCGTCTGGTCGCGCGCGAGCGCCTCGCCGAGGCCGGCGAGTACGCCACGCCGCAGTTGCTCAAGGCCCTGATCGACCGCCAGAACCCCGCTCTGCGGGCCGAGGCCTTCCAGATCCTCGTCGACATGGGCCGTCAGTCCCTCGCCCCGCTTCAGGCCGCGTTGCTGAAGATCGAGCCCGGCTTCCAGGAAGTCATCATCTCCGCGCTGAGCGAGATCCCGAGTTCCACGAGCCTGCCGTTCCTCTATGAGGTCCGCGCCACGACGAGCGTCGACAAGGTTCGCGCCGCCGCGGAGCGTGCGATCGTCAAGCTCGACGGCAAGGTCCGCACCGACATCGATGCGGCGGAGCTTCACCGCCTGCTCGCCGAGCGCTACCTGCGCGAGGACGACGGGCTGGTCATGTTCCCGGGCGAGGACCGCCAGTTGCTGTGGGACTTCAATCCGCAGATCGGCCTGGTGATGACATCGATCGACACCAAGCTCTTCAACGAAGCGGTGGCGATGCGCCTGTCCGAGCGCTCGCTCACGCTCGACGCTCAGAACCTCGACGCGGTGTCACTGTGGGTCGCGGCGAACCTCCTTCGCGAGGCCCAGACGCCCGAGGGCTACACGAACCCCGCGTACCCCGCTTCACGCCGCGACGCGATGTTCTACGCCGTCGCCGCTGGCCCCGCGGTCTCCCAGCGCGTTCTGGCACGCGGGCTTGACCGCCGCGACACGCTGCTGGCCCGCCGCGCGATCGAGGCCCTGCAGCGCACAACCGGCGCCCGCGGCCTGGCCACGGGCATCGGCACCCGCCGCCCCCTCGTCGAAGCCCTGCGCTACCCCAATCGCCGCGTGCAGTTCGACGCCGCGCTGGTCATGGCCGGCGCTCAGCCCACCGAGTCGTTCGACGGCTCCGAGCGCGTCGTCCCGATCCTCGCTTCTGCCGCGACCAACCCCGGTGCACGCACCGCCGTCGTTCTTTCCTCGGACCTTGAGCGCGGCAACTCGCTGGCCGCGAACCTCCGTACCGCCGGCTTCAACGTCCTGCCCGTTGCACGCTCGATGACCGACATCGAGTCCGACATCGCCGCCGCCCCGACGATCGAACTGGTCATCACGGCCCTCAGCGGCGACGCGTCCGCGGCCCTCGCCGCCGACCTCCGCGCCCGCCCGAAGACCTCCGCGACGCCGCTGGTCGCGATCGTGTCCTCGCAGGCCGAGCCGGAACTCTCACTGAAGTTCAAGGGTGACCGCCTCACGCGGCTGGTCCGCGAGGGCGCCGAGCCCGCCCAAATCGCCGAGGCCGTCCGCACGCTCGTCGATGATGTCTCCGGCGGGACGATCGCCGGTGACGACGCGGCGATCTACCAGACCCGTGCCCTGGCCGCACTTCGCGATCTGGCGATCTCCTCCGGCACCGTCTTCAACGTCATGGACGCGGCCATGCCTCTGGTCGCATCGCTGAACACCGCCTCCGGCTCGGTCCGTCTCCGCACGGCCGACGTGCTCAGCCTCATCAACGACGCTCGCGTGCAGCAGGCGCTGATGGACGCCGCCCTCGCGGCCCAGCCCGCCGACATGATCCCGCTCATGAATCGCGTGACCGATAGCGCCAAGCGCTTCGGCAACCGGCTCACCGAGCGTCAGATCAGCAAGCTCCGCACGCTGGCCAATACCGGCTCGGATCAGCAGGCAACCGCCGTCGCCGCACTTATCGGCGCCCTCAACCTGCCCAACATCTCCGCCGTGCCCATGATCATCAATCCTGATCCGGCCAAGAACTGACGCGTTCGCTCCTGCCCGCTAGAGGCCGGTCGACAGGACACATTCATGCCCCTTCAGCGACCCGCGCCCCAAGCGGGTCGCTTTCATTTCGTCACCCGCTCTGCGTACGACGTGCCCGAGTCCTTGGACACCATCGCCGCCAGGCCCTCGCGATTGCACATCGCCTGCAGCTCACCGCGCGTGCGAACGTTCATCGCCGAGTAAATGCTCTTGGTGTACGTTCGCACCGTCTGGGTGCTCAAGCCGACGCGGTCGGCGATCTGCTTGATGCTGCGGCCCCCGGAGAGTTCCAGAAGCACCTTTCGCTTGCTGGGTGAGAGTGATGCGAGAATCGCGACAACGCGCGGCTGGCCCCGGACAAGCGCAAGAGCCCACGGCCGGATCGAGGCGAACACCAGCGATGCGACCCGAACATCCGTCGGCGTAAACGGCGGCATGCCCGTTCGCCGATGAAGACTTCCTCCGATGAACTGCCCCTCGGCGTCGCCGATAGCGGTCGTGTAGATGCAGTCATCCATTCCCGCAGGTCCGCGATACTTGTTGTAGTGCCGAGAGCCGTACCAGTTCGAATCGCCCACCAGATCCCGCCGCGCAAACGCGATCGGCAAATCCCCCGCACTCGCCAATATGCCGAAGCGTTCGGTCATCGCGGCGTAGAACGGATCGCCGCCGTGCTCGTCCTGGAGATAGGCCAAGTAGGAGTCCCTCGCACCCTCGGGCCACTGGCCACCCTCCACGACCTCCGCGATTCGGGGCATCTCACCCGGTTTGGCGACCATCACCACCACCGCCCCTACCGATGAGTTCAGGTCGGCGCACAACATCTCAACCGCGGCCATGATCCGCTGGCGCACGTCCGATCGCTCCGCCGCGGCGGCGATCAGCCGCCCGACTCGCACCGCCATCACGTCTGACTCACCCTGAAACACCATACTCACCACTCCTACGCTCCCAACGGAGCAAGCCCGGGGCGGTCCGGGCCCGCAGAGCGGACTCATTGTTCGCGCCCAGGACAACTCGGGCGAACGCCCGGGAAAGTCTGACGTTCTTTCTGTCCCCACAACAGGATCCCCATGGACCTCGCCACACTCCTGCTCGCCTACGACGCCAAGATCTACGCCTACGGCGGGTTTCTTCTGCTGGTGATCTTTTTCCTCGCGCTCGACCTCGGCGTCTTCCACAAGGAAGCCCACGTCGTCTCGCTCAAGGAGGCGATGTCCTGGTCGGTCGTCTGGGTCGCCTGCGCCCTGCTCTTCTCGGTCTTTGTCTACTTCGCCTACGAGAATCACTGGCTCGATCTGGGCAAGAATGTCCCGGTCCTCGGCCAGGCCGGCGCAACCGAGACCGTCGGCGGCCTCGTCGCCGTCAAGCAGTACCTCACGGGCTACGTCGTCGAGAAGTCTCTCTCGATGGACAACGTCTTCGTCATCGCGCTCCTCTTCACCTACTTCTCGATACCCCCCATGTACCAGCATCGCGTGCTCTTCTGGGGCATTCTCGGCGCGCTGATCATGCGCGGCATCATGATCTTCCTCGGTGCGGCGCTCGTCGCCCGATTCGACTGGATCCTCATCCTCTTCGGCGGCTTCCTCGTCTTTACCGCCCTCAAGATGGCCCTTATCGAGTCGGAGGTTGAGCCCGCAAAGAACCCCGTTCTGCGGATCGCCAAGCGCCTCTACCCGACCACCGACAAGTTCGACGGCCAGCACTTCTTCACCAAGATCAACGGCATCCGTCACATGACACCCCTGATGCTCGCCCTGATCATGGTCGAGTTCACCGACGTCATCTTCGCCGTTGACTCAATCCCAGCCATCTTCGCCATCACCGCGGACCCCTTCATCGTCTTTACCAGCAACATCTTCGCCATCCTCGGCCTTCGCGCTCTGTACTTCGCGCTGGCCGCTCTCATCCGCAAGTTCCGCTACCTCAAGCCCGCGCTCATCATCATCCTCAGCTTCGTCGGCGTGAAGCTGCTTCTGCTCTCAACGCCCCCCCATCTCTACATGCTGCCGTACGCCGAGCAGCTCGGCCTGGGCACGGCCACGGCCCCGCTCAAGGGCATCAAGATCGACACGCAGATCTCTCTGGCGGTGGTGCTCGGCATGCTCACGCTGGCAGTCATCGCTTCCGCGCTGATTCCGTCGAAGAACCAGCCCGCGGAATCGTCCCCCCCGGGCCATTGAAGCCTCAAAACGCCGCGACCCTCACAGCCCGCGCAGCCAGGCGTCCGGCTCCAGCCGCAACGGCTCACCGCCCCTGGCGACTTCACGACCACGAAGTTCGAAACTTGGCTTAAGCGCCAAACTGAGCGCAAACCGCTCGGTCATCTCGCGTCGGGCCATCGCCCGCTCGACCGCGATCCTGCTGTCGTGAATCTGCCGCAGCCGCTGACTCGCGCTGGTCGTCGCCTCGTGCATCCGATAGCCGTAGAGGTCCGCATCGATCCGCTCAATCACTCCCACTTCGCTGACCTTCAGGCACAGGTCATAGTCCGCCGCGAAGTTCACGCTCGCATCAAACCCTCCAACAGCCCGCACCACATCCGCCCGCACGAGCCGGAACGCGAAGGTCATGAAGTCCACCAGCAACGCCTCGGGCGAGTACGCGCGTCGCGACCGTTTACCCGGCCCGATCCGCCGCCCACGCTCATCGATCTCGTGGTGATCCGTGTACACCATCGCCAGAAGCGGGTCCGGCTCCATTCGCCCGAGCGACAACTCCAGCGCCGTGGGCTCAAGAACGTCATCAGAGTCCACACACCCGACGTACGCCGCCCGCGCCGCATCGTGACACCGCTGCTCGGCACGGGCAAAGCCCACGCTCTCTCGCACGCCCTCGACCAGCACCACGCGATCATCTTCTGCCGCCAGTTCACGCGCGATCTCCGCGGACGCATCGCGCGAGCCATCGTCGAACATCACCAGTTCCAGATCCCCCATCGTCTGCGCGAGCACGCTCTCCGCCGCGGCACGAAGATACCGCTCCCGATCCCTAAACGGCATGCACACGCTCACCCTGGGCGCACGACGGCTCACAATTCCACCCCCGATCGATCCACAATCCGCACGTGCGACTCCACACGCACGCGCAGCTCCCGCGAGGTCCACATGCCGCGGCGCTTCATCGCGTTCTCGACAGCGCGGATCGACTCGCCGATCTGCACGATCGATCGCCCGCTCGAGATCGAGTTCGCATGCACGCGGTAGCAGTACAGCGGCTTGGGCACGTGCAGAACGGGCGCCATCTCGCTCATGCGCAGAACAAAGTCGTAGTCCGCCGCGGCCAGAAATCGCCCATCAACGCCTCCGATCGCCGCCGACACGCTCCGTCGATAGAGCCGAAAGTGAAATGCCATGAACTCCACCAGCAGCCGATCGCGATCAAAGGGCACAAGGCACCGCCGTCCGATACCGCCGGGCTTGTTCTCCCCGTCGATCTCCAAGTGCTGCGTATACACCATGCCCGCATCGGGCCGCGCACGCAGAACGCCGACCGTCTCTTCCAGCGCCGTCTGCACGAGCAGATCGTCCGAATCCACCCAGCCGACAAACTCACCGCGCGCCGCACGCTCCAGCGCCGCCATCGCCGCCGATGCCCTCCCGACCCCCGGCCCATGCTCCCGAACCACGCGCACCCTCGCGTCCTGCCGCTCGAACGCCCGCGCGACCTCCGAAGCGTCATCCGGTGGGTCTCCGGGCTGTGCATCATCGAACAACAGCAACTCAAGGTCCGAGAAACTCTGGGTCAGCACGGATCGGATCGCCTGCCCGAGATAACGCCCGCGTCCGCGGAAGTTCATCAGTACCGAGATTCCCGGCACACCTGAAGGCATCGCGGCAAGACTACCCGGTGTTGGCATGCACGGCTTGGCTCCCATGGGGACGCGCCCGCGCGTGTGTCGGGCCTAAACTCCTCCCCTTCGCACAACGGGTGGGAGGCTTCGCGGGTGTGCCGCGGGCCTTGGACCCCGGAGATGCCTCATGTCGATCACGTCAAGCGTCACTCAGAACAAGGTCGATGTTTCCGATGTCGGCCCCAGCCGCAAGAAACTCCGCATCGAGATTCCCGCCTCGGCCGTCGCCGACTCGCTCGGCACCTCGCTCGAGGCGCTCACCGCCGATGCCGAGCTGCCGGGCTTCCGCCGCGGCCACGTCCCCAAGCGCCTGATCGAGAAGAAGTTCGGCGCGGGCATCCGCAAGCAGGCCAAGGAGCAGCTCGTCGCGCAGGCCTTCCAGGCCGCCTGCGATGAGAAGAAGCTCCGCGTCGTCGGCGCCCCCGTTGACTCGACCCTCGAGAAGCTCGAGCTGGTCGATGGCAAGCCCTTCATCTTCGAGGTCGAAGTCGAAGTCGCCCCCGAGTTCGAACTGCCCAACCTCGAGGGCATCAAGGTCCGCAAGCCGCTGGCCGAGGTTACCGACGATCTGCTCGCCGCAGAGGTCAAGAAGCTCTGCGTTCAGGAAGGCTCCCTCGAGGAGCGCCAGAGCGCCGAGCCGGGCGACTACGTCACCGGTCACGCCAAGCTCGCCGGCACCGATGGCAAGATCTACTTCGAGTCCGACGGCATCGTCGTTCAGGTCCCGCCCGCCGACAAGGCCCCCAAGGGCATGATCGTCGGCCTGGTTGTTGACGATCTCTCCAAGCAACTCGGCACCCTCGCCGCGGGCAAGCAGGTCACCATCAAGACCAAGGGCCCGGAGAATCACGAGACCGAGGCCATGCGCGGCAAGGACCTGGTCATCGAGTACACGCCCGCCCGGATCGACCGCATCATCCCGGCGGACATCAAGGAAGTCTGCGCCCGCTTCGGTCTGGCCGATGAGGACGCGATCAAGAACGCCCTCCGCTCGCGGCTGTACCAGCGCGTGCAGATCGAGCAGGCCATGGTCATGCGTCAGCAGGTCACCAAGCACCTTCTCGATCACACCACCATGGAGGTCCCCGAGCGCCTCACCGCCTCCCAGAGCCAGCGCTACCTCGAGCGTCGCCGCTCCGAAATGATGTACCGCGGCATGGACCCGGTCGCCATCGAGGAAGCCGTCGCCGCCGCCCGCGCCGCCTCCGCGGCCGATGCCGTCCGCGACCTCAAGCTCTTCTTCCTCCTCGACCGCGCCGCCGAAAAGCTCGGCGTTCGCGTGACCGAGAGCGAAGTCAACGGCCGCATCGCCGCCATGGCCCAGGAGCGCAACGAGCGCCCCGAGAAGCTCCGTCAGGCCCTGATCAACTCCAACCAGATCTCCACGCTCTTCACGCAGATCCGCGAGCACAAGACCGTCGACGCCATCCTCGCCAAGGCCGAGGTCACGGAGATGAAGATCGAGGACTACCGCAAGGCCCTCGAGGAAGAGTCCAAGGCCAAGAAGTAAGCGCACACCGCGCGTCTGGCAGCCCGTCACCCGTCTACGCCCTCCAAAGCCCCCGCGAGCCCGCTCGCGGGGGCTTTTCTTTACTACCATCTCGCGCGCACGCCGCGCCATTGCCCACGTCACACCCATTCGGAACCGCGCCATGTCCGTCCCCGTCGCCATCCTCGGCCCCACCGGTTACACCGGGCTCGAGCTGCTCGAGATTCTCGCACGCCACCCCGGCATGCACGCCGCGTACCTCGGCACCGCCCGAGATACACAGCCGAAGATCGACCACGAGTTCCCTCGCCTGGCCGGCCGACTCGGCCAGACCCTCGCGCAGTGCGAGAAGATCGACCACGACGAAATCGCCCGCCGCGCCAAGCTGGCCTTCCTCTGCCTGCCGCACGAAGCCGCGATGAAGCACGCCCCGGCGCTGCTCTCACGCGGCGTGAAAGTCGTCGACCTTTCCGCCGCCTATCGCATCAAGGACGCCGCGACGTACGCCAAGGCCTACGCCCATGACCACACCGACCGCGCGGGGCTCGCCGCGGCGGTCTACGGCCTGCCCGAGTTCGCACGCGATGCCATCCGCGACTGCACGCTCTGCGCCAACCCCGGCTGCTATCCCACCGCCGCCGCTCTGGGCATCGTCCCGCTGCTGCGCGAAGGCCTGGTCAACGCCGCGTCGGTGATCATCAACGCTGCCAGCGGGGTCTCCGGCGCAGGCCGAGAGCCCAAGGCTCACACCACCCTCGTCGAAGCGGGCGAGAACTTCTCCACCTACTCCATCGGCGTCCATCGCCACCAGCCCGAGATGGCCCAGTCACTCACCACCTTCGGCGGTCACGGCCTTCGCGGCCGCCCCTGCCTGCCGCTCTTCGTCCCCCACCTCTTGCCGATCGAACGCGGCATCCTCGCCACCATCTACGCGATCCCCGCCTCCGGCGATGTGACCACCGAGGCGGTCATGACCGCGCTCCACAACGCGTACGCGAATGAACCGTTCGTTCGTGTTCGCGATGCCGCGCCGACGCTCCACGATGTTCAGCGCACCAACATGTGCCACGTCAACGCCCGCGTAGTTGACGGCCGGATCGTCGTCGTCAGCGCGATCGACAATCTGACCAAAGGCGCATCGGGACAGGCCGTGCAGAACGCCAACCTCATGCTCGCCCGCGATGAATCCGAAGGCCTGCTCTAGTCCACGGCAAGCGCAGCGCACTCAACGCCGCTCGGCCGCCCCGCGGACCCGTACACCCTCGCGCCCAGCCTCCATCGACTCCGCCGCGGCACCGCCCCAGCCGGCGCCGGCGTTGCCAGCCGCGTTCGCCACGCCCACCCGCAGCCGACGCTCCAGCCAACGGTGCAAAGGCACAATCCGCAACCTCGGCCAGCGCCGAATCACCCACAGGTACCCTAGCACCGGCACCGCCAGACATGCCACAAGGACCGCCGCACCCGCCACAATCGCCGCTCCGAGCATGCCCGCGACAATCACCAGCCCGACCACCAAGATCAGCGCCGCCAGCCCCACGAGCGCCGTCAGCACGCGTACGAGCCCGGACCCGAGCCCCGTCGGCCCGCCAACCCCCGACCCGGGCACACGCCAAGACCGCCCGCTGCTGGCAGGTCCACCTGCGCCGCTGCCGCCCGGACTTCGCGCCCCGCCAAAAGACCGCGGCCCGATTTCCACGACAAACGATTCTGTGTGCATGGAGTTCCCCACGCCAAACAATAGGGACAGAACAGCGTCGGGATTCAGCTATCCTGAATTCTGGTGCGAGTTTACCCAAGTTGCCCGGTACCCTTCCCCCCCATCCGCCCCGCCTCATCAAGTCTGGATCGGTGCGAGCATCGTCGATTCCGCCACGAACCCACTCACCCACCCGCATGAGTCCCCCCATCACCTGCATCACGGGCTTCGTTCTGGCACTTGTGGCAACGCAGTTTCCGCTCCCACCGGCGAGCGCGCAGCCTGTCGTCGTCCGCTTGAGCACCGGTGAGACGCTCAGTGCCACGCTGGTCTCGCTCGATGATGACGGTGTCGTCCTCGATCATCCTGTGCTCGGGCGCTTGACCGTGCGGCATCGCGATGTCGATTCCCTCGTCGTCCGGGAGACCGTGCGTATCGATTCGGACCGCGCGACTTCCGCGAGCGACGGCGCCGCGAACGCGGGCACCGATCTCGCGACGACCGCCCCCGATGTTCATCCAGCCCCGCCCACCGCCGCGACCGAGACCGCGACCGTCACACCCGCATCACCCGATGCGGTTGACGAGAAACTCCCCGTTGCACCGGACTGGGTTTCGCGCATCGAACTTGGTCTTTCTGGCGCGAGCGGCAACACCTCGAACTTCAACCTGCGAACCGCCTTCAACACCAGCCGCGACACACGCGAGTTCCTGACCAAACTCGATGCGAGCTACACCCTCGGCGTGACCAATGATGAAAAGTCCACGGATCGTGCCGAGGTTCAAGGCCGAAACGACTGGAAGCTACCCGGCTCTCCGTGGCGCGTTTTTCTCACGGGCACGTTCGAGTACGACCGCTTTCAGGATTGGAACTACCGGGCCAGCGCCATCGCCGGTCCCGGATATGAGCTCATCCGGAGCGACACGGTCCTTCTGCTCCTTCGTGCCGGTGCCGGCTTCTCGCGCGAGTTCGCGGGCGCCGACAACCGCTTCAATCCCGAACTGAATGTCGGCGGCGACTATGAGTACACGATCACCGACTACCAGCGCCTCGTCGCTCGAGCGGACATTTTTCCCAGCCTCCTGAACTTCCCTTCGGACTATCGCATCGCACTCAACGGCGCGTACGAAGTCCGACTCAACACCGCGGTCCCGCTGCTGCTCAAGCTTGGCGTCGAGAATCGCTACGAGTCGGAGCCGACCGGCGGCAAGCGCCGCAACGACCTGCTGTACTTCCTGAACATCGTGCACAGTTTCTGAGATCCGCAGCGCGACGGGCGCACAGATCAGGGCCGGCCGCCGGTGCTTCCGACAAAGCTCACGGGGCCTGATGGGCCGATTCCCCAGATGCGCAGCGCGTCCGTGGGCGCATCAGGCGAAACGACGATCCGGACGCGGTCGCCGGCGCTGATCGTCCACCCGCCCGCAAATGGCAGCACCAGCGACTCTCCGCCGCGGACAATCACCGGCAGGTCGCGCCGCTTTCCGGCCTCGCCATCGCCCGTGGTGATGTACGCCGCGATGGACGTACCGGAGGACGTTCCGAACGCCGAGAACACCATCGCCGAGTACTGGCCCGCCGGTACCGTCAGTTCCGTATCGGGTTTGCTCACGCGCCTTGGCTGCGACCACGCCGGCGCGACCGCAGCACCGACCACCACCGCGATCGCGACCGTCAAGACTCCGATCGCCACGTTCCGCCGATTCGTCCTCATGATGCGAACTCCTCTTCGCCCGATCGACCCCACGGTCGGTGATCGGTGATTCCGGTTCACATCATTCGCAAGCGTCGCGCAAACGGTTGCAGACTTCAGCCGACCACCGCTCAGCGCTGCACGCCGCGCATGCCCGCCTGCTCACCGCCGCGCACGATCACGTTCATGTTGACGGCATCGGCATCGGTCGGTACGGCATCGCCGCAGACATCCGTCGGCGACAGCGCGAATGCGTACAGATCATCGATGCTGGTGACGCCGTCGCCGTCAACGTCCGTCGCGAACGAGACCGACGACGTCAGGAACGCCTCGAGAATCCGCTGGTCAAGCAGGTTCACGCGGCCATCGCCGTTGAGGTCCCAACGATTCATGACACCGGCGAGGCCCGTCGCGGCGGTCGAGTACGCCGACGTGAGCGACCGCATGTCTCGCGAGTCCACGACGCCATCATCGCCGAAGGAATGCCGCGAGAAGTCGCGCCGGAACAGCACCTCATCCGCGGCGTCGATCACGGCGTCGCGGTTGATGTCGCATCGGTCATTGGTCGCGGTGCGGGCGATGCTCGTGCCCGTGTAGACGCTGTAGAACCATCGCCAATCCTCGCCATCGACGCGCCCGTCGCGCCCGTTGCTCACGCCGTCGGCAGACACGTCGCTGCGGATCGCCACCGCCTGCGTGCTGATCCAGTTGCTCAGTTCCGTGCGATAAACGCCCGCGTTCGCGTTCACCCCGTCGATAAACTCATCAACGCGGAACCACGCAAAGTCGTGCAGCCCGCGTCCCTGCGCCGTGGTCATCTGCGGGCCGACGCTGGGCCTGCTCCCGGCGAGATTCGCCAGACCCGCGACAACCCGCCGGTTGGGCAGCGCCGTCTGCGCCGCGAGCAGATCGTTGTTGATCCCCGTTGTCGACGAGTTGTAGGCCATGATGAAGTACGCGTCGCTCAGGCTCACGTTGCCCCAGGCGGGCAGGTCGATCGCCTTGCTCCGATGAATCCCGCTGTCCCACGGGCCGAAACTCACCGCGCTGAACAGCGGGCTGCTGGACACGCCGTCGACCGACACACGCAGCTGCCGCAGCGCCTCGGTCACGTTGTTGCGGTTCCAGGTCAGCCAGTTGCTGTTGGCCGTACCTCCCGAGCACGTCGTCACATCCAGCAGCGGATCACGCAGCACGCCCGCGGCGGTGCGGAAGTTCGCGCGCGCCCAGTTGTCGTAACTCCACGGCGTGACGTTGTCGAGGTTTGCCGGCGGGTTGCCGATGGGGAAAAAGTGGTAGTCCGCCTGAATGCCCTCGAGTTCGTAGTACCGATCCGTCAGGCTCGCGAAGTACGAGTTGAGCACCGCGCGCACACCGGGGTTGCCGAGATTCACGAATCGCTGATTGGCCAGGTCGCCCGTGAGCGTGTTCAGCGCTGTGCTCGTGCACGGGTCGGGGTTGGTCGCCTCGTTGCGCGCAACCGAGACATGCTTGACAACCCAGTCCGGATTCGCGGCCAGCAGCGCCGACGGCTGCGCGCCAAAGTCCAGGTACCCCGTCTCGCACCACGCGTGAATGCGCACGCCGTAGCGATTGGCCATCTGGGTCGCGGCTCGCAGATAGTCGAACGAGAATCGCTGCGGGAACGCCGTCTGCCCGGTCGCGCCCGTGTCGCGCCCGTGGTACAGCGTCTCGAGGAACAGGTCCGTCAGGCCGATACTGGCCATGGTCTGCAGCGCCGACTCGAAGTACGCCGGCGGTGTGGTCGCGCCCGCGACCGGCGTCGGCGGCCGCATCCACGCGCCGCGGATCGGACGGGTGATGCCGTCGGCACCGTTCGGCGCTGTGTTGATCCGCACACCAAGGTGATTCGCCACGGCCCGGAAACTGCCGTCGCTGGGCACGTTCTGCACCACCGTGCCCGAGTCGTTCTGCCACACGAACGACGACGATCCCCCGCCGTCGAGATTCACCGCACGCCAGACGTTCTTCTCGAGCATGAACGTCGCCAGTTCGGGCAGCGTCATGCCCGCGCTGCCGCCGGCGTTGCGGCCATCGATGACCGCGATGTACAGCTTCGTTCCGTCCTGCGACACGCCGACGGCCGTGCGTGGGTTGCGATTGCTCGGGTCGACCCGCGCCGTGGACCCCGTGCCCACGCCGTTCTCGATCAGGAACGTGCCCGGCACGCTGTCCGTGTTCGACGGTCCGACACCCGCCACCGCGTCGACGATCCCGCTGTACGCGCCCGCGGCGATGTAGTCGACGCGTGCCGTGCGGTCATTCATGAACGCGATCGCCGGGTCCGGGTTCACGCCGAACTGCCGCGCGGGAGACACCAGCACGCCGTCGCTGATCGCAAGCCCGATGATGTCCGAGCGTCCCCCGGTCAGGGTGCTGAAGTAGTTCGCATTGATCGCCAGCCGCGCTCCGACGCTCGTCCGCCACGTCGGCACCGTTGTGAGCACCGAGTCGCCGCTGCCGGCGGGCGCTGTTCCCGTCGTCACGATCTCCACCGCTGGGTCGCTCAGGTTCACCGTCGCAAAGAACCCGCGCGCCGTGTTGCCGCCGCCGAGCGACCGATTGACAGTCTCGACCACCACCGGCTGGGCCAGCGCCGCCGGCACAGACAGCAGGCAAAGGGCCATGCCCGCCGCCACGCCGAGGACCAACCGACCACGCGCTCCGAACGTCCGACGCATCGTTGTGCTCACTGACCACTCCTGCACCCCCGCCACCCGATCGACTTCCACCGACGACATACCAAACGGACCTTCGGCCCTCGGACGCCCGCCTCGACGGGTGTTCTAGAAGTTTGCGCCCCATCGGCCGCAAGTCCACCTCTCGTATCGGCATTTCTCGCCGCGAGCAAGGCCGCGAACCTCTCCGCTGGCCCCAAGGGCACGTTCACGCCTATCGTTGGCCCCTTCGGCGACCTCGCCGACACTCAGCAAAAACCCCCATCACCCCATCAGCAAAGCGAGATTCCCATGGAAACCACCCTCATCATCTTCAAGCCCGATGCCGTTCAGCGCGGTCTCTGCGGCAAGATCCTCTCCCGCTTCGAGGACAAGGGCCTGCAGGTCGTCGGCATGAAGCTCATGCAGATCCCCCTGAGCCTCGCCGAGACCCACTACGAAGCCCACAAGTCCAAGCCCTTCTACGCGGGCCTGGTCCGCTTCATGACCTCCAGCCCCGTCGTCGTTCTGGCCCTCCGTGGCAACGGCGCGATCACCATCGCCCGCAACATGATGGGCGCGACCTTCGGCTCCAAGGCCAACCCCGGCACGATCCGCGGCGACTTCGGCGTCTCCAACAGCTACAACCTCATCCACGGCTCGGACAGCCCCGAGGCCGCCGAGCGCGAACTGAAGCTGTTCTTCGCCCCGGGCGAAGTCCTCGACTGGAAGCGCGCCGGCGACTCGTGGATCTACGACATGGCCGGCGGCAAGCCGGAGTGATCCTGCCGGTCGGCACGGCCTTCCCCCATTCCGATGAACTTCCGCCGGACGATCGCTCAACACGATCGTCCGGCTTTCCTTTTGACGCATCGCAGCCCTGACAGCCCGCAGTTCAGCCGATCGCAACGGGCTCGAAGTTCACCGGCTTCTTCTCGCGCATCATCCGGACGAACGCATCGAACAGCGGCGATGAATCGTGCGGCCCGGGGCTGGCCTCGGGGTGATACTGCACGCAGAACACGGGGCGGTCCTTGAGCCGGAAGCCCGCGAGCGTCTGGTCGTTGAGGTGAATATGGGTCGGCTCGCCACCCACCGCCTTGAGACTCTCGGGATCGACCGCGAAGCCGTGGTTCTGGCTGGTGATCTCCACCCGGCCCGTAAGGACGTTCTTCACCGGCTGGTTCGCGCCGCGGTGGCCGAACGGCAGCTTGAACGTGCGGGCACCGAGCGCCAGGCCGAGCAACTGGTGACCAAGGCAGATGCCGAAGGTCGGGATGACCTTGCCGTCGCGCCTGGCCAGGATCTGGCGAAGCGTCGCGATCGTCGCCTCGACCGCGGCGGGGTCGCCGGGGCCGTTGGAGATGAACAGACCATCCGCACGGCCGGAGTCGAATCGCTCGATGATCTCCGCCGCGCTGATGGTGTGCGGCACCAGTTCGACCTCGCAGCCGCGATCGGTCAGGTTGCGCAGGATGTTGGCCTTGGCGCCGCAATCCAGCGCCAGCACACGCAGCGGCCGCTCTGCCGAGCCGCTCGCGGCGGCCTTCACGCCGCGGATCACGCCATCGACTCCCACGCCGGGCAGCTGCTCGCGCAGCGACCACTGGCCGAGGGTCTCGGTCCACTTTTGGCCGCTCGTGCAGCCGACGGCGGGAACCAGATTCTGCCCGGCCATGCTCGGGGCGGCTTTGGCGCGGGCGACCAGTTCGGCATCGCTGATCGACGCATCATCGGTGATCACGCCGCTCATCGCCCCGCCGGTGCGGAGCCGTCGGGTCAGCGCGCGGGTGTCGACCTCGCTCAGCCCGAGCACGCCCGCCCGGCTGAGGTACTCGTGCAGCGACATCTCCGCGCGGAAGTTCGAGTGCACCCGCGAGAGCTCGCGCACAACCATCCCGGCGACCTGAACCTTGACGCTCTCAACATCTTGGCCGTTGATCCCGTAATTGCCGATCATCGGGCTGGTCATCACGAGGATCTGCCCGGTGTACGACGGATCGGTGAGCGCTTCCTGATAGCCGGTCATGGCCGTGTTGAACACGACCTCCGCGGCGGTGCACAGGCGTCGACCGGTGGCCCCGAAGGCCACGCCATGGAAGACACTGCCGTCAGCGAGTGCGAGCCGACCGGGGACCGCCGCGGGAGAGGATTGGGTGCTCATCGAGGGCCATCGTAGCGACACGCGGCGTGCGCTCAAGCCCCCACAGCGGCGGGTTTTCGCCCGCGCCGGGCGGGCGGGAAAATCGGCGGGCTTAACCACTTGCCGCGACTTGTGTTCTACGCTCCGGTCTATGAAGATCCACGAGTACCAGGCCCGAGACCTCCTCGCATCCTTCGGCATCGCGGTTCCCGCCGGTCGCATGATCGACCGCGCCGACGACGCCGCGGCCGCCTTCGCGGAAGTGACCAAGGGGCAGGCCTCGCCGCTGGCGGTTGTGAAGGCTCAGGTTCACGCCGGCGGACGCGGCAAGGCCGGGTTCGTCAAGCTGGTGCGCACCGCCGCGGAGGCGAGCGAGGCGGCGATGTTCATGCTCCGCAACCGCATGGTCTCGCCGCAGACACCGCCCGAGGGCCTGGTGGTCAACAAGCTGCTCATCGCCGCGGGCGTGGACATCGCCGACCGCGCCAGCGAGCACGGGGCCAAGGAGGAGTTCTACCTCGCGGTCACGCTCGACCGGAAGGCCCGCCGGAACGTGCTCATCGCCTCGCGCTTCGGCGGAGTCGATATCGAGCAGGTCGCGCACGACCACCCCGACGCGATCATCAAGGAGTGGCTGCACCCGACGCTCGGGCTCCAGCGCTATCAGGCGGCCAAGGTCGCGTTTGCGCTGGGTTTCAAGGGCAAGCAGGTCAATCAGGCCGTCAGCACGATGATGAACCTCGCTCGGCTGTTCATCGCCAAGGACTGCGACCTGGCGGAGATCAACCCGCTGATCATCACCCCGCCGACCAAGGACGCGCCAGACGGGCTGGTGCTGGCGATCGACGCGAAGTTCAACTTCGACGAGAACGCGATGTTCCGTCACAAGGACATCGAGGTCCTTCACGACCCCAGCGAGGACAACCCGGCCGAGAGCCGGGCCGCGGCGTACCACCTCTCGTACGTCGCGCTCGACGGCGACATCGGCTGCCTGGTCAACGGCGCGGGCCTGGCGATGGCGACGATGGACATCATCAAGCTGCACGGCGGCGAACCGGCGAACTTCCTCGACGTCGGCGGCTCGGCCAGCGAGCAGGCCGTGACCGAGGCGTTCAGCATCATCCTGTCCGACCCGCGATGCAAGGGCATCCTGGTCAACATCTTCGGCGGGATCATGCGGTGCGACGTGATCGCGCACGGGATCATCAACGCGGCGCGCAACTACAAGCAGCGCACCGGCAACACCTTCCCGGTGCCGCTGGTCGTCCGGCTCGAGGGCACGAACGTCGCCGAGGGTCGCAAGCTGCTCAACGCCGCGGCGGGCGAGATCCCGGGCATGCAGGCCGCGACCGACCTCGCCGATGCGGCCAAGCGCGTGTGCTCGGCGGTGAACTGACGGACTCGGCTCCGGTCAATGCGCCCGGCGGACCCGGACATGTCCGGTGCGCCACGATCACTCCTCCCGGAACCGCGGCCGCGCGCCCCAGTGCATCTTGCGGATGAGCGTGGACCAGTAGTCGGTCTGCGGATTGGTCACAAAGCGCACGCGCCGGTCGTGCTGGCGGAGCAGCAGGCGATCGCCGCGATGAAGCCGGCAGGTCTCGCGTCCGTCGAGCATGAGGGTCGTTCCTCCCATGCTGGCCGCGTTCGCCGCGGCACCGGTGGCGTTGGGGCCGCCGGCGAGTGTGCCATCGCCGAGCCCCTCGCTGCCCTCGTTGGCGCGGAGCACGCGGACCTCGATCAGGCTCTCGCCGCTGACGACGACGGGGCGGAAGCTCAGGCTCTGCGCGGCCATCGGCGTGACGACCAGCGCGTGCGTGTCGGGGGCGAGGATCGGCCCGCCGGCGCTGGCGTTGTACGCCGTGCTGCCCACGGGCGTCGCCACGATCAGGCCATCGCCGACGACCACCGGCCCCTCGGACCCATCGATGCGCACGCCGAGTTCGATCATGCGGAACGGCGAGCCGGCGACGATCGCCGCATCGTTGAGCGCAAGGCCAAGGTGATGCACGCCCGAATCGGCCGAAGGCCCGGCCGCGCCCGCCGCGCCGAGCACCCCGCCGGACCACGCTCCGCCCGCGCCCGCGTGCGCATCCCCGCCGGGGCCGGCGCGCTGGCAGCCGACCTCGAGCATCGAGCGCTCCTTGATCGGCAGCGGCCCATCGCCGAAGAGCCTGCCGGCCTGGCTCTGCACCGCGGCCTCATCGAACTCGGCCATGAACCCGAGCTTGCCGAGGTTCACGCCCATGATCGGCAGCCCCAGGTGCACGCTCCGCCGGCACTGGCTCAGCAGCGTGCCATCGCCGCCGAGGACCACCAGCATCTCCGCGCCCTGCGCATCGACGAGCATCCGCGGCGGGCCCATGCCCGTTTCCGGCAGCGCATCGATCTCCGCGACCACGCGTCCGCCCGAGCGCTCGATCGCCGAGCGCACGCACGCCACCGCCGCCCGCGCATCGGGCTTGGTCCGGTTGACCAGCAGCATCACGGTCCGGCCCATGCGCTCAGTGCCCCCCGCCCCCCCCACCCCCGCCGCCCCCGCCACCGCCACCGCCGCCATCACCATCACGCCGGAAGATCGCCACGACATCCTCGACGGGGATGACAAAGAGCCGGTTGTCGCCCTCAAAGTCCACCGGCACCGCGTGCTTGGGGTTGAACAGCACGCGGTCGTACCGCGCGATCGTGTAGTCCGGATCGCGCTCGACCTGCGTGCTGATCGCCACCACGCGCCCGGTGATCGTCGGGATCTCGATCTTGTCCGGCAGGAGCACACCGCGCTTGGTCTGCTTCTTGTCATCATCCTTGCGGATGAGCACGCGCTTGCCCACGGGCTCGATGGTCTCGAGTTTCGCCGCGGGCGAGGGCTCGTTGCGCTTGCGTTCTTCGGCCATGTGCGAGGATAGCCCGCCCCGTGCCCGGCCATGCCCCGCCCCGGCGACGCTCAGCGCCCGGCGACGCTCCGCCCCGGCGACGCTCAGCCCCGGCGACACTCAGCCCCCCGGCCCGGGCAAGCATCACTCCTCCACCGCCGCGGCGGACATCGGCGCCCTGCTGGCGGAGATCATCAGGATCGCCCCGATGATCCCCACCACGCCCGCGGCCCACTGGCCGGGGCTCAGCCGCTCGCCCAGCAGCAGCACCGACGCGACCGCCGTCACGATCGGCTGCAACTGGATGATGCCGACCGTCACCGCGACGCCCAGGCTCGTCAGCGATGCGTAGTACGACACGTGCGAGAGGGCGATGCCGATGAACGCGCTGAGCACGAGCATGGACATCTGAAAGAGCGAGAACTGCGTCGCGGGCACGTGCCACGTCCAGCCGAAGATGAACATCAGCACGATCACGCCCACGGCCGTGTACTGGCAGATCACGCCGAAGGCCAGGATGGGGCGGTACTGCCCAACGCAGGCGCGGACCGACAGGCCGTACCCCGCAAAGAGCACCGCCCCCGCCAGCGCGACCAGCACACCCAGCAGCGATGGCGCGTGCGACGCGGCCGCGGCGACCACCTCCGCACCACCCGCACCCCCCGCCTCCGCACCCCCCGCGCCCACCTCTACACCCCCCACCACCGGCTGCTTCAACGCGATCATCACGATCGACCCGCCGATGACCAGCGCCGTGCCGAGCCAGTATCGCGGCCGGCGCAGCGTGTCGCGCTCGGAGGCAAAGAGCAGGTACGCCCCGAGCGTGACGAAGATGATCTGCACGCGGAAGATGAAACTGAAGAACCCCGGGTCCAGCAGCGTCGGCCCCCACGCGAAGGCGGTCTGCCCGGCGATGTTGAAGGCCGCGGGAATGATCGCCGCGCGGAGCAGCCCGGCGGTGTCGCTCGCGCCCCCCGCCCCCCCACCACGTCCCGGGCCGAAAAACGCCCAGGCCAGGAACGGCAGCCAGAAGACCGCCGAGATGCCGTATCGCCAACCATTCTGGCTGAAGGCCTCAAGCCCGAACTGCGGCCCGGCGAACCAGTGCAGAAACAGCGGCACGCTGGACCAGGACAGCAACGTAAAGACCGCCAGCGACACCCCGCCGCCAAGACCGCTCGCCTTTGTGCCGTGACCGCTGGGCATGGGCGACGGTAGCACATCGCCGCGGCGCGGAGCCGCTCGCGTCAGCGGCCAGCGGCCAACGGCCGAAACGAAACCGGGGCCGTGCGGATGCACGGCCCCGGCATCACGTTGCCTTTCACTGCGCCACGGTGGCACCCTGCCACTGCGTCACAGCGCTCGGCCCGATCACGCCGCGAACTTCACGCGGCCGCCGTTCTGCTGCGTGGCGTTCTGCTCGCCCTGCTCCGTGCTGGTCACGACGGTGATCCCGCCCGCGCCGGCGCCGAAGCGCACCGTGAGGGTGACCACGGGGCTGAAGAGCCCGCCGCGCTGGGCCCGCAGGGTGTACTGCACCCCGGCGACGCCCGCGGGGACGGACTCATCAACGAACGACTTCTTGCCGCTGGAGCCGATCGCGACGGTCGGGCCGACCGCGCCGTTGGCGGCGATGCTCGCGCGGCTGACCAGGTACACGCTGCCTTCGTTGTTGCGAGCCTTCCAACGCAACGTCACCTGCCCGGTGGCGAAGTCGAGCGTCGCCTTCAGGTCGGTGGGCGCTTCGGGCGCGGGGCGTGCCGAGGGGCTCTCCGGCGGCGGCAGCAGCGCGGCGGCGTAGATGCTGTCGGGGTTGCTGCTGCGCTCGGCGGTCAGCCGGATCGCGGCGATCAGCCGGGCGGTGCTGCGGCGCAGGGCGGTGATGTTGGCCGTCTGCGTCAGCGTCGCGGCCTTGGCGTTCGCCCGCGCCTTGCTGGCCGCATCGAAGCTGGCGGACGCGGCGGTGATGGCGTTCTGCCAATGGGTCATCTCGGTGGGGGTGATCTGAAGGAGAGTGCTCTGATCCTCCCACTGGGCCGAACGGTCGTTGACGAACGTCAGAAGGGCTTCGATCTTGTCAGGGACGATGGACATGGTCTGCTCCACGGTTGCGTGCACCGAACCCGGCGCGGACCATCCGCACCAGCGCCCGGGAGCCTTCGTCATCGATCAGCACACGCGAGAACTTCATTTGAACTCGCCGACTTTGTTGCTGCCGCGCCCGCATAAACGGCCCACAAGGAACGAGTATCACCACGGAGCCCCCGAGACACGGACGCAAGAGGAAGGAGGGGACTTGCACGAAGGCGCGAGGACGCGAAGAAAGGCGGAGCGGGAAGAGGGGAAAGGGAAGAGGGGAAAGGAAGGGGGGCAATGGAAGGGGGGCGGAGACGAGAAGAGCAGGCCAAAGCTCACCGTTCATCGCAACGCAGAACGGCCCGCGCGGCCGTGATCCCGGCAAAGCCGACCGGCGATCGGGTCTCGTCAATCGGCTGCCGCATGACGCGCGAACCGTGCACGCTCTTCGCCCCGGAGGGGCGCCGGGCTGTAGCCACGGGTGGAGCGCAGCGCAACCCGTGGACAGCGTGAATCCGGCCCGACCCGCCCCGGCAGGGGCGGAGGAAGTTCGACCCCCCCGACACCCGCGCCAACCGCCCCCGATTCCAACCCGCTTGTCGATCCGTCGCGCTGATGCAGAGAGGGCGTGCCGCCCTCTCCGCACCTCTCCCGGCTCAGACGAAGCGTGTGCCTTTCGCCCCATCGGGGCGACGGGATGTAGCCACGGGTGGAGCGATGCTGCTTTGAGCATCGCGGAACCCGTGGATCCGAGTCTCTCTTATCCTCTTCTTGCCCCGGAGGGGCAACGGAGCCGCACGTTCTTCAGAAAGGCCCGACATGCCCGGCACCTACTCCCAACTTCTGCTTCACGTCGTCTTCTCCACCAAGGGCCGTGCTCCGTGGATGACCCCCGAAGTCGCCGAACGCCTCTATCCCTACATCGGCGGCGTCGTGCGGGCCGAGAAAGGCGTGCTCTACGACATCGGCGGCGTCGAAGACCACGTTCAGATGTACTTGCGGTGGCGGCCCGACGGCTCGGTGTCGGATCTCATGCGCACGGTCAAGGCCCGGTCGTCGAAGTGGATTCACGACACCTTTCCCAAACTCGCCGCGTTCGCGTGGCAAGAGGGCTACTCGGTCTTCTCGGTCAGCAAGTCGCAGCAAGAGGCCGTCAAGAGGTACATCGCGGGGCAGGCGGAACATCACAAGAAGGAAGACTTCAAGTCGGAGTTGCTGCGGATACTCCGCGCTCACGGCGTCGAGTTCGACGAGACGTACGTGTTGGATTGATCCCCCGCGTGCGTCTTCGCCCCGTCGGGGCGCAGGGCTGCCCCTCCACGCCACGGGTGGAGCGACGCCCCCGCACTCTTCGCCCCGAAGGGGCAGAGGGGTGTAGCCACGGGTGGAGCGACGCGGCCCCACCGCGCAGCGGCCAGGGGCCGAGCGTCGCGCAACCCGTGGAACGTCGGCGCGTTCTGAACCCGCCCCGGCAGGGGCGGAGGAGCTTGACAGGACACACGGGGCGACACGCACGAAGATGAACCCTCTGCCCCTCCGGGGCAGGATCGAGAAAGGGACACGCTCTCCACGGGTTGCGCTCCGCCCGCCTGTCGGCGGACTCCGCTCCACCCGTGGCTACATCCCGCGGCCCCGCTGGGGCCGAAGGCGGCACGCACCGACAGTCCGGCGGGGCGTGCCGGGGGGCGGCAGCCCACGGCATCAGCGAACGAGCAGGATCACGCCGCCACCGTCGCCGTCGTGACTTCCGACCACGGCCCCTTTTCGCCGCGCCCCCCCGATGTGTTGACCCAGCGGGCCATGTAGACGGCGGCCCCCCCATTTTGCCGCCTTCGCCCGCCTTGAACTCGGCGCGGAAACTTGGGCGGGTGGTCATGGTCAGGAAGGTGAGCGCGGCGACTCGTGCGGACTACTTCACTTTCTTCTTCCGCAGCGCCACGAGGGCCATCGGTCCGGCCGTGACCCCCGCAGCGATGGCGGCCACCATCCCCGTGTTTGTCTGAATGCCAAGATCCACGAGCTTGACCACGAAAACGACAACAACGGCGACCACGATTGCGACGATGACGATGCGAAGCAGGTCTTTGACGGTCATGTGGGCCTCCGGGGCGGACGAAAGCAGTGTATTCGATCCCGAGCCGGTTGACCGACTACCGATGGCCTTCGCGAAGAGGTTTCACGCCGCCACCGTCGCCGTCGTGACTTCCGACCACGGCCCCTTTTCGCCGCGTCCCCCCAACGTGTTGACCCAGCGGGCCATGGAGACGGCGGCCCCCGCACCCATGAACATGGTGCCGCCCTCGCCCGCCTTGAACTCGGCTTCTCGCGGGGGGGCGGAAACTCGGTTTGGTGGTCATGGTCAGGAACGTGAACGTGTTGGGGTCGCCGGGCAAGCGAGGCGGGTCGCCGCTGGTCGCCGCGTCCCCTCCTGATTTGGCCATTTGGCCATTTGCCATTTGGCGACTTGGCTCATCGAGCCGCACCCACACCTCGGCCCCGAGCACGCCCGCGGGCCGGGCGCGCCCCCCGCGGGTCGGCGTGGACTCGTCCACCAGCCGCAGTTGGTGCGTGAGCCGCTGCCCGCTCTCCACCAGCGCGAGCGGGCGCGACGACGGCGCGGGGGCTGGCGAGGTGTCACGTACGATGACCCTCATCTCCCCGCGGTCGGCATTGGGGGTCTCAAACGAGCACGGCCCCGGCAGATGCCAGGGCCGTGCGAGGTCAGTCTCGAACAGACTTGGGGAGTCGAACACGCCCAGAAGTGCGTGTGGTGGTCACCGCCGACGACGCAAGCCCATCAGGCCGCCCAATCCGAGCATCGCCGCCGCGCCCGGCGCGGGGATGATCTCGAACGAGATGCGGTAGATCTCGTCGTTGGCCCCGAACTGGCGGTCGAAGGTGTATCCGGCGGCGGTGGTCAGGCCGTTGTACGCGTTCAGGCCCATGAAGTCGAAGCGGACGACGCCGTTCTCGTCGACGCGGTTGGCGTTGACGCCGCCGACCAGGAACGCGGCGTTGGCGGGGTTGGTCGCCTCGCTCCCCGCGTCCCAGATCTCGCGTCCGAACTGCGAGATCGACGAGATCGCCAGGTTGCCCTGCGCGTCGAACAACTGATACTCCATCGGATCATCGTTGCCAATGAAGTGGTCGTTGCTCGGAACCACCATCGCGCCGAAGGTGAAGAACCGGTTGACCGACGGATTGACGGTGAAGACGCCCGACGACGTCTCGCCCGGACGCAGCGCGCCCGGTCCGTTGCGCAGGATCGAACCGAACGTCGCGTTGGGCTCCGCGGCGGCGAACGCGGGGAACCAGGTCGTTGCGGTTCCGCCCTCGGCGATGCTCACGATCGGCGCGGTGGCGATCGACGGCTGCCCAAGAAGGAACGCCGACTGACCCGCGTTGAAGGAGTCGAACGTGCCATTGTGGAAGCCCATCCGCAGACCAGCGAAGGCCACGCTGTTGCTCGGCGCAAGATTCTGCACCGTCACGCGCAGTTCAACGGATTGGGCGCTGGCAAGCCCCGCCGAGCCGGCGATGGCGACAAGAGAAACGATGGCAAACTTCATGATCTTCATGGAACCTCCGGAACGAAGTGAGAGAGACAGCGACGCGCGAACACCCGCGCGGACGAACACAACAACGATCGCCCACGAAGAGAAAGCCCGACCCAGAAGCGCCGGACGCCCCAGCAACGGTGCGCATCCAACACCTTGGCTCTCTCGCCAATGAGTCGCTGCCACCGCCCTCGCCTTGCACGCGAAACTAAATTTTCTTGGATTGGTCTGCCGCCCGCCGCAGCACGCCGTCGCGAACGGTCTTGGGCATCGACTCGCCCGAGTCGAGTTCCTGCCCGATGGCCCCCGCAAGATCGCGCAGCCGTCGGATCTGGGCGCGGAACTTCTTGCACCCGCCGCAGTACAGGATGTGGATGCGCAGACCCGCCGCGATGCCGGGCGGCAGCGGCTCGTCGAGCTGCTTGCTGAAGAGCGCGGTGTGCTCGCGGCAGGGCATCCCGAGCACCCGGAAGACATCGCGCACGAAGCCGATCATCGCGTGTCCTCCTTCCTCATGCCGATTGACTTCTCCACGCACGCCCGCAGTGCCGCTCGCGCCCGGTGCATCCGCGACCACAGATTGGTCGGAGAAATGCCCAACGCCTTGCACACTTCGCCTGCCGGGATGTTCAACAGATCGCGGAGCCACACCGCCTCGGCCTGCGCGGGCGGCAACGCGTCGATGCAGTGGCGCAGCGCGGCCAGCATCTCGGCTTTCTCGGTCGTGCTGCCCGCGTCCAACCCCCACTCGCGGGGCGGTCTGGCCCACATGCCCTTCGCGGTGAACATCGCGTGGAACTCGGCTTTGTCGGCATCGCGCGGCGGGGTATTCCCGGCACCGGAACCTGCGGCACGGCGGCGTTCTGCCCGTAAATGGTCCGCAATCTTGTGGGCTGCGATCCCCAGCAGCCATGTCCGCTCCGATGATCTGCCCGCGAAGTTCGCGTACCCCTGCATCGCCGCGAGGATGGTCTCCTGCACGACCTCCTCGGCGACCTCGCGCGAGCGGGTGCGGCCCAGCACGAAGCGCCACAGGATGTCACCGTGCTCGGCCAGCCACTGTTCCACCGGCACAACCGACGGCTCGGAGCGACGCACAGCCGCCCCATTGACGGGCGGGTCGGGTACCGGCGGTGGTTGTATCGTGTCATCAGTCACGGCGGGTCAGTATAGGATTGGCAGCCAAGCGGCGCGTCTTCGTACGGCACGGAGCGCAACCCGGTTCGCCTACGCCGCCACCGTCGCCGTCGTGACCTCCGACCACGGCCCCTTTTCGCCGCGTCCCCCCAACGTGTTGACCCAGCGGGCCATGGAGACGGCGGCCCCCGCACCCATGAACATGGTGCCGCCCTCGCCCGCCTTGAACTCGGCTTTTCGCGGGGGGGCGGAAACTCGGCTTGGTGGTCATGGTCAGGAACGTGAGCGCGGCGTGGTCGGTCGGCGCGGGGCTGTCCGCAATCACCAGTTTCACCCACACCTCGGCCCCGAGCACGCCCGCGGGCCGGGCGCGCCCCCCACCTCCGCGGGTCGGGGCACCGCTTCCCGTTGCCGGTCGGGTGGCCTTCCCGGGCGGGGGAATGCTCTTCCCGGGCGCTCCGGAGGTCTTCAGGCGTGAGCCTGAGCTCCCCAAGCGTGAGCCTGAGCCCTTCAGGCGTGAGCCTGAGCTCTTCAGGCGTGAGCTTGAGGAGTCCAGGCGTGAGCCTGAGGCCTTCAGGCGTGAGCCTGAGCTCTTCCCGCGTAAGCTTTTTCTCTTTTCTTCGCCGCCTGAGACGCATTCCCCGCCGCCGGGACGCCAAAAATCGGCGATTCTGCGTCCATATCGGCGGGTGAAGGGGTGGCGAGCAAGACGGAATGCGAACGCGGGAGGGGTGTGTTTGTGGAAACAGGGGGGAGCGGCGGGGGGTGGTGGCCTCGGGGCGGCGGGGGTCCGACGCCCCCTCCGGCTCGCGGACGCGGCACCTCCCCCGCCGAGCGGGGGAGGATCTTTTGGATTCAGTCACTCTGCCACTGCGCCACTGCGCCACTGTGCCACTGTGCCACTGTGCCACTGTGCCACTGTGCCACTCCCCCGCCGCCCCCTCCGGCTCGAAGACTCGCCACCTCCCCCGTTGGAAACGGGGGAGGTGCTTGAGGAGTCGGCACGGAGTGCCGACCTACCCGATGGCCCATGGCCGGGGGCCGTTGGCCGAGGGCCCATGGCCGATGGCCGCCCCGCCTTCTCCCTCTGCGCTCAGCGGCTTGCGGCCTCGGTGGTCGGCTTCCACTTGGCGCCGTCGCGTGTCACGCGGCGGTAGAGGGTGTCGCGTTCGACCGGGGTGAAGCCCGCCTCGCGGATCGCTTTCTGGAGCGTCCAGACGCTCACTTCCTGGTGCGTGCTCGTGCCGCCGACTTTGGTGATGTCGTACCAGACCACCGTGCCGTCGATGTCGTCGGCGCCGTTCTGGAGCATGAGCTGCGCCATCGGCAGGGTCTGCATGATCCAGAAGGCTTTGACGTGCGGGAAGTTGTCGAGCATCAGCCGCGCCACCGCGAGGGTGCGCAGGTTCTCCAGGCCCGCCGGGCCGGGGAGGTGTTCGAGTTCGCTGCCATCGGGGAAGAAGGGCAATGGAATGATCGTCTGGAAGTAGCCGCTCTTGGCGCGGCCGTCGGCATCGAGGGCGAAGGACTCGGGCAGGGGGGTGCCGTGTCCATCGGTGCCGTGTCCATCGGTGCCGGGGCGGGTGAGTGTGATGGCGGGGATCTCGGCGCCCTCGTCGTGCGAGTAGCCGAGGTGGTCGCTGGGATGGTCGCCGGTGGTGTCGAGCGTGTGCGTCGTGCCGCGGTAGCCAAGGCGGGCCAGTGCGCGGTCCTGTGCGCGGCGGAGCATCTCCATGTGCACCAGCCGGTCGTTCTGTTGCTCGATGTGGCCGTAGAGGATCGTCGCGTTGGAGTTCAGGCCCAGTTCGTGGGCCACGCGGTGGACATCCAGCCACACATCGCTGCGGATCTTGCCCTTGAACGCCTCATCGTGGATGCGGTCATCGAAGACCTCCGCCCCGCCGCCCGGCAGCGAGCCCAGGCCTGCATCGCGCAGCTTGCTCAGCACGTGGCGGATGCCGCTGGCGCGGTCATCGATGCGGTAGACCTTGGCGATCTTGGCCAGGTGCACGACCTCGACGGCCGTGAACGCCTTGACGTGCAGGTCGCTGCCCAGGCGCTTGGCCGTGTCGCGGATGGTGCCGATCAGGTCGATGTAGTACGAGAACGGCAGCGTCGGGTGCAGGCCGCCGACGGAGTGGATCTCCGTCGCCCCCGCCTCGACCGCCTTCTCCGCCTGCTCGCGCACGTACGCCATGTCGCGCGTGTACGCATCGGCGTCGCCGGCCTTGCGGAAGAACTCGCAGAACTTGCACGAGAGGGCGCAGACGTTGGAGTAGTTCAGGTGGCGGTTGATGTTGTAGAACGCCGCATCGCCGTGCAGCCGGCGGCGGACCAGGTCGGCCAGCTCGCAGACGGTGTAGATGTCCGGCGTGGAGAACAACAGCCGCCCGTCATCCATGCTCAGCCGCTGCCCGGCCAGGACCTTGGTGCGGACCGCTTCGAGGCGGGGATCGACGCCGATGCGGCGATCGGCGTCAGGGGTCCGGGGCGGCAGGGCGAGGGTCGGCATGGCGGGGGTCCGGGGATGGGCGGGGGGCCGAACGGGCGAGGCCGGGTGAGTTTCAGGAAACGTTGAAAGTACGGGGGGAGTGTACCCTTCAGCGTCGCGCAATTCCGCCGCGGCGGGGCGAATCGATGGCTGATCCGTCGGATTGCCCGACAGTTCGGGATGTCGCCGCCGCTGCCCGGTGGCCCCCGGGCTCTTCCGGGGTGCCGAATCGACCGCGGCGAGCGCGGGGCCGAGGCATCGCATGGGCGATATACTGCGGATCGCGGCGGTCTCGAGCGCGATCGCGTATGTTCGCTCGATTTCCGGCCGACCCTCTGTGCCGGAGCCCGCCGTGGCCGACCCGAACGCCGTCGATGGAGCCCCCCGCGGGCCGGTCGCCGCGGCGAACCCGAACCTTGGCAGTACGCCGGCCGCCCCCGTCCCCTTGGCGGGGACCGCCGCCGGTCCGGGCACCCCCCCACCCCCCCCATCCCACCCACCATCGCTCGCTCCGTTGCCCTCGGCGGTGGTCTCGCTTTCGGCCTTCGCCGCGGGGATGTCGGAGAGCGGCCCGGGCCCGGACCTGCCCGCCGCGGCGTTGCTGTCGACGGGTGATGAGGTGGTCACGGGGCAGATCGCCGACACGAACACGCGGTTTCTCGCCCAGCGGCTGATGGATCTGGACATCCTGCCCGTCGGGCACGAGGCCGTGCCGGACGATGAGCGTGCGCTGGCCGAGGCGATCGCTCGCGCGGCGGCGCGGGCGCCGCTGGTGATCATGTCCGGCGGGCTCGGGCCGACCGATGGCGACCTGACGCGGGCAGCGCTGGCGCGGGTGCTGGAGTGTCCGCTGGTTGTCGATGAGGGCTGGCGCGCGGCGCTGGAGGCGATGCTGCAGCGACGCGGCCGCGTGATGACCGAGCGGCAGGCGCGCCAGACGCTCAGGCCGACGGCCGCGCGTTGCGTTCACAATGACTACGGCACGGCCCCGGGGCTGATCGCGGCGATCGATGCGCCGGGGTCGGCGCACGGCCGCGCGCTGATCGTGTGCCTGCCCGGTCCGCCGGGGGAACTGGTGCCGATGTTCCGCGAGCGGATCGAGCCGATGCTGCGCGCCCAGCGGCGAGGTCGGAACGTCGTGCTCACGCGGCGGCTGCACGTCGTCGGCGTGCCCGAGGCCGAGTGCTCATCGCGCCTGGCGGAACTCACGCGGCGCCCGGCGGATGAACGCGAGGCGGCATCGCGGGTCGTGACGGGAATGACCGCGTCCGGCGGGGTCATCACGATCCGGATGCGCTTTGCCGGTGCATCGGACCCGGCGATCGCGCGGAGGATGATGGACGATGCGGAGGGCATCGCGCGGGCGGCGCTGGGCGACCGAATCGTCTCGCAGGATGATGAGCGCTGCGGACCGGAGGCGCTGGCCCACGCGATGATCGCGTCGCTTCGAGCGCGCGGGAGCACGCTGAGCGTGGTCGAGAGTTGCACCGGCGGGCTGCTCGGCTCGCTGCTGACGGATGTGCCCGGCGCATCGGCGGCGTTTGTGGGCGGGGCGTTGACGTACAGCAACGCGCTCAAGGCGGGGCTGGGCGTGCCGGGGCGTGTGCTCGAGCAGCACGGGGCCGTCAGCCGCGCGTGCGCGATCGAGATGGCCCTTGCCGGCCTCGCGCGTTTCGGCAGCGACTGGTGCGTGTCGATCACGGGGATCGCCGGCCCCGATGGCGGGACTGCCGAGAAGCCCGTCGGGACGGTGTACATCGGGCTGGCGGGTCGGCAGTGGGCCGCGGGCACGAACGCCGCGATCGCGCGGCACCTTCGCGTGACCGGCGACCGAAGCGACGTGCGAATGCGTTCGGCGACGAGCGCGTTGACGGCGCTGCATCTTGCCATGCTCGGCAACACCGATGCGCCGCTGCTATGGGAAGTCGCGCCGACCTGATGCCGGCGCGAGGTCCGGCGCGTGAGCGACCGACATCGCCGACCGCGGGACCGCGCGGGCGATCAGCGTCGCTGGCGGTTGTTGTTCTTGTCGTTGCTGCTCCGCCGCGGGGTGTTGCTCGCGTCGAAGCGGATGGACATGTCGGCCTCGGCCGTCGCGGGCGCGGAACTCCAGGTCCAGACCGCGGGCGGGAGCGGCTTCTGCCCGGCGGGAGAAGCGGAAGTCGGCGGCGCGAACTGGAAGGCGAGCGGGAGGAGGTACTCAAGGTCCTCGTGCGAGCCGAAGTACTTCCACTCGCGATCGAGCGCAGGCGGGCGTGAGCCGCTCTTGCGCTGGCGGATGATGTCAACGGGAATCCAGACATCGCGGCCCGTGTCGGGGCAGACCAGGCAGAACTCGGCCCAGGTATAGAGGCGTTCCTTGCTGCTGCCGCTGAACGCGGGGTTCAGGCCGCCGGAGACAGAGTCGGACGCGTCGACCCCGATGACGGTGCGAGCGGGAATGCCCGCGGCGCGGAGGGTGCCGACGAAGTACGAAACGACATCGGGTTCCGTGCCGCGGTTGTTCTTGAACACCGAGCCCGCGCCGTTGAGTTCGATGCTGTTGATCGAGCCGTTACGGTTCTGGCGCACGCCGTTGCCAGACGGCTGGATTTCGCGCAGCACACCCGCGGCGATCATCTTCGCGACGACGTAGGGCTTGAGCGTCTTCGGATCGGCGTTGTTGAGATACCGAGCCGCGGCGGCGGCGAAGGCCTTCTGCGTCTCAGGGACTTCGTTGGGGTCGTTCGTCCACTCGACGAACATCTGCGGCTGGAGCGCCGACTGGCCCGTGTTGCTGAAGCCGCCCTTGGGCCAGGGCACCTCTCTCAGGAGGCTCTCGTCGGCCTTGGTGCTGCGTGTGAGCATCGGGATCGTCAACTTGAGCGTGGCGTTGCGACCCTCGAGATTGGCCATCTCCCACCGCAGCAGGCGAGTACCGGCGGCGAGGTTGTCCTGCACCTTGGGCTCCACCTCGATGGTCTTGTCGTTGAACTTCAGCTCGCTTTTCAGGCCGTTTCGGACCAGATCATGCGAGCCGGAACTGGTCGGCATCGGGAAGATGAACATGCCCGAGGTGTACCGGAAGTTCGACGGCGCGACGTTGCCCGCCGAGTCGTACACGCGGCTGGGGTTCACCGCGACTTCCACGGTGAGGGTTATCGCGCGGGCATCGCTGCGTCGCAGCATGCGATCCTGAAGCGGTGCCTTGTCGTCGAGCTTCGGGAACGGGCTGTGCCGGCGTCCGGCATCACGCGGGAGCTTGGTCGGATCCACCTGTGCGGAAGCGGTCGAAACGGGGCCGATCGTCATGGCGGCGCCCGCCAGAAGGGCGCAGAGCACCAGCCCCGCTCGGCTCAGGATCGCCGTCGTTCGGGTGGCGGGAACGACGCTGGTGGAGCGTGCGGGAAGGACATCCGGAATGCGGTGCGGCATGACAATCTCCTGCGGTCAGCTCTCGGCAGTGGCCGATCGCCGGGTGAATCCCACAAAGGTACAGAGGGGAACAGACGCATCAAACGGGCGGGTGACGGTCAGAAACCCACCTTGCGACGAACAGGTTCGGAGTTGGACGTCCACTTCCGACGGTCTGTTCCGGGTGTTTGCGTTCCGACTCTTCGGCTCTACAACTGCCCAAGTACTTGTACGATCGGCTCGATCGTGCGGATTCTTGTAAAGCTCGGCCGAGCGGGGGCGACGGGGGTCGCGCCCGGGCTCAGGCATCGGACGATTCCGGCGGCGAGACGCTGGCTTCGGCGGCGAGATTCTCCGCGTTTGAGGCGGATTCTGACTGGGTTGACGTGGCAACCGGAGCTGTCGCGGATGCGGGCGACTCGGCGTTTGCTCGTGCGATCCCGAGTTCCTGCGGCGACGGCAGATCCTTCAGTGACGAGAGACCAAATGCCCCGAGGAACTGGCGGCTGGTGGCGTACAGCAGCGGTCGGCCGAGTTCTTCGGCTCGACCGGCGATCTCGACCAGTCGGCGTTCAAGGAGGGACGAGAGCACCTCGCCGCAAGAGACGCCCCGGATCGCTTCGAGCTGATGGCGGGTAATGGGCTGGCGGTAGGCGATGATCGCGAGGGATTCAATGGCGGCGCGGCTGAGGCGGGTCTGGGCGCTGACGCCGTGGAGCGCCTCGATGACCGGGCGGAACGACGCCAGCGTCATGAGCCGATAGCCACCGGCGACCGTCTCGATGCGGAAACTGCGAGAGGTCTGGTCGTACGTCTCATTCAGACTCGCGACGCACGCCGCGATAAGGGCCTCTGGCGTCGGGCCGCTCGGGCCCCGCTTCCTGCGGCGCTTGGGGATGACAATCGGCACGGGCTGGCCGTCGGCGTCGAGCTCGGCTCCCGGGCGAACAGCGGATTCGGGCAGCGGGGCGAGACCGAGGGCCTGGGCTAGGCGAGTCGGCGTGAGCGGACGACCGCTGGTGATCAGTAGAGCCTCGATTTTCGGGGCGAGCTCGGCGATTCGTTCGGGGTCGATCGCTGGCTCGGGGTCAAGCGTGGCGGTGGAAGCGTTGCTGTCCGACGCGGCCGCACTCGAAGGGGCGCTGGAGGCTTCGCCGGGCGATTCGGGGGCGGCACCGACGGCGACTTCTGATTCGAACGACTGGGGCTGGGAGGCCTGCTTGGGCATGGCGGTCTCGATCGCGGCGGCGCGGGCGACGTGCCGGGCATCCTCTCCCGTGCACGCCGAGCGCTGACCGGCCGATGCGATGGTACCCGGAGTCGGGCGGCGTCGGCGAGGGTGGGCCGCGATGTGAATGACCACAGATGAGGGATCTGGGGGGCCAGCGGGGTTGGCGCAGAAAAACGCCCCGCGGAGGCCGCGGGGCGTTCGGAGGCGGAGGACCGTCGAGAGTTCCTGATCAGCGGCGACGACGGGCGGCGACAAGGCCCAAGAGAGCGACACCCGCGGCGGCGCCGGGGGTCGGGATCAGCGTGACCGTCGCGGCCTTGATGTCGAACTTCACGCGCTCATCCATGTTGCTGCCGGTGGTGCCGACGAACGAGTGACGCAGCTTGCCGGCGAGCGTGAAGGACGTGGTCGAGAGGTCAAAGTCCGCATGAATCCAGGTATTGACCAGCCCGCCCGTGGACGTGACGTCGCCGAGAGTGCCAACGACGGTGTGTCCGGGCGCGGAGAAGGTCAGGTCATATGCAGAGGCGGTGGCGCCGGACACGCCACTGGGGAGGCTGCCGACAACGGAGAAGAGCTCAAAGCCATTGAAGGAACGGAACGGGCTGTCGCCGTTGAACGGCGTGCTGAAGGTCAGCGTGCTCGAGGTCGTGGAAGTCGCGTCGCCAGAGACGTGCGTCTTGGTGAACGTCCAGCCAGCCGCGGGCGAGTACGAAAGGCTGAAGTCGAAGATCGCGCCGTTGAGGTTGTTGTGCGTGCCGGTGTTGCGGCTCTGAACGATGGTCGACGCGCTGATGCTCGAGCTCTTGGCGAGCATGTGGTCGAAGTTGGTGTTGCTCAGCCGGTAGCGGGCGTTCAGGACCGTGTTGCTCGATGAGGCGATCATCGACTCGGGCACGCCGAGCGTGACGACTCCGGCGCTGGCGGAACCCGCGGCGACCGAGACAGCAAAGGCGGTCAGGGCGATGAACGTGGACGGACGGACAGCAATCGACATTTCTCTCTCCTCAAGGCCGAGCCACCTTTCGATGGTCATCGGTCCGGGTGTTTTGTGCATCGATGTCGAACGACGAACCTGACGTCACTCGACCCCGACGCAGAGAAACTCTCGGCCGACTCTGGGGAGGAATCAGCCCTAAACCACCTTACGATTCGCAGGTCGCGGAAACGAGTTTCGCGGCTCGGAGTAAGCCGCCATTGAAGGATTCCTCCGTCCGGAATCACAACGCGGCGAATATGGGCAACATGGGCAATCCATGACGGCAGAAATTCGGACGTGCTGAGGCGCACCGTCACCGGTCGGCTCTTGGGTCATGGCTTTGGGGGGCCACCGACGGACCAGATGTCCGTGATCAGGGCGCGTCCGGTCGGTCCTTCTGTGCCGCGTCGAGAACGTGCTCGGCCACCAGAATGGGGACATCTTCTGCGATGCCCAGCGCGATCGCGTCACTTGGGCGGCTGTCGATCTTGAGAAGTTCCCCCGCGGCACTGCGGACGTGCAACTCCGCAAAGAACGTGTGCTCGGCGAGATCATTGATGCAGATAGCCTCGAGTTTGCCGCCCAGTGCCTGGATGCAGTTGGCCAGGAGGTCATGCGTCTGCGGGCGCTTGATCTGGATGCCCTTGAGGCGCCGCTCGATGGCGTGGGCCTCGGGGAGCCCGATGACGATCGGGAAACTGCGCCCGTTCTCCAGTTGCTGGAACACCGGCGCGCCCGGTTCGGCCGAGTCGTCGTCGCCCGGGGTGGCCGGGGCGCACTCTCGCAGTTCAATGAGCTGGTACTCACTGAGTTCGCGGATCAGGATTCGAGCCAGCGCCATGCGCACGGCCATAGGCGTCTCCTGTTGGCGAGCCAAGCCTCGGCCCGCCTTGAACGGTACACGGTAGCGGGCTGGCGAGCGGCGGGAGCGGGCGGGAGACTCACGGGCCGGGGCGGGGTGTGACGCGCGACGCGGCGTCTGGCAGCCGATTGAGCGAAGCGCCCGGGAGCGTCTGTGCGACGGTGAGCCGTCGACCAAGGCGCGCCAGAAGCTCGCGAGGGCAGCCGATGTCGGCGATCATGATTTGGCCGAGCATCGCCGACGCCGCGGGATTGGCGAATCCCACCTTGAGCCCGACGAAGCTGACCGTCAGGTCGGCTCGCACGCATGCGCGATCTGGTGGCTGGGCTTGAAGGAGACCCTGGCCGGTGTCCGGGTCCATACCCGACGGGAGATCGATGCTCAGCACTGCTGCGCCGAGAGACCGCGCCGAATCGTTGATCGCGACGATGGCCTCGCCGATCGGCGAGCCCGGGGCGATCGGACGGTTCACCCCGGTACCGAGAAGGGCGTCGACGATCACGCCGACGCGACCGACATCGCGAACGGCCGCGGAGATCGCGCTGGAGATGTCGCTGGTCTGGGCGCGGATGCGGATGCGCATCGCCCGAGCAACTCGCATCTGTGTCGCGGCGTCGCCCTGGGGTGCGTCGATCGCGCCGACGCACACAACCGCGACGGGCACACCGGCGTTGTGGAGATGACGCGCAAGGGCGAGCCCGTCGCCGCCGTTGCTCCCGGTGCCGATGACGATGACCACACCCAGCGGCTCGAGCCGGCTGTCGGCAGGCCCCGCGGCGGCGTCGCGGAGCGTCTGCGCATCGGCGAGGAGCTGCTGCGTGGCGCCCGCCAATGCGGCGGCGGCGTTCTCCATAAGGACGATCGTCGGGAGGCCGTAATGCTCTGCGCAGAGCCGATCGATCTGGCGGAGCGCCAGACGCGAGAGCACGAACATGTCGCCGGGGCGAGCGCGAACAGATGCCGTCGAACGTGCGGGTGGCTTGGCGAGCGGGGCCGATCGCGAAGGCTGCCGCGTGTGCTTGGACGGAGATGATCCTGCCCGCTTCGAGCCTGCCGGCGACGAACGCGACGATGCGCGGGGGGAGAGGTGTGCGTCGGGCGTTGATCGTCGCTCGCGACGATCGCCGGGTCGACCACGGCTGGAGCCACGCCTTGCCATGTCGTTACGGTACGCGATCTTCGCGCAGGTCGGACGCGGGGTCCGGGGTTGACGGAAGGACTTTCGGACTGGCCGGTGCCGCGGTGAGCTTGAGGCCGATGATCGAGGCCAGCAGCAGCGCGAGGAAGAAGCCGCGCGCTGCACCGAGAGGCTCGCCGAGAATCGCGGCACCGACGATCGCCGTGCCCGCGGCGCCGATGCCGACCCAGACCGCATAGGCGGTGCCGATGGGAATCGTCCGGGCGGCGACGCTGAGCAGATACATGCTCAGCGCGATCGCGGAAATGGTCAGCACACTCGGCCATAGCCGCGTGAATCCTTCGGTGTACTTGAGCCCCACCGCCCAGCCGATCTCGAGCACACCAGCGATCACCAGGAGAAGCCAGGCCAATGTGTCGCTCCGAACAGGTCCCCGGCATAATGCAGAAGTCCGCGGACCGATGCTGGCGGTGGCGAAGGACGTCGCATCGCCTGCACGCGGATGCGACCGGAATGAGGCCGCATCAGCACGACTTGCCCGAAGTGCTGCGGCCTTGAAGCTCAATACGCATTCCATCGACCTGCACACCCATTCGACGCTCAAGCTCCTCAACGACTTCTGCGGGGAGACTCGAGAGAATGCGGTGGCTCAGGTCATCGGGAACATCGCGGATTCGCCCGTCGTCGGTGATCAGATGGACATGCTCCGATGTATCGGCGTCATAGCGCGCAGGCTGCACGCCCACTTCGTCGCTCGGAAACGAGAATCGGCGGGCGAGTCCGCGGCGGACGAGCAGGTCGAGCGTGTTGTAAACCGTGGCCCTGCTGATCGGGCCCTTGACGACGCTAGCCCACCGTGTGGAGTTCACGAACTCGTGCAGCTCCTCCGCCGTCGGGTGCGATGTAGTTTGCGCCAAGGCGCTGAAAATCGCCTCACGCTCTGACGTGCATCGGAGTCCGAGTCTGCGAAAGAGCACGCGTGCCGGGGTCATGCGGACAAAGTATACACGGGATCTGTCAGGGATGCCACAGAAGCGCGAACCGTGACGAAGGATCTCGGTTGCGGTTCTGGCGTCGATCGGATCGATCGGCGCATGATTCCGCATGCGTCGGCAACCTCTTCCGCATCCAGTCGAACAACGAACCGTGGCGAGCCAAGTGAGTGATCGTGAACTGCTTTGTGAGTCCTGCGGCTATGTCCTTGCGGGCTCAGCCAGCGATGGGCCCTGTGCCGAGTGCGGCGTATCGGTAAGGCAGAGCCTCGCATCGTGCCGCGACGGCGCGACATGGCAACGTGAGAAGGGCGTTCTCGGCCATGTTCGCGGACTGATCGCGGCGGTGCTGCGGCCGGGATACGAGTCGCGGCGGCTGATCATCCGCGATGGGGCGATGCCGAGCAGGCTGGTCGCGAACATTGTGATCGCGGCTGCGCTGCTCACGGGGGCATTCGCGCTGGCACAGCCAACGACCGCCGGAACGTTCTCGCGATCCGGGGCCGAGCTCGCCGGGATCTTCGCGTCGTTCATCGCCTTGCTCATGGTCATGACGTGGATCGAGACCCGGGGCGTTCGGCTGTTCGGACGCCAGCGCGCGTGGAGGATCACCCCCGCAGTCGCATGGAGCGTGTGCACGCAGGCGAGTTTCGGCTGGATCGTCGGTGCCGCGGTTGCGATGGTGGTCGTTCCCCCACTCGCGCCGCTCCTGGGCGTTGTGCAGGATCTTCCCGGTGCCGATGTGCTCGTGCCCGGTCGCGGGCCACGCAACGCGCTGGCGCTGCTGATCCTGCTGCCGGTTCTCGGGTTCGAGCTGCTCGTGTACGTCGGCATCCGACGGTGCCGATTCGCCAACCGCCCCTGAGGCCTGCTCGCGCTTGAATCAAAAGTCCGCCGGGAAGCCGCGGCACTTGGGGATCAGCACCCGCTCGATCAGCGGCTCGCCCTTCTCGTCGACATCGAAGATCTTCGTGAGCGCGGCGGTGATCTGGCGATTGAGCGTCAGGCGGTCGGGCTCCTTGAGCTGCGCGTGCTGGGCGCGGGAGATGATCCGCGAGATCTCCTCAGAGATCTCGGCCTTGCGCTGCTCGAGCAGTTCTTCGACGCGGGCGGCGTTCCTGGCGCGTGCCTGCACGAACACGCTCACGTCCCAGATCCAGACCCGGCCGGTCTGGAGGTTCTGGAACTTCTCCTCGACCACGAGGATCTCCTGGGTCTTCTTGTCATCCTCGGTCTTGAGTTCTTCCTTGGGCACCTCGGCGTGAGACTTCTTCGGCCCGAGAGCCTTCATGACACCCACGACCACGACAAGCTGCACGACCATGATGACCGCGACGATCGCGATCATCTTCATCGGCAGGCCCTTCTTGGGCGGTGCGGCCTCGCCTTCGGCCTTTGCGTCTTTCTCGGGGGCTGGTGCGGGCTTTTTGTCAGACACGGTGCGTCCTTGGCTTGATGCCGGGCTGGCCCGGAGGTTCCGGTCGAACGTGCGCCGGGCGAACACACCGCCCGGCTACGAGGGTGTCATCGGCAGGTTCGCGCGGATGATGGAGTGGTGCGAGCGTTCGAACAGGCTCTCGGACCTGATCAGGCCGCACGCCTTCTCATCTGCGTCGCGGGCTCGATTCGGTCGGGCTCTGTGTCGGGCAGCAGTCCGGTCATGGCCGCGACGGCGTCCTCGGGCGTTCCCCCGGCGCGGAGCGCGGCCATGGCCTCGATGACCATGATCGCGGCGAGCGTTTCGCTGGCCAGAAGATGCCGAGCGCGGGCGGTGATGATCTGCCCGATCTGCATGAGCAGCATGCCCGAGAGCGAGAGCACCGTGCACAGCGTCGCGCTGAGCGTGGTCATTCCGCCCTCGGCGGTGAACTGGCGCGAGAGCGCGAGCAAGCCGCCGAAGAGCAGCGCGGTGCCGAGGATGACGCCCGCGGTCCCGAGGCGTTCGGGATGGAGCAAGGGCCATCGTGAACTGGCGATAGCGCCGTCCAGCCGCTGGTGCAGGTCCCACTTGACCTCATCCGGATCGGCCTTCTGGATCATGAGCGCGTGGCCGCGTCGGAGCATCGACGCGGGCAGGCCACGGAGCGGGCTGCGGTACTCGTGCCCGGCCTGACCGGCGACCAGGTCGCGCGCGTACCTCTCGACGTGCTCGATAACGGTCGGGTAGTCGACGGGCCTGCCGGCGAGCATCGCACCGAGGCGACGCTCGAGACGGAAGATGCGTGCGGCCGCGAGGGCCGAGCCCGCCAGCCCGATCGCCGTCGCGATTGGCGTGATGAGATTCTGATCCATGGTGCGCTCCGTCGCGTCTGATGATGCCCGGGTGCCCGTGCACCCACAGAGGGCTATCGACGGCCCGGGAACGCAACTTGACCACGCACGCGAGCGGAGCGTGTTCGCGGACGTGCCGCTGCGGTCTACGAAGGTCTCGGGAAGGATTGCGCGGGTTATCGGCCCAGCGCCAGCAGCTGCTGGAGCAACTGGTCGGTCGTCGAGATCACGCGGCTGGAGGCCGAGTAGCCGGTGCTCGCCTGAATGAGGTTGATGAACTCGCCGGCGAGGTCGACGTTGGACTGCTCGAGGGAGCCGCCGACGATGCGGCCGGCGCCGAGGGTCGTCGGTGCGGCGACGACGGGAACTCCGGAAGCCGGACCAACCTGGAAAAGGTTGTTGCCGATGTCGACGAGCCCTTCGGGATTGGAGAACTTCGCCAGCGCGACCTGCCCCACGGTGCGGGTCTGACCGTTCGTGAACGCGCCGGTGATCACGCCATCCTGTCCGACGGAGTAGCTCGTCAGCGTGCCGATGGGCGTGCCATCCTGGAAGGTCGCCGCGAGCGTGGAACGGCTGTCGGTCAGGGCGGTGATGTTCGAGCCGGTCGTGTTGAAGTTCAGGTTGAACGACAGAGGCGTGTCGGCGCCGGTGGCCAGGCGATCGATCGTCACGTTGATCGGCAGGTTGTTGAGCCGCTGGCCGTTGGTATCGAACTGAATCGTGCCGGTGGCGACGCGAAGGTCGATGTCGGTGTCATCGGCACTGTTGACGAAGTAGCGCCAGGTTGTGCCCGTGCTGTCGCGCGAGTCCAGAACCATGGTGACATCAACGGAGACGCCGGTACCGAGGGAGTCGTAAACGACGAAGGTGGTGCGCACGCTCTCGCCGTCGGCGGCCTGAGACTTGGTCGTCGTCAGGGGCGAACCGACAAGCGCGCCGGTGCTGGTGAGTTGCCGGATGTTGGCCTGTTCGAGCACGATATCGTTCTGCGTGCCGATGTTCGAGCGGATCACGATCGCGCCGCCTGCGCTGACCTGAGCGCCGGGCGTGGAGCCGTCGGGGTTCGTCGACGCGGTATTCTCGATCCCTAGGACGCGATTGAGGAACGTCAGATAGTCTGCAACGGTTGTCGTCGCGGTGATCTCAAAGCGCGACGTCGGGAGCACCTTGCCGCCCTTCTGCGCGCCGTTGATCTCGATGAACTGACCGACGCTGAAGAGCGACTGGGAGCCGGCGATGGCGGGGTTATCGATGTCGGTCATCAGCGTCGCCGCGGTGATCGCGGGGTTGCCGGCGGAGACCTCCGTGAGCGCGGCGGTCGCGATGTTTGTCGAGCGGGTCGGCAGCAGGCCGCCGGCGTTGAGGTTCCCGGTGAAGCGGACTTCGCGTGTCGGCTCGGCCAGTCGCATCTGGCCCACGGGGATGTTCAACGGCACAAGGGTGCCGGAGATGAGCGAGAAGTTCTCGTCAACGCCGTATCCGTAGAGCCGCTCGCCCGTGACGGTGACGACGTCGTTGACCGCATTCTGCCTGAATGCACCGGCGCGGGTGAAGAACCGCTGATCGCCGCGCTGGACGACGAAGAACCCATCACCCTCGATCGCCAGGTCGCGCTGGTCGCCGGTCGCGGCGAGCGAGCCGGTGTTGAAGTTCCGCTGTGTGCCGGCGATGGTGACGCCCAGGCCGATCTGGGCCGGGTTCGAGCCGCCCGTGTTCTCGCTGGGCTCCGTTCCCAGGGACAGGTTGCGCGAGAACTGGCTGGCAAAGAGCATGCGGTTGCTCTTGTACGCGGTCGTGTTGACGTTGGCGATGTTGTTGCCGATGACGTCGAGGTTGCGGGCGTTGGCGTTCAGGCCGGAGAGCCCGGTGAACATTGCGATCGTTGAAGCCATGGATCAGTTCCCTGTGTACGGAGATCGTCGTGGAGCCGTCGTCTGTGGCGGTTGGTCGTCGCGGTGCGGTCGTCAGGCGGCGCTGGAGCCGCGGGTGTCAGCCTGATCTCGCTGGGTTTCGTCGGCGCTCTTGCTGACCTGCGCAAGGCCCTCCAGAAGGGCGGTGAGCGACGAGTTGCCGATCAGACCTCCGCCGGGCACTGGGATCGCCGCGCTGCCGGCGCCCTCGCCGGGAGCGGAGGCACCGACGACCCCGTCGATCGCCGCGGCCTGGCCGCGTGAGGCATCAAAGACGCCGGTGATCGTGCGCTGCGCGACGTCCATCGTCAGCGCCTGACCGTCGATGAGTACAAGCGCGTTCTTGAGTCCCGAAGCGCGGGCGCGGTCGGCGGCATCGGCGAGTCGCGTGAGTTGATCCTGCGAGAGTTCCACTTCGACCCTCGGCGAAATCGTCACCGGCTCCCTGGTGCTCAGTTCACCCTTGCGGGCGGAGTCGAGCAGTCTGGCGAACTCGCCAGAGACATCACCAGCCGGCCGCGTCGTGCCCGCGGGGGTGACGCCCGAGCCGAGTTTGCGGAGCATGTCCGAAGCGTTGATGGTCATGGTGCGCACCCGCAGAAAGACGGAGAGATTCGGACCGGACGGAGCGTCAGTTTGCAAGAGCGTTAAGAGACTGCGTGATCACCGAGTTCAGTTTGCTCGTAGCCTGCTGCGTCGCGGACCCGATCAGGCTCGCGGGGTCCGTCGCGGCATTCGCGGGATTCGGCGTCGGCGCCGGCTCAGTGGTCGCCTGCGGCGGCGGGACCGTCGGCAGACCGCCGTTCGGATTCGGCGGTGTTCCTGTGCCGCCGCCCGGATTGGGCGCAAGGTCGCGCGGGTCGATCACCTCGTCAACCTGTGCGAACGGAACGCGCGCGCCGGTCGTCAGGTTCAGCACCGGTCCGTCCTTGGTGCGGCTGATGCTCAGCACCTGGCCTTCGACTCGCCGATTCGCGTCCGACAGACCCGAGATGTACGCACCGAGCATGCTGCCCGCGCTGGCGAACTGATTCTGTGAGACCAGCGACTTGAGATTCTCCTGCAGCTGCATGTCGGATTCGATCGAGCGGATCTGTGACATCTGCTCGAGAACCTGCGATGAGTCGTTGGGCTTGAGCGGATCCTGGTTGGCCAGTTCGGAGAACATGATGCGCACGAACTCCTCGCTTGAGAGCGTGGAGAAGGCGTTCCGCGGCTGGGTTGTCGCTGGTGCGGTCGAACCTGTCTGGGCAACCGTGGACATGGACACTCCGATCCCGGCGTGCAAGCACGCCGCAACTCAAGCACGTGCGGACTCACTGCGCCGGCCGGCGGGCGGGCTACAGCACGCCGTCGATCCGCGCTCGTCCGATGCCTCCGGTTCCACCGGGCTCGAACTCGATTGTCACCTGTCCGTTTCCGACGCTCCGCGTCGGGACTTCGTCGCTTCGGGCATCCGTGCCCGCCGCGGCGATCGGGCCTGCCGAGTTGCCCCGGAATGCCCCGGCGAAGTCGCGGGCATCCTGCCCGGCTCCGCCACGATCCGAGCCTCCGCCCGCGAGATCCTGCCCGCCCGCATCCTGCGAGCCGAGGCGTTCGCGAGTATCAGCGTCATTCGTACGATCGGTGCCCATATGGGTCCGGGCGCTCGCCGGCTCAGCCAGCGATGGATCGATCGTCACGCTGAGCCTTTCGACACTCAGTCCGCGAGCCTCCAGCGTGGAGCGGAGGTCCGCGACGGCAGAGTCAAGCAACTCCCGTGCCGCCCCGTTACCGGTCTCGAACCGGAGGCTGAGCGAGCCTTCCTTCATGGTCATGTGAACGCGAAGTTGCCCAAGATCCTCCGGGACCATGCGCAGCGTGATGCTGCCGGGTCCCTGGGCAAGCAGTGCGCTCACGCCGCGCGTGACCTGCGCATCGAGCGTCGCGGGGAGCGCGGGGCCTGCTGGCGAGCTGGACGAAGCGCGGGTGCCGGCAGCGACTCGGGCCCCGACTAGGCCGACCGTCGGCACCGCACGCACGCCGGGATCCGTTCGGTCACCGCTTGATGAAACTGATGGCGCGACCGCGTTGGAACCGGATGGGTTGATCGAAGCTGGGGTTCCGTGAGTTGCGCTCTCGCGTGCCCTTGCGGAGATCGCGAGGCGTTCGCTCGAGGGCATTGCGTCTTGCTCCGCGTCGGAGTTGCCGACCGATGCGCGGCCGCGAACCGGGCCGCTCGCGTCGCCCGAGGTCGATCGCGGCAGGTCACCCGCGATGCCATCGCCGGCGACCGGAGCCGCGGCCCCCTGGCCTCCGGGCAGGGTCGTTGCGCCCGCGGCGACCTCGCGCGAGTCAACGCCCGCACCCGCCGAACGTGCTTCGCGAAGCGTGGCAAAGCTCCGAGCGTCGGCGCGGCCGGTGGCGGGGGCACCTTGGGAAACCGACGCTGCAATTCCCGCTCGCGCGAGCGTCGGATCAAGCCGAGCCAGAAGTTCGTTCAGCGCGGTGATCGTCAACGGTCGCTCGTACACCACGCGCTCGACGCTGACAGTTGAAGCCGGATCGGAAGCCACGGCGGCCTGCATCGGCTGCACGCCGGCTTGGGCGGAACGGGCTTCGACGACCGAATTGCGGGCACTGTCCACGAACGGTCCGCCAGGGACGGCCGCGGAAGGCATTCCATCGGCTGTGGGCATCAACGCCGACTCACTCGCCTGATCGATCGCCACACTTGCGTTCGGCGCTGCAGGCATCCCGAAGATCTGCGCCAGCGGCGCCTCAGGATCGAGCCGGACTTGGGGCACATCTCCGCCAGCTTGTGCGCTGTCTGTAGCCAGTGATTCGGCACCGGTCGTATCGCTGTTCGCTGCGACGTGGCCCGCGCCGCTGGTCAGCGACTTCGGCACTCCCGCTTTCGTTTGGGGCTTCGCGGACTCGCCATCGCGCCCGTATGTCTTTGCATCTCCCCCGCGGGCGGTCGCCTCAGCGGCCGATCGCTCGGACGATGAAGATGGATCCGAATCTTGAGATGCACCGTCTGCCTGATCCTGCGTTCGCCTGAGCGACGCGGCGAAACCGACAGGGTCATCGGCAGCGCGAGGTGCCCGCTTCGTGTTCTCTCGCGGCCTGATCTTCGCTTGTTCGCTTCGCTCGGAGAGCGGATCGGGGCTTGGACGCGGCGACTTGGTGCTGGGTCCGGCGTTCGTCGAGACCGGCCGCGAGGCACCCGCAACTTGCAGCACCAGGTTGGAAAGAACTGGCTGGACCTTCATGGCACCACGGCTCGCGGCGTGAGCAGTTACTACCGCCGCATCGCCCGCCATGGCTCGGGCTCAGGGTGCGGTCGGCGTGCCGCCACCGTCGCCCGCGCTGGCGGTGGTGGCGGCAGACCCGGCGTCAACACCGCGGGTCCGCAGCCTCTCCAGCAAGTCCGCTGCCAGCTTCTCGTCGCTCTTGATGAACTCCGCGATGATCCGCGTCCTGGCTCGTTCACCCATCGCGGCAAGGTAGCTGACGGCCTGATCTTTGCGCTGATCGTCGATGAGCGTCTGCAAGATCTGCTTGGCCGCGGGCGGTTTCTGCGCTTCGAGCGCCGACAGAGCCGTCTTGAACTGCTCGCTCTGCAGGCTGCTGTTGAGCTCCATCTCGCGATCGGCCAGCGCCTTGGCCCGCTCATCCAGTGCGACTCGGTCCGCGTCGACCTTGCTCCGCTGTGTCGCCAGTTGCGCCTGGAGCTGCGCGACTTCTTGCCGAAGCCGCGCGACGAGAGCTTCTTTGGCCTCGAGCTCGTCACGATGCCGGCGGATCGCCTCCGCGGCGGACTCCGGGGTGCCCGATCGACGCTTTGCCTCCGCGTCCTCCTTGGCCTTGGCTTCGTCCTTGGCCGCCTGCTCGGCAAGGCGTGCCTTCTCCATCGCGATCGGCTCCGTGAGCACTTCGCGGATGCGATCGATGCGATCCTGATCGAGCCGTCCGCTGTTGACCAGCCAACCGACAAAGCCCACGATGCCGAGCAGATTGATGATCGCGAGGGTCGAGATGATGATCCAGATTGACTTCATTCGCTCGCTCCACCTTCACGGTCGCCACCAGCCTCGTCAAGCCCCCCATCGAGCGCATCGCCGGACTCGCCTGCAGACGAAAGCGACATCGATGCAAGTTCCATCGGCCCGCGTCGCGACACGGGCGATGCGCCATACGCGCCGGACGTCCGAGAACCCGTCGAGGAAACCGACCCGCCAGACTCAACCTCACGACCGACGCTCGCGCCTCGCATCACCGTCAGATCGTCCATCTCCATGGCTTCCTTCATCGTCTGCTCGCGCTTCCACATCGCGAATCGTCGCTCGCGCAGCTCTTCGACGGCCTTTCGCGCCACGGCTGCCTTGAGCAGTTCTGCACGCGCGGCCTCCACGCGGCGGGAAAGTCCGGCCAGTTCCAGCGCCGCGCGCTGAAGCGCGATCACGCCGTGGAGCGACGCGTTCGCCTGCATCTTCACCGCGTGCATGTTCACGGCCGAAACGCGGGTCGGCGCCGCGCCATCGCCCGTGCCCTGGCCACCCAGCAACTCGCCCAGCGACGCCCGCGCCCCGGCCATGTTCTCCTGCACCTCGCGCACGCGCTCGAGAAGAACCACCCGCTCGCGCTCGAGCTTGGCGACGCGGGCCATGTGCTCACGCTCGGCGCGCCTGCGCACCTCGATCACCGGATCAAGTTCAAAGACGAAGACCCGCGGCATCAGCCGGCCCTCCGTCCACGCGACTGCAACGCCGCGAGGATCTCGTTGGCGATCCGCAACGCTCTGGTCCTGCTCTGCGCGAACGCCTCGCGCGTGCGTGAGCTCTGCCGCAGCAGCTCGTTGATGCGCCCTTGGAACTCGATGGCGACATCGTTCTCGGCGTTGGCGCCCTTGGCATACGCACCGATCTGCACGAGGTCCTCGACATCTCGATACATCGCCAACGTGCGGACGAGCGTGCGGCGGGCGACCTGGTGCTCCTCGTCGGTGACTTCATCGGCGACACGCGAGACACTGTCGAGCACATCGATCGCCGGGAAGTGGGCCCGCTGCGCCAGCGCGCGGGAGAGGATCAGGTGCCCGTCGAGAATGCCGCGGGCCGCGTCGGCGATGGGCTCGGTCATGTCGTCGCCCTCGACCAGCACGGTGTAGAGGCCGGTGATGCTCCCGGGCTCGGTCCCCTTGCGGTCGCCGCGGGGCGCGATCTGTCCGGCGCGCTCGAGCAGCCTCGCCAGCGCCGCGAACACCCCGGGCGTGTAGCCCTTGCTGGCGGGCGGTTCGCCGACCGCCAGGCCGATCTGCCGGTGCGCGTGCGCGAACCGTGTGACCGAGTCCAGCAGCAGCATCACGTGCTGGCCCTGCTCGCGGAAGAACTCGGCGACGGTGCACGCGGCCATCGCCGCGCGGATCCGCATCAGCGGCGTTTCGTCGCCCGTGCTCACCACCACCACCGATCGCGCCAGCCCCTCAGGCCCCAGCACGCCCTCGATGAAGTCTTTCACCTCGCGGCCGCGTTCGCCGATCAGCGCCAGCACGTTCACATCGCTCGAGCAGTTCCGCGCGATGGAGCCCAGCAGCGTGCTCTTTCCGACGCCGGGCCCGGCGAAAATGCCCATGCGCTGCCCGCGCCCGAGCGTCGTCATCAGGTCGATCGCCCGCACGCCCGTGTGCATCGGCCGCGTGATCGGCACGCGTCGCATCGCCCAGACCGGACGCGGGTCAAGTTCCCTCGGCACCAGATCGAGCATCGGGCCCTTGCCGTCGATGGGCCGCCCAAGCCCGTCGATCACTCGCCCGAGCATGCCCGGCCCGACGTGCACCGTCTGCGAGGCCTGCATGCCGATGACCCGGTCGCCCACACGGATGCCCGTCGTCTGACCGAGCATCATCACCATGGTCATCTGCCCCTGAAACCCCACCACCTCGCCCGGGAGCGCCCGCGCCTCGCCGCGACGGTCGACCCACCCCTCGATCCCGTGCACATCCCCCGGCGAGACCCGCGGCAGCGACACCAGAGAGCCAACCGGCAACGGCAGATCCTGCACCAGCACCATCATGCCGCGGAGCCCGACCACACGCCCCGTCACCTGCATGGACTGCACGCCCGAGACCGCCCGAACCGCGCCGGTGAGCAGACTCATGACACACCCCCGCTCGGCGGTGTGGAATCGCTCGAACCGCTTCGCGGCGGCTCGCCGCCGTGATCGCCGCCGCCGTTCCCGCCGTTCGGCCCGCCGTCATCATCGGCGCCGTCGGCATCATCGGGGTTGTCGAGATCGTCCGCGTCGCCGGGCTGGTCGGCCGCTTGGTTCCTCGGAGCGGGAACGACCACGTCATCGCCGGGTCTGCCGGGCAGGAGCGCATCGGCGATCCGCGACAGTTGAACATCGATCGACGCGTCGATCTCGCCTCCCACCGCCGCGGCTCCGGCGCCATCGGCGGTGTCGACGAGCTTGACCACCACCGAGCCGCGACCGAGCCGGGCGTCATCGAGAAACTCGACGTGCTCGCTGCCGGCGTGCCGCGCCAGCACACTCGGCAGCGCCGCCATCGCCAGCTCGCGATCCTGGGGATTGATCGTCACCAGCAGCCGCGTCGGCCGCATGACCAGCGACAGCACCGCGTCGAGTTGCGCCGACACCACGCCGGAATCGACCACGACGACACGCTTGGTCACCTTCTCGGCGATGCGGATCGCCAGGCGGAGCACATCGCGGCGGGCGTCGGCGAGCATGCGCTCGCGCCTGCTGGTGAACTGCTCCATCGCCTCGGTCCACGACGCCTCGAGCTTCGCCAGATTCTCGCGGCGCTCATTCAGCCCCGCTTCCTCGCCTCGCTGCACGCCCTCGCGATGCCCCTGCGCAAGGCCCTCGGCGAGGCCCTCGGTCCGGCCGATCGTCGCCGCATCGGCCACGATCCGCTCACGCTCACGGTGCGCATCGTCGATGATCTTCGCGGCCCGCTCACGCGCCTGCGCGATGATGCGATCGCCCTGGCTCCGCAGGTCGCCCAGGTCCAGAACCACCGCCCCACGGGCGAGCTCGACTGCGGTCTGTCCACGGACGATGGGCATGCATGCTCTCGGAAGTGTGCGGGGCGCGGCGGGTGCCGCACGGTTGCATCAGGGTCAGACCAGCAACTCCGAATCTCCGCCGCGGCCGCTGATGATGATGTCGCCGCTGTCCTCCAGACGACGCACGATGTCCACGATCCGCTGCTGGGCGGCCTCCACATCGCTCACGCGAACCGGGCCCATGTACTGCATGTTCTCGGCGATCATCGCCGCCGCACGCTCGGACATGTTCTTGAAGATCTTGCTCTTGAGTTCCTCGCTGGCGGTCTTGAGCGCGAGCGTCAGGTCGTCGTTGTCCAGTTCCTTGAGGATCGTCTGGATGCCCTTGTCATCGACCATCTTGATGTCCTCGAAGACGAACATCAGCCTGCGGATCTGTTCAACGAGATCGGGATCCTCCGCCTCCAGGCCTTCCATGATCGCTTTCTCGGTCGATCGGTCCGCCAGATTCAGGATCTCCGCCACGGTCGGGATGCCGCCGGCCTTCTCCATGCTCTGGGTCAGCAGGCTGCTCAGCCGGCTCTCGAGCCCGCGCTCGACCTCCTTGATCACCTCGGGGTTGGTCTGCTCCATGTTCGCCACGCGCTTGATCACCTCGATCTGCTTGGCCTGCGGCAGGCCGCCGAGGATCTCCGCGCCTTTGTGGTGCGGCAGGTGGCAGACGATCAGCGCGATGGTCTGCGGGTGCTCATCCTGGATGAACGTCAGCAGGTTCTCGCTCTCGGCCTTCTGCAGGAACGCGAACGGCGTCTTCTGCACCTGCGTCTGGATCTGCTGCAGAACCCGATTGGCCTTCTCCGGGTCCATGGACTGCTTGAGCAGCACCTTGGCGTACTCCAGCCCGCCCTCGTTGGCGAACTGGCTGGCCACGCTGAGGTTGTAGTACTCCTCGATCACCGCGTTGCGCAGCCGGTCCGGCACGCGCCCCAGCCCGGCCAGCTCGCGCGTGACCTCCTCGACCGCTTCGCTCGGCATGCTCTTGAGCAGCTCCGCCGCGGTGTCCGAGTCGAGCGTCAGCAGCAGGATCGCGGCCTTGGTCAGGCCCTCGAGCTGCGAAGGATCCTCCGGGAGTTTCTCGCCTGGCTTCCGCGGCATTCGCCATCACTCCGTGGCCCGTGTGCGGGGCGGTCATTGCTCGATCGCGATCCACCGGTTCAGCAGCGCCGACGCGTCGGTCGGGCTCTTCTTCACGAACTCGCCAACCTGCTCGAGCATCTTCTTGGTCTTGAGTTCGCCCTCATCCAGCTCGATGCCTTCCATCGCCGTCTGGCTCTCGTCGGCCTCGCCCACCACGTCGTTGTTGGGCTCCAGCGCCGGCGGCAGGCCCACGATGCTCTCGGCCGTCGGCAGGTCCAGCGGCTTGCCGCTGCGGCGCACGAGCATCATCATCATGCCCAGGGCCACCAGCGCCAGCACGCCCACGACGATCGTCCGGCCCAGCGAGCCGCCGATGATCTCGTTGACGATGTTCAGCCCGCCGCCCGCCGCGCCGCCAGCACCCGCCACCAGCAGACCACCGCCGCCATCGCCCGACAGCCGCAGCCCCAGCGGCACGGGGATCATCGAGACGGTGACCGACGGCACCGCCGGCCCGGCGTTGACGGTGCCCGAGCGGTCCTGCGCCGCCGCGGCCAGCAGCGGGGCCAGGTCCTTCTCCAGCCGCGTCTTCTCCCGGGCGAACTGGTCATCGATCTGCTGCTGCGTCAGATCCGCCTCGGCCTGATCGGCGGGCGCGGCCTGTCGGATCAGCCGCTCGATGTACTCGCGCGAAAGGCTGATCATGACGCTGACCTTCGTCGGCTGCCCGCGCGGGTCAACGGTGTCTTCCTTCTTGCTGCCCAGCCCAACGGTGAACTTGGTGTCCGTGTCCGTACGGGAATTGCGGTTCCCGCCGCCCTGCGTGCCGCGGTTGATGTCGTCGCCGACGTTGCTGCGCAGGCCGGGCTCGGCCGGGCCGCCGCCGGTGCTGTTGTTCTCGCTCTTTTCCGTCTCGCTGGAGACGATCGCCACCGAGCCCTGGCCCGTGGGCATCATCGTCGTGCTCGTCGAGACGACCTTGCGGTTGTCGATCTGCGCCGACACGGCCACGATCACGCCCGGGATGTACGAGAGCGCCTCGGCGATCTTCGACTGCATCCGCTCCTCGTACTGGGCCACCTGCTCCATGTAGTCGCCCGCGCGGAAGTCCTCTGGCGAGCGTGCCGTGAACTGGCGGCCGCTGGTCGCGTCGATCACCTTGACGTCCGTCGCCTGCATCCCCGCCCGCGCCCCGGCCACCATCGCCGCGATCGCGTCGACCATGTTCCGGTCCAGCGATCGCCCCGACTGCATCGTCACGCTCACGCTGGCGGTGGGCCGACGGAACGCCATGCCCATGCCCACCGGCTCGGGCGCATCGATCAGCACCGTCGCCGACTTGACGCCCTTGAAGTTCGAGATCACCCCGGCCAGCTCGTTCTGCAGCGCCAGGATGAAGTTCTGATCATTCTGCGCCCTGCTGTTCATCCAGCTCTGGCTGGAGGCCAGGCTCGCGAAAACCACCTGGCTGCTCTGCGGCGAGACGCCCGCCTCGTACATCATCGCCTGCACCTGCCGCCGCTGGTCGGCGGGCACGAACACGCGGCCGCCCTCGCTGCGGAAGGTGATTCCCGCGCTCTGGACGTACTCCAGGGCCTGGGCCTGATCCTCGGCGCTGGCGCCGGGCAGCAGTTCGACCATGCTCGTGCGCCCGGCGTAACTGCCGACGAGCACCAGCCCCATCACGCCGATGAGCATGATCGCGGCGATGAGCATCCGATGGGTCAGCGTCAGCCGCCCCATCGCCGCCGTGATTGTCGCGAAGACCTGTCGCAGCCGTTCCATGCGTTCGCGTCCTCCTTGACGCGGCCCATCGCAACTCACGCCGCCGCCGGCAAGGGCGATGCGACGACCCGTCAGGGGTGCCTCGGGCTCTCCGAGCCCTGCGGGACCATCCCCGCATTCCGTTCGTCGGCCATTCCCGCGCCCCGGCTTGAGGAACCTGCGCAATCAACGCCCAAATACCGCGCAGGAAATGACCCCAGCGCCCGCCCCCACGGCCCCACCCCCCCACGCCCCCCGGCCCCCGCCCCACCGGCCCGCCCGACCGTCCGCGCGCAACACAACCCTTGGGATGATCCCAAGCACCCGATGCGCAACCCCTTACATGTGCCACCCCGCCCCGCGCCGCCACTCACCGCCGACTCACGGCAGCGGGCAGCCCTGGAAGAAGTACGCGAAGAACGCGTTGAAGTCGCCGTTGTCGATCGTCCCATCCCCGCCGGCCCCTTCGAGGTACGTCTCGCCATCGGTGTTGGCGATGTCGGCCAGCAGCCGGGCCGGATCGGTCTCGGCCAGGAAGAAGGCGGTGAAGAAGGCGTTGAAGTCGCCGTTGTCCACGGCCCCATCGGGCACGCCGGGGTTGTCGCCGTCGGTGTTGGTCACATCCGCGGGCGAGCAGCCGGTCGGCTGCGCGGTCGCGGCCCCCGGCCAGAAGCCGCCGGAAAGGGTGAAGATCCCGCCGGTCATCGGGGTGCCGGCATCGGGCTGGCCGATGGTCCCCGAGAGCGTGAAGATCCCGCCGACGGAGGTGCCTCCGCCGCCGTCGATGGTGTTCCACGACAGGTCAAACCCGCCGCCGCTCTGCGCCATCGCGCCGGAGCTCGCCAGGGAAAGAGCCGCCAGAGCGAACAATCCGGAAGCCATGGGACGCATGCGGGAACTCCTGAGGTGAGTGGACGGTCGCCAAGTCTCGCACACACTCCGACCAATTGCAAGCGGAATCCCGCCGCAGATCTGTCCGCGGCACGGCGGAGTGGCGCAGTGGCAGGGTGGCGCAGTGGCGGAGTGGCGCAGTGGCAGAGTGACGCAGTGGCAGAGTGGCGGAGCCAGAAAGCTGCTCACCCATTTCCTCAAGTTCCTCCCCCGTTGCCTCAAGCTCCTCCCCCGTTTCCCAACGGGGGAGGTGCCGAGTCCTCGAGGCGGAGGGGGTTCTTCCGACCCCGCCGCGCCCCGTCTTACCCCCTCCCCGCCCCCGTTCCGCCCCACGTCCACCCGCCGTTCTCTTCGTCGTTTCCCCTCAGCCGCCGCGCCCGCGTCGAATCCGCGGCCAGTTCAGCCGCAATTTCGCCCCCGCGCGGGGCGTTCCGAAGCCCCAAACGAAGCCCGATTCACCCATCTGAGCCTCGCGCGCGCGGTCCTGAGGACTAAAAATGCACGAATGTGCTCCGCGCGCGCTGCCCTGAGGAGTAAAAATGCACGTTTTTACTCCGCGCGCGCTGCTCTGGAGAGCACAAATGATCGCTTTTACTCCGCGCGCGCTGCTCTGGAGAGTAAAAACGTATCACTTTGCTCCGCGCGCGCTGTCCTGAGGACTAAAAATGCACGAATGTGCTTCGCACGCGCTGCCCTGAAGCCTTCCGATGAGGCTCTGGAGACGAAAAACGATCATTTTTCCTCCGCGCGCGCTGCTCGGAAGACCGCAGATGCACGTTTCCGCTCCGCGCGCGCTGCTCGGAACCCTTCCGAGCCTCATCGGAGACCCTCCGAAGCCCATCGGACGCCCGCGCGCGCGGCCCGGAACCCCTCCAAGCCGCATCGGCGAAGCCCCCGCGCGGCCCCGCGCACGCCGCCCCGCACCCCCCGACACCCGCCCGCCAGCGCTCGCCGCGAAACGACTGCCAATCCACCCGCTCCACCGCCGCCAAGCCGCCGGAATCCTGTAGACTCTCCTCGAAGACCCTCCGAGATCCTCCCCCCGCTCAGCGAGTGAGGTGCGGGGGGCGAGTCTTCGAGGCGGAGGGGGTCTTGGGGGGGACGCGTTGAACCCCACGGCGAACCCAATCCCGCGAACAAGGACCAGTCGTCGTGGTGATCGAACCCCCAAGCAAGAACGCACCGGTTCGTCCCCACTCCTCAATCTCGACGGACCGGTAGCCCACCGAAAGGGGATGCCGGCGCCACACCGTTATTGAATCAAAGAACGATCGAGCGGACCAGTTGCGGAAGAGTTCATCCTGTGTTGGAGCTCATGACAAACCGACTCCCAGCTCGTCCGCGGGGATTGCCGAGCAAAGTGCTTGGAGCACTCCTTGTCTGCATCGTCCTCGGTCTTTGCGGCCACGCGATTGCGCGGTTGTTTTGGTTCCAGTCGCTCGTTGCCGTCGGTGACTTCGACATGTCTGTGACTCTTAGCGGCGGGCGCGGCAGCCTGATCGTCTCTGTGCCTTTGGCCGCGACTGGTCGCGAGCCGTCGGGATCCTGGGCGTATGTATCGGTGAAGTCGTCTCGACCTGAAGACCGACCAGATGAAGATTGGAAGTGGTACAGCGTTGAACTGAATCGGCTTGACCATGGCGAGGGTGGGCCGATTGACGTTCGTGCAAGAGTCGGGATTGGGCCTTTGGTATTCGCCTTTGGGGTTGTTGTGTGCTCGCTGTGGTTGCTCCGGACGCACCGACGCAATCGTTCTCGTGGATGCTGCGTGCGATGCGGGTATCCGCTGCTGATTCAGGCGGAGCCAGCACATGTGAAATCGCCGAGCCCGAACCTTCATCAAGGTGCCGCGAAGAATCGATGGACCCACACCTGGGGCTGGAGGGCTGCTCGAACGACGGTCATCGCGATCGTGTGGCTTCTTGTCGAAGTCGGCGTCTTCGGACTTGGGTCCGCGCAGCTTGACCTGTGCTTCAAAACGCCGCCTGAGCCCGGCTCATCGCCCGCTTGGGCGTTGCTCATTTCGGAGTCCGAGATTCGACTTGTTCGGAGTGAGGACCGGGGTCGCAAGCGAAGTATTTACTTTGCAATTGAAGCCTTTGTACCCAACTTTGGGCACCGACAGTTCAGTTCTGAGTATCGCGAGGCGCCAGTGTTCCGGGCTCCATCAGTCGCCGTCTCGCTCGCGCTGGCGATCCTGATGCGAGCACTGTTGAGTTCCCCAGTCTTGCGATGCGGACTTCGGATTGCCCGATGGGCTCGTTCAAAGACGCTCGACTCTTCTGGGGTGACAGCCGCACGATGTCCCGAGTGTGGGTTCGGTTTCTAAAGGACCAAGGGCGACATGACTCCGCTCTCGCGGCACCGACTCGACGGCACGGAGCCGGTACCACCGGACAACGGACCAAGGAATCGAGCCCATGCTGACCGAACCCGCAAGCATGAACGCACCGGTTCGCCCCCCCACCCCACCACCACCCCCAAGCTCGACGAACCGGTAACGCATCGATGACGGATACCGGTGCCACGCCCCGAGGGAGTTGATTGTGTATGCTCAACAAGAACAACCCAATACGTTGCGATGTGACCGGAGTGCTGCCCCGATTGTCGGCTGTGCGAAAGGTGCTTGGGATAACTGTCTCTTTATGTTTGCTGCTTTGTGCTCTTGGTTTTGTTCTGGGTTTAAGTGCGGGACAGCGTGTACCGCTTGCACTCCGGCTGAGCGGGCTCGAGAACTTGGTTCTTGGAAGACCGAACTATCTTCGACCGGGGCCAGACCGCGATCTTGGCACTGTGTGTATTGACTCAAGCGGCATGAAGTTCATCTCTGCAGAAATCGGGTTTGATTCAACATCGGCCGCAGATGGTAGCTGTGTGTTCCGGGTTTATATGGGAGCGACTCCATTTGGAGAGCACTTGGTTCGTGGCGTCTTTTATAGACTGCGGCTTTCTCGGGAGAGCCCGCCGTCGAGCGGGTGCTTGGCGTTGTACACCGACGGTGCTCTGTGGAGTGACATTCATGATTTCGCCGCGAGATCGGTGATCCGATATTCGGAAGACTATCCTGGATGGGGCAACGCAGACATGACGGCTGAACCACTCGCGCGAATGATCCTCGCTGGCGAGAATGCAGACGTCGTCTTTTCCAGGGGGCCGGAGTTTGTGTTCGTGCCCTTGAGCATCGCACTCGCGGTAGCCGGATGTGCAATTCTCCGCTTGTCGCCGAAGCGTGTCTTTCATCTCTCAAGCGGCAGAGCCGTGTGACTTGGGATGCGACGCCGATCGCACGGGTTGTCGCCGACTCCGTGCCGCTTGGCCTGCGAACAACGAATCAGCCCCGTGTTGATGCAGGGGCAGGGCGAGATCGCATGAGCTCGGCCATCATGTCGCGGGCACGGCACCGGCCCCGAGCCACCGACTCCACGGTCTCTGGCGTAAAGTTGATGTCGGCACACAAGCGAACAAGGACTCGAGCCCACCTTGATCGACCCAAAGCAAGAATGCGCCGGTTCATCGCCACCCCCCAAGCCCGACAAACCGGTGGCACGCCAAAGAGGGGAACCCGGGCCACGCCCCCTGAGCGGACTTGCGGCCCCAAGCTCCTTCGCTGCTGGAGATGCATGATGGCGAATCGGATCCACCGTCGTAATCCTCCATTCACCTCGCTGCTTCTGGCGTGCCTTCTGATGGGCGGCTGCGGGCAGCATGCGCTCGTCGCAACCGCGCCGGCAGAGGAGCCGTCCGCTGTTCAGACAGCCCCGGGGGCCGCGGCTGAAGTTGCCGGGCGTGATGGCAATAAATCACTGGGCGAGTTCGAACACGCGGAGTTCCATCTGGGCGGCGGTGGCGGCCGCGGTGGCGGGGCGAATCGCGACTATCCACCGACCATGTATATCTGGGCCGACGGGCTTTGCGTAGCAGAGATCGACCTTTGCGGGTCGCGTGCCTGCCGAATGATGTTCGTCGATCGTTCTGCCGAGACCATGGCATTGGCCGAGCGATTGGCGTCCAGCCCTGCTCTCTCACGGTTGCTGAAGGGTCCGCCGGTGAATCAGTCGCATGTCGGCAGCACCGCCTTTCTCCGAGTCTCGATGGGCGGCACGATGCGCAAAGTCGGCTGGGACGGGAGCATCCGATCTATCGTCTCGGACGGCCAGTATCGTGACCAGCCGGCTGGCCTGCTGTGGGGTGCGTGGCTCAGCCCCGACGGACCATCCGATGACGCGGACCAGTTCGTTCGTGACTGGAACCAGGTGCGGTCGATCTTCGCGCACGCCTATACGGCGGTCCGCTCCGGGCCGAGCGATGCGGCCCTGCTGGCCGAGGCCAGAGCTCGCCTTGATGAGCCTCAGCGCCACGCGGTCGATCGGCGCCCCGGGAATCCGAATCCTGCGGTGCTCGCGTTTGTGCGCACGCTCGATGACAACGCGAGTTGGGACCGGGCGGTCGCGGTGCTGCTTTGGGAAGACGGCCTGATCTCGGCAACGGATCAGCGGGTTTGGGTGAACTCTCGGGACGACGCACCCGCTCGCGGCGGATCGTTGAAGCAGGGCTATGGGGTTCTTTCAGCGACGGTCACGGCCCGCATCTTCGCGAAGGCACGTCGCTCGCCGATATTCGCCCGATCTGCGGTGTTCGCCGTTGATAACGGCCGCAGACCGGCACTCATGGCGTTACGCGAAGCCGGGGAAACGCGCGTGGCGCTTTGGGACGAGGACCGGCTCGCGCCGCGGACGAGCATCGCCGGCATCGACCTGGGCGTGTGGAGCGGCGAATGGGACGTGCTGAGCCTGTTCCTGCAGGAAGCGCCGCTTGTGCCATTCACCGATGAGATGCTCTACGCCAACACCCCGCCACCGCTGCTGGAGAAGGTCCAGCAGAGGCTCCGCGCAGAAGGGCTCAACGAGGCAGGCGCGATGCCTGAAGACGCTTTCGAGTGGCTGATGGAACAACACGGGCGATGAGAGCGTCGAACTCTGCGTCTCGGGAGTGTTGCACCGGAACCATCACATCGCCCTCGGGGACTCTGCCGTGGACTGCAGGCCACCGGACCCACGACCAAGGACCCGAGCCCGTGCTGATCGACCCCGCAACCGAACCGCACTGACTCATCTACACCGCCCGGCACGCCCGACGAGTCGGCGGGACATTCAGGTACGAAACCGGCAACTCGCACCCGTCCGCTCATGGAGTTCAACCGTGCTCGACAAACAGCTTGTAGATCGCAGGTTTCGCTCGCTCGGCTGGATGGCGCTTTGCTTCCTGCTCGCATATTCGGGTGCAGGCTTGACGCTTGCGATGAATCGGCCACTCAAGGATCCCGCGGCGAATCAAGCCTGGGCCGCCAAGCTCACGCAAGACGCTCTCAGAGAGCTCTTCCAGAAGCGAGCCAATGACGCCGCCATTAGAGAACTGGTGGCTCAACGCAGCGCCATTGCCGCCGGAGGGGGCACGCTCAGACAAGACGGTTTTCCGTCCGTGCTCGCCGGTCGGCTTCTCCAAGAAGCCGCTGCCGGGACGCTGTTCGTCGAAAGCGCAGACAAGATCTCGCTGCGTTTATCGTGGGATTATGGAGACGATCAGTTCTGGTATGTTGGCGTCGTTTCGGCAGAGCGGCCCGACGGGACCGCATTCCGCGCGAGCGGACCGTGGGTCATGTGGCAATTTATGGGGATTATGGTCACGCCGAACGGCCCCGACGACAATCCCAGTCTAGCACATTATGCACTAGACTCCGTCTCAGCGGGCGATGTAGTGCAGTTTGATATTTATCGCCTACCTCGCGAGACCATCACGTCTCGCACTGATATTGATCCAGTTGCGGTCGTTGACGGCGGTCGGGGGCGGATGATTCTGCGACTGTCGCTCCCGGTGATCATCAGTCCGGCCCGAGCCGATCCACCCAAGGGCAAGTGATCGGGAGCGAGCGGCACCGGTCCCGTGCCACCGACGCCACGGGGAACGGGGTAGAGTCCACTCCGCTGGACAACCGAGCATGCATTCGAGCCCAAGCTGATCGAACCCGCCAGGATAGAACGCACCGCTTCGTCGCCACCCCCCAAGCCACGAACCGGTGGCACGACACGAGATTCACGCGGCGCCAGACTCCCGAGTTTCCGACGAGCACTCAGGTGGTGGAGAAGCCATGCGAAGGTATGTAGTCGCTGCGACAACACTGGCCTTCTCGTCGATCGCGGCGGGGTGTGCATCGCCAGCCGCCACCCAAGGCGCGGCTGTCGCCCGCGTCATGTCGGCAGACGCAGCACAACTTGCGGACGAGTGGTCGGTAATCGTCAGCGATCCGGACCATCTCGCAAGCGACTCGGCGGCGCGCCGCCCTCTCGTCGTTCTCTGGCGGGACGGCTTATGCATGCGCATCGGTTTCGGCCCGCTCTCCGGCGGTGTGCTCGCGGGCCGCAGCCATGAGACGATCGCCCTGGCGAGGCGGGTGTCTCGGACGCCGTGGCTTACGCAGCTTGCGAACAGTGGACACAAATCGTCAAGTCTTGGAGCAATCAGTGCGCTCGCGATCGTCGGGCAGGGTCGATCCGTCATGCTCACCGCAAAGGCCTCGCGCGCGGTGCCGGCTCCGGATGAGGCCGCGGCCGCTGGCGACGCCATCGGATCGCAGAGCGCCGAGACGGATGCCGATACGGAGATCCGGCGCGCGTGGAGCACGATCGAGGCCGAACTGATGATCGCGGGCGCAGGGCTGCGGGCGGATCACGCAGATTCCTCGTTGGCTCGCTCAGCGCGCGAGCGATTGGCGACTCACCCGGACGCCGACTGGCTGCGGGTTGTTCGCTGGGCGATCGAGGTCGCCGACAGCGCGGCCACCGATGCTTCACCGCGCATCGGCGGCGGGATGCCCCCTGCGGAACCCGCGATGGTGCTCGCGCTCGTCAGCGCGACTGCGCACCCGGGCGAGAAGGAGTCGCTATCGCCGAATGTGGTCGTGCTCTGGTCCGACGGCCTTCTGAGCCGCTTCGCCGCGGCTGGTGGCGAGCGTCGGTTTTACTCCGGTCGCATCGGCCCGGGCGATGTTCAACGCATCATTCATCTCGCGACCGACTCGCGCGTGCTCGCGGCTGGGGGCCTGGTCCTGAGTCCCGGGGGTGTCGATGAGCACGGAGTCGTCCTGCGCACCGACGAGGGTCCGCGCTGGGCGGTCTGGGATGGCCGACTCGCCACCGTCGCCAACGCCATGCCCTCCGACGCCGCGGCCGAATGGATCGGCGACTGGAGCACGCTGGCGTCATGGCTTGTGCAGGCTCCCGCAACAGAGGTCTTTCCCGGCAACGGCGAGTCGGCGGTGCCCGAACTCGATGAGGCGATCGAGCGTCGTCTTCAGGCTCTGGGGCTGTCGCGATCCGACGGTATAGGACTCTTTACAACGCTTCGGGCACCCGCGTTTGGTCCGGGACAGTAAGAGCGCGTGACACCGGCCCCGAGCCATCAACGCCACGGGGTATGGCGTAAAGTCTGTGTCGCTGGCCATCCGAGCAAGGAATCGAGCCGATGCTGATCAAATCCTCAAGAAAGACCGCACCGATTCGGCGCCACCCCAAAGGCCCGGCGAGCCGGTGGCACGTCAAGGTATGGAGGCGGCGCCACGCCGCCGTCCTGTTGCTCTCGCTCTTTACCATTCGCGGCGTGTGGGCGGGTGAACCTAGTCCGGACGCCACGGGTGCGCAGTCGTCCGTCCCGGAGCGGAGCGGCGGCGTGCAGCAATCGGGCGATGCGGGCGCGACGACGATCGTCAACGGCTCGCCCGCGATGGATGCGATGATCCTGCTGCCGAGCGGCCGCATCATCGTGTTGCCGCCGCGGTCTTCGCTCGATGCGGCGGACCTTGTGCCGCTCGATGCGGCGGGCAACCGGGTGATCGCGTTCGCCGGTCGCGTCTCGTCGGAGAGCCACGATGTCGTGCTCGCGGCGACCGCCGTCGGGCCCGGCGAACGGGTCATCTGGAGCTCGGAGCTGGCCGGGGCCTGGACATTGCCGCCGAGCATCATCGACGGACTGAGTCGCTTCGGCATCGATGGCTCCGACGGGCTGCCGGCCCTGCCCGAGAGAGAAGTCGATCCGGCGATCCGCGAACTGCTCGATCGTCGCGCGGCCCGTGAGCAGGGTCGCGCGGCGGGCACGCACCTGCCGTTCGATGACACGCTCATCGGCGTGCGGCACGAGAACCTTCGCGTGGTCGGGAGCGGGCGAGTGGTTGTTGACCGACGCGAGCATCCGGTGCTGACCACCTGGTTCGGCATGCGGATGCGGTGGATCCGTCCCGCGACGATGGCCATCGCGAAGGACGAGAGCCTTCCCGACACCCAGTACGACCGCGTGACGGCGAGCAAGGGCTTTTGGATCGCGGTGACGGAGCTGACCGAGGCACAGGGGGCGCTCATTGAAGGCGGCGTCGATGGAGCCCTGGCGGTTGCCGATGACCGTCGACAGTTGCCGATCGCCGAAGCCACATGGGCCAGGGCGGCGCGGATCGCCGACGCGGTCAGCGGGCGAAGGCCTGATGATGGCGTTCCGCTTGAGCGGGAAACCGAGGGATTCACGCTCCCGAGCGTGGCGCAATGGATGCTCGCGTGCGGCGGACCGAGCCTGACAGCGGGCAACTGGCGATCGCCAACATTCAATGAGCAGGCATGGACGTTCGAGAACTCGGGCGACAAACTCCACCCGGTCGCCACTCGGAAGGCCAACTGGGCCGGCCTCCACGACATGAACGGCTCGGTCGCCGAATGGTGCCTTGATTACTGGGCGCGAAAAATGCCCACCGGTCTCGATCCGGTTGTACGCGAGCCCTCAGTGTTTGCGTTGTCGCAGCGCTCTTATCGCGGTGGGTATTACGGCGATCCGTCGCACTACTGCGATTGCCGCGCGGCGAGCTTTGCCGCCAAGCACTTTGATGATCCGGCGTCGCTTCCCCGCCCCCTGGGCGTGCGGCTGGTGCTTGTCGGAACCGGCGATCCGCAGCTTGCTCTCGACCGGCGGTGACGTCAAGCTGCGGGCGCGCAGCCGGTGCGGCCGGAAGCGTGAGCAAGGAACCACCTTCGTGTCGCCCGAACTTCCAAGCACGGAACTTCTGATTTGCCGCGAGCTCCCCACCGGTCCCGTGACGCCGACTCCACGGGCTTTGACGGTCAAACCAGGAGACGGGGCCGCTTGGGCTCCGGCCAACGATCCAAGTCCGTGCCGCTCGAGCCCGCAAGCCATCCCGCACCGACTGCCCCCCTCCCCCCCTCCCCCCCGCCTCCCAGCCCCCCGCCTCCGCGCATCATCGAAGAGACCGCCCATGCGAACACCGACCTTGCTCACGCTCGCCGCGATCACCACCATGAACCTCGCCGGTTGCAACAATCGCGCGACACCGCGCCCTCCCGCTCCCGCCGCCGCGCCGCCGTGTTCTTCCGCCACTGGGGCGACGCCCGCGCGATCATCGCCGAGTACCCCGATCGATCCCGCCTGAGCATCCTTGTCGGCTGGCCCTACGACCCGCCAGCGATGGATGCGACCGTGTTCGTCGGATACTCGATCGATGAGATTCCCGAGGATCTTCGGGACCTGGCGCGATGACGGAGAACGCCTCCGAACCCCGCGCGACCCGTTGGCACAGCATGCGCCGACGAATCCACCGTTCGGCTCGACCGGGCACTCGATGCGAACGTGCCGATACACTCCCCCCGCGTCCGCGATGTGCATCGGAGCATTGCGATGAAGCATCATGCGACACTTCTGTTCGTTGGACTCATGGTGGCCTTGCTCGCTTCCAGCGGCTGCGCGCAGGCGCAGCACGAGGATGATGAGCCGGACGACGCCATGATCCCGCCGGCAAACGGCATGCACGCGCCGAAGGGCTGGCACATCGCCAGACTGCGCGGTCAAGACCGAGGAACGGCCGGCGTGTTCATCATGGACGGGAATGACACGAGCGGCGGAGACGGCGTGATGCTGCGGACCGCGGCCTTCTTTCGCTCATGGGACGAAGCGCGAACGCTCCTGGCCAAGAACTCGGCTCGTACACGGGTGCGGATTCTGTGCGATGATGCACGCCATCCCAAGCTGGAGCAATCCGTCATTCTCACGACGTTCCCGTTCGAGATGGTTCCCGATGATCTCAAGACGCTCGCCGTTCGCGGGCGAGCTTCTTCGCCCGGGATGCAGTAGTGCCGGGAACGTGCCATCGATTGCCCGAGCATTGACGGGGAGTCGGTGCCGCTGGACCGGCGATGAAAGACCCGGCTCCGCGTTGATCGAACCCCGAGGCAAGCAAGCACCTCGATGGACACGACGATGCCGCGCACCCCGCGCGGTGCGGATGTTCAGCCCGGAGGGCTGCACCGTTCGTAGCCGGGGGTCAAGCGAGTCCGCGAGCGCGACCCCCGGATGAGACGCGTCTCCGATTCGACCCTGAAAGGGTCGTCGAAGATGCGGGGGGCGGGGGCTGCGAGCAGCCTTTCAGGCTGCGGGACAAACGGCGGCGGGCACGCGACGGCGCGGGCTTCCGGGGGTGCCGCTCGATGACTCGCGACACGCCCCGGCTACTGGCGGGCAGGCCTTCGGCCTGCGGGGTGTCTTGGCCGCACCCTCGGGTCCACTTTAGTGGTTCGCGCGAACGACGCAGCCCGCACCACGCAGAACCCCGGTGCCACTCACGCGCACCGATCCCCCGCAGCCGATGGCCCATGGCCCAACGCCGATGGCCGATGGCCCCCAACCGTCGCTCGCCTGCTCACCTGCTCCGCGCCGGCGTCGCCGTCTTGATCTGGACTTCCGCCTGGCCCGCGCGCTGCTCGGCCCGGCCGGTGCTCTGGACGACCTTGCGGATCGTCCGCGCGATGCCCGCCGCGTCGATGCCCGCCTGGGCGAGCTGCTTGGAGCGCGAGTCCTGATAGATCCATGAATCGGGCAGGCCGATGATGTGCACGCTGCTCGCATCCAGGCCCATCGCCGCCGCGGCCTCCAGCACCGCAGCGCCAAAGCCGCCGATGACCGAGTGGTCCTCGACCGTGACGATCGGCACGTTGTTGCTCAGCAACTCGCGGATCAGCGCCGAGTCTACCGGCTTGGCAAAGCGGGCGTCGTACACGGCCACGCGCAGGTCGGCGTTCGGCTCGCTGCCGGTCGCCGCGGCCAGCGACTCGCACGCGCTCATCGCGTCGATCGCGCAGGTGCCAAAGGCCAGCACCGCCACGTCCGGCACGCCCACGCCGTTGTTCCCCGGCGCGCCGATGGCCAACTGCGGCGTCAGGCAGCGGGCCTTGCCAAGCTCGAACGCCGGGCAGGACTGCTCGGCGAACTTGGCGCTGACGTTGTCGCGCGGGTAGCGCACGCTGCTCAGGCCGTCGTCATAGTTCCGCATGAACTCGACCGCCGCGGCCAGGCTCGCCTCATCCATCGCGCCCATGATCGCCGCCTTGGGCAGCACGCGAAGGATCGCGATATCGCAGAAGCCGTGGTGCACCGCGCCGTCGCCGCCGACCAGACCGGCACGGTCCAGCAGCAGGCGCACGGCCAGGCCCTGCAGCGAGACTTCCTGGAAGCACTGGTCGAACGCGCGCTGCAGGAACGTGCTGTAGACCGCGAAGAACGGCTTCCACCCCGTCTTGGCCAGACCGGCCATCATGTCCAGCGCGTGGCTCTCGCAGATGCCCGTGTCGAACGTGCGCTCCGGGAACCGGGGCAGCAGCTTGCTCACGCCCGTGCCATCGGGCATCGCCGCCGTGGCGGCGACGATCTTGGCGTCCCGCGTCATCGCGTCGACCATGATGTCGCCGATGGCCGTCGTGAACGAGCGGCCGTCCTTCTTGATCTCGACGCGGCAGCCCTCGTTCTCCAGGCCCGCGCGCTCGAGCGTCGCGCCATCGGGATTGATGACGTTGAACGCCGCGGGGGAGTGGAACGTCGTCGCGTCGCTCTCGGCGTACGCCAGGCCCTTGCCCTTGATCGTCTTGACGTGCAGCACCATCGGGCGGTCAAAGTCCCGCGCCTCGCGCAGGTGCGCGATCAGCGAGGGCAGGTCGTGACCATCGACCGGGCCGACGGTCACCAGCCCGAAGTGCTCGGTCCACGCGCCCTCGTTGAGCACGGCCTTCATCCCCTCGCCCATCTTGTGATACGCCTCGCGCAGCGCCGCGCCGCCGGGGACGGTCTTGAGCACTTCCTTGGCGGCCTGCTTGAAGCCGCCGTAGGTCTGCGACAGGCGCAGCTTGTCGAAGTACCCGGCGATCGCGCCCTGCGGCTTGGCGATCGACATGCCGTTGTCGTTGAGGATCACCAGGAACTGCCGCTTGAGCGTGCCGGCGCCGTTGAGGCCCTCCATCGCCAGACCGTTGACGATCGACGCATCGCCGATGATGCTCACCACGCGCCGGCCGTCGGCCTTGGTCGCGGGGTCGAAGCCCTCGCGGTTGAGCGTGTCGCCGCGGGCCATGCCCACCGCGGTGGAAATCGCCGTGCCGGCGTGGCCGACGCTGAACAGGTCGTACGCGCTCTCACGCGGCTCGGGGAAGCCGGCGAAACCCGCGCTGGTGCGCAGCCCGGGCAGGCCCGACAAGCGCCCGGTCAAGAGCTTGTGGGGGTAGCACTGGTGGCCCACATCGAACAGCAGGCGGTCCCACGCGAAGTCGAAGACGTAGTGCAGCGCGATCGACAGTTCCACGACGCCCAGGTTCGGCGCGAGGTGGCCGCCGGACTTGGAGACCTGCTCGACGATCGCCTGACGGATCTCGGTCGCGACCTCCGGGAGCCGTTCGATCGGCAGCTTGCGGAGATCGGCGGGGGACTTGAGCGTGGGGAGGATGGTCATTGTGTGAGTCTCGATCAGCTTTCAGAGAATCCTGAAACGACTGTAGCCTTCTTGGTCGCATCGAACCCTTGGGCCGGTGCGGGTGATCAACGTTCAGCAAGGCCCCCGGGCCCACAACGGGTGCGGGTCCTGAGGTATTCATCCGGTGATCCGGAAAACGTCGGGTGAAGTTTAGCGGGTCCGAACCGCCATGTATGTTGCCAACACCGCCAGCGGCTCGGCGGATGACCCCAGCGGACGCAGGGCCTCCAGCGCGACAGCTTCCAGACGCCGAACCTCAGCCCGGGAACCCTCCAGCCCAAGGACCTGGGGATAGGTGAGTTTCCCGGCCTCCGCGTCCTTCTTTGCGGCCTTGCCGAGGTGAGCGGTCGACTGCGTCTCATCGAGAATGTCGTCGACGACCTGGAACATCAGCCCCGTGGCGTCCGCGTACTTGGTCAGGGCCTCCATCGCGGCCGGCTCGCGCCCGGCCAGATCGGGCATGCCGATACTCGCCAGCGCCGACCAGCCACCCATGCGGCAGGCGGCACGAAGCAGGGCCCCCGTCTTGTTCGTGTGCACCAGCCGCAGGCGTTCTTCATCGCTCAGGCCCCCGGGGAAGCCGCCCAGGGAGTCATAAACCTGCCCCGCGATCATGCCCGTGGTCCCCGCGGCCAGTTCGGCGACCAGCCTCGAGACAAGCGCCGTGCCGCCGAGCGTTCCGGCGCGTTCGGCGATGAGCGCGAAGGCGAGCGTGAGCATGGCGTCGCCGGCGAGGATCGCCATGGCCTCGCTGGTGTGCTTGTGCAGGGTCGGGCGGCCGCGACGCAGATCGTCATCGTCCATGGCCGGCAGATCATCGTGCACAAGCGAGAAGGCGTGGACCAGTTCCACGGAAGCTCCGGCGACAAGGCTGGGGCGGCCATCGCCACAGATGGCCTTGCAGCACCACCACGCCAGCAGCGGGCGCAGACGCTTGCCCGGGCCCATCGCCGCGTAGGTCACCGCATCGCGAAGGGTGTCCGGCGCGGGCAGTGTGGCGCAGAACGCGGCCAGATACGCGTCGATGTCGGCCAGCGGCGCGACGATCGCGGCGGGAAGTTCGCCGGGGGGCAGGGCAGAGGGCTTGGGCTCCATGAGCGATTCGGCCTGGTTCATCGTGGTTGAGGAAACTGGGTGGCTCGGCATGGTGCATCCGAACGCTGATGATCCGGTCAAGCCCGACCGGCGGTCGCCGGCCCCGCGTGCCCGAGGGAGGAAGTTGACAGAGCGTAGCCGGGATTGACGCAAATCGGCGAAAAGATGGTCACCCGGCGACCCCTTGATCTGCCCCCGGACGCCCGACCGCGGGAGCGCGTTCCCGGGCACGCCCCGGCCGCGGGGCATCATCACGGCGTTTCGTGGGACTTGAACAGTTCGTAGATCTCCGCGGCCGAACCGGCGGCGTAGATCTGCTCGCGGAAGTCGCTCATGGTCATGAGCCTGCTCACGCGTGCGAGGGCCTGGATGTGATCGCTGGCACGATCGGGCGGACTGGCCAGAAGAATCACCAACTGCACGGGCTTGCGGTCGATCGCGGCGAAGTCGATCGGCGTCGCGGGCTTGCCGATGGCCATCGACAGGTCGCTCACGCCCGAACACTTGCCGTGAGGGATCGCCAGCCCGTGACCGATGCCCGTTGTGCGGGTCTGCTCGCGGCTCCACACCGCTTCCTTGAGCGTCGCCGGATCGCTGATCCGCCCTCCGGCGACGAGCACATCGACGAGTTCTTCGATCACCCCGCGTTTGTCGGTCGCGGCCATCGGAGCCTTGATGCAAGCGGGGTTGAGGATGTCCAGAAGGTTCATGGTGGGCTCATGAGGTCGGCAGGCCCGCAGCGGGCAAAGTGGCCGGAGGGACCGTGGATCGGATCGTCAAAGTTCGGTTCGGAGCGGGGGGCAGTGTATCGGGGGTCGCATCACAGGTCGAACCGGCGGGGGGAGCGGGGCGAAAGCTCAAAGCAGCAAAGGCTCAAATCAGCAAATCAGACAGCTCCTCCCCCGTTTCCGAACGGGGGAGGTGGCGAGTCTTCGAGCCGGAGGGGGAAAACGCCCCGTCAGCACGCTGATCTGCGAACATCCACCCCCCACACCCCCTCCGCCGCGAGGATGCGGCACCTCCCCCGGTGGCAACCGGGGGAGGACCTTGAGAGGTGCGGCCTCCCAACTGTCCGGGTCCTGTGCGGAGGTCCGAAAAAAGCGGCGGCGTGATCGCAGCGGCGGGGGGCACATCCGCCGATGGGCTCCGCGAGCGCGCAAGTGAGGAGCTCGTTTGCGACAACGAGGAGCTCATCTGCGCAAGTGAGGAGCTCGTTTGCGATAACGAGGAGCTCATCTGCGCAAGTGAGGAGCTCGTTTGCGACAACGAGGAGCTCATCTGCGCAAGTGAGGAGCTCATTATCGACAACAAGGAGTTCATCTGCGCAAGTGAGGAGCTCGTTCTCGACAACAAGGAGCCCATCTGCGCAGATGAGGAGCTCGTTTGCGACCACGAGGAGCCCATCTGCGCACGTGAGGTGCTCATCTGCGATCACGAGGGCCTCGTTTCCCCAAACGAGCCCCGCACTTGGCCGCACGGCTGCCCCGCGATGCCGAGCGCGCGGCCCGTGTCATCAGCGCGGCGGCTCCGCTGCGCAGCCGGGAACCGCCCCATGCATCCCGCGCTGCGACCATCCCCGATCGGCGCTCCGGCCACCCCCGGCCCCACCCGCCGGAACGATCACCCCGCGGCGGCGTGCCGAACCGCCCCCGGCCCCCCACCGCGCGCACTCTTCGGCTCGAAGACCCGCCACCTCCCCCGATAGAACTCGGGGCACGATCTTTCTGATTTGCTGCTTTGAACCTCCGCTGCTTTGTGGCTTTTCCCCCGCGCCCCCTCCCGCACCCTACCCTCGCGGCAATGTTCACCGGACTTGTGCAAGCGACTGGCAGGCTCAGAGAGGTTCGTCCACGGGGCACGCCCGATCCGGCACGACCGGATGCGCCCAGGATCTTGCGGATGGTCATCGAGCCGACAAACTGGGATCATCCGCTGCCGCCGCCGGCCCTTGGCGACTCGATCGCCGTCAGCGGCGTGTGTCTGACCGTCGCGGATCTCTCCCGGCAGGGGTGCTGGGGGTTCGATGTCATCCCCGAGACGCTGAGCCGAACGACGCTCGGCAGACTGACCATCGGCGCGCGCGTGAACCTCGAGCACGCCGTCACGGCCGCCACGCTCATGGGCGGACACTTCGTGCAGGGTCACATCGATGCGACCGGTGAGGTCATCGCCGTGCAGGCCAAGGCCGATTGGCGCGTGGCCATCCGCGTTCCCGCGGCCGTCGCGCCCTCTCTGACGCCCAAGGGTTCGGTGTGCGTCGACGGTGTGTCGCTGACGATCGCCGAAGTGAACCACGCGGCCAGGACGTTCTCGATCGCGCTGATCCCCCAGACGCTCGAGCGCACGACCCTGCGCGAATTGCAGCCCGGTCATGCGGTGAACATCGAGGGCGACATGCTCATCAAGGCCATCGTGCAGACGCTGCGCACGCTCCCGGCACAGACGCTCGCGGGGCTGATCAACCCCGCGGCCGGAGAGCCGGCGGACGCGGGGGCCGATGGCCCACGGGCCGGGAAAGCATGATCATCCTGGGCATCGATCCCGGCTCGCGCATCACCGGCTTCGGCTGCGTGAACGATCATGGCGGCGGGATCGGCCCGCGCGGCCTCTCGCTCATCGAGGCCGGGGTCATCCGCCTGCCCGCATCGGCCACGCTGGCGGCGCGGCTGGTCGAGCTGCACGCCGATGTCGCCGCGCTCATCGCGCGGCACACCCCCGCGCTGATCGCTCTGGAAGCGATCTTCACCCACGCCGAGCGCCCCGCCTCGGTCATCATCATGGGCCACGCCCGGGGCGTGATCCTGCTGGCGTGCGCGCAGTCGGGCGTGCCGGTCATCGAGGTGCGGCCCGCGGAGGTCAAGAAGGCCATCACCGGGAACGGTCAGGCCGGCAAGCAGCAGGTCCAGCGGAGCGTGATGCGTGAACTGGGCCTGTCATCACCGCTCAGGCCGATGGATGCGACCGATGCGCTGGCCATCGCGCTCTGCGCCGCCCGCCGCCGCGCGACCGCGATGCTCGCCCGGCCGCCGCGGCCGGCGGGAAACGCGAAACTTCGCGGATAAACTCCCCGCGTGAGCATCACGCCGGACACCACGCACCACGCCGATCCGCTTCATCCCCCGCCCCGCGCGCAGGTGCTGATCGTCGAGGATGAACCGGACCACGCCGAGGTCATGAGCGAGGCCCTGCGCCGCCCGGGCCACGTCTGCACGATCGTCGGCGGCGTCGAACGCGCGATGGACGAGCTCCGCCACGGCACGTTCGATGTCATCGTCACGGACCTGCGGATGCCCGCAAGCGGCGGCGTGCACGGCGTATCGGCCGACGGCGGCGACGCGGGGATGGTCGTCCTGCGAAGTGCGCGCAAGCTCCAGCCCGCCGCCGAAACGCTCATGGTCACGGCGCACGGCGATGTGCCCACCGCGCGCGCCGCGTTCAAGGAAGGCGTCTTCGACTTCATCGAAAAGCCCCTGGACCTTGAGGTCTTCCGAACGCTTGTCAACCGTGCGGCCGAGAAGGTGCTGCTTCGTCACGAGGCCGCCGGGGCGGGGCTCGGCGAGCTGGTCTCTCACGAGGGCTTCGAGGGAATCATCGCCGGGTCCGAGGCGATGCGTCGGATCCTCCGCACCGTCAAGGGCGTGGCCGCCAGCACTCTGCCCGTGCTCATCACCGGTCAGAGCGGGACCGGCAAGGAACTCATCGCCCAGGCCGTGCACAAGAACTCGCCCCGGGCCAAGGCCCGCTTCGTGGCGCTCAATTGCGCCGCGGAGACCGAAACACTGCTGGAGGACCAGCTCTTCGGCCACATCCGCGGGGCGTTCACCGGCGCGGAGAAGGACCGTGAGGGCGTCTTCGAGTACGCCAACCACGGCACGCTGTTCCTGGATGAGATCGGCGACATGCCGCTGAAGATGCAGGCCAAACTCCTGCGCGTGCTGGAGACCGGCACGGTGGTGCGCGTCGGCAGCAACGAGCCGAGGCAGACCGATGTGCGATTGGTCAGCGCGACAAACAAGGACCTGCAGGCGATGATCGCCCGCGGCGAGTTCCGCGAGGACCTGTACTTCCGGATCAAGGGCGCGCAGGTCACACTCCCGCCGCTGCGCGACCGGCGCGACGACATCCCGCGCATCGTCATGAACGCGCTGGCCCGCACCGGGCAGAAGCTCCTGCCGGGAAGGCCCGTGCCCTCGATCACCGACGCCGCGATGATGCGGCTTACGGCCTACGACTGGCCGGGCAACGTCAGGCAGCTGCTCAATGTCGTGCAGAACATGGTGGTCACGGCCGCGGCGGATGTCGTCGGCATCAACGACCCGATCCAGCTGGACCTGCGGCACATCCCCGATGAGATCCGCACCGGCGATGCGCCGGAGGAAAACGACTCCGGCGATGCCGCGCCGGGATCACTGGCCGGCGCGCCGCTGGAACAGCTCGAGAAGCGCGCCATCCGCGAGACGCTCCGCCTGACTGCCGGAAACCGCGAGCAGGCCGCGAAACTCCTGGGCATCGGCGAGCGCACGCTCTACCGGAAACTGAAGGAGTACGGCCTGAAGTAGCGCTCGGGGCGCTCGCCGACGCCCGTGGCGGCCCGCGGTGCGCCCCCGGCCGCTCACTTCCCGCCCGCGCCCGCCCCCTCCGGCGATGGAGCCGGTGCCTGAGCGGGCCGCGTCAGGCTCCGCGCGGTGCGGTACCGCGCGAGCACGCCGTCGATGAACTCGCGGTCCTGCTGCGTCGTTGCCGTCGCCAGCACGCCCTCGGCGGTGGCGATCGCGCCGTCGACATCGCGCGTGAGGAACTGCATCTCGGCCTTGACCAGCAGCACGCCGGGGTCCTTGCCCTGCGAAAGCTCCGCGGCCCGCACCGCGGCCTTGAGCCCGAGCGCCGCCCCCGCGCGCGCCTTGCGCGGATCGCTCGTCAGCGCCTGGGCCAGTTGCACGAGCATCACCTCATCATCGCGAAAGTCGCCGGCGACCAGCGCCTCGCCGAGCTTCAGCGCGCCCTCGATATCGCCCATCTCCTGGAACATCAGCCCAAGCCGCTGATAGTCGAACTGCGCCGACATCCCCGGCGCCAGCGCCTTGCACCGATCGAGCACCTTCAGCGCTTCCTCGAACTTGCCGCCCATGACCGCATCGGTGAACTGCACGTACATCGCCTCGAGCTCGCGCTCGCGCCGGGCGAACGCGTCGGCGTCGAACACGCCCGCGACCACCTGCTCCACCACCGCGTCAAGCCCCGCCAGCGGATGGCCGATCCAGACGATCTTGCCCGCGGCGTTGACCACAAAAGCGACCGGGATCGCCGGCATTCCCGCCGCCTGCATCCACAGCGCATCGGTCGAGCGGGCGTTGTCGACCGCGACGCGGTAGTCCATCCGATCGCCCATGCGCTCGACGAACGGACGCACATCACGCTCGCCGCGGGTGTCGCTGCTGCTGATGGCCAGCACGACCAGCCCCTTCTCGCGGAACTGACGCGACAGCCGCGTCAGCCGCGGGATCGCCTGCCGGCTCGGCCCGCACCAGGTCGCGAAGAACTGCACGACATACGTCGACCCGGGCTCGAAGGCCTTGACCGGCTCGCCCTTGATCCACGTCTCGATCTTCAACTCCGGCGCGGCGTCGCCGACCTTCAGCGTCACCGGACGCGGCGCATCCGCGGCGGGGGCTGCAGGAACAGCCGGGGCATCCGCCGCGACATCGGGCACCGCGGCGGGCGGGGACGGCGGCACGGGCATCGGCTGCGCGGTCGCGGCCGGGGCAATCGCCAGCGCCGCAACGGAGACTACAGCGACGGCGACAGCGGCGAGGCGAGACGGATCGGCGAACGAGGCGGTTCGAACTGTCATGCGGATCTCCCGCGAGCGCTCGGCCGTTGCGCCCGATCCGATGATCGTGTACGCTGCCAGCGCTCGTGGCGGAACTTTATGAGGGCGTGCTCTCGTGTTCTGGTTTTTCGCACAGTTCGGGTGGTTCGCCGCGGATGATTCGCTTTCCCGAGGCGGCCTTGACGAAGACTTCACACTCGTCGAGCGCATGAACGCGGGCGGCGCCTCGGCACGAACGGCTTTCGCCGAGGTCTACGTCCGTTGCCGCGCCTTCGCGATGCGCGTGGCTATGCGCTACAGCCTTGATGAGAACGACGCCGAGGACGCCGTCGCGATGGCCTTCGAGACCTTCGCCGGGAAGTTCCCCGGATTCGTGCTCACCTCGCGCCTGACAACGTTCCTGTTCCCGATCATCCGCCACCACGCCCTGCGCCTGCGCCGCTCGCGGCTCCGCCACGCCAGCACCGATGATGATGCGCTTGCGGGCTGCCTCGGCGCTCGGGGCGAGGGCGCGATCGCCACAGGTTCCGAACACGATGCCGACCAGCTCGAGGCGCTCCGAAAGGTGCTGATGGTCCTTCCCGCGACGCAGCGAGAGGTCGTCGTGCTGCGCTTCGTCGACGGCATGAGCCTCGAAGAGGTCTCGCTCGCGCTGGAGATCCCCCTGGGCACGGTCAAGAGCAGGCTCTTCAACGCGCTGACGACGCTGCGAAGCGACCCCGGCACCCGACGGTACTTCGGCATCACCGAGCCGCGGCCCGGCCCAAACGGCGGGTGAACATCGCTGCACCCCAGCCTCGCCGATCCACCCCGCTCCCCCACCACCGTCCCGTCGCAGCGATGCTCGGGGCATGGACCGACCGTCCGGGAACGCCGCACCAATTCGATTCGCACTTTCAGAGATTCGTGAACCTTCGCCTGCGCGAAGAGCATGAACATGGAGAAGACCATGGGCCCCGACCAGACCAACCCGACGCCGCTGACGCACGAACCCGGCGGCGAGCCCTCGCCCCGATTCGGACGCGATGTCGCGACACTGATCGACGGCGCGGGCCGTCGGCCAAGCGCACGCCTGGACGCCCGCATCGACGTCATTGCCCGCACGAACTTCGGCGAACGCGGCGGGATCATCGGGCGCATCGGCGGCGGCTCCCGATCGCGTCGGAACTTCGCGACGGTCGGTGCAGCGATGGCCGCGTCACTGGTGCTGGGCGTCGCGCTCTGGACCCTCTGGCCCGCGCGCACGCCAACGTCACCCATCGCCGGCACACTCGCGACGACCGAGAGCCTCACCGCCGGCACCACCGCCGATGCAGCGGGTGCCGCGAGTGCAGACCCGGCGACGGTGCAGACAACCGCCGCAAGCACGCCGATGCTCGCCCGCGCCAGGACCGCGCCCTCGCCGACTATCGCCGACGCGGTGCGGCTCTCGGCGGCGCTGCAAGCAGGAACCCGCACGTTCGACGCCGCCGGGCTCGACCCATCGCTGGACAGCGACGCCGACGGTGTGATCACATCCGCGGATGTCGACGCACTGGCGCGCCGAGCGGTGAGTCTTTCGAACTTCACGCTCGCGCTGCAGCAGCCCGAAGCCCCGTCGCTGCCGCACTTGATGATCCTCGCCCAGACCGGAGCACCGCGATGAACACCACCCCGACCGATACCGCCGACACCCGCACGCGGCCGCTCCATCGCTCATCGCGCCGCACCGCCGCGCGGCTCATCTCGCTCGCGCTGGCCTGCTCGCTCGCGCCGCTGAGCGCCATGGCCCCCGGACACCCCGTCGCCCCCGCGGCACGCGCCGTGCAGCCCGCTCCGACAACCACGACGTTTCAAGCGATCGACATCTACGTCGATTCCGGCGATCGCCCGCTCTCGGCGTATCAGGTCGAGGTGCTCGGCCCGCCCGCGCTGGCGCTGGTCGGTGTCGAGGGCGGGGCCGCCGGCTCCGCGTTCTCGCCCACACCGTTCTACGACCCCGCGGCCCTGAAGAACAACCGCATCATCCTCGCGGGCATCGCGCAGGGCTTGCGAGACGCCGAGGCTGCACCCGGCCAGCAACCGCGCGAGCCCGAAGCGCCGCGCGGCCAGACCGGTCGCCAGCGCATCGCGCGGCTTCATGTCGCCTGGACCGGCCAGGCCCAAGGTCTTGACACACTCCGCTCGCGCGTCGTCGCGAGCGTTGACGCCGCGGCGGCCCCGGTGCCAGCGACGCTTTCTCTTGAGATTGGAGACGCCAAGTGAGCAACCCCGACAACACACGCCACACCCATCGCTCGCCAGATCGCCCGTCCGGGCGACCCCCCCTATCACGCACTCGAGCGCTCTCGGCGATGGTGCTCGCGGCGTGCGCAGCCCTCGGCGCACTTTCCGCCGCGAGCCTGCTCGTGCTCAAGGGCTGTGCCGCACAACACAGCACCCCTCCCACCGCCGCCGCGCCTGCTGGCAGTTCGGGCGTGGCCATCGGTACCGGGGGCGGGGCATCGGAGCCGTGGAGCGGCACGGCATCACTGCCCCCATCACCCAGTACGGATGCCGCGCTCCTCAAGAGTTCCGGACCGATGGCCGATCCGTCCGCCGCCCCGGGCTCCCCCGGCGGCGCAAGCCCGTACTCGATCGCCAGCAAACCCGCACGACAGACGGTCGAATCCGCGCCCGCGGCAACCCGAGCACCTTCGCCGCGCTCGGCACCCGCCGCGCCGCAGCTGCCGGCGGCCCAGGACGCGGACGCGCCCAACATGGCCACCAGCCGCGAGATCGGAGGCCGCACCGAGGACTTCGGTCGAAGGCCTCGCTACGGCGCGATCGACAGCGCCGACGCGTCGGCGAAGCGAAACGCTGGCGAAGCCGGCGCCAACGCACGCGTCATGCCGCTGCGACTGCCCGATGTCCCCGGCCAGCGCCCGGCACTGAACGAGGAAGTCTGGGTCATTCAGCGGTACCGCGCCGATCAATCCGGCGCCAAGCCCGGCGTCGACCTTCCCGGCAGCGGGTGCATGATCGTCGCGCCCCCCACCAAGGGCACTCCCGCCGCGGGAGAGCAGCGCACGATCCCCGTTCCGCTCAAGCACACCGCCGTAACGGCGGACATCACCGGCTCGCTCTCGAGCGTGACGGTGCTTCAGCAGTTCCACAACCCCTTCAGCGAGAAGATCGAGGCGGTGTACGTCTTTCCGCTGCCCGAGTCGGCCGCGATCAACGACTTTGTCATGACCATCGGCGACCGCACAATCCGCGGCATCATCCGCGATCGCGATGAGGCTCGCCAGATCTACGAAGCCGCCAAGGCCCAGGGTCGCCACGCCGCGCTGCTGGAGCAGGACCGTCCGAACATCTTCACCCAGCGCGTCGCGAACATCGAGCCCGGCCGCCAGATCGATGTCGCGATCACGTACTTCCACACGCTCGCGTATGTGGACAACGCGTACGAGTTCGTCTTCCCCATGGTCGTCGGCCCGCGCTACAACCCCGATGCGACATACACCGGCATCGGCGCAACGACCCTCGGCAAGGAGGGCATCAGCGGCCAGCCGACCGAGATCACCTACCTGCCACCCGAGGCTCGCAGCGGGCACGACATCAGCGTCCACGTCCGTCTGGAGATGGGCGTGCATGTTGAGTCGATCGACAGCCGGTCGCACGTGATCAACACGAAGGTGTTCGGCGTGCCCGGCCGCGCCGAGGTCACGCTCGCCGCGTCGGACTCGATTCCCAACCGCGACTTCGTGCTGCGGATCGCCGTCGCGGGCGACACGATGCGCTCATCGCTGCACATCCAGCCCGACACGGACAAGACCCAGCCCGGCGGCACGTTCATGCTCACGGTCGTGCCCCCGAAGTCGACGAACTTTCTGCCGCGGCAGGATCAGGAGCTCATCTTCGTGCTCGATACCTCGGGCTCGATGAACGGCCGCCCGCTGGAGCAGGCCACGACCGCCATCACCCGCGCGCTGCGCCGGCTCTCGCCCAGCGACACGTTCCAGATCATCAACTTCGCCTCCAGCAGCAGCAGCCTCGGCCCAACGCCGATCGCCGCGACCCCCCGAAACATCGAACGCGGCATCGCCTACCTCAAGGCCCTCCGCGCTCAGGGCGGGACCGAAATGCTCACCGGCATCAACGCCGCCCTCAACTTCCCCCAGGAGCCGGGCCGGCTCCGCACCGTGCTCTTCCTCACCGACGGCTACATCGGCAACGAAGCCGACATTCTCTCGGCCATCCGCGCCCGCCTGGGTGCAGCGCGAATCTTCTCCTTCGGTGTCGGCTCCGCGACCAACCGCTACCTGCTGGACCAGATGGCCAAGGCCGGCCGCGGCGCCGTGGCACACATCGCCTCGGGCGACCAGCCGGAGGCCATCATCGACGCGTTCTTCGATCGCGTCGCTCAGCCCGCGATGACGGACCTCTCGGTCTCGTCGACGAGCGGCACACTCTCTGCGATCTTCCCGTCGCGCCTGCCGGATGTGTTCGTCGGCCGCCCCGTCGTCATCATGGGCCGATACGCCGGCGAGCCGCCCAGCACCATCGAGGTCCACGGCATGCGCGCCGGCGGCCGCGTGCTCATCCCCGTTTCGCCGAGCCTCAGGGCTCTGAGCGGCACCACGCGCCCGGTACTCCGCACGCTCTGGGCCAGGCACCTCATCGCCGACATGGCCGACACCTCACCGCCCGATGTCTTCGGCGAACTGCCGGGCATGATCAAGAGCGTCGCACTGGAGCACAACCTCGTCAGCGCGTACACCAGTTTCATCGCTGTTGACTCGCTCTCGCAGACCGGCTCAGGGCCCGCCCGCACCGTCCCCGTCGCTGTGCCAACACCCGAAGGTGTGAATCACGATACCGCCGTGGGTCGCTGAGGCAGAGGCGGTCCGACAACGCACCCACCGACTCCGGCCCGCGCGGGCCAACTCCAAAGCACAACGCCGAGCGGCTCATCACCGCTCGGCGTTTGTGTTTGTCCGTTGCTACCTTCCGCCCGGACCTCAGGCCTGAATGCCGCGGCGGCGGATGATCTTCTCGATCTCCATCGCCACCAGCACGATCACGCCCGACACAAGGCCAAGGCCCACGGCCATCAGGCCCGCGTTGCCCGCGCTGGTTGTCGAGAAGTACTGCTGCGTCGGCGGGAAGAACACCGCCAGCGCCTGCAGCGTCGCCGCCACGCCCAGCATCGCCACCAGCGTGCGGTTGCCCGACAGGGCCGACTTCCAGATCGGGTCCACGAAACTGCGGATGCCCAGCACGCGCATCATCTGGATGATCGCCAGCACCATGAACACCATGGTCAGCAACTGCAGGTACATCGTCGAGGGCATGATCGTCGCCTTGCCCTCGGCATCTGGCGCATACTCCTGGAACACGCCTCCCCGCGCGGTCTTGAGCAGCTCGTTGTGGTACCACCAGGCGACACCGATGACGATGACCGCGATGAGCGAACCCAGCCATGCGACGTGCCAGCCACCGCCGCGGCTGAAGATGCTCTCATCGGGGCGATACGGCGGACGCTTCATCACGTTGCTCTCGCCCCGCTCAACGCCCATGCCCAGACCGAGCAGACCGTCGGTCAGCAGATTGCTGAAGAGCACCTGGAACGCCACGAGCAGCTTGGGCAAACCGATCAACGGTGGGAACGCGACGATCGCCACCTTGCCGATGTTTCCGGCGATCGAGAACAGCACGAAGCGCTTGAGGTTGTCGTAAACGATGCGGCCTTCCTCGACCGCCGCGACGATCGTCGCGAAGTTGTCATCCAGCAGCACCATGTCCGCGGCTTCCTTGGCCACGTCGGTACCGGTGATGCCCATCGCCACGCCGATGTCGGCCTTCTTCAGTGCCGGCGCATCGTTCACGCCGTCGCCGGTCATCGCGACGATCTCCCCGTTGGCCTGCAGGGCCTCGACGAGCTTGAGCTTGTGCTCCGGGCTCACGCGGGCGAACACATTGGTCGTGCGGACAACCTCGCGGAACTGCTCGCTGTTCATTCGCTCCAGCTCGACACCGGTGACGGCCCGGCCGTCGTTGGTGGTGATGCCCAGTTCCGCCGCGATCGCGCGGGCGGTCAGCGGGTGGTCGCCGGTGATCATGATCGGGCGGATGCCCGCTCGCTTGCACGTCGCCACCGCGTCGCGAACTTCCGGCCGCGGCGGGTCGATCATGCCGACCAGCCCCACGAGCGTCAGATCCTGCTCGACGACATCCTGCTCGCCCGGCCGGGGCGCCACGCTCAGCGTGCGATACGCCACCGCGAGCACACGCATACCACCCGCCCCCATCGCGTCGTTGCTGGCCATCACGCGCCGGCGGAAGTCTTCGTTCATCGGCCGCACGCCCTCGGGCGTGAGAATGTTCGTGATGAGCGGCATCAGTCCATCGACCGCGCCCTTGACCAGCGCCAGCAGCGGCGCGCCGCTGGTTTCCGCGGGCAGCGTCAAGCCGTCAATCCGCACCGGTTCGCCCAGTCGGTGCACGGTCGTCATCCGCTTGCGATCCGAATCAAACGGCAGCTCCGCAACACGAGGCAGGGCACGCTCAAGGTCGCGCTTGAGCAGCCCGAACCTCGCCGCGGCAAAGACCAGAGCCGACTCCGTCGGATCGCCCACGCTGGTCATCTCGCCCGAACCCTGAGCAACCTCCAGCGTCGCGTCGTTGCACAACTGCCCCGCCGCCAGCAGCAGCGTCGCGCCGGGGGACGATCGCGGCAGCGCCAGCGACGACGCCACCGTCGCCGTCTTGCCCGATGCGCGACCGAGTTCGGCCACGTCGATCTTGGTCCCGGCGACGTCCAGCGACGTGACCGTCATGCGATTCTGCGTCAGCGTGCCCGTCTTGTCCGAACAGATCACCGTCACGCTGCCGAGCGTCTCGACCGCCGGCAGCTTGCGAATCAGCGCCTTGCGCTTGAGCATCCGCTGCGCGCCCAGCGCCAGCGTGAAGGTCAGCACCGCGGGCAGGCCCTCGGGCACGATCGCCACCGCGACCGCAACCGCGATCAGCAGACCATCGGTGATCGGCACGCCACGGACCACATCGCTGATGAGCACCAGCACCGCGATCACGACCGCGACCACCGCGAGCATCTTCGCGAGCTTGTCCAGCCGCTTCTGCAGCGGCGTGGCCTGATGGGCCACGTTCTGGATCATCGTCGCGACCTTGCCCAGTTCCGTGGTCATGCCCGTCTGCACAACCACACCAACCCCGCGGCCGAACGAGCAGAACGTGCCCATGTACGCCATGTTCACGCGGTCGCCCAGCGGCATCTCCGGATCGCTCAACGCGTGCGTGACCTTCTCCACCGGCTCGCTCTCGCCGGTCAGCGGCGCTTCCTGAATCCGCAGGTTCACGCTCTCGATCACCCGCAGGTCCGCCGGCACGACGTTGCCGTTCTCGATCTGCACGATGTCGCCGGGGACGAGGTCCGCCGCGGGCAGTTCGATCACCTGCCCCGAACGGCGAACGCGGACCGTGGGCGAGGACATCTGCTTCAACGCCGCGATCGCCTTCTGCGCCCGGTACTCCTGCACGACGCCAAGCACCACGAACAGCACGACGATCGCGAGAATCGCCACACCGTCAACCGCCTTGCCCAGCGCCAGCGCGAGGATCGCGGCACCAACGAGCATGAGGATCATCACTCCCCGAACCTGCTCGAAGATGATCTGCCCGATCGTGCGACCGCCGCGTTCGGTCAGTTCGTTCCGACCGAACTTCGCCCGGCGCTGCGCAACCGCGTCATCGCTCAAGCCCGCGCTGCCGACATCCACGCGAGACATCGCCGCGGCGACTTCGAGCATGTGCCATGAGCCAGCCTCGCCGTTGGACGACGCAGCAGGACGGGTGGTTGATGTCTGCGAAGGGGGCGCAGTGACCATCGGAAGCGCTCCAGGGGCAGTCGGCTACCGCCGATCGCCAGGGGTCGATCCGTGGTCTGGCACCAGACGCCGTTGGCGTCCGCATCGGTCCGGGCAAGGAAAACCCTGCCGTATTGACGAACCGAGCCCCGCATCAGCGGGAGGCTACTCCCCACAGGAAGTGTCAGTTCTGAGGATACTCACCAAGTTCGGGCGGGACAAGGAGCCCGGAGGATCCGCAGCCCGCACAAACCTCCCAAACTGCCAGCGCGCAGAGTCCGCGAAGACCGCGAACACTCAACCGAGCCACCCGCTCGCTCAGGGCTTGGCGAACAGGAACTCGAGTGCACGCCCGAAACGCTCGCTCCAAGCCAGCTCGTTGTGCTCCGCGGCGGGGTCGACGGCCAGCGTCACCTTCGTCGATGCGGACTTGGACTTGATCGCCGCCTCCAGCGCCTGCGTCGCGATGACCAGACGCTTGCTGGCCTCGGGCGTGTCGAACTCCTTGCCGCCCACGCCAAGGAAGAGACGCGAGGGCCAGGCGCTCTGCGTGCTGAAGTACGTCGCGACCGCGCCATCGGCGTTGGTCAGCGGAAGGCTCTCGGCAAGAACACTCCCGAAGACATCCGAGCGGCTCTGCGCCGCGTACAACGCGATCACCGCGCCCAGGCTCGAGCCGCCGATGGCGGTGTTGGCCGGGCCGGTCTTGGTGCGGAAGGCGCGATCAATGCGGGGCATGACCTCGCTGGTGAGCCACTGCACATACTCGCGCCCGCGCGGCGCGGCGTCGTTGACGATCGGGAACGGCGAGTACTCGCTCATGCGACCGCGCCCGCTGTTCGGCATCGCGACGATGATCATGGGCTCAACCTTGCCCGCCTCGATGAGCTTGGTCGCCGTTTCATCCGCGCCCCACTCGCCGGGAGCCGTCGGCATCTTCATGAAGATGTTCTGCCCGTCCTGCAGGTACAGAACCGGATAGCGGCGGTCCTTGTTCGCCTCATCCTCATACCCCGGCGGGAGCCAGACCAGAACATCGCGCAGCGCCGGGACGCCGCCGCCGGCAACCTGCACGCGGCGGACCGTGCCCGTCGCGCTGATGGTGTAGTACGGATCAAGATCCGGACGGGCGGCGGAGTTGGGCCGCTGATCGGCCCACTTGGGCACGACAAATTCGAAGATCGGCTTCTCGCCCGGCGCGAGCTTGCTCGCGTCGACCATCGGCAGCGAGCGGTTGTCGATGTCCGCGAGCGTCTCACTCACCTCGCACGTGTCCCAATTGCCGCGCGTGAACTTGAACGCGAGCCCTGCGTCGCTCTTGAGCTTCGGCACGACGATCTGCCAACGAAGGTCGGATCGCGGCGTGAGAATCTGCGTCCTGTCGCTCGGGTCCCAGCCGTTGTGGCTGCCCGCGAGGTAGATCGGGCTGTTGGCGCTGGCCAGACCCGCCGCGTCCTTGACGACGAGAACGAAGCCCTGCTCCAGCGACTCCGGACGGACCATCTTCGCGGCGGGTGCGGCATCGGCCGCCTTTGCTGCCTCCGCGGCGGGCTGACCCGAGGCCGACGCGAGCAGCGCGGCCGTCCGCGCCTGCGCAACGCGCTCCCGGCTCTTCTTCGCGGCCTCGCGATCAACCGCCAAGCCGAGTGCCACGACAATCGCCAACGGAGTAAGCAGCCACAGCGTCAGAAAGACGTTCTTGCTCATCACACATACCTTTCAGGCTTGGGCAGCCAATCGGCCGACAGGGGGTCTGACACACCGAAACCGAACGACAAAACTTAGGCTTTCGCTGCGGCCAGGTTGCGAGCAACCTCGGCCCAGTTGACGACGTTCCAGAACGCGCTGATGTAGTCCGGGCGGCGATTCTGATAGTTGAGGTAGTACGCGTGCTCCCAGACATCCAGCCCGAGAATCGGCGTTCCCTCGCACCCCGCCAAAGCGCCGCCCATGAGCGGATTGTCCTGATTGGCCGTGGAGCAGACCTTGAGCTTCTTGTCGCCCTTGTGCCAGCAGAGCCACGCCCAGCCTGAACCGAAGCGCTTCGTCGCCGCGTCCGCGAACTGAGCCTTGAACTGGTCGAACGAGCCGAACGCGGCGTTGATCGCCTCGAGCAAGTCGCCCGAAGGAGTGCCTCCGCCGCCGTTGCCCGCCGGCGCGAGGATGCGCCAGAAGTGCGAGTGGTTCACGTGCCCGCCGGCGTTATTGCGCACCACCGCCCGCTTGTCCTCCGGCAGCTCCGCCAGGCGCGTGATCATGACCTCCGCCTGAACATCGGCGAACGCCGTGCCCTCAAGGGCTTTGTTGGCGTTGGTCACGTACGCCGCGTGATGCTTCTGGCTATGGATCTCCATCGTCTTGGCGTCGATGTGGGGCTCAAGAGCATTGAGGGCATACGGAAGCGCGGGCAGGGTGTATGGCACGAGTCGTCACTCCCAAGTTGGGTTTGGGTCCGAAAACGTGCCCAAACCAGCCGAGGCGGCCGGTTTGGGCTTTACGAGGATAGACCGGAAAGCGCGCGGAATCGCAAAGGATTGAATCGCCGCCAAGGACTGAGGGCACTTTGCCTGCTGTACGCTTGTTCTAGAAGATGTGTGTGGTATGGTTAGGGCCCTTCGGAATAAAGCAGACTCTTGATCGGTTTTTGATAGGAACACGGGCGGCCGACTGGAAAGCGAGAGGGCACAAAGTGATTTCGACTCCCTCAAATTGGTGAATTGGGGAGGTTTTGGAGTTTTGGCACCTGCGAAAAGCGGACTTTCAGTCAAGATAGAGTGAAGGAAAAGTGTAGGAAACGTTGGGTAGAATCGAAACGATCGCGACTCGGCGACGTATATGGAGGCGAGGCCGCAAGCGTGAACGGCAGGCGAGAGGCCGAATGGTGAAAGAATGCGGGCGACCTGTTGACGAGTGCGGTGAGAGGTTGAAGTTGGATGCTCGAGCGTGGGATGATGACCGGCCGGGAGCTGTGTTCGGTTGAGGCCTTCTCGCCTGGGGGAACCCCGGACGAGTGGATTGTTGGGAGTTCGTTCCTTGGACGGCCTGTTGGCATGTGGCTGATGGCCGCGGACGACGTTTGCGAGAAGAGCATTGGAGGCGCAGTCATCGCTGCGAGGAACTCCAGAACGAAGGCCGGGTTGAATCGGGGGGTCAGGGCGGATGCCGCCGCGGCGATGAGAGAAGTCAAGAACCAAGCCGCCGCGAAGGCGGAACGAACGAGCAGAGTGAACCACGCAGGACAGGACACTGATCACGAGAGGCCCATGGAAAGCACCCCACTGATGCCCACGACACCCGCGAGCGTTTCGCCTTTGCAGCAGCATCGGCGTCGCAATCGCGTGGATCTTGCGGAGGTCAAGCCCGTGAAGATGGGCAAGACCGATGCGCCGCGCAAGGTCAAGCGGACGCTGAGCCGGGAGGACGAGAAGCTCCTGGCGGCGATCCTTGAGCAGGAGCAGGACTTCATCGACTCTCCGGCGTTCTACGAGGAGTCGGCGGAGTTGAAGATTTACGACGAGGCCCCGGCGATTCCGAAGCCGGACACCACGTGGTATCACCCCGTGATGGACGATCTTTCGGGCCGCACGCGGACGATCAAGACCGCCCAGCAGGTCATCCTGACCGGTGCGCAGGAGAAGGTGCTGTTCCACCAGTACAACTTCGCGCGATACCGGATCTGGAAGATTCAGCAGGAGGTCTGGGCCACCACCAGCCGCAAGCCCACGAGCGAGCAGGCGGAGGATGTTCTGCGCTGGTATCGCAGGGCGGACCTGGTGCGGACGCAGATCGCCAACACGAACCTGGCGCTGGTGCTGGCGATGGCCAAGCGCACGCGCATGAGCGAGGTTGACTTTGCTGACCTGGTCAGCGAGGGCAACATGGCGCTGCTGCGTGCGGTGGACAAGTTCGACGCCGGCCGCGGGTACAAGTTCAGCACGTACGCCTGTCGTGCGATCCTCAAGGCCTTCAGCCGCCAGGGGATGAAGCTGAGCAAGTATCGCCAGCGGTTCCCGACGGACTTTGACCCCAAGCTGGAGCGGAGCAACTTCCTGGAGACCAAGCGAGCGACGTTCGAGAAGGACGCCGCGGACGAGGTCAAGCGGATCGTGCTCGAGAATCGTGCGGAGCTGACGGAGGTCGAGCGGACGGTGATCGAGCACCGCTTCGGCCTCGAGAGCGGCGAGCTGGACAAGCCCATGACGCTGGAGCAGGTTGGCCAGATCATCGGCGTGACCAAGGAGCGTGTGCGTCAGATCCAGAACAAGGCGATGGAGAAGATCCGCGTCGAACTTGAAGCGAACTTCCTCGGCAACCGTGCCCTGAAGGAGGCCGCCGAGGCCCAGCGGGCACAGGAGGAGGGCGTGCAGCCCACCTTCGAGCAGTTGATGTCGCTGAACTGACGACCGACGGGACCGCCGCCCAGATTGACGGCGGTATCCCTGACTCCGAGGACGTGATCTCCGCGTCAGAGTTTTCGAAGAGCCCCCACTGCGAATCCCCAAGCGCCCCGGCGAGAGCCGGGGCGCTTTTCATTTTTGCGTCGGCGTATCGGAACCATGGTGTGCTTCGTGCGAAACGGCAAAATGTCAACCTCGCGGGCGCGAGGGCTACAGTCGGACTCACGCCGGTGCCGTCGGTTGTTTCCGGTTTATCGCGAGCCAGCGGAACCCGTGGCACTTCACCCCTTGCACAGTCGAGAGCAGCATGAGCGAGCACAGCGTCATCGACCATTCGTCAAAGCACAGCAAGCGTCACGAGGTGCCACATGGTCATGTCCATCTGGACCCCGACAAGAAGCACGACCCGCACGCGACGCGCTTCGGCGACTTTCTCAAGGCCGCGATCAAGCTCGAGGCCAGCGACCTTCTGCTCAAGTCCGGCAAGGCGCCGGTGGTGCGTCTCCGCGGCGCGCTGAAGAGCCTTGACACCGCGCCGGTGACGGCCGAAGAGTTCCTGAACATCGCGCGGCACATCCTCGATGAAGAGCAGTTGAGCGATCTGAGCAAGTTCGGCTCGGTCGACTTCGCCTACGACTACGACGACCATAACCGCTTCCGCGTGAACCTCTTCCAGGCCCGCGGCAAGCTGAGCGTGGCCGCCCGTCTGATCACGAGCAAGATCCGGAAGTTCACCGACCTGTACCTGCCCGACTCGATGGCCGAGATCGCCATGCAGCCGCAGGGCATCGTGCTGCTCAGCGGCGTGACCGGCTCGGGTAAGTCCACGACGATCGCGGCGATGCTCGACTACGTCAACGAGCGCAAGCCCGTGCACATCGTGACGATCGAGGACCCGATCGAGTACATCTTCACGGACAAGAAGGCCACGATCAATCAGCGTGAGATCGGCATCGACTGCCTGGACTTCAAGATCGCGCTTCGAGCGCTGGTCCGCGAGAACCCGGACATCGTGCTGGTCGGCGAAATGCGCGACAACGAGACCTTCGAGGCCGCGCTGCACGCCGCCGAAACGGGCCACCTGGTGTACGGGACCATTCACGCCTCGAGCACGACGCAGACCTTCAGCCGAATCTACGGCCTGTTCGAGCAGGAGGAAGTCGAGCAGGTGCGTCGCATTCTGGCGTACCAGATGCGTGCGTTCGTGTACCAGAAGCTGCTGCCGACGCTCAAGCCGGAGATTCCGCGCATCCCCGGGCTGGAGATCCTGATCAACAACCCGCTGGTCCGCAAGTTCATCCTCGAGGCTCGCGAGGGCGAGCTTCGCGAGTATCTCAAGAGTGTCGAGGCCCGGCAGAGCGGCATGATCGACTTCAACGGCTCGCTGGTCGAGCTGGTGGAGAAGGAGTTCATCCATCTGCGCGTGGCCGAGGATGCCAGCCCGAACACCGACGAGTTCCGCATGCGGCTGAAGAAGCTCGGCGGCGCTAACCGTTGAGGTTCGCGGCACGAACTCCGGAACGGACGATCGCTCTCTCTCACGCCTCGCCCCGGCCCCGTGCCGGGGCGGCGTGCCAATGGGCCGGAAGCGGGCCACGGGCGACCGTGCGGCGGCAGGCGGCTGTCGGACGGGAATGATGATGGGTGCCCCGGCATCGCGTCGGGGGCACAAGGTCGGTATGCTTGGAGCCCGCGATGCGATGGGCCCGGGGCGGGCCGGGCGATCGCGGGACCGGACCGTCCGGCAGAGCCGGACGCTCCAGCAGGATCTCTTTCGCAGGAGTCGGCATGATCGGCATGTGGAGCAACCAGACCCTGCTGGCGATGGACGGGCTCATTCTGGTGAGTTTCTGGAAGCCGCTGGTCCTGCTGGCAACGCTGTGCGGATGGGCGTGGATCGTCAGCAACGTGTACGACAAGCACGCGGCGCGATTCTTCCTCCCGCGCGAGAACTGGAACCTGGCGCACCTGTGCGTCGGTCTGGTCGCCGTGGTCGTGGGCTTCGGCCTGCCCATCGCGGAACCTTGGGCTTTCTTCGTGTCGTGGCCCGCGATGACGCTGCTGCTGATCGGCAGCCTCGCGGCGTACGCGATCGCCGCGAACCGCGACGAGCGAGTGCCGGAGAACTTCAAGATCGGCCTGCGGATGCTGTCGGAGATGCAGAAGAAGCGCGAGGCCAAGAAGGCCGTCAAGTCCCTCGCGGTCGTCAAGCTCGCCATCCGCGGCATGGACAAGCAGCTCGTCCAGCCACCTCAGGCCGAGACGCCCGAGTACGAGGTGCGTGCCGCGGCGGAGGATGTCTATATCAAGGCCCTGCTGGCGCGGGCCAGCCAGGTGGATCTGACGCCCGGCAAGGACCAGACGTATCTGCCGGTCTGGCTCGTCGACGGTGTCAAGTCGCAGGGCGAGGCGATTCCCGCGGCGATGGCCGTGAAGATCATGGACTTCTGGAAGTCGTGCGCGAAGCTGGACGTGAACGACCGGCGACGCAAGCTCACCGGCGATCTGGTCGTTGAGAAGGACGGGGCCAAGCACAAGGTGCGGCTGACGAGCATCGGTGTGACCGGCGGCATGCGGCTGACGATGCTGTTCGATCCGGATATCGCCGTCAAGCGTGCCGCGACGGACCTCGGCCTGCTCAACGAGAAGGAGCCGCTCAACCAGCTCGACACGCTGCGGGCGATCGTCGCCGACGAGAAGCGCGGCGTGGTGGTGCTGGCCGGCCTGCCCGACGGCGGGCGGACGACCACCATGTACACCATCGCGGCGATGCACGACGCGTACACGCAGAGCGTGCAGACCGTCGAGTTCGAGCCGCAACTGCAGCTGGAAGGTGTGCGTCACCAGGCTTTCGACGCACAGGCGGAAGGCGCGGACTTCGGCACGATGGTGCGGTCGATGCTGCGTCGCGACCCGGATGTTCTGGCCGTCGCGGAAGTTCCCGACGCGAACACGGCCAAGGAAATCGCCAAGAGCGACAACGATCGGACGCGGGTCTACGCCTGCGTGCGCAGCGAGAGCGCGGTTGCCGCGGTCGAGGGCTACGTCCGGGCGGTTGGCGATAACGCGCTGGCGGCCAAGGGCCTTCGGGGTGTGGTGGCCGGGCGGCTGCTGCGTCGGCTGTGCCCCAACTGCAAGGTCGAATACGCCCCGGCACCCGAACTGGTCAAGAAGCTCACCGGTGGAGAAGCAAAGGTCGAGCGCCTGTACAAGAAGGGCGGCCAGGTCCTGATCAAGAACAAGCCCGAGGTCTGCCCGACCTGCGGCGGCGGCGGGTACCTCGGTCAGGAAGGCATCTTCGAGGTCTTCCCCATCGGCGATGAAGAGCGCGAGCTGATCGCGGCGGGGAACTTCCCCGGGCTCAAGGCGGCGTTCCGCAAGCGCGGCATGCCGTCGATCGCCCAGGCCGCGATCCGCAAGGCGCTCATGGGCATCACGAGTGTTGAAGAAGTTCAGCGAGCGACGACCGGCCCCGCGCCGGCGGCGCAGGGCGCAGCCGCGGCACCGGCCAAGGCCTGAGGCGCGATTGGTCGCGAACCCGACGGCAAGGGCGCATCGGCAGCGAGCGTGTGGCGAGAACGTGATTGACGTTGAAGGTTGGCCGGACGAGTGACCCGGAGAATTGATCGATGATCCTGAACATTGCGGTGATTCTCGTGGCCCTTGCGGTCGCGTACTGGGGCGTGGCGAACGGGTTCTTCTCGGCGTTGATGCACCTTGCGTGCACGATCGCCGCGGGGGCGATCGCGTTGGCGTTCTGGGAGCCTGTGGCCATGCTCATCATGGAGCAGACTCAGGCCGAATGGATCAACGACATGGTCTGGGGCGCGAGTCTCGGCCTGACCTTCGCGGTGTCGCTGGCGGCGCTGCTGGGGCTGACGATCGTGGCGCTTCGAGCCAACATGAAGTTGAACGTTGTCGCCAACGGCATCGGCGGCGCCGTCGCCGGGGCCGGTTCGGGCACGATCGTCGCGGGCATGCTGCTGCTGACCATCGGCAACATCCGAGGCACCAGCTCGCTCTTCGGGCATGAACGCACCGTTTACGACAACGCCGGCTCCATCGTCCGCGGCAGCAACCTGTGGTTCCCTGCGGACGATCTGACCGCCGCGTTCTATTCGCTGGTTTCCCGTGGAACGCTCTCGACCGACACTCCCCTGGCACGGTACTACCCGCACCTTGCCGAAGCCGGATCGCTTCTTCGCAAGAGCTTCGACGAGGAAAAGCCGCTCCGTCACACGCTCCGCAAGGGCGATGTCGAGATTCTTGGTCGCTACACCGTTGGAGCAAGTGAGGCGATCGGCTTTGACGCGCTGATGGGTCAGGCCGGCACGACCGCCAAGCCCGTTCTGGACCTCAACGGCGAGCCGCTGAAGTCTCAGAACGGTGGCCAGTTCTACCTCGAGGGCTTTGTCCTGAAGTTCAACGCGGGCTCTCGCGAGAAGTTCGGGCAGGTGGTGTGGTGGAACGGCGCGGCGACTCTGGTTGTTGAGTCGTACGACGGCTTGGAGACTCGCGCGATCATGCCGATTGCGATGATCAGCAACGCCGATAGCTCGACTTCGCAGATGGGCCGTTGGACTTTCGACTCCAAGGGCGTGTTCATCGCCTCGCCGGGCGCGAGCGCCGACCCGCTCGCGGCGTTCGAGTTCCCTGTGCCGCGGACGGCGGCGGGGCAGGCGTGGCGCGCTGTGGCGCTGTATGTGCGCGGGATCCGGTTCGACTTGCTGGACTACTCCACCGAGCCGCCGAGCGAGCCGGTGAAGGTTGGCCGCGCTTTCGCGAGCGTCACCGATCGCAACAGCGCGATTGCCTCATCGGCGATCATGAGCGTCGGCGGCGTCGGTGCGGCGGCCAACGCCACCGGTGGCGGCACGCTGAACACGAGCAAGGCCCAGCGCATCCGCGTCGAGGGGACCAGCGAGACCGTGATGATCAGCAACCGCCTGCCGATGGCCGTGATGCTTCGTGCAGGCTCGCTGGGCGGTCTCGAGGTCGACGACAAGAACAAGATCCGCGACGGCGAGGCCAAGTTCAAGCCCGAGCAGATGCTCCAGCGCGGCACGGACCGTTCGCTGGTCGTCGACTCGTTCCTGTCGCTGTCGGATGTCGGCATCATTCAGGTCGACGTGAGCCCGCGGACGGTGCTGGACATGACCGGCCCCGATGCCCGAGATGCCACCGGCGCTCCGGTCCTGGTGGACGCGAACGGGTCTCGCTACCAGTGCGTCGGCTTCGTCTATAAGGACAACTCGATCGTGCACGTGCGCTTCATGCCGGGGCGGCCGATCAACTCGATGAACGACCTGCCGAGCGTCTCTTCCAGCCGCGCGGACCAGAAGATCACGCTCGTTTTCCGCGTGTCGATGAACGTCGACATCAAGCACTATGCGATCGGCGACACCGCTCTTGCGGAGTTCGCGCCGGTCCTGAAACTCACGGAAGTCCAGCGCTGAGTTGGAGCCTGGCCCGCTGACTTGGTCGCCGCGCGAAGCGTCTGATCCGCCTCATCGCCGCTTGCGCGATTCCGGCGGCGATGCGTTGGTGGTGGACGCTGCCGCCCGGCGGGGAGCCTTCTCGTCCGCGGCGGGCTTCTTCCACGCGGGCGCCGGGCCGGTGGTGAACTCGACTGCTCGCGAAGAGTCTCGATCGAGCACGCGGAAACGCCCGCCGAGGGACGCGATCTGGTCGAGCACACGCTGACCGATCGTCACGTGCATGGTGACGGTGTTGTCGTCGTTGTAGACGCGATCGTGGACCTGTCCCCGCTTCTCGAGGGTGTCGATCGTGCGGGAGTCGCGCAGGCCGACGACCAGGCGGAGCGTGCGCTCGCCGCCCTGAGCCAGTTCATGGATCATCGCACGAAGCCGCAGCAGCCCGGGGCTGCCCGCATCGCGCGCGGAGATCGGGATGCAACCGGGCACGCGGCGTTCCCAGACCAGCAGCGGAGCGTTGTCGCTGAGGCGATCGACCTTGTTCAGAAGCAGGACACGCCTGGGCTCTCGCCATGTCGCGGCGGCTTCATCGCCGGCGCGGGCGGCCCGTCGCTCGCTCTCTCGCTGCTCCTTGAAAAGTTCGTCGAGCGTCGCGTTGACGGTGTCGTACTGCAGTTCCGCCGCGGGGTCGGAGACGTCGAGAACGATCAGCAGCACGTTGGCGTGGAGCGCCTCTTCGAGCGTTGCCTTGAAGCTCGCGATGAGGTTGTGCGGCAGATCGCGAACGAAGCCGACGGTGTCGCTGAGCATCACCTTCGAGCCGCCACCGACATCCCAGTCTCGCGTGCGGGTGACGAGCGTGGCAAAGAGCCGGTCGTCGGCGTATGCGCCGCCGGCGGTCAGGGTGTTGAACAGGGTGCTCTTGCCGGCGTTGGTGTAGCCGACGATGCCGACGGTGAAGTGGTCGACGTTTCTCGCGGCGACCATCCGGCGTTTGCGGCCCTCGATCTCGCTGAGGCGGTCGCGAAGGGCCAGTCGCTTCTTCTGGGCCAATCGCCGGTCGATTTCGAGCTGCTGCTCGCCCGGGCCGCGGGTGCCGATGCCCGCCATGCCGCCGGCGCCGACGATTCGCTCCAGGTGGTCCCACATCGCGCGGAGCCGCGGGTAGGTGTACTCGAGCTGGGCCAGCTCGACCTGCAGGCGGGCCTCGGTGGTCGTCGCCCTGCTGGCGAAGATGTCCAGGATGAGTTCGGATCGGTCGACGATCTTGCGCTCAACGACCTCCTCGATGTTCGAGAGCTGTCGCGGGGAGAGGTCGTGGTCGAAGATGACCAGCGTGGCCTTCAGGCGGTCGCAGAGTTCACGGAGTTCTTTGACCTTGCCCGAACCCATGAAGGTGCCCGCGACCGGGCGTTCCATGTGCTGCTCGAGCTTGCCGACGACAACCGCTCCGGACTGCTCGGCGAGGCTGGCCAGTTCGGCGAACGGGTCGCGCGTGTCGTAGTTCGATGTGGGCAGGCGCACCGCGGCGAGGACCGCACGCTCGCTCTGAACCTTGATGCTTGTACGTTCTTTGGGGGCAGGCATGAACGATCAAGCGTAGGTCGAGCCGATCACGCAAACGCGCGGACTTGGCCCTCATCCCCCGCGAATGGCAGGAGAATTGGAAGGGTGCTCGGGAGCAACGCTGGAGTGAGCGAACGGATGATCGGCGCGGGGATCAGACCGTCAAAGAGCGGTGCGCCTTGAAGCGCCGGCCCGTCATCGATGGGCGACGCCTCCGCGGCGGGCTCGCCCGAAGGATCGCGGACGTTTGCGAGGACGATACCGGCGCACGCGCCGAGTGCGGACCATCGGCGCGTCGCGGAGAGCACGCGCTCCAAGTGATCCTCGGCATACGCGAGCATGGAGCGTGTGAACATCGATGCCGGGTCGCTGAGGATTCGGAGCGGAGCCTGTTCGTGCGCGATGTCGCCAGCGTGATCGGCGAGCATTCGGTCGATTGTCGGCGCGTCGCTCACGACGTGGCGTGCGTGCGGCCGAATCCAGAGCTGCAGCCTGTGCGAGCGAGCAACGGCGAGCAGCTCGGCGAGGCGCTCGGCCCACGCGGCACGGCCGCGAGGGCCCCATGTGCGCGGATCGGCGTCGAAGAGTTCATCGCCCAGCGTGCCGGACCACACGACGCACGCGTGAACGCTCCGCGCTTGGCGAGCGAGACGGTCCAGGTCGCTGCGAAGATCATCGAGAAAGCCGGGCTCCAGGGCGTGGCCGCGGGCGAGGATGATCGCGGCGTCTGCGGCGGGCGCGGCGGGCGCGAGCGGACGAGCGAGGCCCGCGCAGGCGGGACTCGGGGGCTCGATGAGCAGAATTGAGCGCAACTTATGCTCCATTTGAAGATTTTGAGATTAGGCGCGGAGGCGGCCGTCGTGACCGCCGAACCACTTTCGGCTGGGGAGTCTGGCCCTAGGCACCACGACGGATCGTGCGTGGGCGGGCAATACGGGGGCGAAACTCCTGGGTTGTCCACCGGTTACCCACGGCATGAAAACAGCGGGCGACGGCCGATAGCCAGAGGAATCGTCCGCGGCGATGGATCGGCGCGGAAGCGAAACCCTCATGGAACGGGGAACAAACGATGCTTCTTGGCCTGCTGAGCGCGAAGGTTGTGGATGAGGCGCGTGACTCGATCCTGGCGTTCGAGTCCGATCCTGTGCGGATGAGCCTGATCGATCAGATCCGTGAACTGAGCCCGACGGTCGATAGCCGCTTCCTGTCGCGCTTTACGGCGCAGGAACTGTCGGGCTATCTCTCGCACCTCCGCGCGGCGAGCGTGCCGCGGGGGCGGCTGGCGGTGTGGGTGCGTCCGAGCGGCGTTCCGGCTCTGTGCGGCCGCGATCGCGTGGCCTGAGCCGGGTCCTGGCGGATCATGCTGAGCAAAAACAAGCGGAGCCCCGAGACACTCGGGGCTCCGCTTGCGTTTCTGGAGTACCGGTCCGGCCGGTGCCGCAATGCTCAGGCCCGCATGGGCTCGAGTTCGCGGCGGCGGTTGAGCATGTGGGTCTTGAGGCGGGCGAGGATCGAGGAGTGCATCTGGCTGACACGCGATTCGCTGAGATCGAGTGTGATGCCGATCTCCTTCATCGTGAGCTCTTCGTAGTAGTAGAGCGTGACGATGAGGCGCTCGGCCCGCGAGAGGCCCTTGGTGAGCAGTTCCTTCAGGTCGCGGCGCTGACTCTCGATGACGGGATTGCTCTGCGTGTCGTCCTTGATGATGTCGATCTCGGTGACATCCTTGTTCCCGTCGCTGCGGAAGAGCTTGCGGTCGATGCTGGTGGTGCCAACGGCCTTGGAATCCCGGTGGATCTTCTCCCACTCCTCGTTGTCCACGCCGAGCTCGATCGTCAGTTCGTCCTCGGTCGGCGATCGGCCGGTGCGCATCTCGAAGCGCTGCACGGCCTGCGCGACCTTCGCGCTGCGGACGCGGACGAGGCGCGGGACCCAGTCCATCGCGCGGAGTTCATCGAGGATCGCGCCACGGATGCGGTTGGCGCAGTAGGTCTCGAACTTGACGTTGTACGCCAGGTCGAAGGCGTTGATCGCGTCCATGAGCCCGAACTGGCCGGCGCTGACCAGATCGTTGATGTCGACCTCATCGGGCAGCCGCGCGTACGTGCGCTCGGCGATGAAACGAACGAGGTGGTTGTAACGCTCCCAGAAGTAATTGCGGATCGTTTCCGAACGGGAGCGCGTGTACTCGCGCCACAGGTCATTGACCGGTGTCGCGTCGAGCTTCGCGGTGATGTTCGCCGGGACGCTGCCCTTGTCCGGCAGCCCCGCGGACCTGCTCGAAGTCCGCTTGCCGTTGGAGGCGGCGGGAGATGACGGCACACTGTTCTTGAGTTTGGACACGGTCGGCTCCTTGACCACTTCAACGAATCAGTTTCTTCAGCATGCGCCGCGAGTCGCGACGCGCACCGACTGTCGTTCACGCGAAGCCCGGAGCAGACTTGTCCGGTCTTCGTTGTTTCGGCGAGCCCATCCATGGGCAACGCGAGACGTGACGATCCTAACACGCACGATCCCGCTTCGCAAGACTCATCCCCTAAAGAACCTGCTGGGGTGTGAGTTCTCCTCCAGTTTTCCCCGGTCCTTCTGCGGATGACTTCATCATCAACTCGATCTGGCGTTCGGCTTTGGTTCGACTTTCCTCGATCGCCATCGTGACGGTCTTCTCACCGAGATACCCGATGATCAGGCCGAGCACGTTCATCACGATCAGCGCGAGCACCGCGCGCCAAAGGATCACGTCCAGCGGATTCTCGGCCCAGAGCCCAACGATCAGCGCGACGACAAAGCCAGCCAGGGCCAGGCATGCCGCGATGACTCGCATCGGTGTTCCGGGTGTCACGTGCTCGAAGCTCCCAGTCCTTCGAAGGCCTCAGGCCGAGCGGCCTGTTCTCGTTCTCGCAGCGCATGGAACGCGCTGACCTCTTGACTTGAGGATTGTCGGTCGATCGAGAATCACTCTTGACTAGAGCAAAGTTGTTGCCGAGTCGAAATCCGCCCGCGACCGACAAAAGATCTTTTTTATGCTCGAAGATCCGGACCGACGGTACCCCTGCAAAGGTCCAAGAACCTCCGCACAATGCCACGGGAAACCGCCAAACCACCGCCGGATTCGAGAGAAAGACCGAGCGATTGGGCCACACGATCGGCCAGCGCGATCATCGCGAGCGACGCGGGAGCACCCGGGCTGCGCAGCATCAGCGGGCAACGCATGCGCACAGCACGCACAACGTGCGGATCCGCGGCGATCGCCCCGGCCATGGGCAACACCTGGCCAAGGAATCGCTCGCTCACGCTCGAGAGCCTTGCGTGAACCCTCGCGGCTTCGCTCGCAGAATCCGCCGCGTTGACGACGATGTGAAGATCAGGCCGCAGCGCCGGTCGCGGCGCGCGGGCCATCGCGATCTTGATGAGGGCGTACGCGTCGGCGATGGCCGTCGGCTCCGGAGTCGTGACGATCAGCGACATATCCGCCCAGGCGACGAGGGCCGTCACGAGCGCCCCGACGCCCGCCCCGGTGTCGACGATGAGCAAGTCCGCGTGGTCGCCCAGTTCACAGATCTGCGCGATGAGCTGTTGTCGCTGGTCACCGGTGAGCTCGGCCAGTCGCGAGAGTCCCGCCGACCCGGGCACGAGGCGAAATCCGCCCGGCGCATCGATGGTCAGATCCTGCAGGCGTGTGGCCCCGGGCGAGAATGCGGCGTCGAGTCGGCGAGCCGGATTGATGCCGCAGAGCACATCGATGTTCGCGACGCCGACGTCGGCATCGAGCACCGTGACGCGAACGCCGCGGCGGGCCAGGGCGATCGCCAGATTCAGCGCGATGTTGGACTTGCCCACGCCACCCTTGCCGGACGCGATCGCCAGCACCGGCGCGTTGCAGAACGGCATCGCCTGTGGTGCCTGCCCCCCACCGGCGAGCGGGCCCGACACGGGCGCGGCGGAGTCATCGTCGAATGCTCGCGAGAGCAAACGCAGTCTCTCGGCCTGATCCGGGCGCACGCCGCGGGCAACCGGCGACGCCATCGCCGCGCCGCTCAGGTCGGCCGATGCTGGCGATGTCAGGTTGAGCAGCGGCACGCTCACATGGGGCTCGATGCGGGATCAGACCGCGGGAACTGCGGGAACGGCTCGTGCGTCCGGCTCCGACTCGCTCGGATCGGGGCGGGTCGCGCTGGGGCGGGACGGCCCGTCGAGCACCATTCGAGCCAGACGGTCGCGGTGCCCGGGCTCGATGTCGTCGGGAACTTCCTGGCCCGTGGTCACGTACGAAAGTCTGCCGTTGATTCTGCGGGAGATGTTCACGAGAACGCCGAGGTTCGCGGCCTCATCGAGCTTCGTGAAGATCACGTTGCTCGGACGCAAGTCCGCGAAACGCTCGATCGTGCGCACCATGCTCGGCTCGGCGCACACCGACGAGAGCACAAGGTGCGTCTGGTGCGGACGCGCGGCGGCAAGGAACTGCTGCAGCTCCTCGAGCCGAGCGCTGTCGGCGGGGCTCCGACCGGCGGTGTCGATCAGCACCACATCACAGTCGCGCAGCGCTTCGCAGGCCTGGGCCATCTCCTCGGGCGTCATCACGACCCTCAGCGGCACGCCGATGATGCCCGCGTACGTGCGGAGCTGCTCGACCGCCGCGATTCGATACGTGTCGCTGGTGATGAGCCCGACCCGTCGCCCGTGACGAAGCCGATACGCCGCGGCGAGCTTGGCGATGGTCGTCGTCTTGCCAACGCCGGTCGGACCGATGAGCGCGATGGTCAACGGCCGACCATCGCTCGGCGCGGCGGGCAGCGCCGCCTCGTCGGCCACGGGGATCAGCCCGGCCAGTCGGCGGAGCACCCCGGCTCGCACGATGTCGTCGTCGGCAAGTTCCGCGGGCGTGAGTTCATCGCGGAGAGCGCCGACGACATCATCGGCAACTTCCTGTGCGACCTCGTTCTCGATCATCCGGACATAGTGCCGCAGCAGCGCATCGGGCATGCGAACGCCCGGGGACATCGGACCGATGCCGCTGGCCGCGGCGCGGGCGTTGCTCTGGAGCACCTGCCCGACCATGCGCTTGATCGCGGCGAGTTCCTCCGCGACGATGCTCTCAACGACCGCCGGACCGGCTTCCACATCGGACGTCGCGGGGGTCGCGGTCCGCTCGGTGTGGACGCACTCGTGCGAATCTGGATCGGCGCTCGTGGCCGGCACCGGACGCGTCGACTGACGGATCGCCATGCGCGCGACCTCGCGTGCGGGCGATGCCGGGGCGGGGCGGACCTGCGGCGGGAGCTGGGTGGACGAGCCGGGCGAGCCAGTCGGGGGCGAGGCGACGGCCGCATTGGCTCGCCGCGGGGCGGCAGGGTCGGGGCGGGGTGTTGCTTGCTCGCGCGGCGTCTTGGCCCGAGCGGCACCGCTGAGTTCGACAATCACGCCGTTCTCGTCACGGCCTCTGTGACGATCGCCGCCGTCAGCCGCGGAGGCTGCCGACTCGGCCGGGGCTGAGGGGTTGCTCGCCGCGTGGCGGGCCGCAGAACGGGGCTGCTTACCGGTGATCGGCGGAACGCGAACGGTGTCAGAGGCGGTGACCTCGACCATGGGCTTGCCAAAGAGCCCGAAAATCGCCCCCACTTTGTACATCCGCGTGTGCAGGATGACGGCATCGCGCCCGAGGTCTTTTTTGACCGCGGCCAACGCGTCCGCCATTGTGCTTGCGCGATAGGTCTTGAGTCTCATCTGTGCCGTCCGTGGCCGAGACAACCGATGGGCATCCATGCCCGAGGTTCTGTATGTCGGCCGGATTGTCGCCTTTTCATCGCTCAATGGCAAGAGGCGAACGCCTCAATCGCGAATTGTGGACTCTTTCGGCCGACTCATGCCGCGGCGGGCTGGCCGGATGCCTGGCCGGCGTTCTGTCCCGAGACCGGCGGCGCGGTGATGAGCGCGAGCGATTCGACCTCCACCCCGCTGGCCACTTCGTTGTACCCCAGGACGGCCGCCGTCGGATGCGTCGGCTCGAGGAGTTGCCGCACGATCGCCCGCACCGGCGGCGAGGCGAGCACCACCGGCTGGTGGCCCGCATTGGTCAATTGGGCGATGCCGCGTCCGATCTGGGCCGTCACCGCAGATGCGACGTGCGCGGGCATGGTCACGCTTGTTCCCGCGGCGGAGCGGTCGATGTACGCGTTGATCAGGTCCTCCATCGTCGGGTCGAGCGTGACGCAGACGAGGCGCGACCGGCCCTCCTCGGTCGGCACGCTGTACTGCTGGCTGATCGTCCGTCGCAGGGCGTTGCGGACGTACTCCGTGAGCACGTCGAGGTCCTTGGTCTTGCCGCTCCAGTCGGCCAGCGTTTCGAGCACGGTCTCCAGATCGCGGATCGGCACGCGCTCGCGGAGCAGATTCTGCAGGATTCGGTGCAGATCGCCGGTCTTGACCATCGCGGGGACGACCTCTTCGACCAGTTTCGGCGCGCGGGCCTTGAGCTGCGCGAGCAGTTCGTTGACTTCCTGCCTCGTGAGCAGGTCCGCCGCGAAGGTCTTGACGACCTCGGTCAGGTGCGTGGCCACGACCTGCGTCGGCGCGACGACCGTGTAGTTGCTGGTCTCGGCGCGGGTCTTGAGCGTCGGCTCGATCCAGTATGCATCGAGCCCGAATGCGGGCTCCTTTCCCGGGATGCCCTCGATCGGGCCGCTGGTCACGCCCGAATCGATGGCCATGAGTTTGCCGGGTATCGCCTGGCCCTTTGCGACGGGCACACCCTTGATCTTCAGGCGGTAGTCGGTCGGCGAGAGCTGCAGGTTGTCGCGAATCCGCACAGGCGGGAGGATGAACCCGAGGTCCGCCGCGAGTTGGCGGCGGATGGCGGAGATGCGGTCGAGCAGGTCGCCACCGGCATTGGCGTCGACCAGCGCCACCAGTCCGTAGCCGACTTCGAGTTCGAGCGTGTCGAGCTTCAGCAGGCTCTCGGGGCTCGGAGGTTCGGCCTTGGTCAGCGGCGCGGCGGAGGCGCTCCGAGCGACCTTGGCGGCCTGACGGTCCTTGCCCGTCATGAGCCACGCCATGCCGAAGAGTGCCGCGGCGATCGACAGCAGCGGTATGGCCGGCAAGGGCGTGAACGAGAGCAGAACGAGGAACCCACCGGTGATGTTCAGCGCCTTGGGCTGGCTGACGACCTGCGTCGTCAACTGCGAGCCGAGGTCGTCCTTGCTGCCGGATCGCGTGACGATGAGGGCCGCGGCGATGGCGATGATGAACGCGGGCAACTGGCTGGTCAGACCGTCGCCGATGGTGAGTTTGGTGAAGGTCTCGATCGTCTGGCCGATGGGCCAGCCCTTGATGAGGATTCCGATGGCGATGCCGCCGATGACGTTCACCACGGTGATGATGATGCCCGCGATGGCATCGCCACGGACGAACTTGGACGCACCGTCCATCGCACCGTAAAAGTCCGCTTCGCTGGAGATCTTCTCGCGGCGACGGCGTGCTTCCTTCTCGTCGATAATGCCGGCGTTCAGGTCCGCATCGATGGCCATCTGCTTGCCGGGCATGGCGTCGAGCGTGAACCTCGCGGCGACCTCGCTGATGCGAGTGGCACCCTTGGTGATGACGACGAACTGCACGATGACCAGAATCAGGAACAGGATCACGCCGACAACGATCGAGTTGCCCGCCACGAAGCTGCCGAAGGCCGCGATCACGCCGCCCGCGGCCGCCATCGCCGCCTCGGGGCTGCTCGCGTCGGCCGTGAGGATGAGCCTCGTGCTGGCGATGTTCAGCACCAGGCGGAACAGCGTCGTCGCCAGCAGCAGCGACGGGAACACGCTGAACTCCAGCGCTTCCTTCATGTACATCGTCGTCATCAGGATCACGACGCTGACGGCGATGTTCAGCGCGATGAGCACGTCCAGCACCATCGGTGGCAGCGGGACCACAAGCACGAACATCAGCGCGACAAAGCTCAGCGGAAGCAGAATGCCCCGCGACTTGTGCAGCCGCTCCAGCCACGCTGGCATGTTCGTATCTGTTGGTGTCGACATAGGGGCTCAGCGGAGTCGTGGAATCGTCATGAATGTGCGTAGATCATCGGGAGCTTCACGCGAGTGTCGGACTTCGGCGGCTCAGCCCGCCGCGGCTTTCTGCTTGAGGCGATAGACATACGCCAGCACCTCGGCAACGGCCTCGAAAAGCTCCGGACGGACCTGGCGCCCGACCGGCACATTGGCGTAGAGGGCGCGGGCCAGCGGCGGGCGTTCAATGATCGGCACGCCGTGCATCGCCGCGATCTCGCGGATGCGGAAGGCCATCCAGTCCTCGCCCTTGGCAACGACCACCGGCGCGGCCATCGTGTCGGGGTCATACTTGAGCGCGACGGCGAAGTGCGTGGGGTTGGTCACGACCGCGTCGGCCTTGGGCACGGCCTGCTTGGCGCGGGCCATGGCGATCTCGCGAGCGCGGCGCATCCGCCGAGCCTTGATTTCCGGGTCGCCGTCGTCGTTTCGCCGCTCGTCCTTGAGTTCCTGCTTGGTCATGCGCAGGTCGCGGTTGTGCTGAAACTTCTGGTACATGTAGTCGGCGTAGCCCAGGATCAGCAGCGTCGCGAGGATCCAGGCGATGAGGTGGAAGACCATGTCCGCGACCACACCGAACGCCGCAACCAGCGGCAGCATGGGCAGACCCGCGATGGCGTCCAGATGCGTCATGACAACCATGACCGCGATGATGCTGACGATGACGAGTTTGGCGGAGTTGGTGAGCGTCTTGACGACATTCCGCACGCCAAAGAGCCGCTGGAATCCGGTCACGGGGTTGAGCTTGTCGAGCTTTGGCTGCAGGGGCTCTGTCGTGAGCAGGAACTTGACCTGCTGGAACTGTGCCGCGTAAGCCACGACCATCATGAGCAGCATGATGGGCAGGGCCATGAGCGCGCCGCGCGTAAAGGCCCAGACCAGCACGGAATCGCTGGCGTTCTTGTCGATGAACTGCCCGAGCGAAGCGTCGCCCAGCAGGCGACGCATGATGTCGGCCATGCCCGAGACCAGGTATCCGCCGAAGACGTAGACGAGGATGCAGGCACCGATGAGATCGACCGCCGCGGAGAGATCCGTGGACTTGGCGATGTTGCCGGACTGCCGCGCCTTGCTCAGGCGCTGCGATGTCGGCTCTTCGGTCTTTTCGCCCATGTCTTCGGCCAAGGTCGTCTCCGGAACGGTGAGTCAGCGTGCGTCGGCTGGGACGAGTTCGGTGTTGCCCGGGCCGCGGTCCTGCATCGCCCAGGCCAGCAGGTCCCGCCCGGTCTGCGACACGTGCCCCTCGATCGCCATGTGCACCGCGCCCAGCGCCATGACCATCGCCAGAAGCCCGACGATGATCTTGATCGCAAAGCCGATGCTCATGATGTTCAACTGCGGCATGGTCTTCATCAGGAACGCCGAGGCGATGGTCTCCATCAGCAGCAGCGCCATGAGCGGCATGGTCACGCGGATGGCCACCTCGAAGCCGGCGACGAACGTGCCCATGACCAGATCCGAAGGCATCGTCGAGATTCCCATGCCGCCCAGAGGTATGTGCCAGAACGTCCCGGCGGTCGCGAGAAAGAGCGCCTCGAGCCCGCCCATGGCCAGGAAGATCGCCAGCGCCGTGTAGAGCAGCAACTCGCCGAAGGGCTCGCTCTCGGTCTCCAGTGCGGGGTTGAACACCGGCGAGAGCGACATGCCCATCTGCTGGCTCATGACCAGGCCGGCCAGTTGCACCGAGACGATCGGCAGCATCGCCACAAAGCCGATGACGCAGCCGACGGCGACCTCCGACAGCACGAGCATGCCCAGCGAGAGCGCATCATCGGGCACGGGCCGGAGCCACGCGTCGGGCAGCGTCGGGTAGATGCCCAGCGCGAGCATGACGCACAGCAGGATGCGGACCTTGCCGGGGATCACGGTGCTGGCCAGCAACGGCGCGAAGAGGAACACGCCCGAGAGCCGGAACAGGCACAGGGCAAAGGGCGCAAGATGCGGGAGCAGGTGTTCCATGATCGACCGCCAGCGGCGCGTGCCTCGCTCACATCAGCACGAACATCTCCTGCGTGAACTGGACCAGACGCTCGACGATCCACGGGATGAGGACGATGGCCGCGAGGATCATCACGACGATTTTGGGAACAAAGGTCAGAGCCTGATCCTGGATCTGGGTGACGCTCTGGAAGATCGAGATCACAAGCCCCACCACCACGCCGGCCAGGAGGATGGGCATGGAGATCTTCAGCGTGATCAGCAGTGCGTCACGCACAATGTCCAGCACGGTGAAGTCGTGCATCATGCGTGGGGCTCCTTACGCAAGACCGATCGCTGTCAGCACGGGGCGCACGCCCTCGTACAAGGGCATGAAGATGATCGATGCCTGCGCCGCATCCCCCGCGGCACCCGACGAGGCCGTGGCGGTGGGGTGCACCACGAAACTCTGCAGCAGCGAGCCGCAGACCAACTGCCAGCCATCGACCAGCACGAACAGCAGCAACTTGAACGGCAGCGAGATCAGCACCGGCGGGAGCATCATCATCGACATGCTGATCAGCAGCGTCGAGATGACCATATCGATGACCAGAAACGGCAGATACACCCGGAAGCCCATGAGGAACGCGACCTTCAGTTCACTCATGACAAACGCCGGGATCAGCGTGATCATGTCCACATCGGCCCGCGTGAGTTTCGACGGGTCGCTCGTGTCGATGCCGCGGTAGTTCATGATGCTGTACAGGCTCGACCAGTTCCCCGTCGCCTCGATCTGGTCGAACATGAAGTCGCGCATCGGCTGGCGGACCCGCTCCCAGAGTTCGTCGTAGTTGCTCACCTCGCCCGCGCGGTACGGCACCAGCGCCTCGCGGTTGATCCGCTCGAGCGTTGGCGACATGACCAGCAGCGTCAGGATCAGCGACAGCCCCAGCAACGTCTGGCTCGGCGGCATCTGAGCCGTTCCCAGCGCCTGCTTGAGCAGCGCCAGCACGATGACAATCCGCAGAAAACTCGTGCACATCAGCAGCACCGACGGCACAAGCGTGATCACCGTCAGCAGCAGGATGATGTTGATCGCACTGGACAGCCCCCGGGGCCGCAGGTTTCCGTCATCCGGCGTGCTCACCATCGACGCGGGCGAGCCGCCCGCGCCGGGAATGAGCCTCGCCGCGTCCGCGAGAACCTCCAGCGGATTGGTCGATGTCGTCAGCCCGCGAACCGCACTCGGCGGAACACTGAGGTTCATCCCGGGCGTGAGCACATCGATCGGCGAGACCGGGGTCGCCGCCTCCGGCGCATCGTCCGGCAGCATCGGCCCGAGGCCCTGACCACGCGCCGCGCCCGTGGATGCGAGCGCCACCATCGCGACCAGCACAATCGCGATGAACGCTCGCGATGCGCCACGCAGGATCTCGATCGCTCGCCCGCGCATCATGCTCGCCCCCTGGACTTGCCCGAGAGGTGCGCCTTGAGCACGTCCACCCGAGCGGCGATGCCGCCGCGGGCGCGAGGGTCGAAGCTCGTCGCGCTCATCTCGTCATCCGTGTCGAGGTTCGCGCCGCGTGAACGCCGCGTCATGTCCTCGATCCCGAGGTCCTGCTGCTGATTGAGCAGCTCGTTGAACTTTGCCGAAAGCGAGTCCCCCGAGCCCTCGTTGACCTTCATGAGGATCGACGCGACATCTTCCGGATCGGCCAGTTCGCAGATCGTCTGAAAGCCGCCCGACCCGCCTCTGGTCGGCGCACAGTGCCCCACCAGCAGCACACGCCGATCGAGCTTGAGCAGCACGAGCGTCTGCCCGCGAGCAATCGGGAACCGTCCGAGGACCTCCAGCACGCCCGAGGGCGCACGCCCACCCGCACCGAAGGCCGCGGCGATCGAGCCGTTCCCGACCACCACCCGCTTGAAAATCGCCGCGCACGCGATGATCACGCCGAGCACGACGCCGAGCGGCACGAGCATGCTCATGATCGTCGAGGGCTCAGCGGGCGCGGCACCGGCGCTGGGAGCACTTGTCGGGGTTCGAGGCCCAAGCGCTCGGCCCGCATCACCCCGCGGTGCGTCGGTCCCGGCAGCAGGCGCCGCGGCCTCACCCGTGACGATCTCTGCCGCGGATGTCGGGGTGCCGCCGGCTTGCGGCTCGGCAGCGTTCGGCTCCGCGATCGCGGCCGAAGCGCACAGCATCGCCAACGACACCGGCACCACACGCGTGATTGTCAACAACCTGCCCATGTCGCCATCCTGGCTAAGCGTGGACATCGGGCTCCGCCGATGCCGCCGAGTGAACCCCGGCTTACTCGTGATCCGACGTATTGGACAGAATTTCGTTGATGCGCACGCAGAAGTTGTCGTTGAGCACCAGCACCTCGCCGCGGGCGACGGGCCGATCGTTCACGAACACATCGACCGGGTCGCCGGCGAGTTTGTCCAGTTCGATCACGCTGCCCTCGCCAAGGCGAAGAACATCTTCGACCAGCATGCGCGTGCGCCCGAGCTCGATCTTGACGTGAAGGTTCACATCTCCCAGCAGGTCCAGCCCCTCGGGCGCCTTGGCCCCCGAGCCCGCATCGAAACTGGGAACATCGAACGGCCGCGTCGCCATACCGCCCGTGGGCGGCGTCGCCGCGGCGGCCTGAGCCTGCCCCTCGGCCATCGCCGCGGCGATGTCGTCGTTGCTTATCGCGGCGGGGGCCGCGGTGGCCGTCGCGCCACCCGGCGCGTTCATCGCCTTCGCCGCCGCGATCGCCGCCTGGGCAGCCGCAAGTGCCGCCGCCGCCGCGTCATCACCTGCTCCGCCCCCGCCCCCCGCGCCGGCCTGCGCATCCTGCTCGGCCATCGCACACCTCCTGACTGAGACACCGACCAGATTCCGTCCGTTCACTCTCGCCCGGGCCCCGGCATCCTGCCAAGCCCCGCACGTGTCTGTGCTTTCGGCCCACCTCGCACCGCTCCAGCAACTTTGGCCGACAGGCAAGTGCCCTATTCGCGCGGGCTCGGCAGTTTCTGCGCGTCCCTCCTCGCCAGCCGCCGGCCGAACCCACCCGCATCCGCGCTAGAGTCCGACTCGCCGCTGACCCGCTGGAGACCGCAGTGCCGACCCGTGATGTTCAGTCCGCCGCCGACGCGACCACCGCCGCGGCGGACCGCTCGCCGATTCAATCGCCCGGCACCTCGTCGCCGACCGACTCGAGCATCACCTTCTCGCAGGTCCTAGCCAATCGCCACTTCCGAAACGTGTGGGCGGCCCAGTTCGTCAGCAACATCGGCACCTGGATGGAGGCCTTTGCCCTCCAGATGATCGTGGCCAATCTCACCGGCCGGCTCGACGACCAGGGAATACTCGCCGCGTGTCAGGGCCTGCCGATCTTCTTCCTTGGCGTCTTTGGCGGCGTGATGGCCGACCGATTCGACCGCCGCGCGATGCTGGTGATCACGCAGATCATCGCCGCACTGGTTGCGGTCGCCGTGGGCGTCGTCAGCCTCGTCACCTTTGAGAGTCCGCGCACGCACGTGTGGTGGCTCTTTGCCCTTGGCGCGATCAACGGCTGCGTCATGGCGTTCAACTTCCCGGCGTGGCAGACGCTCACGCCGCGGCTGGTGCCGCGGGTGCAACTCACCCGCGCGATCGCGCTCAACGGAATTCAGTTCAACCTGGCTCGCGTTGTCGGCCCCGCGCTGGCCGGGTTCGTGCTCGCGTCGATCGCCGCGGCACCGCTGTTCTTCTTCAACGCCCTGAGCTTTCTCCTGGTCGCGTGGGTCGTCCGCACAACGCCCCATGCCCCGCCGCCCGCGCCCGCCGGCGTGCCGGTGCTCCGGCAGATCGCGAACGCCGCGGCATTCATCCGCGACAACAAAGGTCCGCGTGCGGTCTTCGCCGCGCAGGTGACGATCTCGCTGCTGGCCGCGCCGCTCGTGCGGCTGTTGTCGCTCTACGGCATCGACGTCTACGCGCTAAGCCAGAAGCAGGCCGAGGTCGCCGTCGGGTTCCTGCTCGGCGTTCAGGGCATCGGCGCGGTGCTGGGTGGCCTGGCGCTGCGGCTGGTCCCCGGCTGGTATCCCAAGCACCACTTCATCCCCGTCGCCATTCTGTCGCTGGGCTTATCCATCTGCCTCTTTGCGCTGACCACGGGACTCTGGTGGGGCTACGCCGCGATGCTCATCTGCGGCTTCTTCTGGATCTGGTCGTTCAACCAGAGCTGGGCCGCCATGCAGGTTCTCGCTCCGGAGGACATGCGCGGGCGCGTGCTGAGCCTCACGACCGTCGCGAGTTTCGGCGCGACAGCCGTCGGCGCGTACATCGCCGGCGAGGTCGGCGAAGGCCTCAAGGAACTCACGACGCTCGGCGCGGCCATCAGCACGCGGCTGGTCGTCGCGATGCTCGGCGTGCCGCTGGTCTGCGCGGGCCTGCTCATGCTCGCCTTCCGCACGCCGGAGGTCGACGCCATGCCCCGCGTGCTGCCGAGTGGCCAGCGCCCTTCGCGCAACCCCTTCCGCGCCATCCTGGCGAGCGAGCACCGCCCCGACCGCGCGGCACCCGCCGAGCGATCCGGCGACGCCATCGCACGCGAAGATCCGGTTCCGGCGGAAACACAGACCTCCCGCGGAGCCTGAGCGATCCGAAACGGCACGGACTCCGGACACTGAAGAGCCGCACGCAGGACCCCGCACGCTGCTCGCGGCTTGGCCTGAATCCGGCCCCGCCGCGGCCCCAATTCGGCCCTGATTCGGCGAGCGGCCCTCCCCCTCGCATCGACCGGGCACGCACACGGGCGCTACCATCGGCCACGATGTCCATCCTCCATCCCCGTCGTCCCACTCGGCAAGTCACCCTCGGCGATGATCGCGTCGGCTACGTCCGCATCGGCGGCGGCCTGCCCAACCGCGATGGCACGCCGACCGCGCCCGCGCCGGTCTCTGTGCAGACCATGACTACGGGCTACACGTACGACATCGACAAGTGCGTTGCGGAGATCAACCGGCTGACCGCCGCGGGCGCCGACGTTGTCCGCGTCGCCGTGCCCGAGAAGAAGGACACCGACGCGCTCAAGCAGATCATTCCGCAGGTACGCGTGCCGATCGTCGCCGACGTTCACTTCCACTTCCAGCGTGCGCTGGAGGCCGTCGAGGCCGGCGTGCACAAGATCCGCCTGAACCCCGGCAACATCAACGATCGCGCGCAGGTCATCGACGTTATCCAGGCGTGCAAAGCCCGCAAACTGCCCATCCGCGTCGGCGTGAACGAGGGCTCGATCATCGAGCGCAAGGACAAGCAGCGTCGCCTCAAGGAGCTCGGCGAGTTCTTCAGCAACAACCGCCGCGGATACCTGCTGGCGATCATGATCACCAAGCTCGAGGAATACCTCGACATCTTCTACGAGCAGGACTTCTACGACATCGTCATCAGCGCCAAGAGCATGGACGCCGTCACGGTCCTTGAGGCCTACAGCGAAATCTCCAAGCGCTTCGACCATCCGCTCCACCTCGGCGTCACGCACGCCGGACCGAAGGAAACGGGCTGCATCCGCAGCGTCGTGGCGCTGGGCTCGCTGCTGGCCAACGGCGTCGGCGACACCATCCGCATCTCGTACGCCAGCGATGCGGTGTACGAAGTCGAGGACGGGCTCGAGATGCTCTACTCGCTCGCCCTGCGCGAGCGTAAGGGCGCCGAACTCATCGCCTGCCCCACCTGCGGCCGGATCCAGGTCGACCTCATCTCGCTCGTGCAGGATGTCCGCAAGATGCTCGCGACCGACATCCGCCTGCCCATCAAGGTCGCCGTCATGGGCTGCATCGTCAACGGCCCGGGCGAGGCCGAGGGCGCCGACGTCGCCGTCTTCGCCGGTGACCGTCGCGGCATCATCTACGTTCAGGGCGAGCGCGTCGCCAACGTGCCCGAGGAGCAGATCCTCCCCAAACTCCTCGAAGAGTGCAAGAAGTTCCAGGCCCGAGTCGAAAGCGGCGAGGTCAAGCTGGGCGAGAAGAAGGTCGAGATCATCCCGCCGGATCCCATCGGCGAACTCGGCTCCGGCTGGGAGGCCATCGCCGAGAAGAAGCGCGGCACCAAGCCCGGCACCGCCCAACTCACCGTTGGCCAGAGCTGAGCGTCGTCGCCATCCAGAGTTCTCCGCAGCCGCGGAAGCGACCACCACCAAAGCGATCGCACCTCAACGCCCCGGCACGCCGGGGCGTTGTGCTTTCCGCCGCACCCACGCGGCATCAGGCTTCGCCGAAGAAGCCGCCGCCGGTGTCCTTGAGTTTGCCGGCGCGGGCAAGGGCCTTCCACACGCTCATCGGGAACTCGATCGGCGGCTCGATCGCGTCGATCTTGCTCGCGCGTCCGCCAGACGTGTATCGCCCGCCGAGTTTGGACTCGTCGGCCAGCCGCATGAGTTTCAGCCGCTTGCGGAACGCCGAAAGCGCACGCTCCATCTCGGCGGGCGAGACCGCATCCGCCGGCCCCTCCGGCTGAGCCGCGGGCCTGCCGGCGACCTCATTGAGCATTGCCTCGAGCGCATCGAGATTCTGCGTCTCAACCGCGGCCCTGATCTTCCCCGCGTCGCTGACGAAGCGCCCGATGAGCCGCCCGAGCAGTTCGACCTGCTCGTTGCGGGCCTTGAACTGCGTCACCGGCGGCTTGCCCGCTCGAAGATCCGTCAGTACCGATCGAGCCTTCTCCAGCACGTTCACGTCAAGGCTCCATGAATTCCGCCCGCCCCACGACCAACGCCTCATGGTAGATCATCAGAACGCCCGCCAGGGCTCTCCACATCGTCCCGCGTGACGCTCGCCCTGCAGGTCGCTCGGCTACACTCCGGCCATGGAACTGTACATCGACACGGCGAATCTCGACGAAATCAAGCAGGCCGCTGACCTTGGCGTTCTCGACGGTGTGACCACCAACCCGTCGCTGATCGCCAAGGAGAAGTACGACTACACCAAGCGGCTCGAAGAGATCTGCGCCATCGTCAAGGGCCCCGTTTCCGCGGAGGTCATCGCGACCGACTACGCGGGCATGATGAAGGAAGGCCGCGAGCGCGCCAAGATCGCCCCGCAGATCGTCGTCAAGCTCCCCAGCACGGTCGACGGCCTCAAGGCCTGCAAGGCCTTCAGCGATGAGGGCGTCCGCACGAATCTCACCCTCGTCTTCCAGCCCCTTCAGGCGATGATGGTCGCCAAGGCCGGCGCGTACCTGGTCTCCCCCTTCATCGGACGGCTCGATGACGTCGCCGAGGACGGCATGGTGCTCATCCAGCAGATCCGCACCATCTACGACAACTACGGCTACAAGACCAAACTCCTTGCCGCCAGCGTGCGTCACCTCAAGCACATGACCGACTGCGCCCTCGCGGGTGCCGACGTGGCCACGGTTCCCTTCAGCGTCATCAAGCAGATGATGAACCACCCGCTGACCGACAGCGGTCTGAAGAAGTTCGTCGAGGACTACAAGAAGGCCTTCGGCGGCTGATCGCCGCGACTCACTGCGACCGCGCCACGACCGTTCATCCCGCCGCGGCACCGCACCCGAAGAACGACGCGAAGAACAGCGAGAAGTCGCCGTTATCCACCGAGCCATCCGCGCCCGCCGTTCCATCGGTGTCGGCGATGTCCGCGATCGCCCTCGCTGCGTCGCCCGCATCCAGGAAAAACGCGTTGAAGAACGCGCTGAAGTCCCCGTTGTCGACCACACCATCGGAACCGGCTTCGCCGTCGGTGTTGGCGATGTCCGCCGCGCAAAGTGCCGGCCCGGGAACGATGAACGTGGCGCTGTCGTCGAGCGTGTTGATCTCCGCCGCGGGCGTCGACCCCGGCTCACCGCCGCTCGGCGGCGTCGGGTCGGCCGCCCGCAGCGTCGCCGTGATCACCGTTCCCGGCGCGGGCACCACCGTCAGCGGCAGGATCAACCGATAGCCCGGACCATACCTGGGCTTGAACTCGTCCTCGGTCATGCACAGGCAGTGACTCGGATTCAGCGCGTAACACAACCCGCCGCGGCAGGTCTGGATGCAAAACGGCTCACAGATCGCCGGCCCTCCGGGCGGACCAGGAATCCCCGGCCCGACGATGATCTTCGTTGTCGGACTCGGCCACCCCGGCACCACCGGCACGCCGGGGCCGAGGACTTCGACACCGTCGATGCTCACGCTCAGCACCGTCGAGAGGTCAACGGGCTCCGCGAGCGAGCTGCTCAGCGCCACCGCCGCGACGATCGCCGGCCCAACGCTCCCGTTCCCGAGCGCCACGTGCTCAACGCGCAGCTCCGACGGCACGATCTGGCGGTTGTACTCCTGGGCACTGGCCGTGCCGCAGAGCGCAAGCACCCCGAGCGATGTCGCCGCCACACGCTGCCAAGGCCTCTGAGTCTGATGATCAAGCATCGTCCCGCGCTCCTGGAAAGAGCAAACACTCCGACCCACGCTCCACATCGCCGAGATGCTCGCGGCCAACACTGATCTTGCACCAGAATTGCCGAATTGTAAAGAATTGGTGGCCGGGCAGCGACCGGGAAAGGGCCGTATCAACAACCCCCATGGCCCGAAAACGACGCCGCCCTTGAACAAGATGTCATCATGACCGACACCCGGTCTGACAGCGACCATGCGGCCAGCGATCCTGCGGCAAGAATCGCCGCGCTTTGGGCTCAGACGCGGCACATCCAGGCACACCCCCACCGCGATCAGGACCGGGGTCATGGAGCCCAGGCTGTTTCGCTGGCAACGCCCTGAATGGCCAGCAACCGAGCCGCGAGCACAACCAGCCTCGCGATCGTCCCGTCACCCGCGGCCGGTTCGATGCTCGCCCTCGCATCCCTGCTTGCGGCCCGCCGCCGCCGGAACTGACCACCCACCCGGGCTCGCCGGTCAATCAGAATCGGCATCTGCCAGAACGGCAGCAGCCATCGCGCATCACCTGCTCGGCGGCAAACCCGGTGGCAGACGGCGGTGAACGCGCCTCCATCCAAACACCGAACACAGCCCTTCCACACCCAACATCTCCTCGAAACCAGGCCCGAATTACGCACCAATCGCGTCTTGGGCATCCCGGCACCGCCCCACCCGGACTGGCATCGACCTTGCCCTATGACCCGCACTGCCACCGGTCGCGCGATCGCCGCCGTTGGCCCTCACGTTCGCACCCGCCTGTTCCGCACTTCGAAACTCGGAGACGCCAATGGCCGCCAAGACCCTGACCTTTGATCTGGATGCTCGTCAGTCCCTGTTCGCCGGCGTGGAGAAGCTCGCCCGCGCGGTCAAGGCCACCCTCGGACCACGCGGCCGCAACGCCGTGCTGGACAAGAGCTGGGGCGGCCCGACCGTCACCAAGGACGGCGTGAGCGTCGCGGAGGAAATCGAACTCTCCGACAAGGTCGAGGACATGGGTGCACGCCTGGTCAAGCAGGCCGCCAGCAAGACCAGCGACGACGCCGGTGACGGCACCACCACCGCCACCGTGCTCGCCGAGGCCCTCTTCCGCGAAGGCCTCAAGCACATCGCCTCGGGTGTCGAGGCCAACGCCCTGGTCCGCGGCATGCGTCGCGCAAGCGAGGCCGCCACCGATCACATCAAGAAGATCGCCAAGCCCGTCGATGGCAACGCCGACGTGCAGAACGTCGCCACCATCAGCGCTAACAACGACGCCGAAATCGGCAAGATCATGGCCGACGCGTTCGCCAAGGTCGGCAAGGACGGCGTCATCACCGTCGAAGAGGGCAAGGGTCGCGAGACGGAGGTCGTCGTCGTCGAGGGCATGCAGTTCGACCGCGGCTTCCTCAGCCCCAACTTCGTCACCAACCCCGACAAGATGACCGTCACGCTCGAGAAGGCCCTTGTGCTTATCCACGAGGACAAGATCGAGAGCATCCAGAAGCTCGTCCCGCTTCTGGAAAAGGTCATGCAGGCCAAGAAGCCCCTTCTCATCATCGCCGAGGACATCGCCGGCGAGGCCCTGGCCACGCTGGTGATCAACAAGCTCCGCGGCACGCTCCAGGTCTGCGCCGTCAAGGCCCCGGGCTACGGCGACCGCCGCAAGGCCATGCTCGAGGATCTGGCCATCCTGACCGGCGCCGAGCCGATCATGAAGGACACCGGCGTCGAGCTCGACGCGGTTGAACTCAAGCACCTCGGCATGGCCAAGAAGTTCGAGATCGACGCCGACAACACGACGATCATCGAAGGCGCCGGCGAGAGCAAGAAGATCAACGCCCGCGTCGAGCAGATCCGGCGTGAAATCGAGCTGATCACCAGCGACTACGACCGCGAGAAGCTCCAGGAGCGCCTGGCCAAGCTCGCCGGGGGCGTCGCACAGATCAAGGTCGGCGCGGCCAGCGAGGCCGAACTCAAGGAGAAGAAGGCCCGCGTCGAGGACGCGCTGCACGCCACCCGCGCCGCGGTCGCCGAGGGCGTCGTTCCCGGCGGCGGCGTCAGCTTCATCCGCGCCCGCGCCGCGATTGAGAAGCTGCCCGAGTGGAAGGCCGTTTACAGCAAGAAGAAGGAAGTCACGTCCGACGATGTGGGCCAGTTCGCCTACGACGTCGCCGCGGGTATGGACGTCGTGTACAAGGCGCTTCAGGTCCCCCTGCAGACTCTCGCCGACAACGCCGGCGAGAAGGGCACCGTCGTCGTCGCCCGCGTCACCGAGGGTGACGGCAAGATCGGCGATGCCTTCGGCTACAACGCCCTCACCGGCGAGTATGTCAACCTGCTCAAGGCCGGCGTTCTCACGCCCGCCAAGGTTGACCGCTCGGCGCTCATCAACGCCTCCAGCGTCGCCGGCATCCTCCTGACCAGCGACTGCGTCATCACCGACGCCCCCAAGGACAAGGACGACCACCACCACGATCACGGCCACGGCGGTGGCATGGGCGGAATGGGCGGAATGGGTGGCATGGGTGGCATGGGTGGCATGCCGGGCATGGGCGGCATGGGCTTCTGATCGCGCGGGGCGGCACTCCGTGCCAGCGCCCGCCGACGGTTGCCCACGTCACTGCCCACTGTTTCTTCTCTCTGTTGATGAGTCTCTCGACCGATCACTCCGTTCTCCGAAGGATCCTTATGCGTCTCCCCTCTCGAATGCTCGTTCCCGCAACGGCCATCGCGATGCTCGGCACGGTCGGCGTCGCCGGCGGCTGCAAGGCCGTCGAGGAGTCCGACGCTCAGGCCATCACGCTTCCCGAACTCCCGGCACCCGCCCGCGCTGCCATCGAGCGCGAGGCCGGTGCCTCTTCCATCACGGACCTGACCACCACCGTCGACGACGGCAAGGTCGTCTATGTCGCAGAGTTCACCCGCAACGGCCGCGAGACCGAGGTCGAGGTCTTCGCCGACGGCACCATCGCGAGCATCGAGACGGCGATCACGCTGGCCGATGTGCCCGCGTCAGTCCTGGCCGTCGCCGAGCGCGAGGCGGGCGATCTGAAGATCACCGAGATCGACCGCGAGGTCTCCTCCGGCCGCACCACCTACGAGTTCGACGTCAAGGGCCCGAGCGGCTCCGGCGAGATCGTCGTCAGCGACGATGCCCGTCTGGTCTCCCGCCAACTCAAGCGTTCATCGAAGTAACACCGCAACTCGGCCGGGTGCGGACCCGGCCTCATCGTCCGCTCACTCACAAACCCTGTTCATCATCGATTCGGAGCAACCCATGAACATCAAGCCCCTCGAAGATCGCGTCGTCGTCAAGCCCATCGAAGCCGACAGCAAGACCGCCTCGGGTCTGTACCTCCCCGAGTCCGCCAAGGAGAAGCCCATCCGCGGCAAGGTCATCGCCGCCGGCCCGGGCCGCCTGCTCGAGAACGGCCAGCGCGCCCAGATGAGCGTCAAGGTCGGCTCCACCGTGGTCTACGGCAAGTACGCCGGTTCCGAGGTCGAGATCAAGGGCGAGAGCCACCTGATCATCAAGGAAACCGAGCTGCTCGGCGTGATCGAGGGCTGAGCCCCAGGGCACGCCCCGCCTCGGCCCCACCCCAGTTCCACCCGGGTGCCGCGACCTCAACGCGTCCCGTGTTCACCATCGTCCTGGTCGACTCTCTTTCCGCCTTTGTGAATCCCTGAAGGATCAACCCATGGCCACCAAGCAGATCATGTTCAGCGACTCGGCCCTCGCCGAGATGAAGAAGGGCGTTCAGCGCCTGGCCCGCGTCGTGAAGGTCACGATGGGCCCCACCGCCCGCCACGTCATCCTCCAGAAGTCCTTCGGCGGGCCGACGATCTCTAACGACGGCGTTTCGGTCTCCAAGGAAGTCACCTTCCCCGAGCCGTTCGAGTCCATGGGCGCCAAGATGGTCACCGAGGTCGCCAAGAAGACCAACGATCAGGCCGGCGACGGCACCACCGCCGCCACCGTGCTAGCCGAGGCGATCTTCGTTGAGGGGCTCCGCCACGTCGCCGCGGGCGCCAACCCCGTTGCACTTCAGCGTGGCATCAATGCCGCCGCCGAAGCCGCGAGCGAGGCGATCACCAAGATGGCCGTCAAGTGCAAGGGCAAGGACGACTACCTGAAGGTCGCGACCGTTTCCGCGTCGCACGATGCGCAGATCGCCGCGATCATCGCCGAGGCCATCGCCAAGGTCGGTCCGGATGGCGTCGTCGAGGTCGAGGAGGGCAAGGCCGCCGAGACCAGCCTCGAGTACGTCGAGGGCATGGCCTTCGATAAGGGCTACATCAGCCCGTACTTCATGACCGATCCCAAGACCGCCGAGTGCGTGCTCGAGGACGCTTATGTCCTGCTTTTTGAGAAGAAGATCGCCAACATGGCCGACTTCCTCCCGTTCCTGAACAAGATCGCCACCAGCGGCAAGCCGCTGCTGGTGGTCGCGGAGGATGTCGAGAGCGAGGCGCTGGCCGCGCTGGTTGTCAATCGTCTCCGCGGCGTGCTGAAGATCTGCGCCGTCAAGGCCCCGGGCTTCGGCGATCGCCGCAAGGCCATCATGGGCGACATCGCCGTGCTCACCGCCGGCACGTTCTTCAGCGAGGATCTCGGCCGCAGCCTCGAGAGCATCGAGATCTCCGAACTCGGCCGCGCCAAGAAGATCGTCGTGAACAAGGACGAGACCATCATCGTCGAGGGCGCCGGCAAGAAGGCCGACATCCAGGCCCGCGCCGCGCAGATCCAGGCCCAGCACGACAAGTCCACCAGCGACTACGACCGTGAGAAGCTCAAGGAGCGACTGGCCAAGCTCACCGGCGGCGTCGCCGTCATCAACGTCGGCGCCGGCAGCGAAACCGCGATGAAGGAGAAGAAGGACGCCGTCGACGACGCCCTTCACAGCACGCGTCACGCGGCCAAGGACGGCTACGTCCCCGGCGGCGGCGTCGCACTGCTCCGCACGCAGGACGCCATCGAGAAGGCCATGGCCAAGGCCAAGGGCGACGAGAAGCTCGGCTTCCAGATCGTCCACGCGGCCGTCGAGTCCTGCGCCCGCCAGATCGCGATCAACGCCGGCACCGACGGCGACATCGTCGTCAGCAAGGTCAAGGACGGCACCGGCTCGTTCGGCTTCAACGCCATGACGCACGAGTACGGCGACCTGGTCAAGATGGGCATCATCGATGCTGCCACCGTCCCCAAGACCGCACTGATCAATGCCGCCAGCGTCGCCGGCCTCATGCTGACGACCGACGTCATGATCACCGATCTGAAGGACGACGCGACCCCGGCCATCGGCGCATCCGCCTAATGCGAATGCATCCGGATGCTCCGGTCGGGCGGCGAGTCGCGGCGGAAAGCCCACCACGCTCGCGCCAGCCGGAGCACTCGGCGGACCCGCCAACTGAACATGAATCTGGGCGGTCAAGTTGATTTGACCGCCCAGATCATTTCTGCGGGCATCGATGCTCCGAGAGCCCGAGGATCAGATCGGTTCGAGTCCGCGAAGGTGAACCGACTCGAGGCGGTGGTCGATGCGGGTGAACTCCGAGGGCACCACCGAGCTTGAGCTCCAAGGTGGTGGCAAAGAGCTCGATGTTCCGCTGGCGCACCGAGGGAACCTGATCCCGATCTCATGAGCAATTGTCGGCCTCACCTTCTTCGAATCTCTCGCCCCGATCCACGATGCTCAACCGCTCGCACAGATGAGTCTCTCCGGGGCCCGCACAGGCTTCAGTCCGAACGTCCACAACTTTGTTCCCAACGACCGCATCCGCAGATGATCTTCGAGTCCCCGTCCCTCCGTGGTGACCATGCCCCGCGACTACTACGAACTTCTCGGGATTGAAAAGTCCGCCGATGCGGATGAGATCAAGCGCGCCTATCGCCGCGCCGCGATGAAGTACCACCCGGACCGCAACCCCGGCGACGCCGAGGCAGAGAAGAACTTCAAGGAGGCCGCCGAGGCCTACGAGGTTCTCTCCGACGAACAGAAGCGGCGAATCTACGACCAGTATGGCCGCGAAGGGCTCAAGCAGTCCGCCGCGGGGCCCGCGACGCACGACTTCACCCGCATGAACGTCGAGGACATCTTCTCGATGTTCAACGACATCTTCGGTGGTGGCGGCGGCGGGCGCGGCCGACGCGGACCCGGCGGTGTCGCCGTCGGTCTCGATCTGGAGACCGAGGTCGTCATCTCCCTCGAAGACGTCTTCCACGGCGTTGCACGCGATATCGAATTCAAACGCCTCGATGTCTGCGAGCCCTGCGCAGGCTCCGGCGCCAAGCCCGGCTCCAAGCCCGTCACCTGCCAGACCTGCAACGGTCACGGCAAGGTTCAGCAGGCCGGTTTCGGCGGTATGTTCCGAATGGTCACCGCCTGCCCCGCCTGCGGCGGACGCGGGCAGGTCATCAAGGACTTCTGCTCCACCTGCCGCGGCAAGGGTCGAACCCCCAAGGCCCGCTCACTCTCCGTCCGAATCCCCCCCGGCATCTCCGATGGCCAGGCCATCCGCGTTCAGGGTGAAGGTGAGCCCCCCGGCGCCGACGAGTCTCCCACCGGTGCCGGGGTCCGCGGCGATCTGCACGTCGTCGTTCGCGTCAAGCCCCACGAGGTCTTCCATCGCGAAGGCAACACCCTTGCTGTCGAAGTGCCCATCAGTTTCTCCAAGGCCGCGCTCGGCGGCGAGATCGAACTGCCCACAATCGACGGCGGCCGCACCACCCTGACCATCGAGCGCGGCACCCAGCACGGCCAGCAGTACCGAATCATCGCGCAAGGACTGCCCGACCTGCGCAATCGCAAACGCGGCGACCTCGTCGCCGTGTGCTCCATCGTTGTCCCCAGAAAACTCAGCGCCGCACAGGAGAAACTCCTGCGCGAACTGGCCGCCGTAGAGGGTCAAACCGTTCCCGCTGACAATCCCGGGTTCTGGAAGAAGTTCTTCGGAGGTAAGAAGTGAACCCGTTCCGCCGAACACCCAAAGACCGCGACGACGCCGCGAACACGCCGAGCGACACCCCGCGCGAGTCCACAGGCACGAACGACGCGTCGAGCAACGCCGCCTCCCAGGGCGATGCGCACGCCGACCCTGATGCCACGGCCTCGCTGCTGGATGAACTCCAGGACACCATCCGCCGACTGACCAGCGAACGCGACGCGGCGATCGACGCGCACAAGCGCGCCCTCGCCGACTTCCAGAACTATCAGCGCCGCGCGATCCAGAACGAGCACACCGCCCGGGAGCAGGGCGTTCGCAGCGTGCTGACGAACATCATCCCCGTCCTGGATCACTTCGATCTGGCCCTGACTCAGGACGCCTCGCGATCGAGCGCCAAGCAAGTCATCGACGGCGTGACGATGATCAAAGATGAACTCGTCCGCGTCCTTGGCAACAGCGGCGTGCAGCCGATTCGCCCCGGGCAGGGCAGTGAATTCGACCCGACCCGCCACGAAGCGGTCATGCACATGCCCGCCGAGAACGTCCCCGCGGGCAAGGTTGTCATGACCCTGCGCATCGGCTACATGCTCGGCGATCGCCTCGTCCGCCCGGCCCAGGTCGCTGTTGCCCCCGAGGCCGCGGCTCCGTCACCGGAGCGCGGCGACCAGCCATCGGCATAACCCGCGGCGAACCACGCGCCGAGCACCCGATCGCATCACCTGCCAAGCGACGAGCCAAGCGAACAGCCTCGCGGACGCACCGCGTGCGCTAACCGCTGCCGCAAACCAACCGCGAACAGCGTCCGCCAAGGGTCACCGCGCGCGACCACAGCACCGCATCGCCGCGGCATCGCGGCATCCCTCGATCGCTTTCGAAGATCAACCGACGGCGGCCACCCGCCGTCCGCTCTCAGTTGTACTTCCGAACCACCGCACGCACGATCCCCTGCACCTTGCAGTCGCGCACGATGATCGGACTGAAGGCGGGATTGGCCGGCTGCAGCCGAACGTGGTCGGCCTCACGATAGAAGGTCTTCAGGGTCGTCTGGCCATCCGGAAGCAGCGCCACGACGCGGTCGCCATTGCCGGCAACGTCCGTGCGCTCGATGAGCACGAAGTCGCCGTCCAGGATCCCCTCTTCCTTCATGCTGTCGCCCTCGACCTTGAGCGCGAACGTCGACGCGGCCTTGCCGGCCCGCGGGCCGAGCACGCCGAGCAGATCCAACTCGTCGGTGTCGGCGACCTTTTCGATCGGATACCCCGCTGCGATCTTGCCCACCAGCGGGAAACGCAGCGGCCTGCTCTCGTCGGGAACCGAAATCCCGTCAGCGATCGACAAAGAGCGAGCCTTGTTCGCCTCCCGAACGAGCGCGCCCTTCTTGATGAGCGCCTCGACGTGCTCGAACACGGTGACCTTGCTCACGCCGATCTGGTCGGCCAGTTCCTGCATCGTCGGCGAATAGCCGTGACGAATCCGCCAGTCGCGGATGAGCGAGAGGATGCGCAACTGCTTGGGCGTCAGATTCATACGTTGTCTCCGAAGTGGGGTCCGTCAATGCCGTTCCGGGCAAAGCCCCGGCGTGCTTTCTCGATTCACCGCCAACATCAACCACCCGGCCCCCCATCCGCATCACCAATCCACCCAGCCCGCCTCGCAAAGCCCCCTGCTCCTGCCGACTCGGCCCGAGCTCCCCGAACAACCTGCGGCACGAGTCCAGACACCCGGCTACCACCGATCGCTGGACGCTCAACTCCGCCTCCGCCGCGAGCACCAACCCCGCACGCTTCAGCGCCGCATCGCCCCGTCCATCCGAACCAGCCGCGGACTCACCGACCCAAAACCCGCCCTCCGCACCCGCCGCGGCTGCCAAACGAAGCCCCAAAGTGCCCCCTGCACCGCCAACACCATCCTGCTCGATGTCCAACCCCTCGCCCGAGTCGCAGATCTCACCACCAACCTCGCCGATCAGATCGCGCTGAAAGTCGCCACCCGGCCCAAGCCTCAGCAAAGGCTCGGACTTCGGGAGCCGATCCGCACCATGCCGCCATGCCTTGAGTGCCTGAAACATCGGTGAGCCTCGCTGCGTTGGGCATCCGATGGGTTCCACCCGATGGGATCCGTCATCACACTCGTCTCGGCGTCCGCCAAGCCGAACAACCAACTCTCCTCCGACCCGCCGCGACCATCGCTCGAAGAACACCCGATACCGCACGGTGCCTGTGAGCCTGAGATTGTCCGACAAGGTCGTTCGGTAAAGACTAGCCGATCATCGTCCAATCGGCAACCATTTTTGTCGATTTTTTCGGGTGTTGGTCGGTTCTCGCCACTCGCGCTTCGTAAACCCCTGACATCTCGACCCTTGCGCGATCAGCAACCCATCGCCGCATTTGTTGTCAGCGCGTCCCCCGCTGCCCCATCCACCTCGTCGCAGTCGATCGCCGCGAGCACCCAATCCGCTCGCGTCAAGCCCGCGTCACGCCGGAGACCAACGCCATCCGCATCGGCGAAACTGGGCCAAGCCCCTGCGACAACTCGGTACCTCTCGAGCAACCCGAGCCCCATCGCCACCGGCCCCCGAGCCACTCAGACCGTCGCCCGAACCAGTGCCGCACCCTGCCGCTTGACCAGACGGCGCAGTTCCAGCATCGTCACATCAGCCCGCAGTCCGCCCGCATCGCGCGCGAGCTCCGCCGAGAGTTGATCGAAGGTCTTGGGCTCGCCGAGCGCCTCGAGCAGCGCCCGTTGCGAGGGCGACAACGTCGCAACCGCGGGAGGCACGCCGCCGGCGTGCTCCGCACCGGCGGCACGATTCCCGGCACCACCCCCACCGGTCACGACAGAGTCGAAAAGTGTCGACCCACCGAACCGCGCCGCGTGCGTGCCGCCATGGGTGTGCCGCGCGGGCGACTCGAGTTCCTGCAGAATGTCCGCCGGCGATGTCACCAGCGACGCCCCGCCCGCACGCACGAGCGCCAGCGTGCCCTCCGATGCCGGCGAATCCACACGCCCCGGCAGCGCAAAGACCTCACGCCCGTGCTCCTCGGCCGCCATCCGCGCCGTGATCAATGCCCCACTCCGCATCGCCGCCTCGATCACCATGACCCCGAGCGAGAGCCCGGAAATGATCCGGTTCCGCGCCGGAAAGTTCTCCGCCGACGGGTTCGTGTTCATCGGCAGTTCGCTCACAACACACCCCGCCGATCGCGATGGATCATCCGCGTGCTCTCCGAGCCGCTCGAACAACTCCTGATTCTCCTCCGGATAGCTCTTGGCCAGCCCGCACCCGAGCACCGCGATCGTGCGACCTCGCGCCCGCAGCGCCGCGCGGTGCGCCGCCGTGTCGATCCCCCGCGCCCCGCCTGAGACGATCGTCAGCCCCGCGCCGGCAAGGTGCGTCGCGAAGCGTTCCGCCTGCTCCATCCCGTACGCGGTACACGCCCGCGACCCGACGATCGCCACCGGGTACGCATCCGGCCCGTTGCGCGACTCGTCCCCCGCATCGAGCAAGCCGCGCACGTACAGCACCGGCGGCGCATCGCTGATCTGCCTCAGCAACGGCGGATACCCGCGCGACGCGATGCTCACGATCTTCACCCCATGGTCCCGCGCCCGCGCGAACTCATCTCGCGCGGCACGCTCCGCCGACGCTCGCTCCTGCCGCAGCGCCCGCGCCCGCGTCGGCCCCATCCCCTCGACCGTCAACACGCGCTCATCGGGCGCGGAGAACACCGCCGACGCCGAGCCCATCGCCGCGACGAGTCGCGCGATAATGACCGGCCCCAGCCCCGGAATCATCGTGAGCGTCAGCCACGGGAGGATCTCCCCCTCCTCCTGACGCATCGACGCGTGACCACCCACCCCGCCGCCGTCGTTCGCCTCGGCTCGCTGCTTCGTCATGCCTCCAGCCTATCCGTTCGGCGTGTGGTTGGGAAGATCCCACGATCAGTCTCTCCGCGGTCCCAATCGCGAGCCAATCGCTCCACGGGATCAACGCCTCAGTCTTTCGCCTCAGCCTTTCGGGCCTCGCTGGCTCAATCCGCCTCCCTCGTCCAGACTTTGCATTCCAGTCCGCAGGGGGGGTGCGTCCGATATTCCAGAACATGAACAGTGGCTCTTTCCTCACGCCCTCGCGCGGGCTGTCGTTCCGCGCGCTCGCCCCCTCGGCGATGGCTTTGGTCCTCTGCGCTCTGGCCCTGGTCCTCCACGGCTGCAACACCATGCAGGGCCTGGGTCAGGACCTCGGCGTCTCCGGCACCCGGAGCGGCACGACCCCCACCTCCTCACCCTCATCGTCTCCCACCTCTCCCGCCAAGCCCACCACTCCGGAAATCGGCCGCGTCATCCTCCCCGGCATCGCCGGCGAGCCGCAGATCCGCGTGCGCATCGAGGCCGGCCAGACCAACATCCGCATGGCCAGCAGCGCCGGCGCCACCGGGGTGCTCTGGGTGCAGACCACATCCAACCAGCGCATGGCCACCGCCACGGCCTCGCGTCCGCCCGCACGCATGGCTCCGCCCGTGACCGCACGCCTGACCAGCGCCGGCTGGGAGCTCCGCGACGCCTCGGGTCTCGTCGGCAGATTCGAACGCGCCGGCTCGATCCGCATCGCCGCCGATGAACGCTCGCTCCGCGCCGCACAGGCCGGCAGCACCACCGCCGCCCCGGGCACACCGCCCGCCGCCCCGACTCCCGATGTGATCGTCAACGGCACGCGTTATCCCGGCGTCATCGAACTGTCCATCCGCAGCGATCTTCCCGCGGGTTCGTTCGATGTCATCGAGCATGTAGGCATCGAGGACTATCTCCGCGGCGTCGTCTCCGCCGAAATGTTCCGCACATGGCCCCTGGCCGCGTTCCAGGCCCAGGCCGTCGCCGCACGCAGCTACGCCATCCACGAGATCAACCGCGCACGCTCCATCGGCCAGGCCTTCGATGTCGAACGCGGCGTGCGCGATCAGGCGTACAACGGCACCAATGACTGGCCCGTCGCCACTCGCGCCGTCGCCGAAACCCGCGGCGTCGTCCTCACCTGGCAGAGCCAGGTCCTGCGCTCGTACTACCACAGCACCTCCGGCGGCCGCGCCGCCAGCGCCCGCGACACTTGGCCCACCGTCCGCGGCTTTGAGTACAACCTCGCCGGGCCCATCCAGGCCAGCTCCCGCGAAGAGCTCGGCCAGTCCTCGCCCTGGTTCCGCTGGACCGTCCAGCGCACACGTCAGGAAGTCTCGCAGCGGCTCCGCATCTGGGGACAGCAGAACGGCCACGCGGTCAAGACGATCACGTCTCTCCGCTCGGCCCGCGTCGCGGCCACCAACGACACCGGCAGGCCCACGCGCTACCTCCTGACCGCCACCACCGGCGAGAACTTCTCCATCGCCGCCGAGGAGCTCCGAAGGGCGCTCAATCAGGATGTCCCCGGCGTGGCCAATGTCACCCGCGAGAATCGCGTGAACTCCGGCGATATGGACATCACGTTCGTCGGCGATGTCGCGACCATCCGCGGGCGCGGCTTCGGGCACGGCGTGGGCATGTGCCAATGGTCCGCCAAGGAAATGGCCGAACGCGGCGCTGACTTCCGCACGATCCTCACCCGCTTCTATCCCGGCGCACGCGTGGACCGCGCGTACTGATCCTCGCAGCGATCACCGCTACGCACGCGACTTGCCTTCGCCGCCCAGAGCCACCAATCCCGCCTGCGCGCGGATCGCCCGATCGATCGCTGCGGGCACGGGCATCACACTCAATCGCGACTGCTTGAGCAGCACGAAGTCCTTCATCGCCGGCTGTTGACGAATCTCCGCGAGCGTCACGGGCGTGCTCGCGCGTGCCACCGGCTCAACATCCACTACCGCGAACTTCGCTTCACCGCGATCGTTCAACCCGCTTCGCTTCGGGTCGGCGTACGCATCGCTCACCGCTCGCGCAAGCCCCACGACGGCGCGCTCATTGCCGGTGTGAAACACGAGCAGTTCATCGCCCGCGCGGATCATCCGCAGATGGATCAGCGCCGTGGGGTTGGCAACCCCGTCCCACCGCGAACGCCCCTCGCGGACAAGATCCGCAAAGCCGAAGTCCTCCGGATCGCCCTTGATCAGAAACGTCGCCATGCCGCCGCTCCCTCCAAACCGCCACTCATCCGCACCCGTCCGCGCCGCGATGCCAACACGCCATCACGCTTCCAGCGCGATCGTCGTCCAGCACGACAGGCTCTGCCCGGGATCGAGCGTCCGCACGCCCGTGTCCCTCCAGCCCCGCGCCGCGAGGTTGAACGCATCGTTGGCCATCGTCACCGGCTCGATCGCAAAGAACGGCTCGAGATTCCCCTTCGCATCCGTCGGCGAGAACGCCACCAGGTGCGACAGCGATACGTCGCTCCGCATCGTCACGCCGTGCGTGCCATAGTCCACGTGCGCGAGCCCCTGGTACCCATCGAACACATCATCGATCGCCGCCGCGGGCCAGAACGCCGGCGAGGCGAACCGCCGCGTCAGCCCATCTCTCCGCGCCAACGCGACCGGCAGCATCGCCTTCGATTCATACCTCCCGCGGCACGGGAACATCACCTTCGGCTGCCGCGCCGCCCCGCCGATGGGTGCCCGCGGAAAGTATGGGTGCAAGCCCATGCCGCACGGCATCGGCTCATCCGCGCGGTTCCACAAGGTCATGTCTATACGCAGCACGCTCCGAAGCAACTCGTACCGCACCTGCATCGCAAACGCCCACGGAAAGTTCGCCCCGCCCGCAACGCTCCGCGACTCGAACGTCAGCCGGGCCGACACGGGCGAGCGATCGACGATCGTCCACGGGTGCGAGCGCACATCGCCGTGCATCGCCGTGCCATCGGCCGCCACGCGCTTGTCAAGGGCGTGCTCGCGGCCGCGAAAGGTCATCCGCGCCCGCGCGACACGATTGGTCCACGGCGACATGATGAAGCAGCCGGGCTTGGAGCGCTGGTCCTCCCCGGGCACATTCCGCGAGACGATCGGCATCCCCGCCGCGGTCTCCCATCGCACGATCGATGCGCCGCGCGACTGATCAATCACGCAGCGCGTCCGCTCCCGCTCGTCGGTGATCACGATTGGTTCCATCGCCCAAGCGTACTGCCCCGCCCGGCTTCACGCCCGCACCCGCCGCGGCCCAAAAACAACCGCCGGGCGATCGCTCGCCCGGCGGGTTCAACGTTCACTTTGTCCGCCCATCCCGATCAGGGCTTGGCGTTGGCCTGAGCCTTCGAGCACGTGCCGCAGCACGTCCCCTTGCCAGCCTCCGCGGTGCAGTCACCGGCCTTGCTCTCGCAGGACTTCTCGCACGAGGCCTCGCAACCCTGCGCCTTGGTGCCACTCTGGGCGACCGCGTTCAGCTCGGGAAGCATCACGCCGCACGCGGTCATCTTGCCCGCGCTCTTGGCCTCGCACGCACCGCCGCTCTTGGCCTCGCCCTCGCACGCAGAGGCGCAGCCGTCGGTCTTCTCCTGCTTGGCGACTTCCTTGCCCGCGCTGTGCAGCGGACAACAGTCGCCCGTGTGCTCATGCTGCTCGGCCAGAACCGCAGCCTGCTCCTCGCTCACGCACGTCGTGCAGCCGAACTTGGAGTACAGGCCATAGCCCAAGGCTCCGGCCAGCGTCAACCCAACCACCGATGCCAGTGCCAACAACGAAGTCGAGCCATTGGAACGCATTGCCTTCTCCTGTAAAAGCGTGAGGGGATCCCAATCAGTATACGACAAAGTTCACCTTCGGTTGATCATCATCCACACTTTAGGGGATTCCACGCCCCCGCCGCGTTCGTCGCCTGCCACCGGCACACCACGGCCCGAGAACCCTTGGCCGCGTCCGGCCATGGTCCATCTGTGAGGCCTTCTTGCCCAACCAGCGCGATCCGCGGCGCCGGTCCCTTCAGCCTCAGCCGCGGAGTTCCGATAGATCACGGTCGGCAAGTCCTTGTCGCCCTGCCTCTTCGGGCATCCACAAGACACTCCGCCGACCCGGCCTTGCACCATGAAGACCACGCATCTCCATCCCGATCCTGCCGATGCCGCCTCGGCGACGGGCGGAACCTCCCCCGCGGCCACCGGCCACGCCCGCGGCACGCGCGACTCCGTCGGCGATCAGGCGCTGGGATTCCTCAGCACGCTCGAAACCCAACTGTCACAACTCAAGAAGTCCGCCGAGGAAACCGCTCTCCGCGCCGCGGACCTTCAGGCCCAGCAGGAGTCGCTGGATCTTCAGCGTGCGCAGTTCGAGAGCGACCGCGCCACGATGGAGCAACTCCTCAGCGAGGCACAGGCCGCGCAGACACAGGCCAGTTCCCGCGCCGAGGAGCTCGAAGCCCGCCTGGCGCAGGCCACCAGCCAGCACCGCGAACTCGAGCAGGCGCTCCAAAACAGCCTCGAGCAAACCCGCCAACAGACACAGACGCCACTGGCCGAATTGGCCCGTCAGGTCCGCGACCTGACCAGCGCACACACCCAGTCCGCGGCACAGGCGAGCGAACTCGAACAGCAGGTCGCCAATCTCCAGGCCTCGCTGAATCGCACACGCGAAGAGGCCGCCAGCGTCACCGCGGGCCACGCCGCCGAGGCCGCGCAACTCCGCACGCGGCTCGATGAGGCCCTGACCCACACGCGCGAACTGGAACAGGCCGCGGACGAGGCCCGCGCCGCGCACGCCGACGCCGAACGCCTTCGTGATGAGCTCCGCGAGCAACTCCGCGCCTCGCAGGCGCGAATGAACGAACTGGAACGAGCCAGCCAGAGCACCAGCGACGCCGCGAGTGCCGAGGCCGCACGCCTGGCCGATGAACTCGCCCGCACACGCGAAGATCTCGAGCAGGCAACCCGCCGCGAACAGTCCGCGCAGCAGCGTGCCCACGAGCTGGCCACCACCCTCGCCGGCGAGCAGGAACAGGTTCACGATCTCCGCACCCTTGCCGACGGCTCGCGTGCGGCCCTGGCCGACTGCGAACAGCGACTCTCCGCCGCGACCGCCGAATTGACCTCGCTCCGCGCCCGCATCGCGACACTCAGCGCGGCCGACACCGCCAGCTCACAGGCCGCACGCGAAGGGGCCGAGGCTCTCGCCCAGACCCGGGCCCGTGCCGAAGCCCTGGCCGCCGAAGCCGAACTGGCCCGCTCAACCATCGCCGATCTTCAGGCCTCGCTCTCGAAGTCCGAGGCCGCCCTGGCACAGGCCCGTGAGGAGCTGGCATCGGCCCGCGCCGATCTTGACGCCGCCCGCGCCGAGCTGGACACCCTCCGCGCCGAACTGGCCGCATCCCGAGCCAGCCTCGCCGACGCCGCCCAGCGGCAGTCCGCCGACAGCGTCAGCAGCAGCGAGCACGAGCGCACGATCGCCGACCTTCGCGACCAGCTCGCCCGCGCGGGCGAAGCGACCGCCGATCTGCAGGCTCGCATCGAGGATTCGCAGCAATCGCTCGCCGCACGCGACGAAGCGCTCCGCGTGCTTGCCCAGCGGCTCAAGTCCGCCGAGACCCGCGCCGCGGACGCCGAGGCCCGCGCAGACTCGGCCGAGAGCACCGCGCCGAACAACGCCCGCTCGCACGATGAGCAATGGGTCGAACTCCGCCGCTCGCGCCTTCGTCGCCAGCGCGACCTGATCCTCGCCCAATCCCGCAAACTCGCCGGAGCCAAGGCCGCGATCGCCAAGCGCCGCGAGCAGTACGAGGAAGTCATCGCCCAGCGTCAGAAGATCGCCGCCGCCGCCGCGGCGCTGGCCGAGGAACGCAAGGCCCATCAGGCCAAGGCCGGCCGCTCGCACGCGGCGGTCTGGGTGCTCAGCATCGTCGCCAGCCTCGCGGTCATCTTCTCCATGGCATGGGCCATCGCCGGACAGGTCGCGCCGAGCGTCTTTGCCGCACGCGCCGTCATCGAAGCCGACGCCAAGGGAGGCACGCTCGCGCAGGACGACCTGCTGTCGTGGACCGCCAACCACGAGAAACTCGCCGAGGATCCTCAGTTCTTCAATCTCGCCGGTGAACGCTTCGCGCAGCGCGCCATGTCCGACCTGGCCACCCCCGCCGCCGTCATGAAGCGCACCAAGGCCGACATGTCCATCATGACCGACCGCGCCGGCGTGCTGACCATCGAACTCCGCGGCGTCGGCCGCGAACGCACCGAGCGCGAACTCGAGACACTTTCTTTGGCGATGGTCGCGCTGGCCAACGCCCAGCGCGACGCCCGCGGCGACGGCGCCGCCACCACCATCACCCAGCCGGCCCGCGCCGGCGAGGAACCCCTCGTCGACGCCCGCCTCGCCTATGTCGCGACCTTCGGCGGCGGCGGCCTGGCCTTCGCCACCATCCTCTACTTCATCCTCTACCGACTCATGGCCCGCGCCAAACTCAAGTTCGAGCAGCAGATGGCCGCCGCCATCTGACCCGCGCGCCGCCCTGCCCGATCACACGGGCCAGAACAAGCGACGACGGCTCTATCGGCCGTCATCGCTCGAAAGAAGATCGCTCGTTGAAACCGGGCCATCGCGCCGCGCGGGCTCAAGCCCCCCGATCACCCATCACACCCCGATGTGCTCACACTCGAACGCTCGCCGACGACGTGCCCCTGCCGAATCACGCCCGACCCGGCGCTCGGCACCCCGCATCACAAGTTGATGCTCGTCAGCAGCGGCTGCTCCTCGCCGCCAACACGCGTGATCGCCAGCGATGCGCCCATCGGCAGATCCAGTCGCTCGATCACCTGGGCGATCCGCGCTCCGCTGGCCCGCACCGGCAGCACCACGCGACGCTCCTCGCCCGGCAGGATCATCACCAGTTGATACCGCGCCTCCTTCTCCGGCAGATCGTGGCAGAACAACTGCGCCTCGCCCGTCGCCGAATCGTGCAGCACCACCGCGGCACCACGCTGACCATCGACCGCCTGGAACTGAATGAACCGCGTCCCCGGAGATGCCAGAGCCGTCTCAAACCGCGGACCGAACTCCTTGATGAACATCGTCGCGACCTGACCCGTGCGGAACGCGTTGTCCAGCTCCCGATACCGGCCCTGCATCTGGATCGTCGTGAACGCAAACACGATCGCCGCCGCGGCGCACGCGATCGACGCCGCTCGCCACACGCGGCTGACACCCTGCGCCGGCAACACCGCCGGCTCCAGGTGCGCGATGATGTCCCGATCCCCCGCCGCCTCCGCCGCCACGCGATCGATCACCCGCTCGCGCTGACCCGCCGGCACCGAAACGTCCGGGGTCATCGCCGCCAACTGCACCGCCAGATTCTGCTGCGCACGCAACTGCGCCTTGATCGCCTCGGGCGACCGCGCAAAGGCATGCTCGAAGCGCACGCGCCCCGGCTCGTCGAGAAGGCCCAGCGCATCCATCTGCGCAAGGTCGAACAACTCCGCGAGACTCGGCTCGCCCTCATCACCGTTCTGTCCGTGCATGTGTCCGTTGTTCATGGCCTTCATCCCGGAACTCCTTCGCTGAGTTCACTTTCCCGCAGCCGTACCAGCGCCCTGGAAAGCGCCGACTTGATTGTCCCCAGAGGCGTGTCCAGCTCCTCGCCGATCTGCCTGAGCGTCTGACCATTCAGATACGCCCGAATCACCACCGTTCGTTGCAGCGCAGGGAGTTTTTCCACTTTCTTCATCACCGCCGCAAACCGCTCCGCACGCTCGGGGTCCACAACCCCGCCGCCCAATCCGCTCCAACCCGCACCTTCGCCCTCTGCCCCGGCGGTGCCGATCCCGGGTCCCGACCGCGTGTCCGTCACGCCGTGCGCCCGCTCATCGATCACGCCGAACTTCGGCGCCGTCCGCTGCCGCCGCAAACGATCTACAAGATACCGCCTCGTCAGCAGCATCACCCAAGTCACCAGCGCCGCACGAGACGGGTCATACCGCCCCGCGGTCCGCCAGAGGCGGACAAAAACCTCCTGAACCGCCTCGTCCGCATCATTCCGCGACGGCAGGGCCTGGTACGCCATCCGATACACCAGCGCACCGAACCGGTCATACAAACGACCAACCGCCGACGCCTCCCCGGCCGCGACGCCTCGCATCAACGCAAGATCCGCGGCCTGCTCTGCTGGAGACAACGGCATGTTTACCCCATTCGAGTCAAGAGACCAGGAAGGCTCCGGACTTCTCACGCCAGCCCATACGGCCACTCGACCAGCTCGGATCCCCGCCAATCACTTTCAGACCGCACTTCGATCAGCACCCACCACAATTCCCCATCTTCACATATTCGCATCGCGTTTGTAGGTGTATTCCTGACGATCTGGTTTTCCCTCGATCTCCGGGGCCCTAATCCCGATACAGAAGACTAGCACATTCGTCAACAATCGGTTATCTTCACACACGAGTGCGCGTCTGGGCAGGGGTGCCCGTGGAGGTTGCAGTGCAACCAAAGCTCCGTGAGCAAACTCAACTCCGCATCGGTTCGCGCACCAATGCGCGCGTCGATCTCGCGCGTTCTCGGGCCTTTTCGCTGATCGATGTGATCGTTTCGCTCGCCGTCGTCGCCGTGCTCATGGCGATCCTCGTCCCGTCGATGGCGCGAGTGCGCGAGACCACGCGCCAGGTCGTCTGCAGCTCCAACGTCCGCCAGGTCGGACTCGGCCTCGCCATGTTCTCTGGCGACCGCAAGGGCCAACTCCCCCAAAGTGTCCACAGCGTCAAGGGCATCGCCGACCCCACCAGCGCGCCGCACATGATGATGCAGGCACGTCTCGGCGGCACCAACCTTTGGGACGGCGTCGGAACCCTCTTCTTCCACGACTACATCACCGCCCCCGGCGTGTTCTACTGCCCCTCTCACCGCGGCTCGCACCCGCTCTCCGCCACCGTCGACCTCTGGGCTGGCACGCCCGGTTCGATCACCGTGAACTACCAGTATCGCGGCCCGACCAATCCGAATGTGCGCTTCGACACCCTCCGCAGCGGCTTCTCGCTGATGGTCGACGGCCTGCAGACCCAGATCGACTTCAACCACGTCGTCGGCGCCAATCTCCTCCGCGCTGATCTGGCCGTCGCCTGGTTCCAGGACTCCGACAAGACACTCGTCTCGATCCTTCCCGAAAAGCCCACCGACGCCGACGCGAAAACCGTCGTTCAGGAAGCCTGGAAGACCCTCGACAACTTCAGCGATGCGCTCGACGCCGCCGAGGAAGAGGGCATCCCATCCCCGATGGGCCAGATTGTCATCCCCGCCGGCAAGTAACGCGTCCCTCGCTCCACCGCGGCCGCGAACCTGCGCCCCCGGGCGATCATCGTGCGCCGCACGCTCGCCGCTGACGGACGCTAGCCTGAGGGTCATGGCCTCCATCCGACATGTCCTTGCCCGCTCCGCACGAGCAGCCCTCTCCGCCGCGGCACCCGCGCTCGCCCCGCTGATCCTGACCTGCGCACTCCTTCTGGTGTCGCCGACGACCGCCCGCGCACAACTCACGCCCGATCGTCTCTACGTCGGCGTCGACCGCGCGATCCCGATGACCGTCGCCCTCCCGCCCGAGACCAGCGGCACGCCCCGCCTTGAAGTCTGGCTCCACCTGCCCGATACCGCCGAGCCCATCGCGCGCGCCGCCGCACTGCCGGGCCGCGTGGACCTCGCCGCGCTGCTGCCGCAGATCTGGAAGGGCATCGAACGCACAGCCCCGGCCACGCCCGACGCGTCACCCGACCCCGCGGCCGCGCCCGCAGCACCGCTCATCACCCGTCCCGTTCTCTTCGCGCAGCTCATGGCCCTGCCCACCGACACGCCGGCCAACCCCGAGGGCGACCAGGCACCCCGGCACACACCCATCGGCCCGCCCGTCGTGCTTCAGCCCATGCTCACGCCGCTTCGCGCCGTCCTCGATGAGCGCGACCCGCGTCTTCCCGTCGCCGTGTATCCGCCCGGCCGCCAGGCCCGCGAGCGCACGTTCACCGGCGTACGCACGTATGTCGATCGACACGTCATCATGGAAACCGATGCGGGCACGCTCGAGATCCGCCTCCGGCCCGATGCCGCGCCGAACACCGCATGGAACTTCCGCCATCTCGTCGAGGGCGGCTTCTACACCGACATCGCTTTCCACCGTGTCGTCGCCGTCGGCCGATCGAACCCGCAGCGCGGCTTTGTCATTCAGGCCGGCGATCCCACCGCCACCGGCGAGGGCGGCCCCGGCTACGAACTGCCGCTTGAGCCCAGCACGCTCCCGCACGACTTCGGCGTGCTGAGCATGGCACGCGATCGCGACCCCAACACCGCGGGCTCCCAGTTCTTCATCGCTCTTTCGCGCGAGGAAACCGCCCGGCTCGACGGCCAATACACCGCCTTCGCTCAGGTCGTCGGCTCTGCCGAAACCCTCACGCGGCTGGCCGCGACGCCCGTGCTGCCGGGCCGCGAACACCGGCCCGTGAACCCGCCGAAGATCCGCCGCGCGTTCCTCCGCGATGCGCCGCCGTTCGGCCAGGCCCCATCACCGGTGACCATTCCGCCGATCGTCGGTCCGGTCGAACGCTGACACGTACGCGACACAATCGCCGCCCGGCACGCATCGCGATGCACCTGAACGCCGGGCCATGCGGCTCCGCGATGGTCCGCGTCGCCATCGCCCGCAACCCACATCGAGCCACTGGCTCCCCGCATCACTCTGCGGCCGCACTCCGCCCCCGTCCCCACCCAAGCCGCAGGCTGTTCGCCACCACGCTCACGCTGCTCAGCGCCATCGCCGCACTGGCGATCATCGGCGAGAGCATCCATCCCGTCAGCGGGTACAGCGCGCCCGCCGCGACCGGGATCGCCAGAACGTTGTAACACGACGCCCAGAACAAGTTCTGCCGAATCGCCCGCAGCGTCGCGCGCGACAACTCGATCGCGCCCGCCACGCCCCGCAGATCCGCCTCGCCCCCGGGCCGCACCAGTGTGATCCCCGCCGACGCCCGCGCCAGGTCCGTCCCGCTGCTCATCGCGATCCCGACATCCGCCGCGGCGAGCGCCGGCGCATCGTTGATCCCATCGCCGACGAACCCGACCCTCAGCCCCCGCCCGCGCAACTCACCGATGACGCGCGCCTTGTCCGGGGGCGTCATGCCAGCGCGGATCTCGTCGATCCCCGTCAACACCCCCACCGCCGCCGCGGCTCGCTCATGGTCGCCCGTGAGCATCATCACGCGCACACCCATCCCGCGCAACCTGCTCACCGCCTCGTGCGCAGACGCCCGCACCTCATCACCAAGCCCGATCACCCCCGCGGCACGCCCATCAACCGCGACCCACGCGATCGTCAGCCCCGCCGCGGCCATCGCCTCGACCTGCCGCTCCAGCGCCACCGCCGACCCCGAAGCATCCTCGCCCACCACCGCCCGCCGCCCGACACCAACCCGCCGCACACGACCATCACCTCCGTCCGCAGTCGCGCCCGCGGCAACCTCGGCATACACCCCAACGCCCGGCTCGATGCGCGAAGACACGACCGCCAACTCGCTCCCTTCAGCCCCCGCCGCCACCCCCTCCGCCGACCCCGCCGCCGCCCCCCGCACCGCCCCCCGCTCTTCCATCGCCGCCCGCACAATCGCACACGCCAACGGATGCTCGCTGCCCCGCTCCGCCGCCGCCGCAAGCCCCAGCACCGCCGAGCGCGTCCACCCCTCCGCCGCGGCCACACGCTCGACCCGCGGCCGCCCGCGCGTCAGCGTCCCGGTCTTGTCGAACGCGACAACATGCAACCCCGCCGCCGCCTCAAGAGCCGCCGCGCTGGACACAAGCATGCCCCGTCGCGCACCGATCCCCGTCCCCACCATGATCGCCGTCGGCGTCGCCAGCCCCAGGGCGCACGGACACGCGATGATCAGCACGCTCACCGCGGCGTGCACCCCCATCGCCAGCCGCTCTCCCGCCGGCCCCCACACCATCCACGCCGCGAAACTCAGCGCGGCGAGCCCCATCACCATCGGCACGAACACCGCGCTGACCCGATCCACCAGCCGCGCGATCGGCGCCGCGGTCCCCTGAGCCTCTCGCACAAGCCGGACCACCCGCCCCATCGCCGTGCCCGCCCCCACCGCCGACGCCCGCACCCGCAGCACGCCCGTGCGGTTGAGCGTTCCCGCGAACGCCCGCTCGCCAACGCCGCGAACCACCAGCGCCGCCTCGCCCGTGAGCGCAGACTCATCAACGTCGGACCGCCCCGTCTCGATCACCCCATCAACGCCGACCCGCTGGCCCGGCCGCACAATCACGATCTCTCCAACTCGCACGCGCGACGCCCGTACGGCCACCTCCGTCCCGCCGCGCTCCACCATCACCCCCATCGGCGTCAGCCGCACCAGCCCCCCGATCGCCGACGATGTCCGCGCCGTCGCGCGCCGCTCGAGCAGCCGACCAACGAGCACGAGCACCACGATCACCGCCGCCGCCTCGAAGTACACCGTCGGCCCATGCCCCGCGTGCGCCCCACGGTCCGCGCCCGCGGATGCGATGATGACCTGAACCAGCGAGTACACGAACGCGATCCCCGTCCCCATCGCCACCAGCGTGTCCATGTTCGCAACCCGCCGCAGCACGCTCCGCCACGCCCCCGCGAACATCGAGCCCCCGGCGAGAACGAGCACCCCGAACGTCAGCACCGCCTGCACCCACGCCCCGCCGAGCCCCGACAACCACGCCCCGACTCCTCCAACACCCGCGAGCATGCCGTGTGACATCGCAAGCACCACCACCGGCGCACCGAGCGCAGCCCCGATCAGCACCCGCCGGCGGAGCCTCCGTTCCTCAACCGCGCCGTCCTGCGCCAGCCGCGCCAGCAGCGCATCCTCGGCATCCTCCGCATCAGCCTGTACTGCCGCCTCGCCAGCGTCGCCACCCGCATTACCACCCGCATCGCTGGCCGCATCGCTGGCCGCATCGCCACTCGCCCCTTCGGAGCCTCCATCTCCTTCCGCTCGCCTCGCTCCGCTCTCCCCCGCCACCTCCGCCGAATACCCCGCGCGATCAACCGCCCGCACCAACTCCGCAACATCCGCCGAACCCGCATCGACCCCGAGCGTCGCCATGCGCGTCGCGAAGTTCACGCTCGCCGATGTCACCCCGGGCTGCTTTTCCAGCACGCGCTGCACGTGCGCCGCGCACGCCGCGCACGACATCCCGCCGATCGCCATCTCAACGCGCCGGCCGCCAGCTCCACCAGCACTCGCATCAATCCCGATTCCTGTACCGCCACCGCCACCCAATCCTGTTGCCCCTCGCTGGTCCTCCTCGCCCGCACGCATCGTTATGGCTCCAGATCGAACAGGCCCTTAGAACAGAATCCGCAGTCCAAGCGTCACGACAAGATCCACCTCCGGCCGCTCGCGCACCTCCTGCACCATCGGCAGCCCGATCGTCGCCTCGAGCGCGAACGTCCTGGCCTCGTACAAGATCCCCGGCCCCGCGATCACCTCCACATCACCATTGGTCTCGTACAACCCGTTTGCCTCCAGAGTGACATACGTCGCCGCCTCAGACGCGGCCGAGTACTCCACCGGCGAAAGCCGAAACAGGTACGAAGTGTCGAACCGAACCGCATCATCCGGCCCATCGCCCGCCCGCGTGTTGAACGCGTCGCCGCCGGTGTTGAACTTGTACACGATCGACTGGTTCACGCCGTGCCGCCCGAGAATCGCCGTGAACACCGCCCCGACGAACGGGTCGAATGAGTGGCTCGAGAAGTCCCCATCCCCGCTCGGTACCTCCACACCGCCGACCACCGCCAGCCGCAGCGAGTCCACCGGGTTCAGGTCCAACTGCCACGGCCGGTGCTTGATCGACAACGAAATGTCGTTGACCCCGAACCGCCGCGTCGCGTGCCGGCCGTGCGCCACCTCCGCGGCGTACGCCATCGGCACCTCCAGACTCAGCGAAGTGTCCCGACGCAGCCCGTAGGTCAGCGTTGTCGTCGACACGACCTTGGTGATGTCACGCGCCTCCGGCGAGGGATCATCGCCGAACGACACATACTGAACCTTCTGCCGCATGTACAGCCGCCCCGCCGCCGGCTGCGTCGCCGCGGGCGTGTGCGTCGCCTCCTGCGCCATCACCGGCACGCTCGCCCCAGCGACCGCCACCATCGCCGCCGCGATCGCGCACGCGCTCCGACTCACGGCCGCACCTCCACCTTCTTCAGGCTGAACCCGCTCCGATCAACCGCCCGCGCAAGCTGCCGGCGCGTCACCGGCGTCTTCCCGTCAAGCCCCACGCGCACCTCGCCGCTGCCCATGTCCACCGACACAGTCTCAACCCCGGGCACCTCCTTGAGCGTGTTGTCGACGTTGTTCGCGCACAGCGGACAACTCATCCCGAACACCGTCAGCACCGCCTCGCGCCCCTCGATCGTCCGATCGTCCGCGATCGCCTCGTTCACCGACGCATCCGCCCGCGGCCGCTCCACCCCGCAACCGCCCAACACCGCAAAGCCGGCCGCGCCAGCCAGCATCACCGTCCAGACAACCGCGACGCCGATCCGCCGTTGATTCAACTTCATGTGCTTCTCCTTTGCATGAGAACTCGCGCTCACTCCCGGATCGCCACAGCCGTCACGCCGCACCCGCGCCCCGCCTCACCGCGACACCTTCGACACCAGGTCCAGCACCTCGTCGATCATCGCCTCGCGGTCCGGCCCGCGCCGCTCCATCGCCGCCGCGGCACAGTGCTCAAGGTGATTCCGCAGCACATTCCCCGCAACCGCCAGCAACGACGCCCGCACCGCCGCGATCTGCGTGATCACATCCGCGCAGTACCGATCCCCCTCCACCATCGCCGCCACGCCCCGAACCTGCCCCTCGATCCGCCGCAACTGCGCCAGATTCCGCCGCTTGATCTCCGCATCCACCCCGTGCGCCACACCGCCCGGCCCGACGCGGCCACTCCCGCGATCAACTTCAGCCTCTCCCCCTCGGCCCACCGCACAGCCACACCCGCACGCGGCGTCACTGCCCACCGATCGCGCCTCACCCGCACCCGCACCCACACCATTCCGCGACTTGCCGCCCTTCTCACCCTGCTTTTTGCCACGTGTACTCATGCACGATTATACCCCCACGGGGTATATTGGTTGCTCCCGCTTCCGGCCCGTTCACACCGATCCACTCGCCACTTCCCCCTCACCTCGGCGGCCCGAAGCCTGCTTGTACACTCAACGAAGCCCGCGACGGATTCCCCACCTCCCGCACCACGCGCCCTTCCACCCGCCGCGCTCATCCCGCGCGACCCAATCCCCCGGAGCATCACGTGCCGCTCAACTCCACACCGCGCCGCATCACTTCACGCGCCTCCGCCGCATTGGCATCGCTCTGTCTCCTCACCCCCCTCACCCCCGCCGCGGTCGCGCAGAACCTCCTGCCCAACGGCAACTTCGAACTCGGCAACACCGGCTTCTCCTCCGATTACTCCTTCTCCTCCGGCGGCAACTGCTGCGAGGGCCAATACACCGTCCGCTCCAACGGCTCATCCTTCAACGGCTCCTTCGTCAACCCGCCGCCCTCCATCCCCGGCTCCGTGCTCATGATGGTCATCAACGGCTCGACGGTTCCCAACCAGCGCATCTGGTTCGCCACCGTCAACCCCCTGCCCGGCCGCACCTACCGACTCACTCTGCACGCCGCCACCGCCGTCGCCGGCGGACCCGCCAGGCTCCAATGGCAACTCAACGGCAGTCTCATCGGCACCCCGACCACACTGCCCAACGGCACGCAGCTCTGGATCGCCCACTCCGCCCTCTGGACCGCCCCGCTCACCGCCGGCCCCTCCGTCGTTGCCGTCCGCAATCTCAACACCTCCACCTTCCCCAACGACTTCTACATCGACAATCTCACCATGACCATCGCCGCGTGCTCCCCCGCGGACATCGCCAACACCGACGGCGAAACACGCCTGACCGACCCCATCCTCGGCGGGTCCGACAACGCCCTCGATAACGGCGACTTCATCGCCTTCTTCACCGCCTTCTTCGCGCCAGAGTCCGACCCCACGCGCCTCGCGGCGGACATCGCCAACACCGATGGCGAAACCATCCTCACCGGCGGCGGCCCCGACAACACCCTCGACAACGGCGACTTCTCCGCCTTCTTCGCCGCGTTCTTCCTCGGCTGCCAGTAACCGCACGAGGCGCAGCTCGATCCTGGCCCATGTCCTGCAGGCTCAGGTACTAAGTCTCCGAGGCGGAGCGAGCGCTCGCATCCGATCAGCAGCCCGACCTCATCCTCTCCGACGCGCTCGCGACTCGACCCTCCTCCGGCCAGCACGCTCAGCCATCGCGCGCCGCCACCCGCGGCTCTCGGCAGAACCTCATCGTCAGCATCCGCCAGATCCTCAACTTCTCACTGCGCCACTTTGCCGCTCTGCCAGTGCGCCACGCCCCCCGCCTTCGCTCCCCACGCCGCGCGCACTTCGCTCAGCAGCCTCTCCGCCGCCCGCCGCGCACGCGCTCGCACCGCCCGGCTCTCTCCCTCATCCGACGCCAGCCGCCCCACCGTCGCGGCGATCGACGCGTGCGCCCCATCGCGTGCCGCAAGCCGCCAGGCCACCCGCTCGGCACACCACGCCCCCGCCACACGCTGCATCACCCGATCATCGAGCAGCATCGCCTGCAGCGTCGCGGTCCCCGCTCGCATCAGCGTCCCGTCCCCCATCAGATCACCCGCGATGATCAGCCCCCGCGCCGCCGCAGCGCGCGGGCGATGCTCACCGCCCGATGCCGCCGACACTCCCTGATCGCCAAGTCCACCGTCGCCAGACCCATCGCCAACTCCGCTCCGCCCCGCCGCATCCAGCAGCGCCGCCCGCACCTCTGCCGAGGCACCCTGACACCTCCGAATGTGCCGCGTCAGCGCGTCGATCGCGTTGGCCCGCAGCCTCGCTGTCGCCGGCCCGGTCGCACGCGTCACCTCCACCAGCGTCGCCACCACCGAAGACTCATCGCTCTCCCCGAGCACCGATGCCCCCGTCGCCGCGCTCATCGGCCACGCCGCGGCATCCACACCCCGCACAAACTCCGCGATCGCCCGCGCATACCGCCCGCCCAGCCCACGCGATGAAATCTCCAGCAGCCGCCGGGCATCGTGCGCATCATGCCCCGCGCCCGCCTCGCGCCCCTGCACGCTCCGCAACTCCATCATCCGCGCCGGCACGGTGCTCAGCACGGCCTCAGCGACCCCGCCGCGCACGCCGTCCGCCGCACCCGCGATGGCCCCAACACCCGACCCGTGCTCGGCCGCGCTCGCCCGCCCGCGCCAGGCCTGCTCCGCGATCGACCGCACCGCCGCGTGCGGGCTGCGACGCAGCAGCCGAATCAGCCGCCGACGCTCGCCCTCCGGCAACGCCTCGCGCCGGCTCGTCGCCAGCAGTTCCAGCGTTGCCGATCGCGCCACACGCCCGTCGGCATCGAAGCACGCATCAACTAGGCACGCCGGTCGCCGCGCCAGCCGACCGCCTTCGCGCACCAGCGCCAGCCGCACTTCCACACGCTCATCGGCCAGCATCGGCGCCAGCGCCGCATCCCGTCCGCGTGCCCCCATCGCCTGCGCACACACCCACCGCACCGCCCCCACGCCGCGCTCCACACCGCCGCCCCAGAACTCCGGCCCCGCCACACCGCCGGTCTCAGCCGCCACACCGGCGCTGAGCGCCGCTCGCCGACGAGGATTGAGCACCAGGTGCGATCGCTCCAGCACCCACGTCAGGTCCACACCGCGGCCCCGCGGCCCCAGCAGCCGATCCCGCGCCGCCGACGCCAGCCCCGGGTACTTGATCCACACGAACGCCGCGCCGCTGACCAGCCCCGCACCGACCTCCTCCTCCGCCGCACGCCGCAGACGGCTGCGCGCCACAAGTTGGGCCGGGTGCTGCTCATCATCCAGCCAGTTGCGCCGATCGCCCACGCTCACCGCGCTGTCGCTCACCGTCGTCGCCATCCGCATCCACAGCCCGATCACCGATGCACGCCGATGCCGGTCGAACAACTCCGCCGCGCGATCCAGCCCCGCCATCACCCCGCGCACGCCGCGGCCATCCTCCGCCGCCAGCACACCCTCCGAGCCGCACAGCGCCGCCAACGTGCGCTCCGCCGCATCACCCACCGTCGCATCGCCATCGGCGAGGCTCGAGGCGACCGCCACCGCCAGCGCGTGCATCCCCGCTTGTCCGATCACCTCCAGCGCCCCGATGCGCTCGGCCACCGTCGCCCCGCCAAGCCGCGCACGCAGCTCGGCCTCCAGCCGCTCGCCCCCGACCGCGACCGCGGCCTCTCGCGCATCGCGCGTCAGCGCGGGCCACACCCGCAGCACCTCACACTCCACCGCCCGATCATCACCGCTGCCTCCCCCGCTCACCCGCGCCAGCACGCCGCCCCGCTCGCGCCCGCGGGCCATCAACTCGATCAGATCCGCCGAAAGCGAGTCAACATCTTCCCCCGCCGCGCGCGCGGACACGATCGCGTCCGCCAGCGCCTTGGCCGTCCCGGCCGCACCCCCGCCCGCCAACCGCCGAATCCATCCGGCTGCTCCCATCGGCATGTTGTCCTATCGACCGACCGACCCGCCGGGCTGGAAAACCCCTCGCGAGGAGTTCGCCCTCGTCCGGTGCCGATCCGGAGCTCATCGGCCTACCCGATCATCCGACAGTTTCTCAACTCCCTCCACACCACCTCTTCAAGGGTGAATTCTTGACAGGCCCCCAAGATCTTGTGGGAACCCCCGCCCTTCCGCTCAGGCGGTGGTATGATCCACCGATCTTCACAGAACCAAGAAGTTCTTCGTAATTGGTTCTCGCAGGTTGACCGTTCGCCAGTACCATCGGAGCCGCAGGCATGGACACCCCGTCTTCCTCGTCGCACCACTCCGCGTCCGACTCCTCTCGAGCCTCCGCCATGCGTCAGACGACACCCTTCCTTCAGCCCGCCGCGTCGGCCTCCAAACGCACCATCTCTTCGCTCGGCCAGAAGGCCCCCGCCGCCGCCCCGGCCGTTCACAACCTCATCCTCTATAAAAAGCCCCTCCATCCGGAACTCTTCCAGATGAAGGCCCGCAAGAACATCGTCCACGGCCCATCCGAGCTCGAAGCCTGGCTCATGAACGGCTCGCACATGGTCCGCTTCCAGCACAAGACCCTCTGCCTTAGCGAACTGGTCACCGATGTCGACGGCGGCCTGCCCCTGACCGGTGCCGTCGCCAGTTTCCAGTGCCTCAACGAGAGGGACTTCGAGCAGTCCTTCCGCGAACACGGCGTGAATTACATCACCACCGTGCAAACCGAGAATCTCTCCGACAGCCTCTACCGCGCGACCTACCAGGAAATGCTCGCCTTCGCTCAGGAAACCGACAGCCTCAAGGTCGCCTACGACTCGGCCGTCGGCAACGGCAAGAACCTTTCGGTTCTGCACCTTGTCCGCCTGGCCCGCGAGATTCACGCCGAGGCGTACCACCTCTTCGCCCAGGGCGGATTGGTCCTGCGGACGCAGACGATCTTCGAGTTCCGGTGATCAATTCCGCGCCCGCGGCGTGCGCTCCCGCCGCAACTGTCCAAATCCAACTCCGCGGGTGGCCTCCCTTGCCCGCGGCCCCCAGCGCGTGAATAATCCGCGATCATGGTGCGATCGTTCGCCATTCCGCCTTCGATTACCCGGCCCCGTGTGGGCTGAGCCGGGCGGACGCACCCCAACGTCCCCAATCCGTCTCATCCCCGCTGACGGGGCTTGACCGAATCAATGTTCCACGTGGAACATCGAGCGGTTCGTTCGTTCCCTGACTCAACACCACGCCGACACGTTCGCTCCCACGACTCCGGACCCCGACCCATGAGCCAGACCAATCCCGAAGCCGATCAGGGCAAGTCGCCCTTCCGCAACACCCTCAACCTCCCCAAGACCTCCTTCGCGATGAAGGCCAACCTCGTGCAGAACGAGCCGGCCAGTCAGAAGCGCTGGGCGACCCTCGCCGATGGCAACGGGCTCTACGCGCTGCTGCGCCAGAAGCGCGCCGGCTCGCCGCGGTTCGTCTTTCACGATGGCCCGCCGTACGCCAACGGATCGATCCACCTCGGGCACCTGATGAACAAGTGTCTGAAGGACTTTGTCGTCCGCAGCAAGACGATGGCGGGCTTCGACTGCGCGTTCGTGCCCGGGTGGGACTGTCACGGCCTGCCGATCGAGCACAAGGTCATGCAGGAGTTTGTCGAGAAGGGCAAGATGGAAAAGCTCGCGACGCTGAGCGAGGATCAGCGGCGCATGGTCGTCCGCCGCGAGTGCCAGGCGTACGCGGAAAAGTACGTGAAACTCCAGGGCGGGCAGATGCAGCGGCTGCTGACCCTGGGCGACTACGCCGACCCGTACCTGACGATGAAGCCGGCCTTCGAAGGCGCGACGCTGGAGGTGCTGGCCGACCTGCTCAAGCAGGATCTGGTCTTCCGCGCGCTCAAGCCGGTGCACTGGTCGGTGGCGAATCAGACCGCGCTGGCCGAGGCGGAGCTCGAGTACGCCGACCGGCAGGACCTGTCGGTGTACGTCGACTTTGAGTGCGATGATGGCGATAAGGTCTACGCGCGCTTCGGGCTCAAGCCCGCGGGCGATGAGATGACCGGCGATGAAGATGAGGAGGAAGTCGAGAACGCCTCGGCCAAGCCGATCGCCGGCACGGCCCTGGCGCAGAAGCCGAGCTTCATGATCTGGACCACCACCCCTTGGACGCTGCCGGCGAACCTGGCGATCGCGGTGAATCCGGACTTCGAGTACGCGCTGGTGTGGGTCGATGGCAACGTGACGATCGTCGCGAAGGAGCTGGTCGAGAAGGTCATGCAGATGTCGCGCGCCGAGGAAGTCGTCGTGCTCGGCGTGACCCGCGGCCAGAACCTCATCGGCCTGCGCTACCGCCATCCGTTCATCAACCCGCTGGCCGGCGAGGGCGTCGCGGCGGTGACGGGAACGCCGGCGCCCGCCGTGTTCACCGTTGTCGGCGCGGACTACGTCACGCTCGAGGACGGCACGGGGCTGGTCCACACCGCGCCGGGGCACGGCGTCGAGGACTACCAGACCGGCCTGCGCATCGGTCTGCCCATCTACTGCCCCGTCCGCGGCGATGGCACGTACGACGACACCGCGCCGGCGTGGCTCCGCGGCGTGGATGTGTGGAAGGGCAACGAGATGGTCGCCGAGCGCCTGCGCCAGAGCGGGCATCTGTTCCATGAGCACACGTTCATGCACAGCTATCCGCACGACTGGCGGAGCAAGACGCCGACGATCTTCCGCTCCACCGAGCAGTGGTTCGTGGGTGTCGATCGCCCGCGGCGCGACGGCGGGACGCTCCGCACGCTGGCGCAGGCCAGGACCGATGCGGCGGCCGCGGACAACGTGAAGTTCGTGCCCGAGTGGGGACGCAACCGGCTCCGCGGCATGCTCGAGAGCAGGCCGGACTGGTGCATCTCGCGCCAGCGCGCGTGGGGCCTGCCGATCCCGGCGTTCCTGTACATCGGCGGCGATGGCAAGGAGCGTGCGCTCATGACGCACGCGAGCGTGCGGGCGGTGGCGCAGGTTGTCCGCGCCAAGGGGAGCGATGCGTGGTTCACGCTTTCGCCGAGCGAATTGCTGGCGGGCTACGACGTGAACGCGGATGCCGATGCGCCGGCGGAGCTGAAGGGTGCGGGTGGCGCGGGGGGCACTGGCGGTGCCGCGCTGATGGCAACGCTGCGCAAGGGCAACGACATCCTGGATGTGTGGTTCGAGTCGGGCTCGAGCTGGGCCGCGGTGATGAAGGAGCGCGGGCTGGCGTTTACGTCCGCGGATCATCGCGATGTGGTGGACCTGTACCTGGAAGGGTCGGACCAGCACCGCGGGTGGTTCCAGTTGTCGATGCTGCCGGCGCTCGGCGTCATGGGCAGGCCGCCGTATCGCACGCTGCTGACGCACGGGTTCATCAACGACAAGGACGGGAAGAAGCTCAGCAAGAGCCGCCCGGATGCGAAGCAGTACGAGGTCGAGAGCCTGCTGGCCAACTACGGCGCGGATGTGATGCGCTGGTGGGTGGCGAGCCTGTCGTACGAGAACGATGTGAAGGCGGACCTGGAGTTTTTCACGCTCACGGGCGAGAGTTACCGCAAGATCCGCAACACGCTGCGGTTCCTGCTGAGCAACCTGTACGACCTGCCGCGGGCGGGCACGTCTGGTGCGGGGGGTGCGGGGGGTGCGGGGGGTGCGGACGCAACGGGATTGGGCGCAAGCGCCCTGAGCCCGTACTCGCTGGATGCGTGGGTGCTGGGCGAGCTCGATGCGCTCAGCGAGCGGGTGCGTGCCGCGTACGAGGCGTACGACTTCCGCGGGGCCAGCATCGCGATCTACGACTTCTGCAACGACACGCTCAGCGCCAAGTACCTGGCGGCCACGAAAGACAGGCTGTACTGCGATGCGCCGGGCTCTGCGCGGCGGCAAAGCACGCAGCGGGCGATGTTCACGCTGTGCCAGACGCTCTGCCGCCTGCTGGCGCCGATGCTGCCGCACACGGCCGATGAGGCGTACCGCGCTCTGCACGAAGGGGACGCGGGCGCGTGCGTGCACGCGGAGACGTTCGCCGGCCCGACGCTCAGCCCGCGCGATGCCGCGGCGTGGGCCTCGGCGATGGAGGTCCGCGAGCGTGCGCTGCGGGCGATGGAGGAAGCCAAGGGAACGCTGGGCGTCGACTCTCCGCTGGAGATGGGCGTGGTGCTGCCCGATGGCGACGGCGTGCTCTCGAAGTTCGACGCGACGGACCTGGCGGACCTGCTGGGCGTCAGCCGCGTGCGGGTCGACCGCGCCGCGGCGTCGATCGGCGTTCAGGACCTCCGCACCGAGCCGCGGTGCGAACGATCCTGGAAGCGCGACGGCACGGTCAAGGCCCGCGAGAAGCACGGCGGGGCGCTGCTCTGCGACCGGTGCGCGGCGGCGCTGTGATGAACGCCCGGATGCGTTTAGGCAAAGAGTAACGGCGGACGTTGACGCCCACGCGGCAGTGTTCATAATGTCGTGACATGAGCGAGTCCTCGAACGAGAAGTGGATAATGTTCCCCGGCGTTGAGGGCGATGCGCACTACTTCGTACGCTTGGATGTCGCGTTCGGTGCTGAGCGTGACCCAGGGGCGACGACGCACATCCGGGTCCGGCTCTCGTACGACGGGACGACGGCCAGACCGAACGGGCTGCCGACCACGGAGGCGTTCGACCGCATGGTTGCCGTGGAAGAGGCGCTCGTCGCGTCGGCATCGGCCACGGCGGCGGTTCTCGTGGCGTCGCGTGTCGGTGGTCACGAACGAGACTTCCACTTCTACGCGCGGGATGGCCGAGCGACGGCGGCGGAGTTCCGAAGGGTTCTCGATGCCTGCCCGGAGTGGCGGCCCGAGGTTCTCATTGCAGACGATCCGGGGTACACGGCACTCACGCCGTTGCAACCGACACTCTGGCAGGTGCAGTTCGCGCAGAACTCCAGCGTCGTCGCGGCTCTGGCTGAATCCGGAAATGACGCGACCCGCCCTCGACCGATCGATTTCTGCGCGTTTTTCCGCACCGAGAGTGGCCGGCGTTCGTTCGCGGAAGTGCTCGTGGCCAACGGGTTCGAGGTTGACTCGGAGGCACTGGCTTCGCCCGCGCGGGATGACCGCGATGTGCCGTGGGAACTGGAGTTCCGACGGGTGTGTGAGATTGAGATTTATAACCTGACAGATATCACCACGTACCTGGAAGAGTGCGCTTCGGAGCACGATGGAGAATTTGACGGCTGGGAGACGATCATCGTGCCGCGGGAGTGACGGGCACCGCGCGGAGTCAGAAGCGCGGGACCAACCCGCTGCCCGACCGCGCGGCCGGTTTGTCGGGGCTTGGCGAGGCGCCGGAGCCCTCTTGCGTGAGCGTTCGATCAACGGACGGACGGTTCCTTCTTTGCGGATCCGGCCGCGCCGACTCTGCGCCCAAGATCGGGCAATCGGTGCAACAGACCCGTTGAGAAGAACCCGAAGTAACGCAGCGCATGACGCCGCAGAGAGTTGAGCATCAATCGCCGATGCCGGGGGCTGCCGCCCCCCGGCACCCCCCGCTCGGAGTTTGATGGCCGTTTACCGGCGGCTTGCTCGCGGAGCCTCGCTGCGCCGCCGGCAACGGTCGTGCGCACTGCGTGCGAAGAAGGGGGCGCTGCGCGAGAGTTCAGAGTTCACATTTGGAAATGAACAAATCGGAGGAGCGTTCGGACGGATGAGGTCGGGGCACTGGTCGGGCGTGGGCGCCCCCTCCGCCTCGAAGACTCGCCCCCCCAACACCTCCCCCGGTAGGAACCGGGTGAGGAGCTTTGGTTCTCGCGGGGGTTATGGGCAGCCTTGGAAGAAGAGAGAGAAGAAGGCGGAGAAGTCGCCGTTGTCGATGATGTTGTCGGGGCCGCCGAGGGGTGGCGTGGGGTTGGCGTCGGAGTTGGCGATGTCTGCGGCGAGGCGTGTGGGGTCGGATTCTGGGGCGAAGAAGGCGGCGAAGAAGGCGACGAAGTCGCCGTTGTCGAGCGTGTTGTCGGGGCCGCCGAGGGCGGGGTTGGAGAGGCGGGTTTCGGCGTCGGTGTTGGCGATGTCTGCGGGGGAGCAGGCGGGGCGTGTGAGGCAGGACTGGTAGCGAGCAAAGCGTGAGTAGGCGGTGTTGTTTTCGTCGACGAAGGAGCCAGCGAGAAAGAGCTCGCCGTTGGGCAGGGCGGCGATGTCGAGTATGGAGGCGCCGAAGGAGTTGAGGTATGGGGACCAGGTGGCACCGTCGAAGCGGGCGAGGTTTCCGGCGGGTTGGCCGTTGATGGCTGAGATAGAGCCGCTGATCAGGAGGTCGCCGTTCAACAGTTCGGTGATGTTCCAGAGCGAGTAGGCGTCGAGAGGGTTGGGGAAGGGTTCCCAGGCGGTGCCGTTCCATCGGGCGAGGTTGGCGGCGGGGGCGGAGCCGACGGAGGAGAATCGGCCGACGGCGATGATCTGTCCGGAGCGGAGGACGGAAATGCTGTTGACCGGGCCGGGGAGTGGTTGGCCGAGGGGGGACCAGGCGGAACCGTTCCAGCGGAGGATGGTGGACTGAGTGACTTCGTACCACGCGTACGAGTTTCCGACGGAGATGAGCGGCTCGCCGGACGGGAGAAACACGAGGCTGCCCGTGGGGGTGGGGAACGGATCGCCGACGGCATGCCATGATGTTCCGTCCCAGCGGACGACGCCATACAGCCTGCTGTTGGGAATGAGCGAAACGTTCCCGCTGAGGAAGAGCTCGCCGCAGGGCGAGACGGAGGCTGAGTGAGGGGCGCCGAAGAGCTGGGAGTTATGGAACGGAGTCCAGCGTGTGCCGTCCCAGCGGACGGCTTGGCGGAGTGATGGGTCGCTTTGCGAGCCGAAGTTTCCGACGGCGACGAGATCTCCGGAAGGGAGCATGGCGGTGGAGATAATCTCGCCCCAGAAGTCGTTGGGGATGGAGTGCCATCGAGAACCGTCCCAACGGGCGATGTCGTTGGCGACGGTGTTGTCGATAGCGCGGAAGTCGCCCGCGGCGATGACGTCTCCGTTGGGGAGTGTGTCGAGCGAGTAGACATATCCGGCGCTGCCGATCGTGGGCGATGCGCGGGACCAGGACGATCCATCCCAGATCGCGAGGCCTTGTGCGGGGGATCCATCGGGGAGCGTGACGTAGGTTCCGACCGCGAGGCGGCCGTCGGGGAGGGCACAGATGGCGCTGACGTCGGCGAAGGCGATCGAGCCGATCGGTGACCAGGTTGTGCCGTCAAAGCGGAGGATGCTGGAAGCGTGCCGCTGCGAATTTCCCCCGAAGTTGCCGCCGACGAAGATCTCGCCGGAGGGGGTGGATTCGAGCGCGTAGATTTCGGAATTGAGATTGGTGATCGACGCGGACCATTGCATGCCATTCCAAACGGCGACGACTGGTCCATTTGAGTAGTCGTTGTCGAGCCACCGCGTCGCCGCGGCGATGTTGCCATTCGGGAGGACCTTCACTTTGTTCGCGGGGCCGATACCGAAGCGGAACGGAGCCCAGTCAGTGCCGTTCCAGCGGGCGACGTTCATGACCATTTCGGGCCACGCAAACGTGAATGCCCCAACGACGACGACGTCGCCATTGGGCAGAAAGTCGATGTCCTCGATGGCACCGGACGTGCCGTGGTTGAGCGGGTGCCAGTGTGTGCGGTCCCAGCGGGCGATGTTGTTGGCGGAGACGCCGTTGATTTCGGAAAAGGCGCCGCCGAGGTAAAGATCGCCCGAGGGGTGGACGGCGACGCACGTGAGGTAGAACTGTTGTTGGGTTGCGAGCGTGAACCACTGGGTACCGGTCCATTGCACCAGCTCGGTGGTATTTCGCGAGGTGTATCGGATCGCGAAGAGCTCGCCCTGGGGCGTTGCGGCAAGATCGAGGAAGTAGTCCCCCAGCGAAGCTGGGAGAGGGGCCCATGTGCCGGAGGTGGGGTCGTATGTGGCGACGCCGTTGGCGGCTTGAGTACCTGCGACGGTGATGTATCCGCCGACCACGAGCACGGGGGTTGCGGGGCCGGGGCCGTCGGCATCCCAGTTCGTCATGGCCACGACTCTGCCGTCGGTGCCCGGCGATCCCGGTGTGGAAAGCCATTGCGGCCGGCAGGGCTCGGCGATGGCGTGCGGGTGGAGGGTGGCCGGGGCGAGGGAGAGGGCGGTGAGGGCCAGGAGGGCGCAGATGCGGTGCATGGGTGCTCCGGTGTGTTGGCTCGGGCGCGGTGATCGCAGCCGCGGCGGGGGCGCGCGGGGGAAAGTCACGGCGGATGAGGGAGATTGCGTCATCCGCTGTTGAGGGATCGACGCGAGCGGAGGGCGGGGATGAGGAAATGTTGCCGAACGCCTGTAAAGGTGGTGTTGTGTCGGCATTGGGTGCGCGAAAGTTCGAAGTTCAAACGAGGAGAAGTTCGAATCGGAGGAGCGTTCGGACGGATGCGGTCGGGGTGTTGGGCGGGCGCGGGCACCCCCTCCGCCGCGAAGACGCGGCACCTCCCCCGCCGAGCGGGGGAGGATCTGTCGGGGTTCGGAAGCGTGGCACCAGCATCCCTACTTGGCGCGCCACCGGTTCGCCGGGATCGGGGGGTGGAGACGGATCGGTGCGCTCTTGCTGGGGGGCTTGATTGCCACAGGGACCGGTCCTTGATTGGCCGTTCAGCGGTACCCAGTCAACGCCGCTCCGTCCGTCCCCCGCCGCAGGCCGAAGGCCTGCCCATTCGTAGCCGGGGCGTGTCGCGAGTCATCGAGCGACACCCCCGGGAGGCGCACGCCAGAGTGGAAGCCGCCGTTCGTGCCGCAGCCTGAGGGGCTGCTCGCAACGTCCGCTTGTTCGATGACCCTTTCAGGGTCCGATCGAGACGCGCGCCATCCGGGGGTCGCGCTCGCGGACTCGCTCGACCCCCGGCTACTGGCGTGAAGCCCTTCGGGCTTTCGGAGGGGGCACCGGGGTGTTGGGCGGGCGCGGGCGGCCCCCTCCGCCTCGAAGACTCGGCACCTCCCCCGGTGGGAACCGGGGGAGGATCTATGAGGGCTGCGAAAGAGTCTACGGGATTTCAAGGGCTTGGCGGCGGCGGAGCGGGCGGATTGATGGACTGTTGCGGCGGGCGTTGCCGCGGGGTGTGGGGGGTGTGGGGGGTGTGGGGGTGGCGCGGGGTGCTCTTGCCGTGGCGTCGGGTGCTGCTGCCGACGCCGCGGGGACTTGTCCCGTGGCGTCGGGAACTGTTCCCGTGGCCGCGGGAGCTCTTCCCGTGACGTCGGGAACTGTTCCCGTGGCGTCGGGAGCTCCTCCCGTGGCCGCGGGAACTCCTCCCGTGACGTCGGGAGCTGTTCCCGTGGCCGCGGCTGCAGCGCGCGCGGCCTCGGGAGGAGCGCGCGACGTGCCGGGAGAAGCGGCCGACGCGTCGTGCGCTCCATTTGCATTGTGCGGAACGCCTAGCGACCCTGCGAAGATCGCGTGGGTGGCGGGCGGAAACGTCCGGGTTGTCCCGTGGCTTTGGGGTGACGCGTGAGGTGGGATGGAGGAGGGTACGGGGTGTTATGGGGGTGGCGGTACGCGCGGGGCGGGCGGGAGCACCCCCTCCGGCTCGAGGACTCGCCACCTCCCCCGGTAGGAACCGGGGGAGGAGCTTTACTGATTTGATCACTCTGCCACTGTGCCACTGCGCCACTGCGCCACTGCGCCACTGCGCCACCGCGCCACTCTGCCACTCCCCGACGGGGGAGGAGTTCGGTGGGGCGATCGGCGTGGTGCTCAGTGCAGGAGCGCGATGGCTTCGTTGATGGTGCGGGTGGGGAGGCACTGGAGTTTGGCGGAGCGGGCAAGGGAGGCGAGGGATTCGCCGGCGCGGCCCTCGCCGCGAATCTGGGGGACGATGACCTGCGTGTAGCCGAGGCGGGCGCATTCGAGCAGGCGGGCCTGGAGGTGGGCGACGTGGCGCAGTTCGCCGCTGAGGCCGACCTCGCCGATGACGGCGGTCATCGGCGGGACGGCGCGGCGGTGGTGGGCGCCGGCGATGGCCAGGAGCAGGGCCAGGTCGGCGGCGGGTTCGATCGCGCGGATGCCGCCGACGCTGGAGGCGAAGATGTCGCGGTCGGCCAGACGCAGGCCGGCGTGCTGCTCAAGGACGGCGATGAGCATGGCCAGGCGGTTGGCATCCAGGCCGGAGGACTTGCGCTTGGCCGCGCCGAGGAAGCCGGTGGCGGTGAGGGCCTGGAGCTCGACCATGAGGCAGCGCGTGCCGGTCATGAGCGGGCAGACCGCGCTGCCGGGCTTGGGCGGCTCGGCCAGCTGCGCGGCGAGGGTCGCGCCGGGCTCGGCCTGGCGCAGGCCCTGGCCGGTCATTTCGAAGAGGCCGAGCTCGAGCGTCGTGCCGAAGCGGTTCTTGATCGCGCGCACCAGGCGGTGGGCGTGGTAGCGGTCGCCCTCGAAGTAGAGCACGGCGTCGACGAGATGCTCGAGCATGCGCGGGCCGGCGAGCTGGCCGTCCTTGGTGACGTGGCCGACGAGCACGACGGTGACGCCGGAGGCCTTGGCGAAGTACACCAGCTCAGCGCAGCAGCGGCGGAGCTGCGTGAGCGATCCCGGGAAGGCATCCAGATCCGCCTTGTAGAGCATCTGGACCGAGTCGATGATGAGCACGGGCGGGCTGTGCGCCGTCGCGCGGGACTGGTCGGACGCTTCCGAATCGGCCAGGCCGTGCGGCGGCGCGGCGGGGGCGGTGGCCAGGACGCGGGCGGCCTGATCCAGAACGCGCGAGAGGGAGGTTTCGGCGAGGATGAACAGTTCGCTCGGGAGCGGCGCGGGCTTGGCGGAAGCCGATGCCGGAGCCGCGGCGGAGTTGATGATGCGTGCTGCGCGCATGGCGACCTGCTCGCCGGACTCTTCGCTGGAGACGTAGAGGGTTCGCGTGCCGCGGGCGGCCAGGGCGCCGGCGGCCTGGAGCAGGAGGGTGGACTTTCCGATCCCCGGATCGCCGCCGAGGAGGATGGCCGAGCCGGGGACAAAGCCGCCGCCGAGGACGCGGTCGAGTTCGGCGATGCCGGTGGTGATGCGTGCGTGGGCGCGGGCGGAGAGGTCGAACTGGTCGATGGCGCGGGCGCTGCGCTCGGGGCCGGCGGGGGTCATGGTCGCGACGCCGGCGGGGTCATCCAGTGCGGCGTCGGAGGTCCAGGCGGCGATGGCGCTGGCGCGCGGGTCGACCTTGGCCTTGGTTTCGAGGGTCTGGGGGTCGAGGCTGTCCCAGGCGTTGCAGTCGGGGCACTTGCCCATCCACTTGGTGTGAACGGCGCCGCAGGAACGACAGGCGAAAATCTGACGGGTCTTTGCCACGAAGGCGAGGATAGCCGAAGTTTGGATTGTCGATAGGGAGATGGTCGGGATTCAAAATCCCGGTCGGGGCGGGGGTTGGACGATCCTTACTGTTTGGTGGCGCTCAGCGTGTGGGCGGCGGGGGGCGAAGGACGCGATGAAGGAAGCGGAGGCGACAGATCGGCCGGGGGGAGAGGCGGGAGCGGCTGCGGGGAAGGCCGCGCGGCCGCGGAGGGCGGTGCGTCGGCTGCGGCGGGTGGTGATCGGGATGCTGGTGATGCTGGCGCCGGTGGTGGCGCTGATCGTGCTGACGCAGGGCCCGGTGGCCAGTTGGATTGTGGCGGGTCAGTTGGCGGGGATGACGGGGGCGAAGGTGAGCGTGGGGTGGGCGTCGCTGCGGCCGGATGGGCGGCTGGAGTTGACGGACATTCGCATGAGCGTGCAGGCCACGGGGGATGTGGATGAGCACGCGGCGCGGTTCGCGAGCGTTGGGCATGTGCTGATCGATCTGGACTGGAGCGGGGTGCTGGCGGGGGTGGTTCGGCCGACGTGGGTGCTGGTGGAGGATCCGGCGATCCGTGTGAGCCAGAGCCGGCGGGATGCGAGCCTGAACCTTGCGGGGCTTGTGGTGCCCAAGGGTGGCGGCGGGGGCGTGCTGCCGCGGGTTGATGTGGTGCGTGCGCGGCTGGAGCTTGGTGAGCACGGGCCTGATCGGGAGGGGGACAAGCCGTACGACACGCTGGTGGCGCTGGATGTTCAGGGGTGGGTTGTGCCGGGCGCGGATGGGCGGACGGCGGAGGTGAAGTTCAAGCAGGTGGGCGGGCCGCGGCTTGCGAGCGGGGCGACGAACGAGTTGATTGCCTCGGGGAAGGTGGACTTGAACACGGGCGAGGCGAGCGTTTCGCTGTCGAGCGTGGAGTTGTCGCGGTGGCCGATCGATCGGGTGCCGAGCGCGTTCCGGGAGATCTGGGGGCAGATGCGGCTGCGCGGCGAGCTTGCGAGCACGCGGCTGCGGTCGCGTCCCGGGGCCGGTGTGTTCACGGAACTCGAGTTGCGTGATGTGTGGCTGAACGTGCCGGTGCCAGCGGGGCAGTTGGAACTGACGGGCGGCCGGACGCCGCCGATGCGCGGGGTGAGCGGACGGATCGTCTTCGGTCCCGGAGGCGTGGAGGCGAACCTTGTTGGATCGCTGGAGGACCTGACGGCAAGCGTGAGTTTCCGGTCGACGGGGCTCGGTGGCGATGCGCCGTACACGTGCACGATCACGGCGCGGGACTTTCTGCTGGAGCGCGATCCGCGGCTGCTGTGGTACGCGCCGCCGGTGGTGCAGCGGACGCTGATGAAGTTCAGCGGTCCGACGGCGATGCTGGACGCGGAGATCCGGATCGAGCGGAAGGCCGGCGCGGCGGACGCGTCGGGGAAGGTGATCACGCCGGCGCCGGAGATCGCGGGGACGCTGACGTTCCGCAATGGTGAGGCGGCGTACGACGAGTTGCCGTACCGCCTGCGGGACCTTTCGGGACAGATCGACTTCAACACGCGCGAGGTGCGGCTGACGAGCGTGCGCGGGCGCGGGCTGACCGGCGCGGGGATGTTCGCCGAGGGGCTGATCAGCCCGCCGACGGACGATGCGGCGGTGGACATCCGGCTGACGATCACCGATGCGCCGCTGGATCAGGAGTTGATCGAGGCGCTGGATGCTTCTCCGGGCAAGGGGCTCACGAACATCCTGTTCTCGCGGCGGGATATGGAGCGAATGCTGCGCGAAGGGCTGGTGCAGACGCCCGAGGACTTCGAGCGGCGGCGTGCGCGGGCGGTGCTGCTGGAGAACGCTCCGGACGGGTTCGAGGGGATGGCGCGGGTTGAGATCGATGATGAGATCCGGCTGTTGCGCGAGCAGTTGAGCGTGCCGGCGTTCGCGTTCGGCGGGGTGATCGATCGGGTGGAGATTTCGCTCAAGCGCGCGCCGGGGCCGGGGCAGCGGATCGACAGCAGGATCGAGGTGCGGCTGTCCAAGGCGGGGCTGGTGCCGGAGAACTTCCCGATGCCGCTGGAGGCGCGCGGGCTCCGGCTGGTGATCGATGAGGATGTCGCGACGCTGACCAGCGAGCAGATCGTGGGCGCGGGCGGCCGCGGACGGGTGGACGTTCGGGCGGAGGTGCCGGTGCCGCCGCCGCCGAAGCCGGGGGAGACGCCCAAGCCCAAGCCGCCGATCCGCGTGACGGTGGATGCCAAAGACGTGCCGATTGACGAACTGGTGATCGCGGCGATTCCGGACGCGGAGGATGCGCGCGGGGAGATGTCGTCGGTGCTTCGCGCGACGCCGGGAGAACTTGGTGCGCTGTCGGTGCGGCGTGCGCTGCGGACGCTGGGGCTGTCGGGGCGTGTGAACGCCAAGGCGGTGATCGGTGGCCGCGAGGACGGGACGCGCGGGTTTGATGTGACGGTTGAGTTCGAGGACCTGACCAGTTGGCCGCGGCCCGTGGACGCGACGCATCCGGCGCGTGTGCTGATGACGAACATGAGCGGGAAGGTGGAGGTCAGCGAGGATCGGATCGCGATCTCGGCGCTGTCGGGATTGCTGGTCGAGGTTCCCGACGGGGATGGCGATGGAGAGGGAGCGGGGACGCGCGAGCCGGGCGGGGCGTTCGTGCTGGATGTCACGTCGCGGCTGCCGCGGTTGCGGTTGGTGCAGAGCGATGGGTCGACCGTCAGCCGCGCGGGCGACTTGAACGCGCGGGCGGAGGTTCGCGGCTTGCGGCTGAGCCTGCCGATCGAGGACGTGCTGGCGGCGGTGTCGCCGACGGCGGCGCGGCGGGTTGAGGATGCACGCAACCGCTATGACCCGGACGGCTTCATCGATGCGGATGCGGAGATCGCCGGGCTGCTGTTCCCCGCGCCGGAGAATCTGGAACTGTCCGCGACGCTGCGGGCGGCGACGGGGGTGCGGCTGCGGCTGCTGGACAGGCCGATGGCGGTCGAACACCGCTCGGGAACCGCGTCGATCAGGGCGCTGACGGGCGCCCGGGTGCCGACGGATGAGCGATTCGAGTTCTCGTTCAACGACGCGGTGCTCGCGTCGACCTACGACGATGACCCGGCGGGGGTGCTGAGGCTGCACGGGTCGGTGAGGCTGGAGTTCGATGAGAAGCGCGAGGTTCGGCTGTCGCCGACGACCGCGATCAAGGCGGAACTGCGGGGCGTGCGGCCCGAGAGCCGGATCGCGGCGCGGGTGCTGGATCTCATCGGCGCCGATGCGGTGCTGGCGACGCTGAACGAGAACAAGGTCCGGGGTGAGATCGATGCGGAACTGTCGCTCGATCCGGTCGAGCCCGGATCGCTCGCGGACGACCCGTCGCGGACCTGGAGCGTGTCGGGCGCGGTGCGGCCGGTGTGGCTGGCGCTGGAGCGATACGGCACGGGGATCGAGTTTCCCGTGGTGTCGGGGCAGGTGACGTTCCGCGACACGACGGGCTCGTTCGAGCAGTTGACGCTGAGCAACGACGACTGGGAAGCGGCGCTGGCGGGTACGTGGAGCAGGAAGAACGTCGACGGGGTTTCGCGGCTGGATCTGGATGTTCGTCCGACGCTCGACGGCGGGCGACTGGAGGCGACGATCATGGCGTCGCTGCCGGAAGCGGTGCGAACCGGACTTCGGAGCGTGAACACGACGATCTCCCGCGGGCTGATCCTGACCGATACGCGCGTGACGCTCAGCGCGGTGGGCAATGAGCCGCCGACATTCGATGCGCGGGGGACGCTGACGTTCGGGCAGCTCGGCGCGGATGTGGGCATCCCGCTGCGTGATGTCGGCGGGACGCTCGATCTGCACGTGTTCCGCAACGCGGGCGAGAACGTGCGGTTTGATCTGAATCTGTCGGCGTCGAGCCTGGTCGCGGGGGTGGTGACGCTGGGCGACGCGCGGGCGCGGCTGGTCGGCGGAGAGCGCGAGGGCGTGCTGGAGTTGCGTGAACTGTCCGGCCGCGCGGCCGGGGGCCGGCTGAGCGGGTCGGCGATGGTCGAGCCTCGGGTGATGAGCGAGGACGTGCAGGGCGGGGCGGCGGCCGCGGGCGCACCGACGAGGCAGTACTCGGCGAAGGTTGAAATCGCGGGCGTGCGGTTCGCGGACCTGCTCAAGGACATTTCGCGTCGCACGCGCGTGCTGCCGAGTCAGGGGCTGGACCCGACGATTCTGCGGCAGGTTCTTGCGGGCGAGCGGACGATGGAAGGGGCGATCGAACTGCCCGAGGTGATCGACATCGCGACGCTGGACCTGCAGGGCCTGCCGGATGACCTCTCTCGCGGCTCGCTCGACGCGGAGATCAGCCTGTCGGGGCTCGTGGGCGAGGAGACCTCGCGGATCGGTCGCGGGAGCGTGCGGATCTTCGGCGGAGATGTTGTGCGAATCCCGCTGGTTGTGCCGCTGCTGAGGCTGACGAACCTGCAGCTGCCGTTCGATGAGCCACTGGACTTCTTCCACGCGGCGTGCCATCTCGAGGGTTCGCGCGTGACGTTCGACGAACTCGCGCTGATGAGCAACTCCATTTCGATCGTGGGGTCGGGGACGATGGATCTTCCGACGATGGGGCTGGATCTGCGGCTGACGAGCCAGTCGGCGGCGCGGCTGCCGCTGGTCTCGGCGCTGCTGGAAGGGCTGCGGGATGAGGTGGTGAGCACGCGGATCACGGGGACGCTGGCGGAACCATCGATCTCGCCGCAGATGTTCAGCGCGACGCGGAGCATGCTCGCGCGGCTGCTGGGGATCGATGATCCGAGCGTGCCGATGACCGACGATGACGCGATCCGCCGGGCACGCGAGGAGCGCAAGCGCGCGGCGGATGCGGCGGCGGAGAGCGCCGAGGCGGCCCTGCGGAGCGAGGCCCGGCCTGCGCGATAGCGGACGCGAGTTGTTCAGACGTTGGGAGGCGCGGTGCCCGGGGGCGGTGTTGTGATCGGTCAGGGGTTGGGGGTCGGTGCGAAGCACGCCTCTGGGCCCTGAGTGCCGCGACGGCAGCGCGAGAGCCGGGCGGCACGGCGTGCGACGGGCGCGGTATGCTTTTGGCTTGAAGTACGTGATCGTCATCGCGGATGGTGCGGGGGACCTGCCGATCGCCGAGTTGGGCGGCAAGACACCGCTGCAAGCGGCGGCGACGCCGACGATGGATGGCCTGGCGCGATCGGGGCGGCTAGCGACCGCGCGCACGACGCCCGCGGGCTGGGCGGCGGGGTCTGACGTGTGCACGATGTGCCTGCTGGGGTACGACCCGGTGAGGTATCACACGGGGCGAGCGCCGCTGGAGGCGGCGGCGAGCGGCGTGCAGGCGGGGGCGAGCGACTGGATCTTCCGGCTCAATCTTGTGACCGTCGGGCCGGATGATGCGGGCTCGCCGGACTCGGGGCTGATGCTCGACCACTCCGCCGGGGCGATCAGCGATGCGGAGGCCGCGGCGATCGTGCCCGATCTGCTGGCGCACTGGCGTCGGGATGTGCCGGAACTGGCGGAGCGTCTGACGCTTCGGCACGGGGTGAGTTATCGATCGATTCTTGTGGATGCAAGCGGCCGGCGGTTTGACGGTGTGGTGTGCACCCCGCCGCACGAGGTGCCGCGGCAGCCGTGGGCGGCACACCTGCCGCGAGCGGCACGCGATGATCGCGACGATGCCGAGGCCGCGGAGTTTCTGCGGGAGTTGATGCTCAGCGCGCGAGAGTTTCTGCCGGGGCACGCGGTGAACGTGGCGCGGCGGGCCAAGGGGCTGCGCGAGGCGAATATGGCGTGGATCTGGGGTCAGGGGACCAAGCCGGACATGCCCAGTTTCGAGTCGCGTTTCGGGCTGCGCGGGGCGATGCTCACGCCGGTGGATCTGCTGCGCGGGATCGCGGCGCTGATCGGGTGGGATCGGCTCGAGCCGCCGGGGATGACGAGTTACCATGACAACGACTACGCGGCCCAGGGACGGTGGGCGTGCGACGCGATCGATCGGTACGACATCGTGTGCTGCCATGTCGAGTCGCCCGATGAGTCATCGCACCAGGGCGACTGGCGGACAAAGGTCGCGGGGATCGAGGCGATCGATCGCGAGGTGGTCGCGCCGATCGTGGCGAAGTTGCGCTCGCTCTCGCCCCGGGTCGGACGCGGCACGGGTGCGAACGCCGGTGCGGATGATGGGTGGCGGCTGATGATTCTGCCCGATCACTACACGCTGGTGAGTACGCGGAAGCACGATGCAACGCCGGTGCCCGTCCTGCTGGCGGGACAGGGATTCGCGGCTCCGCGGCCGGCGCTGGCATATGCCGAGGCGGAGGCCGCGGCGAGCGACCTGCACATCGCCCACGGGCACGAGTTGATGGAGTTTTTCCTGCGTCACGCGCTGCCCGACCCGCGGCGGGGCTAGGCAACGCTGCGCGAGCGAGAACCCTCGGGCCCCTCGTTCCCGAGTTGCTCAGACCGGAGCCACAGCGTGAGCATTGAGAGCAACAAGCCGGAGATGCAAGGACCGGAGCCGCAGGTTCCGGCATCGAACGCGGCGTTGCCGTACGACCTTGAGCCGCCGGCGGCGCCGGTGGCGCGGGCGAGCGCGCCGGTGACAACGGGATCGCCGGCGCAGACGAGTTCGGCAGCGCGGGCGGCGGCGCACCCACAGGGCGACAACACGGACGCGGCGGCATCGACCGATTCGGGCGTGATCAGCGCGCCGGCTTTTCCCGGGCCGCGGGTGCTGGTGATCGTCGGTGTGACGCTGTCGCTGATCGCGATGATTCTGGCGGCGACGCAGCCGGGGCCTGTTGCGGGCGAGGGCGCATCGTGGGTGCTGCGCGCGGGGCGGGTGCTTGTGACGCTGTTCGACATCGCGGTGCACACCGGCACGGGGATGGTCGCGGTGCTGCTGGCGGCGCTGTTCCTCGGGCGGCGGGTGGGCGGCGTGGAACTGGCCGCGGCGAGGATGCTGGTCGCGGTCTCGGCGTGCGTGTGCGTGATGAGCATGCCCGTGGACCGCGGGGCGTCGCTCGCGGCGGTGGTTCTCGGGCTCAGGGCGATTCTGGCCCTCGGGGCGTACTGGCTTTTGCTGCTGGCGTTGTTCCGGAGGTCGGTCGCGGACACGAACGTGCTTGCCGCGTTTCACGTCGCGGTGTACCTTGTGATGGTTCTGGGTACGGCGTTGCACTCGGGTGTGCAGGCGGCGTCGGCCGCGGGTGCGGGTGTGGGCGCGGGTGGTTCTGCCGGAGGCGTGCCGTGATGAACTCGATCGGACAAACTCTGCCTGTTGAGTGTGGCGAGGCGCTGCGCCGGGCCGATGCGTCGTATCGGGCGGAGTTCGGTGTCGAGCCGGAGGCGCTGGGCGTCGCGCCCGGTCGCGTGAACATCGTGGGCGAGCACACGGACTACACCGGCGGGCTGGCGTTGCCGATGGCCATTGCGCAGTCGTGCGTGGTGGCGATCGGTCGAGAGACGCGCGACAGAACCAGCCGGGTGGTCGCGGCGGATCTTGGCGAGCGGTTGTCGCTGCCGGCGGAACAGGCTCTGGACCCGAGCGTGCTCTCGCGGCTGCACCAGCGCTGGGCGCGTTACGCGCTTGGACCGATCGCTCTGGCGCACGAGCATGTTTCGTCGCGTTCTGGTGGACTCGGCGCGGGCGGCGCAAGCGGTGCGCGTGCTGGCACGATGCTCGCGCTGCGGATGAGCATCGCAAGCGATGTGCCGCGTGGCGGGGGCGTGTCATCATCGGCGGCGTTGGAGGTCGCGAGCCTGATGGCCTTTGCTCGGCTCAGCGGAGCGGAGCTCGCGCCGCGGGAAGTGGTGTCGCTTGCGCAGCGCACCGAGAACGAGATCGTCGGTGTGCCGTGCGGCGTGCTCGACCAGTTCGCATCGGTCATGGCCCGCGCGGGCAGCGCGATGCTGCTTGACTGTGCCGATGCGACGTGCGAGTACACGCCCATGCCGGGGCCGGAGCACGCGGCGATCCTGGTGATCAACAGCGGAAAGCCGCACGAGCTGCACACGGGCGAGTACGCGCGGCGTCGGGCGGCATGCGCCGCGGCGGTGTTGTCGCTGGGGATCGCGAGCCTTCGCGAGGTCGATCTGGGGATGCTCGAGTACAAGGAGCCGGAACTGACCGACGAGGAGTTCCGATACGCCAAGCACGTGGTGATGGAGAACCGCCGCGTGGCGATGGCAAGCGAACTGCTCGCGGACATGATAACGCTCGCGCCGGAACTCGTGCGCTCGCGACTCCAGCGGCTTGGCGGGATTCTCAACGCGTCGCACGAGTCGCTTCGGACGCTGGCGAGGGTTTCCTGCGCGGAGCTGGACACGATCGTGGAACTCTGCCGGCGCGTGGAGGGGGTGTACGGCGCGCGGATGTCCGGCGCGGGCTTTGGCGGGAGCGTGATCGCGCTGATGATGCCCGGCGCGGTGGAGGGTGTCGTGTCGCTGGTGCGGGCGGAGTACCCGCGACGACACAACTTGGTGCCGACATTCTTTGTCGCTCGGGCCGGCCCCGGAGCATCGGCGTGGTCCTCGCCGGTGCGGGTGGCGGACGCTACCATCGGACCGGTTCAACGGACGGAATGAGCAACAGGACCATGAGCAAGCAGAGCAACGCGAACCTGAACATCGACACCGCGCGAGCGTGGCTGAGCCGCGTGCGCGTTCGGGCGGCGATTTTCACCCTTGTCATCGCGGGCGCGGCGTGGGCGGTGGTGGCCTTTTCGGCGCTGGCGTGGCTGCCTGTGGTCGGCGTGGCGGTCGCCGCGGTGGTCGTGAGTGTGAACAAGGTCGCCGACCGCTTGACGCGGCCGATGTGCCTTTCGTGCGGGCAGGACCTGACGGGCCAGACGCTCGGTCCGCATGGCTGCGTGTGCCCCACGTGCGGGGCGTTGCACATGCCGCGGCCCGAAGATGTGCGTGATGACCGCCTGGCGGGGATGCTCGCATCGCCGGATCAGCGCGACGAGCACGAGGCGTAAGTCTCTTCTCACTTTGCGGCTGGTTGAGTGAGCGAACGTCGCTCGATCCGGCGTGCTCGCGCTCAGGCGGGCTGTTCGGCTTGGCCCATGCGTGCGCCGGTAGCGTGGTGGGCTCGTTCGCGCTCGATGCCGACTTCGATCACCAGTGTGTCGTCGCGCGCCGGGCCGTGGCGATACGCCGCGACGGCTCGCAGCAAGCCCTTGCACCACGCGCCCGGCTCCGGGCTGCCGTCGGGGGAAAAGGCCTCGCCCGGGCCGCGGCCGGGCTGGGACACGAACGCGGCGATTCGGTCGAGCCCGAAGGCCTCGCCGTCTTCGCTCGTGGCCTCGAGCGCTCCATCGGTGTAGGCGAGCAGCACATCGCCGGGGTTCATGGGGAGGGTGACCTCGCCGCTGGCGAATTCGCCATCGCGGAAGATGCCCAGCATGACGGTGGTGGCGTCGAGACGTTCGACGCGCCCGTCGCTTCGGCGGATGAACGCGGGCGGGTGGCCGCCGGAGGCGTACGCCACCTGACCGCGAGCGGCGTCGACGCGGACGCACATGGCGGTGAGGAACAGCCCGTGATTGGCCAGCGTGAGGTAGACGTAGCGGTTGAGCAACGAGAGAACCTGGCCCGGGGGCGCATCGGGCGTTTCGGCGAAGAGACGTTCGACCTCGCCGAAGATGCGGTTGACGGTGATGGCCGCGGCGATGCCGTGACCCGTGACATCGAGCACCAGAACGTGGAGCGGCCGGTTGACGGCGGGGTCATCGGGTTCGCCCGAGCCACTCTGCGCGGCGCTGGTGGTGACAAAGCGGGCGTAAAGGTAATCGCCGCCGATCTGGCGCATGGGCTCGTAGGTGTACTCGAACCATGCGGAGCCGGCGCGTCCGGGCTGAGGGAAGAGCGCCTCGTGGAGTTTGCGAGCGTCGACGAGTTCCTGACGGACCTGGCCGTAGCGGCTCTCGAAGTAGCGGGCGCGGAAGGCCTCCTCGAAGCGACGCGTCATCCAGAACGCCGCGGCGATTCCCGGAAGGAAGACCGCGCCGCCGACCGCGCCGATGAACGCGGACTGGACCATCTGCCAGAAGCCATCCTCACGCAGACCGAGAAGCGCCATGACGCCGATGTTCAGGGCCAGCAATCCGGCGCACGGGCGGAGCGCATCGCGCGCGGTCCAGCCCAGGAGCAGCGACGCGGACAGGTGCATGACAAAGACGGTTTCGATGGGACCGAAGTTCGCGTTCAGCGTGCGCTCGCCGGAGCCGACGAGCACGCTGATGACGGACATGAGCAGCATGCAGGCCGCGCTGACGCTGATCAGGAGCCAGTAGGCGTTCTCCTCGCCTCGGGCGATGAGATCGCGCGCCCTGGTGCCGCCGCGCCAAAGCAGCCATGCGAACGTGCCGAAGGCCGAGACCTTCAGCAGGTCGGGGACGATGAGTGCGATCTGATCGGCCTGCCACTCGGCCGCGCGGCCGCGGAGGGCGCGGACGATGGGCTGGACCAGCTCCTTCCAGATGCGTGCGAAGGTGAAAAGAACAGTCAGGCCAGCGACCACCGAGACCCACCAGAGCAGCCGCTCGCGCAGGACGGCCCTGCGGGCGTTGGCCAGTTCGTTGAGAAAGTCCGGGGTTGGCAGCGTCCGTTCCATGTCCGCTCGAGCGATCTCCGCGACGGTCGGTTCAGCGATCGGCCTGAGGCCTGTTCTGCCCCGGAACCCAGAGCACATCGCCCTTGCCGTTGTCGTTGCAGACGCGCGAGAGCACGAAGAGCAGGTCGCTCAGGCGGTTGAGGTAGCGGATCGTTTCGGGGTTGGTCGTGGCCTCTTCTTCCGCGTGGAGCGAAACGCAGCAGCGCTCGGCGCGCCGAACGATCGTGCGGGCAAGATGCAACTGGGCCGCCAGCGGGCTGCCGCCGGGGAGGACGAACGAGTTCAGCGGCGAGAGGTCATCGTTGTACTGATCGATGGCCTTCTCGAGACGCTCGGTCTGCTTGGCCAGCACGCGCAGGCGCTCGCCGGGCTTCTCGCCCTTCTCCGGAGGACAGCACAGGTCGGCGCCGACATCGAACAGGTCGTGCTGAATGCTGCGGAGCATGTCGCCGATGCGCGCGGTGGCCGAACCGGGCGCCGCCTGCTCGCAGAGCGTGACGCACAGTCCCATGGCCGCGTTGGCCTCGTCGACGGTGCCGTAGGCCTCGACGCGAAGGTGATCCTTCGGGACCCGGCGGCCGTCGCCAAGGCCGGTGGAGCCGGTGTCGCCCGTCTTGGTGTAGATGCGATTGAGCTTGACCATGCGTCGACTCCTGTGGTCTGTCCGGCGGCCGGGCGAGGTGTTCCGGCGTTGCCGCGTCCAGCGTAGCAAACCCGCCCGGGCCTCGGATGACGAGCCGGCGAGCCGCGGCGGCGTGGATGGTCGCCGCTCGAGCCGGGCCAACGTACGCTCGGAGCACCTCTATGAGCCTCGCCTCCACCCGCCAACCCGTCATCGCCATCGCGCCGCCGGGGCCCGCCGCGAGCCCGGCGGAGGCCGGTGACATCGCGATGGGCATGACGCGCCGGTGGGTGTGGCGATCGGCGCCCATCCCGGCTTCGGCACCGGGGTCGAGTTCCTCAGGCGGGCGACCGGACCTGCTCTCGCGCATTCTTCTTTCGCGCGGTCTGGCCGATGGCCCGGAGCGCGAGCGGTTCCTGACGCCCAAACTCACCGACCTGCACGATCCGGCATCGATTCCGGACTTGGACAAGGCCGCGGGGCGGCTGCTGCTGGCGCTGCGCGGCGGCGAACCGATCGCGATCTATGGCGACTACGACGTCGACGGCATCACCGCGACGGCGGTGCTGTATCACACGTTTCTGGCCATCGCGCCGAACGCCGACATCCGCACCTATGTCCCCCACCGCCTGGACGAGGGCTATGGGCTGAACTCCGCCGCGATCGAGGAGCTGGCCGACAACGGCGCACGCGTCATCGTGTCGGTCGACTGCGGCGTGTCGGCGATCGAGCCGGCGCGGGCCGCGCGAGCGCGCAATGTCGACCTGATCATCACCGATCATCACAACCCGCCCGCGACGCTCGCCGATCTGCCGGAGGCCTTTGCCGTCGTGCATCCGCGGCGGCCGGACTCGGCGTATCCGTTCGCCGACCTGTGCGGCGCGGGGGTCGCGTTCAAGCTCGCCTGGCGCATCGCGACGCTGGATGCAGGCTCGCCCCGGGTCGCCCCGGCACTGCGGGCTTTGCTCGTCGAGTTGCTGCCGCTGGTGGCGCTGGGGACGATCGCGGACGTCGCCCCGCTGCTGGGCGAGAACCGCGTGCTGACGCGCTTCGGCCTGGAGCGTATGAAGACCTCGCCGCTGATCGGGCTGCGCGCGCTGGTGCAGGCGGCGTCGCTGGAGAGCGAGAAGGTCAACGCGTTCGATGTGGGCTTCAAGCTCGCGCCGCGGCTCAACGCCGTCGGACGGATGAGCCACGCACGCGACGCCGTCGAGCTCTTCACCACCGCCAGCCCCGAGCGCGCATCGGAAATCGCCCGGTTCCTGGAACTGCAGAACCGCTCGCGCCGCGAGACGGAGTCGAAAATCGTCGAGCAGGCGGTCGCGCTGGCGATCGAATCGGGCATGACCACCCCGGACACTCCGGCGATCGTGCTGGCCCACCCGGACTGGCATCCCGGCGTGGTCGGGATCGTCTGCTCGCGGCTGGTCGATCGCTTTCATCGACCGACGATCCTCATGCAGCGCAAGGACGGCCACTGCCACGGCTCGGCGCGATCGATCGACGGCTTCAACCTTCACGGGGCGATCGCAACGTGCGCCGACCTGCTCGATCGCTTCGGTGGTCACGACATGGCCGCGGGACTGGCCATGCCCGAGCCGGCGCTGGCGGACTTCACCCGACGATTCACCGAGGCGTGCCGCGCATCGATCACCCCGCGGCACCTTGTCCGTCCGGCCCACGTCGATGCCGACGCGGGGCTCGATGAACTCACCGTCGCGCTGGTCCAGCGTCTCTCGAGTCTCGATCCGACCGGCCGCGGCAACCCCCCGGTGACGCTGCTCCTTCGGAACCTCACCCTCGCGCAGGCCCCGACGCCCATGGGGCAAACGGGCCAGCACCTGTCGTTCGTGTTCAGGTCCCCCGCCGCGACGACGCACCTGCGCTGCGTCGCGTGGGCTTCGGGCGGCTGGGGGGAGCGCCGGCAACTCTTCGCCGCGGGCCAGCGGCTCGATGCGATCGTGCGCCCGCAACTCAACCACTACGCCGGGCGGACGAGCGTCGAGGCGGAACTGCTCGACCTGCGCCTGCACTGAGCGGCCCTGCCGGTGGCACCAAGCGGCCCCCCGGGCCTGTCGCGGCAGCGCCCGGCCGTCGCTCGCTCCTGCTATCCTCGGGAATGCTTACGCGCGAACAACTCGCCATCCGCGCCAGCCGCGAACTCCGCGACGGCTATGTCGTCAATCTCGGCATCGGCATCCCGACGCTCGTCGCCAACGCCATCCCGCCGGGGATGGATGTCTGGCTGCAATCCGAGAACGGCCTGCTGGGCATCGGCCCGTTCCCGGAGGACGCCAACGTCGACCCCGACCTGATCAACGCCGGCAAGCAGACGATCACCGCACGCGCGGGCGCCGCCTTCTTTTCATCCAGCGATTCGTTCGCCATGATCCGCGGCGGGCACATCGACATGTGCATCCTCGGCGCGATGCAGGTGGCCCAGAACGGCGACATCGCCAACTGGATGATCCCCGGCAAGATGGTCAAGGGCATGGGCGGCGCGATGGACCTGGTCGCCGGCGTCAAGCGCGTCGTCGTCACCATGGAGCACAACGCCAAGGCGACACCCGACAACCCCAAGGGCTACAAGTTCGTGCGTTCCTGCTCGCTGCCGCTGACCGGGCAGGCGTGCGTGAACCTGCTGATCACCGATCTTGCGGTCTTCGAGTTCGATGAGGCCCGCGGGCGTTTCCGCATCATCGAGATCGCGCCCGGCCACACGCTCGACGAGGTCCGGGACCGCACCGATGCGCAGTTCGACGCCGACGGCCCGATCGCCACGATCGCGCTGTGACGCTCGGCGCTCGCCCGGCAAGTTGACGCTCCGCCATCGCCCCCCTGTACCCAGCCCGTGACCGTGTGCCCAGACCGTGACCGACACTCCGCCCCCTGCCGTTGATCCCGCCGCGAGCTCTGATGAGCCAAGGTTCCTGATCGCCGGCACCGAGCCTCTCACAGGCACGCCGGTGACGCTGGTCGTCGTCGCGCCGAGCGCCGACATCGCCGATGGCTTCGTGCGTTCCCGCGGCGTGCTGCCGAAAACGCTCACGCTCCTGGGCCCGACCGATACCGTTCCCGCCGACGCCCGCGTGCTGCGCGTTCCACCGGAGGAGCCCGCCGAACCGCCGATGCGCCGACGGCTGCGGCTGCTGTCGATGAGTATCGGGCTGACGCTCTTCCTGATCGCCGCGGTGCTGTTCGTCTACAAGGCCAAGGAGCACCTTGGCCGATGACCGCCAGCGCGGAGAGCGCTCCGACCTTGTACGCTGAACCACGCCATGCACCACTTCTGGTTCGACGCTCATCTTGATCTGGCCTATCTCGCCGCTCGCGGCCGCGACATGGATGCGTGGCCCGACGATGTCACCGGGCCGGACCTTCCCGCGGCGGTCACGCTGCCCTCGCTGAGCAACACCGGGCCACGGGCCGCGGGCGCGTGCCACGTGGGCCTTGGGCTCGCGACGATCTTCGTCGAGCCCGACGGCTCCGACCCGCGCGTGGCCTATCGCCGCGGCGATGCGCACACGGCGCACCTTGCCGGGCTAGTCCAACTGGAGATCTACCGATCGTGGTTCGCCTCGGGCCGCGCGGGCACTTGGGGCAACACGCCGGCCAACGCGGGCAACGCGGGCACGCCGGCCAACACGGGCACCACGCGCGACGGCCGCGCGCCGATCCGCTTGGCCCTGCTGATCGAAAACGCCGACTGCATCCGCGAGCCCGCGGAACTGGCATGGTGGGCCAGACAGGGCGTCGTCGCCGTCGGCATGGCGTGGTTTCATCAGGGGCGATACGCCAGCGGCAACGGCTGCAACGGCCCCGCCGACACCGGGCTCACGGCCGATGGACGCTCGCTCGCGGCGGAAGTCACGCGGCTGAACCTGGTCCACGACCTTTCGCACCTCTCCGACCGGGCGTGCGCCGAACTGCTCGACTCGCTCCCGCCGCAGGCGCGCGTGATGGCCAGCCACAGCAACTGCCGCTCGCTCATGCGCGATCCGGCCAACCAGCGGCACCTGACCGATGCGACGATCCGCGCGATCGCGCAGCGCCGAGGGGTCATCGGCCTGAACCTCTACAGCAAGTTTCTCAAGCCGGGCCTGCTCACCCCCGCCGACGGCCGCGCATCGCTGATCGACACGCTCGCCCACGTCGAGCACATCTGCCAGATCACCGGCTCGCGCGCTCACGTCGGCCTGGGCAGCGACATGGACGGCGGCTTCTCCGCGGCACGGCTGCCCGAGGGCATCGACCTGCCCGGAGACCTCCATCGCCTCGCCGACACCCTCGCCGCCGGCCCGTTCCGCTGGCCCGATGAGGACATCGCCGCCTTCGCGTCGGCCAACTTCTGTCGCCTCTTCCGCCTGGGCTGAACGCCGGGGCCAAAGAGTTACTCACGCTTTCCCTCCGCCGCCGCCCCGCCCCCCGCCCCCACTCCCCTCCAAAGCGTCCCGAAGGGACGCCGGGCTGTCGCCACGGGGGAAGCGAGCGAGTCCTCGAGCGAGCGCAACCCGTGGAGTCGATCCCCGAATCCCTCGCCTGCCCCGAAGGGGCAGAGGGCTCGCCATCGTTACGTTCGCCGCGGCGGGAACGCGCGGCGGCAGGCCAGGGCTGCGCCGGTCCAGATCGTTCACGTCCCCACCTGCAAATGCAGCGACGGCGGCCCCGGACTCTCGTCGTCCGATGCCGCCGTCGCTCCCTTGCCCCACTCACCACCCAATCACCCCCCCCCGCCCCCCCCCCCCCCTTACCGGTGGTCCCGGCGCGCCCCCCCCCGCGCGCACGGACGCCCCCCTTCCCCCC
>JAJTHN010000010.1 GCA_021297895.1 Phycisphaeraceae bacterium | reverse complement strand
TGAGGGTCGCGCCGGTCTCGCCGACGATGTTCGAACCGTCCTTCTGCCACTGGAACGAGAGCGGGCCCGTGCCCGAGGCGGTGAAGGTGAACGACGCGGGCTGACCGCTCAGGCGGCTGAGCGAGGCCGGCGGCGTGCCGATGCTCGGGCTGACGCACGACGGAGACAGGTTGCTGCCGACGATCGCACGAACGGTGCCGGTATCGGTCGCGCTGGTCCGCGCGGTGAACAGGTCAGCACCAACCGGGATAAAGAAGCCGACCGCGTAGCGGTGGATGGAGATGTAGTAGGTGCCAGCGGGCAGAGTCAGGCCCGTGCGGCCGTCGAAGAGGGTCTGCGTCGTGGTGCCGCCGGTGTAGGAGCGGGTCGGAGCGGTCTGGCCCCAGGACAGGCCAGAGGGGCCGACGCCCGACCAGTCGTCATTGGTGGCCACGAGGGTACCGTCGGGGCGCCAGATGCCCATGACGGAATCGGTAGAGAGGACAGGGGGTGTAGCGGTGGAGGAGAACGATGAACCGGCGGTGGCGACATCCACGAACTTGGAGGCATCGGTCGCCTCGAGGGTCGTGAACTTGAACCACGTCGCGCCCGTGGGGGTCGCGGCGGCGGTCTGCGTCAGACCGGTCGGGGGCACCGAGTTGGCCACATCGGTCGTGCCGAGGTTCGTCACGGAACGGACGTGCACGGTGATGTTGCCGGACTCAACGACGGTGCCGGCGGGCTGCTCGACCGTGAAGGGCAGGGTGTAGATGCCGTCCGCGGTCGAATCGGACGCGGCGAAGCTGCCGGTCCAGGTCGTCAACGTGGCGTTGGAGATCACCGCGGCGGCGGGGCCGCCGATGCTGGAAGCGTCGACCTTGACAATCGCGGTCGTGCCGGAGCAGGAGGTGATGCGGGTGCGGGCCGGGAGGCCTTCACCCTTGAGGAAGGTGCTGACGCTGCCGGACGGAGCGCCGGTGGCCGAGCCGAAGATACCGGTCAGCGAGACCGTGCCGGCATCGACCGAAGTTGACGAGACGCTGAAGCCAGCGCCGAAGGTCGTGATGCCCGAGCCGCTGGCGACGGCGATGTAGTAGACACCGGCGGGCAGCGTGCCCGAGCCACCAACGAGGTTGGCCGTGAAGGGGCTGTAGGTGCGGGGCGGAGCCGCGGCGCCGTAGGACAGGGCGGAGAACAGCGAGCCGCCGAAGTCATCGTTCGTCGTGCGAAGCGTGCCGTCGGCGTTGTAGACGGCGATGGTGGTGTCGTTGGCGGGCGCCAGGGCCGAGCCGATCGTGTGGATGTCCACGAAACGGCAGGTGCCGGTGGTGTCCGTGGTGGTGATCTTGAACCACGCCACACCGCCGCTGGTGATCGAGGAGCCGGTCACGTTGGGCGTGCCCAGCGCCAGAGCGCCGGCGTCGAAGCCGACGATCAGACGGATGTTCCCGTTGGCGACGTTGCCTTCAGCATCGCTGGCGGTAAAGGGGATGAGGTAGGTGCCCGGAGCGATGGAGCCCAGGGTGTCGGTGTAGGTGAAGGTGTTGGTCGGGCCTTCGGTGAAGGAGACGGGGTTGTCGCCACCGATGCTCGAGAGGTCAGCCTGCACGCTGATGAGCGTGCTCGGGGGCGTGAGGGACGGGAAGACGGTCGCCGAGAGCGTGTAGGACTCGCCGACGAACACCGGGCGAGCGTCGTTGTTGGCCACGGCGCCGAGGCCGCTGCCGGGCAGATTCGTGAAGAGACGGGCACCGACGGTGCTCGCGGTGGTGAAGGGGCTGGCCATGCCGAAGTTGGCGCCGAAAGAGAAGCCCTCGGCGTAAGGAGCGACGCCGATGTAGTACGTTCCGGCGGGCAGAACAGCGCCGTCCTGGCCGGCGAAGTTGACGGTGTAGGGCGTGCGTGCGCGCGACGGCGTGGTGTCGCCGAAGCTGAACGCGGCGCGGAGGGTGCCGTAGTCCGGGTCGTCGGCGGAGTCGACCACGCTGCCGGACGCGTCGTAGATCCCCGCGACAGTGTCGGACGCGGTGGAGTTGCTGGTGTCGATGTCAACGAAGAAGTCCGTCGCGTTGGTCGGCTGGGTGGTGACAAAGCGGAACCAGGCGATCTGACCCGCGGAGACCGCGCGGGTGCCCGCGATGGGCTGAGCCGAGATCACGCTGACTTCGCCGAAGTTCTCCGCGATGCCGGAAAGCGTGATGGAGGAGGCGAAGCTGCGAGACTGAGCATCCGACACCGTCACCGGGGCGGTGTAGGAACCGGGAGCCAGCGAAGAGAGCAGCGTGATCGTTGCGGTGAAGGTGCCGGCGGGGCCTTCGACGAAGGTCGTCGTGCCGGGAACGCCGGTGATGGCGGAGAAGTCGCCGACGACCGAGATGCCGGTGCTCGGGGGCGTGGAAGCGGGCGTGGGCGTGACCGTCAGCGTCACGCTGTCACCGCCGGCGTAGGGCCGCGTGATGGTGATCGGCGCGAAGAACGGAACGCTGTCGATGATGTTCGAATAGATGTTGGCGACGGCCTGGCCAGCGTCCACCGAGGGCGAGACCAGAGCGAAGTTGGCACCCGCGGCCCAGCCGGTGGCCTGACGGGCGATGCCCAGCCAGTACTGACCGGCGGGCAGAACCGCAGCGGTCTGACCGGTCATGGTCGTCGTGTAGGGCGAGTACGTCCGCGCCGGGGAGGTCTGGCCGTAGGAGAAGCCCGCGGCGGTGCTGCCACCGAAGGGATCGCCAGCAGAGTTGCGGAGCGTGCCGTCGAGGTTGTACACCGCGGCGACCGTGTCGCCCGAGGCACCGAAGAGGCTGCCGAGCGAGTTGATGTCGACATAGCCCAGAGCGGCCGAGGTGGCCGAGGGCACCGTGAAGCGGAACCAGGCAACCTGACCGGCGCCGATGTTCGTCGTCGCGGTCGTGGGCTGGGCGCTGCTGGAGTTGACCACGCCGAGGTTGCGGCCGACATTCAGCAACAGGGTCGCCGTGCTGGTGCGGGCCTCAGCGTCGGCGATGTTGACCGTCGCCGCGTACGGACCGGCGGCGGTCGTGGCGCCGACGGTGAACGTCGCGCTGAAGGTGTTGCCACCGATGTCCGTGAACGTGGTGGTGCCCGGGACGCCCGTGATGGCCGAGAGATCGGCGTTCACGGTGATGCCCGTGCTGGGGGGTGTCGCGGCGGGATTGACGATGATGTTGGCCGTCACCGAGTCGCCGGGCAGATAGGGCTGGGCAAGGGCCACGCTGCTCGCGGTCGGGATCGAGGGCGGAGCGACCGTGAGTGCGAACCAGGCGATATCGAACTGGCTCGAGGGCGTGCCGGCACCGGTCGCGACGACCGTTGCGCCGCTGGCGACTTCAATGCCGCGAACAACGGTGCTGGTGCTGGTGCCCGTGGACACGACGATGTCAGCGAAGTCCGTCACCGGATCCGGGAAATCGGCGGCCGGAGTGGTCGGCGAGGGGAAGCGGACCGCGACGTTGTACGCCGAGATGCCGATGTAGTACGTACCCGTGGTCAGCGAGAGCGAGACCTCGGACGGATCCGGGTCGTCGCGCGTCGCGATGACGTTGAAGGCACCATCGAGAACCACAAGATCGGTATCGAGCGCCGTATTCGTCGCCGCGTTGGCGCGGATCGCGAACGTGCCCGGCGTCACCGACGTGCTCATGGCGGTCGGGACCACCGTCGTCGTCGAGAGCGTCGCGACGTAGTCGGCCGTCGTCGTCGTCGTGCCCGTCACACGGTAGAACAACCGCTCGCCCTTGCCGAAGCCGTAGAAGTCGTTGAACCGCGGCGGGGTGGTCGTGGCGATGGACGTCTGGAGCACCGCGTCGTCGGTCGCGTACACACCCGACGAGGTCTGACCGTTGCCGCGGATCGTGCCGGTGTGGCCGGCGGTGCCGGCCGTGGTGATCGCGAGCCGGTGCTTGTAGATGCCCGGGGCGGCGGTGCGCATCGTGATCAGGTAGTAGTCGGCACTGGTCGTGCCGGCGACGGTCGTGCTGCTACCGGTCGAGTTGCCGGTGATCGTGTCACCCGCGACCATGCCCGATGCACCGCCGACCGCATTGGCCGCGGCCTTGATGTTGTTCGGCTCGGTCTCGGGGTAGTTTGTCTGAGCCAGCGCCGAAATCGGCGTGGCCAGCGTGGCCGCGGTCAGCAGCCACTTGACGTACGTTCGAGTCATGGAGCATCTCCTGATCTGTGACCTCGGACGGCTCTGCACACGCTCAACCACACACGAGAAGAGCAATGCCGCAGGCCGGGCTCGGGCCATCCAAACCGCACGCCCAAGAATGGGCGCGCGATGTCTCGGAACCGAGACATCGTCTAGATTAAGTCCGTTCTCCGGCTCTGCAACCTGAAAAGCCTCAGAACCCCCGATTTTGCCCTCATTCTCATGCTCCGGGGCATTCCCCCGAATTTCGAAACACTGCTCAAGTTTCCCGCTCCCGCCGACGAGTACACGTTCTCCCTATCCGCGGCATGGGTCCCTGCAAGCTCGAACACCATCGCGCCTTTGCGCAAAGAAAAGGGGCACCCCACGAAGGGGTGCCCCTGAACTTCAGATCAGTTTCTGTGCCGACCCGCGATTACGGGCAGCCCTGGAAGAAGTACAGGAAGAAGGCCTGGAAGTCACCGTTGTCGACGGTGCCATCCGGACCCGCACCCTCGAGCCGCGTCTCGCCATCGGTGTTGGCGATGTCGGCCACAAGCTGCCCGGGGTCGCCCGGCGCGAGGAAGAAGGCGGCGAAGAAGGCCTGGAAGTCGCCGTTGTCGATCGACTGATCGGGCACCGGATCGCCGTCGGTGTTGGCCACATCCGCCGGGTTATCGCACCCAACGACCGTGCTCCCGACCGTGAACTTGAAGAAGCCGATCTGCTGCACGGCGTTCTTGGCAAACGTCGTGGTGCGGGCGGGATTCACGCCGTCGTCCATGACGAAGTTCAGATTTGCGCTCGTCGTGCTGGCGCTGCTGACGATGTAGCCGGGGAAGTCTGCAACCGCCGACGTGCGACGACCGTCATCGGAGGGCGATGCGAGGTTGTTGGCCATGTTGCCCTCGCCGATGGCGAGGTAGTAGGTGCCCTGGGCGAAGGTGCGGGTCAGACGCGACTGGATGGATGTGCCGTCGTTGTCGTTACCGAAGTTCGCGATCGGGTTGAAGTTGCTGTCGTAGACCCACAGTTCGGTATCGGCGGCGGTCTGACCGGTGGTGCGGATCGTGAGGCTTCCGACCGGGAAGGAACCGCCGGCGACGTCGATCGGCGTCACCGGATCGCTGAACAGCGCGATCTGATACGGAGCGGTGGTGGCCGCGGTACCGCTGACGCGCGCAAGGAGCGTCGCGGCGGAGGTGCCGAGGGCGTAGACCTGAGCCGTGGGGACCGGATCAACCGCGGCGGGATTGGCCTGCGTGATGGCGTTGGTCAGGATAGTCTCGCCCGTGCCGATGCCCGTGGCGGTCTGCGTAAGGCCACGCAGCGTCATGGTGTGGCCGGTCTGGGGCGTGCCGCTGGAGATCAGCGCCAGACGGTGACGGGTGATGCCCGGACCCGCGGGGAGGTTGATGCGGAAGTAGTCGAAGGTCGTCAGCGCACCGCCGGTGGTCGTGGTGCCCGTGCTGGTTCCGGTTATGCCGGTGTTGTTGGTGAGGTTGAAGACGTTGGCGGTGGCCTTGGTGTCGTTCGGCTCGGTCTCGCCGGAGAGCGTCGGCGGGTTGGCCAACTGGCGGAGGTTGAAGGCGATCGTGCCCTCGCCGCCGCTCAGCGCGCCGAGCGCGTTGCGGCCGATCATGAAGGTGTAGGTCGTACCCGCGGTAGCGGTGAACGTCACGCGTCCGCGGCCGCAGGAGCTGGTCGACGCGCAGGCCACACTGGTCAGCGAGCCGCACGAGCCGGTGAAGATCGAGACGAACGACGCGGCGATCGTGTTGGCCGGCGCATCGCTGGTGCAGGTGGACAGGAGGTAGTTGCCAGACGCCTGCGCGGTCCAGCGGTAGAAGATGGTGCGCGACTGGCTGGCGGCGCAGGACGTCGGGTCGGAGCCGTCAGTCGTGGCGAAGGTCAGGTCGACCGGCGAAGAGACGAAGGGCAGTGCGAAGCCGGGGATCGCGTTGAGATTGATCGCCGCGGCGCAGGTGTCGCTGGCGGGCGGCGAGGCGTCGGAGATGCGGAAGGAGATGTTGCCGTTGGTGGTGCCGGTCGTGCCGATCGCGATGCGGTAGGTCGTGCCGGCGGTCATGGGCACGGTCACGGCGCCGCGCGTGCCGCAGAAGTTCGAGCTGCACGCGGCCTCGAGCAGCGTGCCGCAGTCACCGGAGTAGACGCTGATGAAGGTGTTGGCCGCGGTGGTACCGGGGGCCTCGGTGGGGCAGGTCGAGAGGAAGTAGGAGGTCGAGACCGTGGGGGTGAAGGTGTACCAGACGCTCTTGGTCGCCGCGGCGCAGGTCACGGTGGGGTCACCGACGGCCAGGGCGAAGTTGATCGACTGGGCGGGAACGGTAAAGGGGATGCCGAAGCCGGGGAGCGTGTTCACGCTGATCGCGCCGGCGCACGTGTCATTGGCGGGGGGCAGTTCCGCGGTCACCTTGAACTGCAGGATCGTCTGCCCGGCGGGCAGCGGCTGCGCGGTGCCGTAGCGGCCGATGACGAAGATGTAGGTCACGCCGGCCTCGAGCTGGGTGCGGAAGTTGGAGCGGAGGTCCGTCAGCGTGGTGTTGGTGCAGACAAACGCGTTTGTCCCGGCGGGAAGGCCCGTCGTGGTGGCGTCGTCATTGCAGGCCTGGAAGGTCCCGAGCGTCGGGCAGACGTTGGCCGGGTCCGAAGGCCGATAGATCGAGATGACCGTGTCCAGCAGCGTCGCCGCGGGGACGTCTTCCTGGCAGGTCGAGAAGAGGTAGTTGCCGCTGACGGCGGGGGTGAACTTGTAGTAGATCTGACGCGTGACGGAAGTCCCTGCGCAGGTAGCGATGGACTGCGCGTTGGGAGCGCTGGACACGTCGATGGGATCGCTGGTCCATGTCGTGAAGGAACTAGGCATGACGATGGCGCCATCGCACGTAGCCGCGGCTGGCGGCGGGGCGATGGTCTTGATGTTCAACGCGACCAGACCCGTGACTGTCGGCGCGGCGCCGGCGCCGACCTGGATGTAGTACCGCGTGCCGGCGTTGAGGAACAGCGCGACGCTGGCTCGGGTGCCCGTGCAGCCCACGCCGCCGTCGTCGTTGCACGCGCGGAGCGTCAGATCGCCGCAGGTGCCGGTGCTCTCAAAGACCGAGATCGTCGTGTTGGCGACAGTCGTCGCGGGGGCGTCGGCGGCGCAGGTGGAGAACTGGAAGTAGTCGGTCGCCGTGGGCGTGAAGGAGTACCAGATCGTGTTGGTCGAGGCGACGCAGGTGGCCGGGTCGCTGGACACCGTCGCGTCGAAGATGTTCACCGGGGTGGTCGTGTAGGGCAGACCGAAGCCGGGCTCGGTGTTGAGAACGATGGCCGCCGTGCACTCGTCGTTGGCCGGCGGCGTCGGGGGTGGACCCTGGAGAGAGACGCGCATCGCCACGGCCTGAACGCCGGTGGGCGTCGTTGTGCCCTGGCGGCCGAGCATGATGCGGTACTGGGTGCCCGCGGTCAGCAGGACATCAACGCTTGCGCGGGCGCCGGAGCAGGCCGCGCCGCCATCGGCGTTGCAGCCGACGGAAGTCAGGGACGAGCAGTCGCCCGAGAAGACCGCGATGATCGTGTCGGCAACCGCGTTGGGAATCGTGCCGATGTCCCCGGCGCACGACGAGAAGCGGTAGATGCCGTCCTGCGTCGGAACGAACGAGTACCAGACCGTGCGATTGGTCGTGGCGCAGAACGTCGGCTCGCCGACGCTCGTGGCGTTGAGGACATCAACCGGGTCCGTGATCACCGGGAGCGTCACCGGGTCGATCGAGGTGGCGTTGAAGCAGTCGTCGTTGGTCGGCGGGACCGGGCCGGGCGGATTGAAGTTCACACGGAAGCTCAGGGCCGACTCGCTCGGCGGGACCGGATCATCCGTGCCCACGCGGCCGATGACGACGAAGAACGTCTGGCCAGCGGTCAGATTGGTCGTCACGGTCGAGCGGGTGCCGCAACCGTTGGTGTTGCACGCCAACTGGGTGTAGGTGCCCGTCGCGCAGTCACCGGAGAACACGCCGATGGCGGTGTTCACCACGGTGGTGGCGGGCGCCGAACCGGTGCAGGTCTGGAAGGTGTACGAGCCGGTGACCGTCGGCGTGAAGGTGTACCAGATCGTCCGGCGCACCGTGCCGCAGGAGAAGATCGGATCGCCCGTGTCGGCGTTGCTGGCCAGGGAGATGTCGATCGCCGGAGAGAGGAAGGGCAGGGCGCCGATGGCGACCGCGGCGGAGCAGTTGTCGTTGGTCGGGAACCCGGGCGGGGCCGTTACACCGCCCAGGGTGATCCGCACGTTGTTGAACGTCGCGATCTCACCGAAGGAATCCTGACGACAGATGAAATACAGCGGCGGATTGCCGGCGTTCTTGGCGTATGAGATCGCCAGCGTGCCCGACCAGCCGAGGTTCTGCGCCGAAGAGTTGTCGGCCGCGCCCGGCGCGGCACCGGGGGCGATGTAGGTCACGGCTTCGGTCGGGATGGTCGTTCCGTCCACAACCGCGCGGTCGGTCAGAGCGAAGCGCGCCTCGGTGCCGCGCGAATCGAACGGCGCGGTGCCGCTGCCGGTCCACGCGATGTTCACGGTGTAGGTGGTGTACGTCCCGTTGGTCGCGGGCGCAACATCGAGTTGGACCGCGTTGAAAATCTGCCCGACCGGAGCCGGCATGTTGAATGACGGAAAGCTGTACTGGGCCATCGCCGTCGAGCACGACAGCCCGAGCCCGGCCAGCAGCGCCAGCGCAAATCGCTTCTTCATGTCAAGTCCCTTTGTTCGCAAAGGCCACGAGTACCCAACAGGATGACGGCATCGCCGCCACAACTTATCCCATCGTCATTCAGACACGTTCGAGGATGCCTCGCCTCGAGCCGCGGACGAGCGTCCGCGTCCTTAATGTACGGCTTCCGGAGCCGGTTGCAAGGGGGATCACCCCCGATGTCGCCGATTTTCTTAGGGGCACCCCAGACACGCCCGCCACTCAAGCGGCTCGCCTTAGAGTAAACCCTTGGGTGACACCGCCGTTCATCCCACAACGGCGGCATCATGGTGCGGGCTGCGGCGGCTCGGCCAACGGGAGCGGGCAGCCAACAAAGAACTGGGCAAAGAAGTAGTTGAAGTCACCGTTGTCGACCAGTCCATCTGCCGGACCGCCGTCGCCGTCGGTATCGGTCACATCCGCGACCAGCCGCCCGGCATCGCCTTCTGGCAGGAAGAACGCGGCGAAGAAGGCCTGGAAGTCGCCGTTGTCCAACTGCCCATCGGGCGTCGGATCGGTGTCGGTGTTGGCGATGTCCACCGGGCTGCACTTGGGGCTGACGGTCAGTTGCACGCTCGCGCTTGTATCGGTGCCGCAGGCGTTGGTGACCACGCAGTCGTACTGGCCGTTGGCGGCGGTCGTGGCGCTGGCGATGGTCAACGTCGGCCCGATCTGGCCGTCGATGTTGACCCCGTTCTTCCTCCACTGATAACTCAGCGGTGCGGTACCGCTGGCGGCAACGGTGAAGGTCGCGGGCTGGCCGGTAAAGCGGGTAAGGCCGGTCGGCTCGGTGCCGATGATCGGCTCATTGCACGGCACCGGGACATTGGTCCCGACGATCAGGCGGACCGTGCCGGCATCGGCGGCACTGGTGAAGTGGCCGAAGCGCCCCGCGCCGGCGGCGGGCACGCCGAAGCCCGTGGCCCAGCGCGTCACCGAGGCGTAGTACGTTCCGGCGGGCAGCGAGGCGCCGGTGCGCCCGTCGAAGCCCGGGAGCGAAGCGCTCGTGGGCGATGTAGCGCTGTACGCACGCGTCGGCGTCGTGCGACCGAACGAAAGGCCCGGCACGAAGACCGTCGGCGCGGCCCAGTCGTCGTTGGCCGCGACGAGCGTGCCGTCGGTCCGCCAGAGGGCAAGGACCGTGTCCTGCGAGGTGGGCGTGAACGAAGAGCCGAGGCTCGTGACATCAACGAACGTTGTTCCGGTTGCCTCGCTGGCGATGTCGAACCGGAACCAGGTCGCGCCGCCCGGCGTGCCGGGAGCGGTGGCGGTTCGGCCTGCGGGGACCGCGGCGTTATCGATATTGGCGTTGCCGAGATCGGTGACGCTGCGCACGTGAAGGGTCGCAGTGCCGGTCTGCACCGTTGTGCCCGCGGGCAGTTCAACGATGAACGGCAGGTTGTACACGCCATCGGCGGTCGAGTCGCTCACCGCGAATGTCGCGGTGAATGTACCGGGAGACGAGAGCAACATCGGCACGCTTGCGGGACCGCCGACGAGCGTCGCGTCGAGCGTGACGATCGCGCTGTCGCCGGCGCACGTGACGATCCGGGCCCAGCCCTCCAAGCCCTGGCCCTTGAGGTACGTCGCGGGCACAACGGTGGGCGGCGCGGTGCTCGGCCCGGTCAGGGCGCTCAGCGATGCGCTGCCGGCGCTGGTCGCAGCGCTCGTCACACCGAAGTTGGCACCGAAGGCGTTCGCGGAATTGAACCCGACGACCGCCGCGTAGTACACACCGCCGTTCAACAGTCCGGCGGTCTGACCTGTCAGGGTCGTGGTCCACGGCGCGTAGGTCCGCGCGGGAACGCCAGCGCCGAAACTCAGGGCCGAGAGGTCGTTGACCGAGCCCTGCAAGTCGTCGTTCCGCGCCACCAGCGTGCCGGTCGCGTCGTAGAGCGCAAGTTCGGTGTCGTTGATCGTCGTCAGCGTCGTGCCCAGTGTGTGCAGGTCCACGAAGCGGCACGCGCTGGCCGGCGATGTCGCCTCGAAGCGGAACCACGCGACCCCGCCCACGCTCAGCGTCTGGCTGACGCTCGTGCCCGCGCCATCGCTCAGCGTGCCGAGGTCCGCCGCGATGATCAGCTTCAGCGAGCCCGTGCTGGAGCGGCCCTCGGCGTCGCTGACGGTAAGGGGGATCGTGAGCGTTCCCGGCGGAACATCGCCGAGCGTCGATGAGAACGTAAAGGTGTTGCCCTCGCCGGTAAACGCCTCGGTCGCACCGAGGCCGAGGGTCGTCAGGTCGGCCACCACGCTCAAGCCTGTGCTCGCGGGGGACGCCACGGGCGTGACGTTCACCGTCAGCGTGTAGCTCTCGCCCTGCACGATGGGCTTCGCGACCGCCACGGGCGTGCCCACCGGGGATGTGTTCGGCGCGACGGCGATGCGGAAGAACTGCACATCGAACGCCGTCGTCGCGCCCGAGTACGGCAGACCTACGCCCGTTGCCACCACCGTCGTGCCCTGCCGAATCTCGAGGCTCATGGGCGTGGTGCTCGTCGCCAGGCTCGACGAGTTGGCCACCAGATCCGCAAAGTCAAAGCCGGGACCGGCGTTCTCGTTCAGGTCACGCGGGTTGAACACGCGCGCCACGAGGTTGTACGGCGAGAGCGCGACGTAGTACACACCGCCCAGGGCGAGCGTCGCATCGATGCCCTTGTCATCCGGGTCGTCGCGCGTGGAGACGAAGTTGAAGTCCGAGTCCAGCAGCACAAGGTCCGTGTCGTACGCGCCCTGTGCCGCCGCGACGGCGCGGATGTTGTACGTCCCCGCCTGCACGCTTGTGATCTCCACCGGCGTGACGGTCTGCGTCTGCAACTGCACCACATAGTCGCCGGTCGTCAGCGAGTTTCCGACCACGCGCGTGTAGACCTTCTCGTTCTTGCCAAAGCCGTAGAACTGCGCGTACCGCGCCGGGGTCGTGGTCGTGGTCGCCGCCTGAACCTCAAGATCGTTGGTGCCCCATGACGCGGGCGGGCCGAAGGACTGCGAAACACCGCGCAGCGTCAGGGTGTGTCCGGCGGTGCCGGTGGTTGTCAGTTGCAGGCGATGGCGATAGATCCCGCGCGATGCCGCGGGTGTGGAGATCAGGAAGTAGTCCGCGCTGCTCACACCCGCGACGGTCGTGCTGCTGCCCCGGGTGTTGCCTCGGATGGTGCTGATGCTCGGCCCGAAGTCGACGGTGTTGGCCGTCGCCTTGGTGTTGTTGGGCTCGACCTCCGCGAACTCCGACACGCCCGCGAGCGCGGGAGCGGTGACCGACCCGGTCATGAGCGCAAGCGCGCCCGCCGACGCCAGCATCACCCGCCGCGCACCGCGCGCCTGGGCCCGGGGCGAAAGGTTGGTCAGCATCGGAATGGCGAATCGAAGAGCGGTCATGCCTGTCTCCTGTCAGCGAAGGCACCATCGGGCTGTGTCGGGCGGTGCGGGTCGAAGATGGGACCGTCCGCGGGCGCGCAGCGCTCCCGTCGATCGGCACCACTCGGCCCCACGCAGTATCGTCTAGCCTAAGCCGTCTCTCCGCGGCCCGGACCAAAAAGATCCCTTCTCAGGCCCGAGAATCCGCAAAGACCCGGGCAATCCCCCACCCAATACACTGGCTGGCCATGCGCTTGCGGGAACTGTGATGCTCTGTCGCAATTGTGTTGCCGTGCACCTTGGCGCGTGGTCTTGGTGGCATCGGCACCCAAGCAGGATTCAACCATGGCGAAGATCGTTATCGCTTATCACTCAGGCTTCGGTCACACCAAGGCCATCGCCGAGCGCGTGCATGCCGGCGCGGCCGGGGTCAACGGCGTCGACGCGACGCTGCTCAATGTCGAGGAACTCCCGGCGCCGGGCGCCGACCGCAGCCTCGGCGGGCGATGGGGCGAACTCAACGCCGCCGACGCGATCATTTTCGGCACGCCCACGTACATGGGCGATGTGAGCTGGGTCTTCAAGCGGTTCATGGAGTACTCCAGCGGGATCTGGTTCGGCCAGGGCTGGAAGGACAAGATCGCCGCGGGCTTTACCAACTCCGGCGGGCTCAGCGGCGACAAACTCCAGACGCTTCACACGCTCATGGTCTTTGCCAACCAGCACTCGATGATCTGGGTCAGCACCGGCGTGACGCCCTCGATCTACACCGGCGATGGCAAGGACCTCAACCGGCTGTCGTCCTACTCGGGGCTCATGACCCAGGCCGATCAGGGCCCGCCCGACAAGACCCCGCCGCAGGGCGACCGCCTCAGCGGCGAGGCCTTCGGCGCACGAGTAGCGCAGGCGACCCAACGCTGGCTCGCGGGCAAGGCCTGAAGCACGCCGGCCCCATCATCGAAGCGAGGCTGTCTCCGCGCTGCGCGGCGTCTCGTGCGGGCGTCGTGTCGCGATCACTCGTCTACTCGGTCAGTCCGACATCCGCCGCGACCAGCGGCATGTCCGCGCGAATATCGCGCGCGAGCACCCGACCGACCACCTCCCCCACTCGCCACGGCTCCAGGCCCGTGCCGGGTCGCTTGAAGGTGATGTCCGCGCGCGTGAGCGTGCTGCCCGTGGGCAGATCGCGCGCCGCGACGATCGACTGACGCGAAACGGCGCGGACATCGCGCTCCAGGTCGCTCAGTCGCTTCTCATGCGGCGCGGCCGCTCGGCGGGACACGACCTCCTCGTGCCGCGGGTCGCCCGGCTCGCGCATCAGACGCCAGGCCTGGCGAGCCAGTTCGACATACCTGCGAAACTCTCGCGGCTCCAGACTCGCGGCGTGGTCCGGGCCCGCCGCTGACTTGTCGAGCGTCAGGTGCTTCTCGAGCACGCACGCGCCGCTCGCGACCGCATCCATGGCCGTCTCGGGCACGCTCGTGTGATCGCTGTAGCCCACGGGCACATCCAGCGCGTGCGCCAGCGCGACGATGCCGCCCAGTTCGGCGCGATCGACCGGCGTTGGGTAGCTCGACACGCACTGCAGAACACAAAGCCGATTCCGCGCAGGCTCGAGCCACTCCACCGCACGCAGCACCTCGCCCATGGTCGCGGCGCCGGTCGAGACGATCATGGGCCGACCGGTGGCGATGAGCGCATCCAGCAGCGGTCGGTGGATGATGTCGGGGCTTGCGGTCTTCAGCGCGTGCCAGGGCAGACGCATGGCCTCTTCGACGAGTCCGACGCTGAAGCAGGTGACGATGGCGTGAACGCCGCGGATCAGCGCTCGCTGCACCACCGGGCCCATCTGCGAGACGCGCAGTTCCAAGCGTCGGAGCATCTCCAGCGGGTCGGTCTCGCCGGCTTGCTGCTGATAGCCGGCCAGGCGCGAAGCCCGGCTCATGAGCAACTCGGCCCGGAACAACTGGAGCTTGACGGCGTCGGCGCCGGCGTCGGCCGCGGCGTCGACCATCGCCACGGCGCGGTCGACCGAGCCGTCGTGATTCACGCCCAGTTCGGCGATGACGTACGGCTCGGACTCATGAGAGATCACACGGTCAGCGATGCGCACGCGGACGGTCCTTTCGCTTCGGATTCCCTCGCGGCGTCGATGCGCCACGCTCACGCGTGCGGCGCGCCGCCTCACGCAGCTTCGCACCGGCGACGAGCACGTCCGACTCTTCGTCGATGTCGACAACACTGCCCTCGGGGTTGATCACACCCAGACGCTTGAGGCCGAAGAACGCGTGCGGCCCGGGGCGAGCGCTGGGCACCTGCAGGAAGAGTGATCGGCGCGTCACGACGATCACGCCGCCATCGGGGATGTACGCCGGCGGCAGATCCTGTCGGCGAAACACGCCGCCGTTGAGCACGAGCCCTTCCCACGGCGCGACGGTGCCGTCGGGTCGCATGCGCGCGGTCCACATCGGGTGGTTCTTGCCGACGGGCTGGTAACTCTGCACGCTGTCGGCGTTCTGGCTGCGCCGGCGCAGCATCGCGACGGCGCGATCGATCAGGCCCTCCGGCCGCACGGGCACGTTCGCGTACAACAGGACGATCGGGGTCTTCGGCGCGAGCGGCCGCCCCGCCGCACGCTCGATCGACTCGATTGCGTGGCGAGCCGCGGAGTCAACGGTCGCGCGATCGCTCGCCAGGTCGGGCGGCCGCTCGACCACCTCGCACCCGGCTCGCCGGGCGATGCGCGCGACAACGGGCGCATCAGTGCTGACGATGACGCGTGAGACGCTCTCAGCGCTCCTGGCCGCGTCGATGGTCCACCAGACGCACGCGCGCCCCGCGATGCGACGCCAGTTCTTCCCGGGCACGCCCTTGCTGCCCGCGCGCGCAAGGATGACCGCGATCGCGTTGGGACGGGCGCTGCTCGTGCGGCGTGCTGGTCCGCGTGGCCGGCTCACAACGCTGCACTCCGCCGCGCGACAAGGTCCGCCCACTGCCGCCTGGCATCGACACCGGCAAAGAGCACGCCGGGCTCGCCCACGACGGACAGATCGGGCTCCAGCGAAAGTTCGCCCAGCGCAAGGCGCGTCCGGGCCAGCCGCGGCAAGGCCAGCGGCGCGATCCGTTCATCCGGCAGCGGGATGTCGTCGCGCCCGCGCGGATCGATCACAGCATGACCGAGCGAGAGCAGAGCGCCGTCGTACCACGCCTCGAGTCGCTCGTACACCGCATCGCGCCGCGTGATCCGCGGGACGACCCAGAGAGGCCCGCCTACTCCCGTCTGCTCTGCGCGGCGCATCGCACTGACCGCCCGCTCGAGATTGTCGCGCAGACGCGCAAAACCGCCGTCGGCGTCGCGCGGGTTCAGGCGCGCGTAGGTCGCCGAGTCGTCGGCGATGGTCTCGACGCTCAGGATGTCCGGGGCGCTCTCGATCAATCGCTCGGCAGCGTCTGGCGCGGCGGTCAGCCTCGTGCGCACGTGGACCGCGATGTTCATCGATCGCAGTCCTCGTATGAGTTCCGGCAGGGACTCGTGCTCGCATCGTGCATCGCGCAGCGTGACGGCCCGCACGCCCAGTGACTGGCACAGACCCATGATCAGGGCCGCGTCGGCTCGTCGATGATCGCGCACAAGTTCCACGCGAAGGTGCGTCGGCGCATCGGGCACGAGCGTGCGCTGCACGCTCGCCACATCGGCGAGGGTCGCCGCCGCGGGATCGATACCGGCCTGCCGCAGCGCGCGGTCGATCAACGCGACACGTTCCGCGTCGGTGATGCTCCACCGCATGTCGCGCACGGCGGGATCGACGCCGACACACAGCGTGCGTGCGATCGGGTCCATGACCGGCGCGACCGGCACGTACGCGAGCATCGCGCCGATCGTCGAGTGCATCATCGATCGCTCGCGCGCAATGTCAAAGTCGCGCGTGAGTGTTCGTGAGAGGACCACGCCCGTCGCGCCGGGCCCGGCCTGCGAGAAGACGATCTTGTGAGCCGCGGGTTGCTCGCGATGGCGCTCGACGAGTTCGGCGCAGAGAACCGGATCGATGTGGGCCCACGAGGCGCCGACGACAAGCAGTGCATCCGCGCCGCGTCCGTCGCGCGTGAGCGTGCCGAAGACCTCCAGCAATGCCGGCGGGTGGACAACTTCGTCGTAGCAGGTCAGGTTCGCCAGGCCGCCGCGCCAGCAGTCGCGTGCGAACGCGCGTGCCGCGGCGACGCGTCGCGCGCTCAGCGGCCCGACACGCGGCCGGGGCGACGCGGCCCGAAGCACCCGAACACCACGATGCCGCGTTAGATCGCGCACCCGATCGATGGCCGCCTGGTTCCCCGGCGCGATCGGCTCGCCCAAGGCGGCACCATCCCCGGTCATGTCCAGCCCGGTCATGTCCAGCAGTACAACGTCCGCGATGCCGGCGACTCGCCCAAGACGCTCCATGGTGCGTGCGACAAGTTCGGGCGGCTCATGCCCGAGCATCACCGCGACCGCGGCAACGCGTGCCGGTCCGGTGCTCACGCTCGCGCTCGCGCTCGGGCTTGTGTCGCTCTCGCGGACCGGCTCGGCCGCGGGAAGCGGATCGCGCGTTCGCGGCGGCGCACCATCGAGGACGCCCGCGGCCTCTCGCAGCATCGTCGCCAGCGCCTCGCCCGCATCGGCCAGCCACGTCACGTTCACGATGTCGCGGTCGATCTGTCGCTTCTGCGCCTCGATCGGCGCAAGGTCCGTCGCCAGATTGATCGCCCGGTCGGCACGGAGCCGGTTGAAAGCGCCGGTCTGGTTCAACCGCTCGATCAGCCGGAACGCCTCGCTGCGCGACTCGACCTTTGCGCGGATGGACGTCACGCGGTCGATGAGGCGATTGACTCGCTCCTGATCGTCGTGATGTTCGCGCATCTGCTCGAGCAGTGCGCGGGCCTCGCGGCTGTGAGTCGCGATGTTCGTCACATCCCGCGCAAGGCTCAGCAGCCGCTCACGAACTCGCGCGCTGCGGGAAGCGCGATCGAAGTCCGGCACGAACGCCGGATCGTCCAATACGCCTCCGCACGAGCCCTCGCTCGCGGCGGCGTCCGCACCGGCGATGCTGTCGATCAATGCATCGAGGTCGATGTTCCCCGCGAGTGTCGCGGATGCCGAGTTGCGTGCACGCTCGGCGCGGGCCAGTTCCGCGTCGATGACCTCGCTGAGTCTGGCGGGCGTGGTGCCGGCCTTGAGCACGCCGCCCTCGGTCGCGTCGATCACGCGCATGCCGCGCTCGCTGTCACTGAGGAACATCGCCTGGAACTGCACCAGGTAGCTGTTCATCTGCTCGTCGCTGTAGATCGGCCGGCCCAGCACATCGGTGCCCTTGCGCAGGAGCGAGCGCATGCGCATGATGCGCTCGTGCTCGAACATCTCCAGCGTTCGGAACTCGCCGAGCTCCGGCGCCCAGGTGTCGTGGATCGCCGCGCCAGAGCCGTAGTACTGCCCGTCGGTAAAGCCGAGATCCTGCCCGACGAGCACGACGGGATCGCAGCCCAGGTGCCGCGCGAGGAAGTACGCCAGGTGCGCGACGGTCGCGCCGGCGGAGATCGCGCCCATGTCACGCACGAGTCCCGGGCCGAGCACCTCGTCGAGGAACTCATCGCGCGCACAGCGGATCACGCCGGGGAACGCCCGCGTGACGGCGGGGTTGACCTTGGCCTCGGCCACGAGCGTCACGCCGCGAACGTCATCGGCGGTCAAACCCTCGTAGAAGCGTCGCGAGATCTCGTGATAGTCCAGCGCCGTGACGTAGTGAGGCCGGATGCCGCGGGCGAGCAGCTGCCGCAGCACGGTCTGCACGGCGATGATGACGAACCGCTCGCGTACCCCGGGCCGGGCCAACTGCTCGATGTTCCGCGCCAGCGACGGGCCGGCGCTGACGATGATCGCGGGCTTGCCCGCGCAGCGTCCGCGAAGATCGGCGATGCCGCCGCCCAGGGCGTAGTGGTCGATGTTCTGCGAGCTGTTGCGCAGCGTCGTCTCCGTCTGCACCAGCGTCGTGGCGACAACCGTGCGGACCGATTCGAGCACCCTCGTGAACGTGCGGGCGAACCGCGACGCGGCATCGCCCAGACGCGTCTGACTCGCCGGGTGCTCGAGTGTGAGCGTCCCCATGACCAGCGCGCTCTCGCACTGCTCGACCTGGCGCGCAAGCCCCGCCTGGTCGTGCGCATCGTGAACAAGAATCAGGTTGCACGAGGTGAGCCACGAGGTCATGTCGATCCGGCCCATCACCTCGCGCAGGAGCGCCACATCCGGCTCGTGCACGATGACCACGCCCGTGCGGCCAAGCCGCCGCGCCGCGCGCTCGACATGATGCCCCAGCCCGAAGCCGTTGATGACCACCGCCGCGTGCTTGGCCGGATCGAGCGCGGCGACGAGCGAATCGGCCTCCTGCCCCGGCGAGTACCGCGAGGCCAGACTCAGCCGCGTGCCCGGTGCGGGCTCGATCGCCCCTGACAAGAGCCCATCGCGCGCGACGGCGAAGGTCAACCCCGAAACGGCGGGGGCCGTACGAATCAAGCCGACGATTCGGGCGTTGCGTCCGACCGCCCTGCCGCCGCTGGTTGCCCCGGGCACCGCACCCCCCGAGGCCAGGACCGCGGCGAGATTCCGCTCCAGCAGCACTGGATCAAACGTCGGCACCGAGGCCGATGGGCCGAGGCCCGGCCCGCCGGAGGCGTCGAGGGGTGAATGGCCCGGCGAAGAAACTCCGAGCAAGGTCGTTGGCGGGCTGATGGTCACCGTCGGCTCCTGCGATCGCGGACACTGGCGCGCGGAATCCCCCACCGGTTCATCGGTTCCCGGACCGGGTCGGGTTCAGGATGGTCCGGGAATGGGTGTGAGACTGGGGATGAACTGTGGATTTCAGCCTTTTAGGCTTGCTCTTTGAGTGACCTCAGAATCGGCCAAAATGGCTGATCTTCCTGCGCTCATGGGCGACAGCGCATCGTGAGGCGATCGGGGCCACGGGGCGGTGGGGATGATGTGTGCACAACAAAGTCCGAACGTTTGGTCAGGGTTGATTCGCGGGGCGGGGTTGGTAAGATTGTCCCCCACTCGGCACCAGCGAGCGGCGGTCTGCGTGCGCACCGAGCGCGTGGATTGGAAAACCTGGCCGCTGTAGCTCAGTGGTAGAGCGCATCCTTGGTAAGGCTGAGGTCACGGGTTCAAATCCCGTCAGCGGCTCTGTTGGAATGGGACGGGGCGGGTCGGGGGTCGATCTGGCGGAGCCGGATCGGGCGAAGACGACGGGAAGGCGGCGACGCAGGTCGCCAAGAGTCCGGATCGCGCCAAAGATGAAGGTATAGTCGTTCGCGTCGGCGCGTGCCGACGGGGCGAGACGGGGCCGGTCGTTTGCCGGTGCCGACATGTTTCAACGTCCGAAGCCCGACCGGGGCGCAACGACGGACGAGCACTTTCCGGAGCGGCATCGGCGCAGGCCGGTGACGGATCTGGGACAGCAACTGGAGAACTGGTCATGGCCAAGGGCGTATTCAATCGAACCAAGCCGCACGTCAACGTCGGGACCATCGGTCACATCGACCACGGCAAGTCGACGCTGACGGCCGCGCTGTCGGCGCGGTCGGCCGTCAAGAACGGTCAGACCCCCAAGACGTACGCGGAAATCACCAAGGGTGGTACGGTCCGTGACGCGAACAAGACGGTGACGATCGCCTCGTCTCACACCGAGTACGAGACCCCGTCGCGTCACTACGCCCACGTCGACTGCCCGGGCCACGCCGACTACGTGAAGAACATGATCACCGGCGCCGCCCAGATGGACGGCGCGATCCTGGTGGTGTCGGCCGCCGACGGCCCGATGCCGCAGACCCGCGAGCACGTGCTGCTGGCCCGTCAGGTCGGTGTGCCGTACATCGTGGTGTTCATGAACAAGGTCGACCTGGTCGACGACCCGGAGCTGCTGGACCTGGTCGAGGCTGAGATCCGCGACCTGCTGAGCAAGTACGGCTTCCCGGGCGACAAGACCCCGGTGGTCCGAGGCCAGAGCAAGGCGGCGCTCGAGAACCCCAAGGACGACGCGGCGTGCAAGCCGATCGACGACCTGTTCGCGGCGCTGGACAGCTACATCCCCGAGCCGGTCCGCGAGGCCGACAAGCCCGTGCTGATGGCGGTCGAGGACGTGTTCTCGATCAAGGGCCGTGGTACGGTCGCGACGGGCCGCGTCGAGCGTGGCACGCTCAAGGTCGGCGACGAAGTCGAGGTTCTGGGCATCAAGAAGGAAGCCACCAAGACGGTCGTCACGGGCGTTGAAATGTTCCAGAAGACGCTGGATCAGGCTCTGCCGGGCGACAACGTCGGCGTGCTGCTCCGCGGCATCGACAAGGACGGCATCGAGCGTGGCCAGGTCATCTGCAAGCCGGGCTCGATCAAGTGCCACACGAAGTTCAAGGGCGAGGTCTACGTCCTGAGCAAGGAAGAGGGCGGTCGTACGACGCCGTTCTTCTCCGGGTACAAGCCCCAGTTCTACTTCCGCACGACGGACGTGACCGGCAGCATCAAGCTCCCGGACAAGGTCGAGATGTGCATGCCCGGCGACAACGTTCTGGTCGAGGTCGACCTGGGCGACAAGCCGGTCGCGATGGAGAAGGGTCTGCGTTTCGCCGTCCGCGAGGGTGGCCGTACCGTGGGCTCGGGCGTTGTCGCTGAGATCATCGCCTGATTGAGTTTGGCATCGGCTTGAGACATTCAGCAGCGGACGCCGTCGGGCGGGATGGATGGGCAGAGGCCCTGAAGACCGCTTGAGCACGACGGGACGCTACGATCAGAATCCCACCGGCCCATCGGGAACCCCCGATGGGCCGGCTTTGTCAGACGAGCAGTATCTTTTTCCTTCGCCCAACGGCGCGGGGCGTGTCCGGACCGGCATGGTCCGGCCCACGCCACGAGAATGAATCGGAGATTGAATCATGGCCAAGAGCAAAGCCGCCGCCCGTGAGTATGTCTGGCTCCAGTGCTCGGAGTCGGGCGACCTGAACTACCGCACGCAGATCAACACCAAGGGCGGCATCGCCGAGAAGCTCAAGGAAGGCTTCATGAAGTACTGCCCGCGCCTGCGTCGCCACACGCTGCACAAGATCAAGCGCAAGTAATCCGCGCATCGCCCGCATGGTTCGGCTCCGCGCCCCGTCGGGGTTCTGCGCGGCCGGCGTGTCGGCGATCGTCGGACGTCGGAACAACGTACGCCGGTAGCTCAATTGGTAGAGCAGCGGATTCCAAATCCGCAGGTTGCGGGTTCGATTCCCTCCCGGCGTGTTGAAGGTTTCTGAATCCGGGGCTCTCGATCCGGGTCTTTCGGTGTGGTGGCCGCCGCCTCCCGGGGGCCATCCGGATCACGGCCTTCATCACCGCCCCCGCCCCATCGGCCCTCGGGGTGCTCCGGGCACCGCGACGACAACGGGGCACTTACTGGAACGTTCATGGCACTGGGCATTTACAAGTACGGTCAGGGTTACTGGGTCCGTGTGCTCACGGCATCGCTCATCGGCATCGCGGCGCTGGCCGCGGGTCTGTGGTCGATGAAGCAGACGACCCTGGCGATCGACGCGTTTGTTCCCAAGTCCGTGCTGAGCGTGACGCTGGAACTCGACCCCACCGCGACGGAGGTTGCCGGCGGTACGAGCGTGATCCTGCTGGGCACACCGCGCGCCGGCGAGGCCGCGGCACAGGTCGGCACCGCGACACTGCTGGACACCGTCCGCCCCGGCGAGCGCAGCGGGCGGCTGGGCTCGATTACCTACGCCGGCACCAACACGCAGGCGGAGATCGCCAGCATCACGCTGAGCGACGGCAAGCCGCTCGGCAACGTGCTGCAGCGCAACGCGCAGACCGCGGTCGAGCCTATTTATGTGCAGGGCGCGGTGCTGTCGTTGTTCGTGATCATCGGCACGGTGCTGGCGTACTGGCTCGTGGCGGTCAAGCCCGGATCGGTCGAGTTCCTGATCAACACCGACTACGAGATGAAGAAGGTCAATTGGTCGACGCGACGCGAGATCCGCGGCAGCACGGTGGTGGTGGTGCTCGCGTTCTTTGCCATCGGCGCGGCACTGTTCCTGTTTGACATCATCTTCCAGAGTTTCTTCCGGCTCATCAACGTGATGCCGAGCTGATGCGGCCCGGTGCGCCACCGGCGCACGAGCGTGCCGCGACGCACCGCCGCGGGGATCGATCCGCAGACGACCAGAACGAGGCCAACGGGCCCGAGGACCACATGAGCGAGCAGCAGAACACCAACGCGGGCACGACCACCAACAGCGCGGCGGCCGATGCCGCCGCGGCGACGCCGGCCTCGCCCATGGCCAAGGCCATGAGCAACGCGTACGCGTCGACCAGCGACCCGATGACCAAGGAAGGGATGAGCTGGTGCGTGCTGCGTGTGGCCAGCAACAAGGAAACCAGCGTGCGCGACACGCTGCTGCGCAAGGTGCAGATCGAGAAGATGGAACACCTTGTCTCGCGCATCCTTGTGCCCACCGAAAAGACCAAGACCATCAAGGGCGGCAAGCAGAAGGTCACCGAGACCAAGCTGTACCCCGGGTACGTCTTTGTCGAGATGAAGCTCGAGGACGACAAGCGCATCCCGCAGGACGTGTTCTTCCTCATCAAGGAGACCACGGGCGTGGGCGACTTCGTCGGGACAAAGGGCTTCCCGACCCCCATGAAGCCCGTCGAGATCGAGAAGATGCTCGCGGCCAGCCTCCGTGTTGATGAGCAGCCCCAGATCAAGCTCGTCTTCGAGAAGGGCGAGGCGGTCACGATCAAGGAAGGCCCGTTCCAGGGCTACGAGGGCACCGTCGACGAGCTCATCCCCGAGAAGGGCCTCGTTCGCGTTCTGGTGACCATCTTCGGTCGCCAGGCCCCGGTCGAACTCGAAGAGTGGCAGATCGGCAAGACCGACGAGCAGTAATCGCGCGTGCCGAGCGGTCCGTGCCCTTCATCCAGTGCCGAGCGCGGCGTGAGCGACGGCGTGGTTTCGCGCCAGCCGCGATGTCGCATGTCCGCGAAGCTAAACAACCCTCATCGATGACCGCGGCCGTGCATTCGCGCTCGCTCAGACCGGGCAGCCGGCAAAGAACACGGCGAAGAACGCGCTGAAGTCCCCGTTGTCGATGGTGCCGTCCGGGCCGCCGCCCTGATCGATCGTCAGGCCATCGGTGTCAGCGATGTCCGCGGCGATGCGCGAAGGGTCTTCACTCGCGGCAAAGAACGCACCGAAGAACGCGGTGAAGTCGCCGTTGTCGATCGCCCCATCGGGCCCGCCGCCCGCCTGCGAGGTCAGCCCATCGGTGTTGGCGATGTCCGCTGGCGAGCACGCGCCGGTGCACGCTGCCGGGGTGAATCGGAGCATCGCCAGCGTGGTGGTGACCGTGCCGCAGGGGTTCGTCACCGTGCCGCCGAAGTTGATGTCCCGCGGCGGGAGCCCGACGCCCGCGACGATGTCCGAGATGTGCAGCGTGTTTGTCGCCGCACCCGAGATGATCATTGAAGTGCCCGAAAGCGGGTCGACAAACGGGCCGTCGCTGAGCGGCACGAGCTCGCCGGTCGTCGGCGAGATCTCAACCACCCATCGATACTCGAGATTCACCTGCCCGCCGCCCGGTGCCTCGGCATCGAACGTGAAGGCGACGACGCCGGGTGACGTCGGGCATGCGGCGCGACCGATCGGGTCGGAGATGATCCGCGGCGTGCTCGGGCACGGAATGTTGCGGATGAGAAACGCACGCGAGAGGCCCAGAAGTGAGCCGGTGGCGACGATCGCCGAGCCGTCCTGGCTGATGTCGGTCGCGGAGATGAGTGTGTATCCGCCGAGCGATGCGCCGAGAGCCGTGAGGTAGTTTGTCAGGTCGACAGTCCCGACACTTGTGTTCCAGAGCATCGCTCGGCTGTTGTTCACGGCGATGGAGTACGAGCCGACCGCGGCTTTGCCGTCGCCGTTGACGGCATCGGCCGATGAATCGAGGCCGCCCGCGGGCACTCCAAGGTTCACCATGCCGCCGGCGCTGGTCCAGCGGAACGCGCGTTGGCCCGAGCCGATCCACGTACTGGAGCCGACGATGGTGGTGTTGTCGGTGCTGCAGTCGCTACCGCGAGCGTTGGTGCCGCCGGGAAGCGCGCCGAGATCCTGAACGACGGTCCCTGCGCTGAGCCATCGAACAGCGCGAATGCCGGCGCCGGACCAGCCGCTGGTGCCGACGATGATCGAGCCGTCGGGGCTGATGCCGAAGGCATGTTGCCGATGCTCAGTCCGCCGGGCAGAGCGGGGAGCAGTTGCAGACCCGCGCCGGCCCATCGGAGCGCGGCCTGACCGCCGAAGCCGTTGTTGTTGCTCCAGCCAACGACGATGTTGCCGTTCGCGGAGATGCCGCGGGCAAGGCCGACGGTGCTCGATGGCCAGATGCCCAGGTTCTGCATTCCTCCGGCACTGGTCCAGCGAAAGAGCGAGTTGCCGCCGTTGCCCGCAACGGCGTTGCCGGTGGCGGAAATCGAGTTTGCGGCCGTCCACGGGCTGCCCAACGGAGGCGGGCCAAGGTCGGTCATGCCGCCGGAAAGCGTCCAGCGGAACGACCGGCTGAAGCTCGTGGCCGTGTTGGCCGAACCGGAGACGGTCCAGCCGTCGGGTGTCAGTCCGCCCGCGCGCGACTCGGTGCCCGTGGGCAGCAGCCCGAGGTTGTAGACCGTCGGCGCGGCGATGGCCGGCACGCAAACAAACACGCCCGCGGTGACCAGCGCGGGCAGTGTCATCGAGCGGCAGCGGGTACCGGCGAGCGCAAACAGAGTTCGAGTTGAGCGGAGCATGGCAATCCCTTCTTGGCGTCACTGCGGGCGGCCCGGCGGCGTGACGATGAGCATGTGTCTCTCCAAGAGATGCTCGCTCTGGGGGCAGATCTTTCAGGACGGGTGGCCTCGGAGAGGCGCGGGGCCACTTTTCGGACGTTCTGAGGGCCGACACTGTTGATTTTTGGCATATGTTTGTGCCATTTTGTGACGATTGTGCCGTCTAAACGGTGGCACTCGCCCGATTGTGGGCTATTTTTGACGTGCCGTCGGGATCGCTCCCGGTGGCGGTGTCGGGCCTCGAAAGGGGCAATAGCGCGGGAAGAAGGAGCAGCACCATGGCCTATGGGCACGTGGCGCGTCCTCGGCCAATGCCGAGGAACGCGGGATGGGTGTATGAGGATGAAGCCGACGGAGAGTCGACGCAGGCGGCCCAGGGTGCCGGTGCGTGGACGCAGGATCCGTGGGCAACGATGGGGTGCATGGGCGGCATGATGGGCCTGATCACGCTGTGCGTGATGCTCGTCGCCCGCGGGGTGCAAGAGATGATGGGCTCTGGCCACTACGCTCGTTCATGAGCGAGGTGTATCTCAACGGTCGGTTTCTCGATGAGCGTGAAGCCACGCTGAGCGTCGCCGATGCGGGCCTGCAGCACGGCGTGGGCGTGTTCGAGACGCTGCTTGGCGGGTGCGGGGATGCGGGCAACGGCGAGCAAGGCTGGGCGATGTTGCTGGATGAGCATGTCCAGCGGCTGGCGATGGCCGCGCACACGCTGGGCCTGGCAACGCTGAGCGATGACGGCATGAGCCTGGGCGGGATGCAGCTTTCGGGACTATCGCAGGCGATCCGCGAGACCGCGAGGCGGAGCGGTCTGACGCGTTGCCGGCTGCGGCTGACATTGACCGGCGGAGAGGTGAACCTGCTCCGACGAGCGCAGGGAGTCCAGAGCGGGAGCCAGGGCGCGGCGTCGGGTGCGGGCGCTTTCGCCGGTACGGTGCTGATCGTGGCGAGCCCGGCGACGCAGTACCCGCAATCCGCACGCGAACAGGGCATTCTGGCGACGCTGGCCGACACGCGCGTCAGCCCGCTGGACATCATGGCGGGGCACAAGACACTGAACTACTGGTGGCGCCTGCGCGAACTTGGGCTCGCGGCGGGAAAGGGCGCGGGCGAAGCGCTGGTCTTCAGCGTGAGCAATCACCTCTCGGGCGGCTGCGTGAGCAACGCGATCCTTATCCGCAAGGGCGAGGCGCTCACGCCGATCGCGCGGGGCGAAGAGGGCCGCGTGGATGAGCAGGGGTTGATGACGCAGCACGCGCCGGGCGATGCGCCGGCGGATGAGGCGCTGCGAGCCGAGGCCGTCGCCGCGGCGAGCGCGACGCAGACAACCCGAAGGCCGGGGGTGTACCTGCCGAGCCCGACACTCTCGGGCATCACGCGCGCATGGGCGATTCAGGAACTCGCGGGCATGGGCGTGCTCACGCGCCGGCGCATGGTGACGATCTCGGATGTGCTCGAGGCCGATGAGGTGATGCTGACCAATTCGAGCTGGGGCGTGCTGGGCGTGTCGCGTGTCGAGGGCGCGACCATCGGTGCGGGTGCGGCGGGCAGCATCACGCGAGAGTTAACCGCACGCTGGGAGCGCGCGGTGGATCTGGGAAAACTCGGCGGGATCTAGCGCAAGCGAACCCGCAGCGACCCGGCGACGCTTCGGCAAGCGGACCATGGGGATGTCGGACGACGATCTCAGACCCCCAGAGACACGCCCACGGGCTGCGGGCGGACCTGATGCGTGGGGGCGATGGAGACACCCAACGGCACGCGCTTGCCGCCGGCGGGGGGCAGGCCTTCTTCGTCGATGTGCTTCTGGATGGCCATGATGCCCTCGAGCAACTGCTCGGGACGGGGGGGGCAGCCGGGGACATAGACATCGACGGGGATGAACTGGTCAACGCCCTGCACGACGGCGTACGTGTCGAACACGCCGCCGGTGCTCGCGCACGCGCCCATGCTGATGACCCACTTGGGCTCGCTCATCTGCAGGTAGATGCGCTGCAGAACGGGCATCATCTTGGTGCTCACGCGGCCGGCGACGATCATCAGGTCGCTCTGGCGCGGGCTGAATCGCACGGCCTCGCATCCGAAGCGGGCCATGTCGTACCGCGAGCAGGCGGTGGCCATGAGTTCGATCCCGCAGCAGGCGGTCGCGAACGGCATCGGCCAGAGGCTCGAGCGGCGGGCCCAGTTGATCACCCGGCGCAACTGCGTGGTCACGAACGTATCGGGCGGAAGAGCGGCTTCAAGACCCATGGTCGGCTTCCCTGCGGGGCATGGCCCCTGCTGCATTCATCGGCGATGATCCGCACCCGCGTGACGCCGTCCAACACGGGCCATGCGGGGGTTGGTGGGCAGGACTCGCCGCTGGAGACTGTAGTCGGCACGCGGCGGGCGGACCTGAAGACAGCCCGGCGTGCCGCGGTTATTCGGACTTTGTCCGGACTCCCGGCGCGCGTTACGGGCGGTCGCGGAAGATCTGGCGATCGATCCACCAGTCGGACTGATACGGCTCCTGGATCGTGTCGCGCGATGAATTGATGCCGGTCGAGCGGATCGTGCGCTCATAGCACCCGGCCGACGCCGATGCGAGCGCGGCGAGCACCATCATCGCCGCCAGCGAGAGCGGCGAGCGAGCCCCGTATCGGGCACTCGTGTTCGGGCGGGATGATCGGGCGATGGTCGACTGGGACATGGCGCGGCTCCTGCGGCGGGATCAAACGAGGTCAGATGATAGTGCCAAAGCCCCCATCAGCGATCGGCATCAGCGGTCGGCGATGAGATCGGCGAGCGTTCGCGTCCCGAGCGAAGCGAGGGCGGCACGACGCATGGTGACCAGCGCGTCGCCTTCGCTGCTGGAGCCCGGGACCGGCGTCTGCATGAGCGCATGGCCGACTTCGAGCAGTTCGCGGAGCGAGACGTCCGATGGTGGGCGGGCCAGGGCGTACCGCGGTTCGCGCCCGGGCTGGCTGACGGTGTGCAGCACGCCGCGATCCTGAAGTCTGCGAGCGATCTGTCGGCAGACGACCACATCCAGCCCGGTGCGCTGGGCGATGGCGTCGGCGTCGAGGGCCTTGCCCCTGGCAAAGGCCCGCGCCACGGCCGCGGCGACGGAGATGGCGCTGGACGCATCGGCCGAAACGGGTGCAAGGGACCTCGCCCCGCCCAACGCCGCGACGGCGCGGACGAGCGCGCCGCTGCGCAGGGCTCCGTGCTGGATCAGCGCGGTAGTGCGCACACCGACGAGCACGATGACCCACGTGACGTAGATCCACATCAGAAAGATCGGCAGCAGCGCGAGCGACCCGTACAGAGTCTTGAAGCCGGCATGGGCGAGATAGAGGCTGAAGCCATACTTGGCCAGTTCCAGCAGCATGCCGCCGACGAGCGCGCCGTAAAACGCGGGCAGTGGCTTGACCCGTGTGTTGGGCAGCGTGAGGTACAGGACCCAGAGAAGGCCGCCGGTGACCAGCACGGTGGTCGCGTACCCGGCGAGAACGACCAGACCGCTGGCCAGGCCGATGCTGCCGCCGCTGACGCCGTCAACGATCTGGCCTCCCTGTTCGGCGAGGCTCTGGGCGAGCCTGCGGAACTGCTCGCCGATCATGAAGCTCGCGGCGACCAGCAACGGGCCGAGGGAGATCATGAGCCAGTACTGCATGAGTTGCTGGCGGAAGGGGCGGCCGCGCGAGACACCGAACAGGGCGTTGAAGGAGCGCTCCATTTCCATCATGAGGCTGATGGCGGCGTACGCGAGCGTTAGAACACTGACCAGGCCGATGCCGGTGAAACTGATGGTCCCGACCTTGCCGACGACGGTGTCGAGCCATGCCTGAAGGTCGAAGGAACTCTCGGCGGAGTTGGTGGCAAGAACCTGCGAAAGGCCGGTCTGATCGAGCACGCGGGCGAGGATGTCGCGGACGAGTGTGGCACGATCCTGAAAGAGGCCCAGGATCAGCATGCCGATGAACAGAAGGGGGATGAGCGAGAAGATGGTGCGGTACGCCAGTGCCGCGGCCATGATCGGCACGGTGTCGTGCCCCGCCCAGAGCAGGAGCGTCTGCACGATGCCCGGGCGCGACGCGACGGAGCGCTCATCGGCGCGAGCGGAGGCCGCGTCGGCCGCGTCGCCCGGGGGCGCTGCCCCGGCATCGGCGGACGGATCCACGACTCCGGCCGCGGGCTCGCCCGGCACCGGACCGCCCCGCGTGTTGGTGTCAATCGTCGTCAAGGGCTTCATCTCCGAAGTCATCATCGCGCGGCGTGCTTGCGCGCGGAGTCTGCTCGGCCGCGAGATCATCCGTCGCTTCGCCGGCGAGCGCACCCGCGTTGCTCTGGGCGCGCAGGCGCTCTCGCTCATCGGCACGCCGACGGGCGGGGGGCCGACCATCGAGCCCGACACTTCTGCGGAGCGCGCCGATCTCGCCCGGTCGCAGTTCTCGCCAGTCGCCCAGCGCGACTTCGCTGAGTTTCAGCGGGCCGAGGGCGACCTGAGACATCTTGACCACTCGGCAGCCGCAGCGCTGGAGCATGAGTTCCAGCTCCGCCAGTTTCGGATCAACCAGCGTGACATCGAGCACGGACTTTGCTCCGCCGACTCGCCCCGGCATCGCGCGGTTGGTCGCGCCGACAAGCCGGCGCGGGTCAACGCGGCGAGGACCGGGCCGGGGCGTGTTCGCGGCTGAAGACTGATCCTGCTGGGCGCGGTCGTCGGCATCGAACGCGTCGCTGCCCTGAGCGATGATCCCGCCGCGCTGCTGCTCGATGAGTTCGACCTGGACCGGCGGCACTTCCGACGCGTTGACGCGCTTTCGCTGGGCGGCGCGGCGCTGGGCGCGGTCGAGCATGACGCGAAGATCCTCGACGACCTTCGCATCGATCTGCCCGCGGACCCAGAGCCGATACGTCCGCAGCGTGCCGAAGCTCGGATGGGTCAGGCGGTGGGCCAGGTCGCCGTCGTTGGTCAGCAGCACGAGCCCGGTGGCGTGAAAGTCCAGGCGGCCGACCGGGAACACGCGGACCGATGGACCTTCGCCCTCGGCCGTGATCGCCGGGTGGCGGACCAGGTCCATGACCGTCGTGCGCTCGGGCGCATCGGCGGCCAGCGCGTCGTAATCGCGGATGGCGGTCATCACGCGCTCGGGCTTGTTGACCAGGATGTACATCAGCCGCGCGGGCCCGGCGAGCACAGGCCCGGAATCGCGGGCGCTCTTGCCGCGGCGAGCGCGCGCCAGCGAGAGCGTTCGCCCGTTGACCGCGATGCGGTCCTGACCCGGCACAACGAAGATCGGCAGGCTGGAGACAACCCGGCCGTTGATCTCGACCTTTCCGGTGAGGATCAATTGCTCGCACGCGCGGCGAGAGGCCACGCCGGCATCGGCGAGTACGCGCTGGAGCCGCTCGCGCCCGGGGCCGGGGGTCGTCAGCGCGGGGTCAACGTCGCCGGCGTGGAAGGGCGCGGCATCGCGCCGGGCGGCACTGAGTCTGCGCGCGCTGCCGCGGCTCTGAGCGGGGTTTGTGGCGGGGTTGGCCGGACGAGAACCGGAACGCGGTCCGGGCTCGCGATCCGCGGGCGCGGGGCCGGCCTGGGGGCGTGCGCTCGGGGCGGGCGAGCCCGCGTCCTGAGAGCCGCCGCGGCCCCGGTTGCGTCGAATCAGCGGTGTTTCGTCCATGAGACAAGCGTAGCGCCGGTGCGGGCGGGCCCCGTGCGGCCGCGGCTGCGATGGTGCGCGCTCAGGCGTCCTTGCGGCCGATCAGATCCATGAGCGGCGGCAAGCACGCGAAGGCATAGGGCAGTTTCGCGGACTCGTCCCACGACGCCAGCAGCGCGGCGCCGTCGCCGGTGGTCATCTGGCCCGAGGCGATCATGCCGGGCAGAAAACCCTCGATCATGCAACGCGGCCAGTGCCAGAGCGGCTCGCCCGGTCGGGCCAGTCGCTGGTGCGAGTCCAGATGCGCAATCGTCAGCCCGGCCTCCACGAGCATCCGCGGCAGTTGCTCGATGACATCCGGGTCGCGCTGCGCGCCGCGGAATGATGCATCCAGCGCGGTGTGGAACCGGTCCATCGCCTCGCTCCGCGGGACCATGGTCGTGCCCCGGCGCAGGTTGACAAAGTCCTGAATCACCAGCTGGCCGCCCGGCTTGAGCATCTTGCGGGCACCGTCGATGATCGCTCGCGGGCGCGGCGGGTAGGCAAAGAGCCAACGCGCAAAGACGACATCCACCTTGCCCTCGTGGTGCGCCAGCACGCCGGCAAGATCCTGCGCATCGCCCAGCACGCGCTCGACGTGCTCGAGCCTGCGGGCGCTGGCCTGCTCGCCGAGCTGCTTGAGAAAGTTCGGGTTCTCGTCCAGCGCGATAACCAGGCCCTCGGGGCCGACGATCTGCGCAAGATCCATCGTCGCGTGCCCCGGGCCGCAGCCAAGGTCCAGGACAACGTCGCCCGGGTGAACACCCGCGCGCTCCCAGAGCAGGTGGGCCGACGCGGCCCACAAGCGATGCTCGAGCCCGAGACGAACGGACTCGTCCGCCGCGGCCTTCGCGACAGCCTGCGCAACCGACGGACGCACCGTCTGCCCGCCCGCGGCCGGTTCACTGCTCTTTCGTGCTCGGATCGTTGCGGTCATGATGTTCTCTACTGTAGCGTTCGACGCTGGGCTCCACGCAGTTCCCGGTCCGGCCACATTCGTCTTGTCGTAACCTTTGCTTGGTCGGATGCACGATCTTCGGCAGTCGCACACTTCTTCTTCTAGTCTTTCGGCATCCTGACCGATCTACACCATGGATCCTGAAGGTCCGACAACTCCCCGAACCGATCCAGACCACACCACCGGCACCCGCCAACCGACAAAACGCCCCACATGCCACGCGAAATCCCCATCGGCAATGGCGACCTTCTGGTCACCTTCGACGCGCTCTACCGCGTTCGGGACATCTACTGGCCGTACGTCGGCAAGTTCAACCACACCGCGGGCCATGTCCAGCGCTTCGGGGTCTGGTGCGACGGCACGCTCGCGTGGATGGAAGACCCGGGCTGGAGGCGCACGCTCCGCTATCGACCCGGCACGCTCGTCACCGATGTCACGCTCACCCACGACGGCCTCGGGCTCGAGCTGCGCTGCGCCGACGCGATCGACTTCCACGAGCCCGTCTGGCTGCGACGCACGATCGTTCGCGACCTGCGCGGGCACGGCGAGCGCGACGTTCGGCTCTTCTGGCACCTGGACCTGTCGATCCAGGAGAATCCCGTCGGCGACACCGCCAACTACGACCCCGACACGGCCGGGCTTGTTCTGTACAAGGGCGAGTTCTACTTCCTGGCCAACGCCTGCGACGACCAGCGCTGCGGGATCGATCACTGGTCCATCGGCACCAAGCGCATCAACAACGCCGAGGGCACCTGGCGCGACGCCGAGGACGGGCAACTCGGGCGCAACGCCATCAGCCAGGGCTCGGTCGACGCGACCATCGGATTCAACCTCAAGGTCCCCGCGGGCGCATCAACGGCGGTCGATACATGGCTCGCCTGCGGGCACAGGTACGAGGATGTCGAGCGGCTCAACCGGCTCATCCGCGAGCGCACCCCCGAGAAGTTCATCTCGCGCACCGACGCGTACTGGAAGCTGTGGGTGCGCAAGGAGAATCTTGATCTCTCGCCGCTGCCGGCCCGTGTGCGCGAGTTGTACGAGCGCTCGCAACTGGTGCTCCGCACGCAGGTGGACAACCGCGGCGCGATCATCGCGGCCAACGACACGGACATCACGCACTTTGCGGGCGATCACTACTCGTACTGCTGGCCGCGGGATGGTGCGCTGGTGGCGTACGCGCTCGTGCTGGCGGGACAGAGCGAACTCAGCCGCGCGTTCTTCAGGTTCTGCGCACAGTGCATCACGCCCAAGGGCTACCTGATGCACAAGTACACGCCGGATGGACGGATGGCCAGCAGTTGGCACCCGCGGCTGCTGGACGGACGCAAGGTGCTGCCCATTCAACAGGACGAGACGGCGCTGGTGGTCTGGGCGCTGCGCAAGCACTTCGAGACCTTCCGGGACGTCGAGTTCATCAAGCCGCTTTACAACCCGCTGGTGGTCAATGCCGCCAAGTGGATGGCCGAGTTCCGCGAGAAGCCCGACGACATGGCCCCGAACATGCGCACACGCACCGGCCTGCCCAAGCCCTCGTGGGACCTGTGGGAAGAGCGACGCGGCGTGCACCTGTTCACCGTCGCGTCGACGATCGCCGGGCTTCGCGCCGCAGCGGCGTTCGCGATGGACTTCGGCGACACCAAGCGTGCGGCGTACTGGCTCAAGGCCGCGCAGGAAATCGGCGAGGCCATGCACCGCGAAATGTGGAACCCCGATCGCAAGTGCTTCGCACGCATGGTCACGACCAGCGTCGGCAGCGACGGGCTCATTCACGGGTACTCGCAGGACATGACCCGCGACAGCGCCAACTACGCGCTCTTCGCCTTCGGCGCGCTCGATGCGCGCGACGAGCACGTCGAGGCGGAGATGGCCTCGCTCCGCGAGCGTCTGTGGCTCAAGACCGATGTGGGCGGGTGCGCCCGCTACGAGCGCGACTACTACCACGCCGTGGAGCGCGACGACATCGCCAACGTCCCGGGCAACCCGTGGCTGATCTGCACGCTCTGGCACGCCCAGCACGAGATCGCGCGGGCGACCACACTGGAGGAACTCGACCGCGCGCTGCCGTACATGGACTGGGCCGCCAAGCGCTCCAGCGCCTCGGGCGTGCTGGCCGAGCAGTTCCACCCGTATTCGGCCGACCCGATCAGCGTCAGCCCGCTGACCTGGAGCCACGCGACGGTGGTCATCGCGGTCGCGGAGTATCTGCGCAAGCGTGAACACCTTGTCGCCTCACGCTGAGGTGCATCAAACGCCGCCAGAACGGGCATACGCACAGAACCCGACCCGGCTCTATCTCGCCGCGGCCGCCGGAGGGCGCGAACCCCGATCGCTCCACCTCCATATGAATACAGGGCCGTTTGCGCGTTCTCGACGCGGGCGGCACATCGATCCGGGAGCATTCCATGCACACGCGCCATCACGCCGCCATCATTTCGCTCATCGCCGGCTTTGCGATCGGGGCCCTGACGACGCCGGGACTCGCCCAGGCCCTTGGCGGCGGCCGCGCTCTCGACGGCTCGCGACAGACCGGCGGCGGCCGCGCCCTGGATGCCAACAGCCGCCAGGGCGGCGACGGCACCAACGACCGCACCACTGATCTGGACTCCATGCGCCGGTTCAACGACGACGTGATCTCCGGCCGGGCCAGCGGCGGCAAGAGTTTCCGCGACTTTGTCGGCTATCGCGCCGCCGACGACTTCGGCGACCGCACCGCCAGCGACTCACTGTTCCGCTTTCAGCGCGACAGCGCCGCCAGCGGACTGGGGCCGACGGTCCGGTCCAGCGATGCGCTGCGTCTGCAGTTCGCGCTCTCGACCGGTCGCGCGGTCAACGACCTCAGCCCCGCGCTGAGCCTGGCCCTCACGCCGTCACGCTCCAGCAGCGCCGCGAGTGCATCGAGCCTGCGCTCGCTCCGATCGATCGCGGACTTTGAGACCGCGCAGCGTTCGCAGCCGACGATCGTCGCCGTCGACCGCAACGCCGCGCCTGGCACCCGGCGGCTGCTGACGGCCTCGCCCCTGCGCGGCGTCGCATCCACGATCACACCGACCGATCGCCTCTCGACGCGCGACCCCGCGAGCGATCGCCTCTCATCAACAACACCCGCTGGCTCACGAGAGGCACCGGAGCGCACCAGTTCCGCGTTGAACTACCGCGTGCCCTCGACGAGCACGTCCTACGCCAGCGCGGTCGAGCCCATCCGCAGCAGCCTTGAGGCACGACGCTTCTCCGTCGCCGTCGGCGCACCCGCGGGAGCGCCCGCGGCGGGCCCCGCAGGAGCAGCGGATGACCGCGCCGGCGTGCCCGCAACCGGTGACAACCGCCGGACCGACCCGGATGCGCGACCGCGCATCGGATCGCCGGAAGAAGAGCGCATTTGGCGCGAAGAACTCGCGCGGCTGCGCGAGCGGTTGGCCCGCGATCAGACGGACGAACTCTCGCCGCGCCAGCAGTGCGACGCTGCGCGACTGCCGTGGCGTGAGGCTCTGGCCCGTGCGAACACGCCCGCAACGCCCGACGCGGGAGCCCGGCTGTCCGAGGCCGAGCGCGAGTCGCCCGGGACCAGCGCCGTCGACCGCGCCCGCGAGCGTGCGGCGGCCGCGCGACGCGAGAACTCGCTCACGCCGCCGATCCTCAGCGCCGCCGCGATCGCCGACAGCGAGTCGCTGATGAAGGCTCTTGAAGAAGCGGTGGCCCGTGGCCCGCGCCTCGATCGCCTGCTGCCGCCGGGCATCAGCGATCAGGAGGCGTTCGTGCGGCTGACATCCATGGGCCAGGCGGACCTTGCACAGCAGCGCTACTTCGATGCGGAGGGATCGTTCTCCCGGGCGCTCGGGCTTGAGGGTGTCGAGCCCGGCGCGATGGCCATGGCCCGCGTTGGTCTGTCGCACGCGCAACTGGGTGCGGAGCTGTTCCTTAGTGCCGCGGGCAACATCGAAACGCTGCTGCGCGAGCACCCGGAACTCGCGGGCACGCGGTACTCGCCCGAGGCTTTCGTGCCGCCCGCGCGCGCGAGCGAACTTGCCGCAACGCTCGCTCGCGAGATCCGCATGGGCGTGGCCTCGCGCCAGGCGGGCCTGCTGTTGGCGTATATCGGTTTCCAGAGCGGCAACGCCGAGTGGCGCACCGCGGGGCTCTCGGCGATGGCCGATGCGACCGACCCGAGACGAACGCAGGACGCGGCGCTGTACGAACTGGTCCGCCGCATCTGGTCCGCCGGTGGTGAAGCACCCGCCGCCACCACGCCCCCCACCGCACCGGCCGCACCCGCCGCACCCGCGAACCCTTGAAGATCTCCACGTGAAGCGACGCGTTCATCCGCTCCCGCGATTGCTCGCACGCGTCGGGCGACGCGGCGGGCGTCTCTCGCGCGTGCTGGGCGTGGTCCACTGGCGATCGCTCGTCCGCCTGGCACGCCTTCGGCTCAACACCACCAGACGCCGCGTTGCCGCGGCCATGATCACGCTGGCGGGCATCACCGCGCTGGTCATCATGGTCGGGCTCTGGCTCGGCGGCCGCGTGCCGTCATGGTGGAGGCCGATCTCGCCCGCGGACCCGTCGCTGATGGCCACCGCCGATGCGGTCGAGAACGGCATAACGACGCTGATCAATCAGATGCGGCCCGGTGACTCCCCCATGCTGCGCTCGCAGCCCTGGAGCATGACACTGGATGATGACTCCGCGACCGCGTGGCTGGCGACCAAGTTGCCGCGCTGGGTCCTTTCGCGCGCTGACATCGGTCGATGGCCGCCGCAGGTTCGCCTGGTACAGGCTCGGTTTACCCCCGGGCGGATCATCCTCGCGGCGCGGGTTGTGCAGGGCGCACACGACGACGTGCTGTCGATCGCGCTGGCCCCGCGCATCGGCGACGATGGCTCCTTGTGGCTCGAGGCAACGAGCGTGGCCATCGGCTCGCTGCCGATGCCCGCGGGGCTCGTGCTCACCGCGGGCGCGAGCGACGAATCGCCGGGGTTCTTCGATGCGCGCCGGGCCGTGCCCGATGAACTGCGCTCGCGCCGCGAAACGGCGCCGATCATCGCCGCGCTCCGGGGCGAGCGCCCCTTGACGGTGCTCGCGCCGCTCCGCCTGCCCGACGGACGGAAGGTCCGGATCGTGCACCTTCAGCCGATGGAGGGCCGGCTGGTGATCACCTGCACGACGACCGACCCGGACCGCTGAGCATCACTCTGCGCGCCGCGATGCACGCCACCCGTCCATCGCGGCGCTCACCGCGACGATGGTCATCTCCTCGCGCCAGCGCTGCTCGGCGCTGCCGATGTGCGGCGTCATGACGACGTTGTCCAGCCCCGGCAAGTCCGGATGAACCCGCGGCTCGTGCTCGAACACGTCAAGGCCGGCCCCCCAGATGCGCCGCTCACACAGGATCTTCGCAAGCGCCGCCTCGTCGATGACCGCTCCGCGCGCGGTGTTGACGATGATCGCGTCGGGCTTGAGCAGCGAAAGCCGGCGCGCGTCGATCATGCCGCGGGTCTCGGGCGTCAGCGGCGTGTGAATGCTGACGACATCCGCGCTGGCGAGCCCCGCGTCGAGCTCCACCCGGCGCGCCGCCAGCGGAGCGATCTCGAAGGCGAGCTTGCGTGATCGCGACACGTACGCGATGCGCATGCCGAACGCCAGGGCCCGCTGCGCCACCGCGTACCCGATGCGCCCCGCGCCGACGATGAGCAGCTCGCGCCCGCAAAGATCCATGCCCATCCAGCCGGTGGGAAATGTGTTGCCCTCGCGCGAGAATCGCCCGGTTCGCACGTACGCATCGGCCTGGACGATCCGCCGGGCGCACGCGAGGATCAGTCCCATCGCGAGATTGGCTGTGCCCTCGGTCACGACATCCGGGGTGCTTCGTACAACGATCCCGCGACGTTCGCACGCTGCAAAGTCGATGTTGTCCGTACCGACCGCGAAGTTGCACACGCAGCGCAGACTCGGGCCCGCGGCGTCGAGAAACTCATCGTCGACACGATCCGTGAACATGGTCACGATCGCATCGGCCCCGCGCACGAACGAGAGCAGATCCGCCCGCGCCATGGGCGACAGCCCTGACGACATTCTCACACGCACCGACCGGCCATCGGGCGACGCAGCATCCGGCGCGACACCCACCGCGCGCCCGCGCACGGGCACCACTCCCGTGATGGCCAGATCCAACGCCCGCTCGCTCATGCCCTGATCCTACTCGGTCACGCGACGCTGCTCGCGGTCGACCACGACGATGCGGCTGCCATCGGAGTCATCGCCACCGACAGGAACCCGCGCCTCGTCGAAGGACACGCGATACTCCGTCTGCCAAACCGGGTACCGCTCGCGCACCTCAAAGGCGCGAAAGTCCTGTTCCCGCAGGGAGTTGGTGCCGAAGACATACGTTGAGAGAGCCGCGACCCAGCGGCTGACACCATCTGCGCCGAACCCGAACCGCGTGGTCGGATGGTCTCGCTCCCGCGAGTGCTCGCGCACGATGGTCGATTCGTCGAGCACCCCAACCACGGGCGACTCGGGGAACCGCTCGTACCAGCATTCATCCGGCGAGCCCGATGGACCATCGCCGGGCGGCGCGGCCATCGAATACACACCGACATCCGCCCGAGCGCTTGCCAGCAGCGAGCGATGGATGTACACGCGGCTGACCAGTTGCCGCGTCGGCTGCACGATCCGCACCGCCGCCGACAGTCTCGCATCGCGGTGCGCCAATGGGTTCAGAGGCGTGTCACTCCGGAACATCACGGTCACGTCCAGCCCGCTGTGCCCGCGCACCGGTGAGCCGTCGGTGTCGGCCACCAGCAGAGTCCGGGCATGCCCGCTCGGCAGCTTCACGGTCCGCACCGCCGTGCTGCTGAAGCGCTCGATCAGCGCGTGCGTCGGCGCGTCCGTCGCCCGCGCCTCGCCGCGATTGGTCGGGTGCGTCTCGGGGCCCGAAAGAATGAACGGCACGATCGGTCGCGCCGTGCGCTGGCGATGGATCCCCCGAAGGCTCGAGATCACCGCCACCCGCACGCGGTCACGCTCGATCGGCGACGGCCACATCACCGCGACCGCCGCCTTGAGTTCGACCTCCTCGCCCGTCAGCCCTCGGCTCGCGCCGAAGAGCGCGCGCCGCTGCTCCTCGCTGCGCTTGCGCGCCAGGCTGTCTTCGCCCGGCCCCCCGGCCTGTTCGCCGCCGCCGACCGGTGTTCCCCGGGCTCGCATCGATGCGATCAGATCCACAAGACCGCGCTGGCTCACATCGTGCTGCTCGAGCACTTGGGCGAACTGATCCACCGCCGCACGCGCCGCCGCGACCACCTCCGCATCCACCCCGCGCGATTCGCATGTGCTCAGAAACTGACGCAGCGCCCGAACCCCGGGAAACCGGATGAATGCCGTTAGCCCGCCCTCGCTTAGCTGCACACCCTCGACCACACGTTGGCACGTGGCCTTGTGAACGCCAAGCCACCGGGCCATTCCGCTGATGCCGCGAGCCTCCGGCGGCATCGACGCGATCACTTTGCTGATGGTGGAGATCAGCCGATCACCAACTCGAGTGAGATGGACAAGCTCTTGTTCGCTCACTGCACGCTCGCCTTCTCGCCCCCAAATTCCCTCGCCTAAACCCCGAAGAAAATATCGCCCATCTTCACAAAGCGGCCACCAAACTCGCCGCCGACCTGCTCAAGCCGCTCTCAGAGGATGTAGTTTGACATCCGGGGATGATCTTTGCCTTCGGCTCGTTAGGCCAAAAATATGCCCGCACTGCGTGAAATTCCCAATCCTTGAGAACGATTCAAATTCCATCGTTCTAGGACGTCTGACCGGCAGCCATTCACCCAAAACCCTTGGGTTGACCCGTGACGTCTCTACGTGGTACAGCTCATCTGAGCCCGTTGAATCCGGCCGAGAACTCGAGGATCGCCCAAATTGACCGAACTTTCCCCGAGTTGGGGCCCGGAATTCGGCCCGTACGGCTCGGGAAACTGACTCATGACGCTGACCTCAGCATCGACGATTGTCATCTCTTTGTGCGGCATTGGTGCGCTCGACCGCGGCCCCGTGGTCCATGGCCTCAGAAGTACACAAGCGCCGGTCCGCCTCGTGTGGCGGATCGGCGCATGTGTGAGGGTGCATTCGGAGCGGTTCTTGATCGTGGCAACGACCGGGGATCTTCTTGAGAAGAATCAGTTCGGGCAGCCGTTGAAGAACACGGCGAAGAACGCCGTGAAGTCGCCGTTATCGACCTGCCCATCAGGGCCTCCGATTCCGGAGCCCCAGGGAATTCCGAGCTCGCCGTCGGTATCGGCGATATCCGCTTCGAGCGCGATCGGATTTCCGGGCTCAGCGAAAAAGGCGGTGAAGAAGACGGTGAAGTCCCCGTTGTCGACGCTCCCATCCGGATCGCTTCCGGGTTCGCCGTCGGTGTTCGCGATGTCGGCCGCCGAGCAGGCCAGGTGATCCGGGCCGAGATCGATGATGAACGGTCCGATTTCACCGGTCAGGTCGTTGGCATACTGACCGGTGAGATAGCGACCGTTGCTCGACATGCCTGCGCAGCTTGTCAGTCGCACGAACTGCGCATCGAGATCGAGACCGCGCGAGATGAGCCAGGTCGTGAGCTTGATGCCGCCGGACTGCGGCGTCCAGATGAACGCATCGCGATCGATCCCGAAGGAGTGCTGGCCGACGATTCGGTTTCCATCGTCCGTGATCGCGGCAGCGACGGGGTTCCGCCGGTTGTTCTGGGTCGGGTTCGCCGCGGTGAAGACCGCACCGAGATCCTCAACGCCTCTGGACGAACTCCAGCGATAGAGACGGGGTGAGCCGAGCGTTCCAGCAACCCACTGACCGCTCGGGCTGATCGCGTAGGCCTCGCCGACGATCGTCTGGCCCGGCTGATCGAGACGGATGAGCGTGCCGTTCGACCACACAAGCCCGCCGCGGCCACCCGGCCCCGTCCCGTTCTGATACCAGCCCGCGGCGGCGGTGCCGTCCCGGTTGAGCTGCCAGATCTTGTGGCTCTGGCTCTCCAGACCGGGCAGCTCGGGCAGGAACGTGTATCCCGAATCGGCTCGCCAGATCGCCGGTGATGTTCGACATGCGGCCCAGACCGCGACGGCGATTGCCTGACCGTCGTGGGAGATGTCATCAACGGATACGCCGTTTCGATCGCAGCGGATCGCCTCCGGTGGGCGGGGAATCGGCGTGTACGACCCCGTACCCAGCAGCGAAGGAATGGTGTAGAGCGCGGCCTGAGTCCATCCCGGCGAGTACTCCGGAAGCGGTCCGGAGTTGAACTCGCCCGCGAAGATCGAACCATCGGCGCTCATGCCCGAAAGGCCCCCGGTACCCTGGCCACCGGTGACGGTGAAGATCTGCGGTATTCCATCGCGGCGATAGATGAACCCGATGTCGCCGCTGACAAAGCCCATCGCCGTCGCGCCATCGTCGCTCACATCCAGACCAATCACTACGAGCGAGCTCGCCGCGGGCAGGTAGTTGATCGATGGAGGCGTCGCGGCCAGACCAGCCTTGGCAATCAGCAAGGCGACCCCGGCGGCAAGAACGGTTCCGGCGGAACGGGTTCGGAGCATGGAAGCGATCATCGCGGACTCTCCTGCTGCTGATGGTCGATCGTGCGTGCGGTGGGATCAACGTGCTCGGCAAGCGCGGGCGTTCGACGCGAATCGAAGCCCGCGAACACTTTGTGGTCGTGACGATCAGGCCCGACGGCGACGCGCCGCCAGACCGCCCGCAAGGCCAAAGAGAGCAACAGCACCGGGGCCGGGCACATTCGCCACGAACACTCCAGACGTGCCGTCGGTGAAGGTGAGGTTGAACACCACATCGCCGCGGTCGTTCAGCACGAGCCCGCGGCCATCTTCGCCGCCCGTCGGCTGATTGCCAACCGAAGCCCGTGAGAAGACGATGTCCTGCACGGTCCGCCAATCACCCGGGGCGACCTGGAAGAGAGAACCCTCGCGCGCGACCAGATGAAGTGCGCCCGTGGCGTCGGAGCAGAAGAGTCCTAGGTCGTTTGAGGTGGTCACCGCACCCGCGACGTTCAGCGTCGCCATGAACGCAACCTGACCGCGGGCATTGATCGCCCGCTGCGACGCGTTGAACGCGGCGAATGTTCCGCCGGTGCCGGGGGCGGCATCGCCGGTTACCGCGAGAACGCTGATGAGCCCGCTCGTATCGATGGTAAAGAGCGTCTGATGTCCCGCGCCGTTGGGCAGCGCTGTACCCGCGGCGTTGGTGTTGCCGGAAGATTGGGCGAGGATCGTCCCGAACTTGTTGATGGACACCGCGCCGAACGTGCTAAGCGAGGTATTGGCCCCGCCGAAGAACAGGTCTGATCGGCCGGGCACGCCGGTGCGCTCGCGCAGCGCGGTGACGACCGAGCCGCTGGCGTCGGAGCGGAAGATCGTGCTCTCGTTGATATTCGCGGTGATGCCGACGCCGCTGGTTGCCGACGTGAAGGCGACCTGCCCCGCGTTGTTCATCGCCGGAGAGAATGTGCCCGTGGATGCGAAGTTGACGCCCGGCAGATCGCTCACCGGCGCGCCGCTGAACGCGAGAACATCCACGGTCCCGCCCCGGGTGGTCACCAGACGGCGAGCGTTGGAGCCGGTCACGGCGGGCACGCCGGAACCGGTGCTGAAGTTGACGCTGGCGGCGAGGGCGCCGGAGTCGTTCAACGCCGGGTTGCCGTCAAAGCCGCTGATGACCGCATTGCCCGCCGCCGCGACGGCCTGCCCGGACTGGAGGGCCACGGTGAAACTGCCCGGAGTGCCGACAAAGTGCGCCTGCTGGCCGCCGGCCCATGTGCCGACAAAGCTCATGATGCCGCCCTGCGTCTGGAGCGGCGTGCTCGTTGCTCCGGACAAGTTGGTCTGGCCGTTGGGCAGCGCCCCAGCGGCATTCGATCGCGCCACGAACTCGAGCGCGCCGGCGGATGTGGAGCGGAACTGGCCGACGTCGTTGACGCCGAGCTGGCCACCCGGCGTGAACGTGTAGCTGAAGCCGACCTGGTTGGCGTTGCTCATCGTCAGGCCGAGGTACGCGTTCACGCCAAAGTTGGTGAGGCTCGGCGCCGGTGAGGCCGTTGTCGCACGGGCGATCACCTGATTCGTTCCGCCGATATTCCGCCACACTCCGGCACCCTGCGACGATGCGGCGACGAACGCGACATCACCGCTCTGATTCAACACCGAGGTACGAGCAAAGCCCGTGATGCCCGCCACCGGGGCCAGACCCGCGGCAGTAAACGTCGCGGAGCCGAGCCCGGGGCCGAGCGGCCCCGTCGTCCCCGGCAGCGCGATCGTCCGATAGGTCACGTCCGCCGATGCATGCCCCGCGGAAGCCACCAGCGCGAGCACCGCGGCAAGCGCCATGGTTCGCCCCGCGGTCTGACGGGACAGCGCACCGCGATCTGGATTGGCTCGAGTCTCGACGCCGCCGCGAACAGTGCCTGAGGGGTTCATTCGTCTCTCTCCTGAGTCCGACGTTTCCGCCGGGGTTGAGTGGCCAGTTCGGCATGGCAGAGAACGCGCGTGCGCTCTGGCTGCGGACCGAGCCACTGGAAAGATAACCCAGCCAATTGTCCGTGCAAGTGTTTGCAGAAACAATTTTCGTGAGTAGACTAGAAGATCGAGTCCTGGAGATATGCTTGTCGAGATAGAGGCCTCTGAGCCCCAAAACACGATGGCACCTTTACAGACCCCCCAATTTGAGGAACACCTCACGAGCGCGTTTCTGAATCTCAGCCGCGCGCTGGACGAGACGATTTCGGCGACCGGCGTACAGGCCGCGATGCCGCAAGATGTCGCTCGGCGGCTGAAGATCAGCCGAAACCTGACGTGGAAGGTGTCGAAGCTCGTCGGGGGAACCGACCCGTACACGGCGCTGCAGCACATGCCCGGCGAGGAGGGGATGGAGATTCTGCTCAAGGCCTCGGCGGCGGCGGGTGTTTCGGAGACCATGCTCGAGCAGGTGCGTCAGGCACAGCGGGCGCTGCGCGAAGTGATCGGGCTGCACGCCGGCGATCGCGCCACGTTCGACCTGATGCTCGACGGCATGGGCGGGGCCAACTCCGGCGAGCGGCTTGACGCGAGCCGGAAACTCGCCTTCCGCGGCAACTCCGGCATCTGGGGCATCCAGGCCCGGGCGAGGCTGAACACGTTTTTCCTAACGCCGAGCGCGTCCGATCCGGACATGCTCGAATACATGCTCGTCAGCGGCCTGCTGGATCTGCGGCGGTTGCGGGCGAATGTCTCCTGGCCGCTGTTCCGGCCGCGGTACTTCTCGACCGACGGCCTGCCCTGGACACGCGGCCCTTCGGCTGACGATCAGCGTGGCGAGCAGGCGGGGTCGCGCTTCAGCGACAAGGCCGGCCGATCGGCGATCGCGACGGATCTCAACCGTGGCTTCCAGATCCTGCCGGAGTTCTGCTCGCCCGATGATCCGCCGATCGCGATCCGGCATGATCAGTCCGGCATGGTCTGCATGCTGGAGGAAGGGCCGATCGGCAACGGCGGTGCGACGACGTGCTACTTCGGCGAACTGATCCGCAATGCTGCACCACGATTCGCGGTCGAGGGTTCGCGGTTTGCGGAGTTGTTCGCACAGATCATGCTGCCCGTTGAGACGCTGCAGATCGACCTGATCGTGCACAAGAGTTTCGAATGGGGCCTTCAGCCGCGGGTGGAGATGCGCGGCCGGATCGAGCTCGAGGGATTCCAGAACCCGCCGATTATTCCGATCGCCGATCAGCCGCATCGACTTGCGGGTCGGCCGCCGGTGTTGCAGACGCCGCTGACGGACCGGTACGAGGAGATCATCGCCAGCGTGATGGAGCGAGCGGGATGGGACCTGCGGGACTTCAACGCGGTCCGGCTGGTCGTGCCGTATCCGCCGATGCACACGATGACCGTGCTGCGGTGCCCGCTGCCGGAAAGGCCGACGTCGGCGTGAGGCCGCGGGCGCGTGCTCAAGGCAGGACACGAACGACGGTGCCGACCCGGACCGCGCGGGCAAGGCGGGCGGCATCCCAGTTGGTCAGGCGGAAGCAGCCGTGGCTGCCGGTTTTACCGATGTCCTGCGGTCGCACTGTTCCGTGAAGGCCGTAGCCGGGCAGGTCCAGCCCGATCCACGCCAGGCCAACGGGGTTGCGCGGGCCGGGGGCGATGCGCAGGCGGCGGTCGACGTTGGTCACTTCGGGCCACGAGGCGGGGTTGAAGGTGTAGTCGGGGTCGGTGGCGATGACGCTCACACGCAGCTCGCCCTCGGGGCGCTTCTCGACATCGCGCGCGATCGAGCAGTGCGTCAGGAAGACCAGCGCCCCGTTCGCATCGTGCCCCAGCACGAGCTTTTCGCTCAGGAGGATCTCTAGGGACGCGACACGGGGCAGCGCGGACTGACGATCAACGTCCCAACGAAACTCGGGAACATTCGGCAGCGTCACCTCATCGCCCGCGGCCAGCGCGGCCAGATCTACGCCCGGATTCAGCCACGCCAGAAGATCGCGACTGACCCAGCCGCGTTCACTCAGGAGATCGACGATGTCCTCGTATCCGGATTGCTCCAGAAGCGCCCGCTCGTTCCAGTCCTGCGGAATCGGTCCGGTGATCATGGCCATGTCACGCTCGGTGATGACGTAGCGCATGGTCCAGGCCCAGTCGGCCAGTTCCTCGCGGACGGTTCGTCTGGGCGATGCCTCATCGGCGGGCGGCTTGATGCCGACGGTCGCCAGCAGCTCCTGCGCTGTGACGCGATCGAGTTCGCCCGTGACCGTCAGGCCGCGGGCGAGTTGGAAGTGCTCGATCGCCAGTCGGGTCTTGCGGCCGGGCTTGGCGTCGATCAGCCCCGGAGAGAAGCCGGAGCGGGCCAGCAGCGTCTGCAGACGCGCGGCATGCTCGCGGTCATCGATCATCGCTGGTGCGACAGCCTGCTGCGAGCGCGGGGCGGGCTGCGCGACGGTGACGGGCGCCACCGTCAGCACCAGCGCGGCCATGAGGGCCGCGAGCGCCGCGCTTGCGCGGCGAACCGGCTCGGGATGACCGGCGGCGATGTCCATGCTGTCTTCTATCGGCGATCGGTCGTCTCGTCGCACACGCGAGCGAAGCAACGCCACGCGGCGGCCTCGTCGAGTGCTTCCTTCATCGCGATGGCTTCGTCCTGAGGCATTCCCGGGCGACGGCGGTGAACCGCGGCGAAGATCGAATCCTCGGGGTTTGCGCGGACGATCGGGGCATCGCTGCCGAAAACCAGCCCGGCTCGGCCATCCCGGCGCGTGCCGATGACGCCGGGCTCGAGCCCGCTGGCCAGCAGCGAGCGGAGGGGGAGCACGCGCTCGATGCGATGCGGCACGTATCGCCGCAGCGCCTCGATATCCGTAAGCAGGTGGCAGGGCTGGACGCTGGCGGTGACGCCCAGTTCCACGAATCGCGGCACATCGGCCGCGTCGAGAACTTCCAGGTGCTCGATGCGGAGCGTGCCGCGGGCCGGACGGACGCGCTGGGCGCTGTCCAGAACCATGCGCACCGCGCCGTCACCGATGGCGTGCACCGCCAGTTGGAGGTCGAGCGATTCGACGGTGCGCAGCGCCTCGTCGATGAAAACGGGCGCGACCATCGCGTGACCGCGGGGCATGTCGGGCCGCGGCTCGGCGTAGCGGTGGATCATCAGCGCGGTTCGGCTGCTGAGCGTGCCGTCGCTGAAGACCTTGCCGCCGGCAAGACGGACGCGCGTGCTCTCCCAGTGTTGCCGATGCTCGGCGACGGCTCGGACCTCCGCGACATTCGGATAGAGCGCCACGCGCATGCCCAGACGGCCCTCGCGGTCGAGCCGTCCGAGCATCGGGCCGAGCCACGCCTGGCTGTGCAGATCGTGGACCTCGGCAAATCCGAGCGAGCGGAGGTGCGCCAGCGCCAGGATGACGAGCCGCTCGCGCTCGCTCTCGACCGGCTCGGGCGCGGCCTTCCAAACGGCGTACGCCGCGTCCTCCAGCAGCACGCCCGTGGCCTGGCCTTGCGCATCGGTGCAGACAACGCCGTTGGTGCCGACGGCCACACCGGCGCGCACGCCCGCCGCGGCCATGGCCGCGCTGCTGGCCATGGCGCAGTGGTAGTCAAAGCTCATGATGACCACGCACGCGCCGGCGCACGCCGCGTCCAGTTCGGCGAGTGTCGGCCAGCGGCCCTGATCCCAAGACTCCACCCGCGCGCCGAAGAGCCGCACCCAGGCGCGACCATCCGAGGACGGCCGCGACGAGGCGGACGCGCGGCGGACCGCGTCGAGCGACTCGGCGACGGTGGCGCAGCGATCCAGCGGCGTGAGTTCCAGCGACTGTCCCAGCGCAAAGACGTGCGCGTGGGCCTCGACGAGATTCGCGGGCGGCGCGGCGCTCATGATGCCCACCACAGACGACGGACGCCGAGCCTGGCGCGGACATCGACACCGAGCGCATCGGCACCGACGGCAACGACACGCTCGCCCGGCTCGCCGATCTGCCGCGCGAGCGACTCGGGGTCGGCGTTGAGCGATCGCAGGCGGGCGAATTCGGCCTTGCCGTGGAGCGGATTGCGAAGGTCAACCTCATCGATATCCGCGACGTTCGTGCGCTGGCGGAGGCTCTCGATGCGTGCGAAGGCCCACGCGATACCGCCGGAGCCTTTGTGACCCGGCGCCGCCGCGGCGGGCGCGCCGTTATACGCGGACCAGCGGTCCATAAGGTCGCCGTGCTCGGCTTCATCGCATGCATCGATGCTCAGTTCGAGCCGGAGTGCATCCTCGTGCTCCTCGGGAACACAGAGCACGCCGCTGCCGCCATCGCGTGAGGGATCCAGATCCGAAACAGGGCAGACAAAGATGATGGCGGGTTCGACAGGGTGAATGACGAATCGAACGGGCGTGGCGCGTGTTCCGCCACCGAGATCATCGACGATGAGCGTGCCGACGCGATGGCTGAGCAGTTCGACGAGCAGGCACGCGTGCGGATCATCGGGCTCCGGGCGCGGGCCAAACGCCGCGAGGGTGCTGCCCGGCGCGGAGCCGGTCCCCGCGCCGGGAGATGCGCCCGATCTCGCGGGAGGCACTGGCGGAAGATCTGGAGAAGGAGTCGTGCCGCTCATCGTCCCATGGCCTCTCGCTTACGACGGATGAAGCCCAGATGGTGCTCGAGATGGTCAACGTACATGCGGACCATCTGGGCGAGGGTGACGGTGCCGCGCTGATTGTGCACGCCGGTGCGGGCGAAGGCGCTCTCGGGCAGGCGCGCGAGGATCTGGGCGGTGTGCTGGCGATTGAGCCGGAAGAGCTCGCAGGCGATGGCGATATCCAGCTCGTGATAGTGAAGTTCACGAACGAACGCCGACTCGTCGTAGGCGATGAGCAGCGGCTTGTCCTCCGAGGCGATCCGGCACATGCGGTGCGTCGCGGCCAGGTCCGAGTGCCAGAGATGCACGATGGTCTGCTGGATGCTCCAGGTCCCAAGGTCCGCCGCGGACGAGGCGAGCGCCGCGGGCCGGGGCGTGGGCAGGCGGAGCAGTTCCTCACGCGAGAGACCATCGATGGCCTTGTGCAACGCGTCGGCGCCCGCGAGATAACCGGCAAGGTCGGGGTTCATGCGAGGAGCGTATGTGGTTCTTGGGCGGCGGTGGACAGGTTCAGAAACGATTGACCGGGTCGATCAGGCGGACCGCCGACCGCGCTGCGCGGCTTGCCGCGGCGTGCGGGCGGACGTTCGGGCCGACTTTGGTCGGACTTTCGACTTCTTGCGCACCGAGACCTTCGCGCTCGTCCGGCTAGTTCGGCTAGCTCGGCGTCGGCTCCCGTTGAGCTTCTCGACTCGGTCCGCGGCGGCCTCCTCGCGTGCGATGATCTTCTCGATCTTCTTGTACGCCTCGTACTGAAGGATCGCGCGGCGGATCGCCCGCCGGATGGCGGTGTCGAGTTCCGTTCCGGAAGTCATGAGTCGTCCGATCTCTTCCGAAGTCAGCGCTCTATCGACGGGCTTGGACACAGAACCTCCTCCAGAGCGCACGGCGCTCCACAACCAACGAACCCTCCGGCGTGAGTTGAGCCACACGCACGTGAGAGTGGTTGGAGTTATCGAAGACCCCCCAAGTATCCGCCAATGGGGCGTACAGGGCCATGAAGTTCGCGGCCGACCGCCAGAATCGACGCTTAACGATGTCAGCGGGCACGTCGTGCCCACCGAGCGTGACACGCTGGGAAACGCGTTGAACAGCCAACCTGGGCGACCGCAACATCACATAGACGATGTGAACACGATACCCATCAGCAATGCGACCGCGCAGCCACGGCGCGAATGTCCTGCTCGAGAGCGTGCTCTCGAAGGCGAACGAAACCCTCTGCGTCGCGAGTTCATCAAGGCGGGAGAGCATGAGCCTTCCCGCGGCGAACGCTGCCCCGTCGGGCGCGAACCCGGCCAACCCCGCGGCGATCGAGTCGGCGTTGACGAACTCGGCAATTCTGAACACGCTCGGGAGCGTTTCCCGAGCGATGGTGGTCTTGCCCGCTCCGTTCGGGCCGGCGAACACCAGGATGCTCGGGCTCTCGCTCATTGCCCCCAGCCTTACTCCTCGCCCTGATCCAGCACCGCCATGAACGCCTCCTGCGGGATGTCCACGCGGCCGACGTTCTTCATCTTCTTCTTGCCTTCCTTCTGCTTCTCAAGGAGTTTGCGCTTGCGGCTCACGTCGCCGCCGTAGCACTTGGCCGTGACGTCCTTGCGGAAGGCCTTGATCGTTTCGCGGGCGATGATCTTCCCGCCGATGGCCGCCTGGAGCGGGATCTCGAACTGGTGGCGGTCGATCTGCTTGGCGAGTTTCTTCAGCAGCAGCCGGCCGCGGTACTCGGCGTTCTGGCGGTGGCAGATGAGGCTCAGGGCCTCGACCGGCTCGGCGTTGATGAGGATGTCGACCTTGACGAGATTCTCGGCGCGGAACTCGGCGATCTCGTAGTCCATCGTGCCGTAGCCGCTGGTGATGGCCTTGAGCTTGTCGTAGAAGTCGTAGATCAGTTCGGCCAGCGGAACCTCGAAGGTCACCATCTGGCGGTTCTCGCCCACGACCTGCTGGCTCTTGAACACGCCGCGGCGTTCGGTGCAGAGTTTGAGCACATCACCGATGTTCGTGTTGGGGCAGATGATCTCGACCTTGCAGATGGGCTCGAGGATCTCCTCGTACGTTCCGCCCTTGGGCAGCTCGGCGGGATTGTGCACATCCATGGTCGTGCCATCGTGCATCTTCACGCGATAGGTGACCGTTGGCGCGGTCTGGACGACCTGCGTGTTGAACTCCCGCTCCAGGCGCTCCTGGATGATCTCCATGTGCAGAAGGCCGAGAAAGCCGCAGCGGAACCCGAAGCCCAGCGCCTCGCTGTGAACCGGCACGAAGGTGAAGCTGCTGTCGTTGAGGCTGAGCTTCTCGATCGCCTCGCGCAGGTTCTCGAAGTCGCCACCCTTGGCGTCCTCGCTGGTGGCGGGGTAGAAGTCGCAGAAGACCATCTGCACCGGCGGCTTGTAGCCCTCGAGCGCTTCCTTGGCCGGGTCGTTCTCGAGCGTGATGGTGTCACCGATGCGGACATCGGCCAGCGAGCGGATGGCGGCGACGATATAGCACGCTTCGCCCACGCCGGCCTGACCCACGCGAACGGGCTTGGGCACGCGCTTGCCGATGTCGGTGATCTGGAAACTGCGACCGGTGCCCATCATGCGGATCTTGTCGCCGACCTTCAGGGCGGGGGCGTTCTCGGGACCGTCCATCACACGGGCGTACACGACCACGCCGCGGTAGTCGTCGTACTGCGCATCGAAGATCAGCGCGCGGGTCTGCTTCATGATGGGCTTGCGCGGGCCGGGGAACTTCTCGCAGATCGACGCGAGCAGTTCGGGGATGCCCTGGCCGGTCTTGGCCGAGACGAGGATGCAGTCCTCGGCGGGCAGGCCGAGAACCTGCTCGACCTCCATCGCGACCTCTTCGGCCCGGGCGCTGGGCAGGTCGATCTTGTTGATCACCGGGATGATCGTGAGATTCTCGTTGATGGCCAGATACGCGTTGACGACGGTCTGGGCCTGCACGCCTTGGGTCGCATCGACGACCAGGATCGCACCCTCGCACGCCTTGAGGGCGCGGCTGACTTCGTAGTTGAAGTCCACGTGGCCCGGCGTATCGATGAAGTTGAGCATGAACAGCGATGAGTCGTCGCGCTGGGTCAGGGCGGCCTCGCCCCCTTCGGGCGCGCCGGCGTCGTTCTCCTCGAGCCGGTCGGCCTTCTGGCCCATGACGTGGTGGTGCATCACGGTGACGGCGGAGGCCTTGATGGTGATGCCGCGCTCGCGCTCGATGTCCATGTCGTCGAGCAGCTGCGCGCGGGCCTCGCGTGCGGAAACGGCCTTGGTGGCCTGCATGAGCCGATCGGCCAGCGTGCTCTTGCCGTGATCGATGTGCGCGATGATCGAGAAGTTCCGGATCTGCATGGGTATTGACGCCGACAGTCGCGGGGATGGTCCGCCCGGGGTGGACGGGCGTATCCCGGCGGAGGATGGAGCGGTCGGGCAACGCCTGCGCTGGGCTCGACGGGCGGACCCGATCGAGCGCCGACGCCGGCCTCCCGACGCGCTGAAGGTGTACGCTCAAGTGTAGGAGCCCCGGGCGAGGGGCCCAAAAAAGCGGACGCCCCGGGGCAAACCGGGGCGTCCGAGAAACTCAACTCGATAGACCCATCAATCAGTTCGGATTGCAGGGGTTGGTGAAGAAGGCGGCGAAGAAGAGCGTGAAGTCGCCGTTGTCGATAGCGCCGTCCGGGGTCGGGTCGCCGTCGGTGTTGGCGATGTCGGCAACCAGGTCATTGGCGAAGAAGGCGGCGAAGAAGAGCGTGAAGTCACCGTTGTCCACGGCGCCGTCGGCACCCGGATCACCGTCGGTGTTGGCGATGTCGGCCGGGCCGCAGCCGGGCGTCGTGCTGCCAACGTCCAGGCGGACCCAGACGATGTCGTAGACGCCGGCCTTGGTCAGGGCGGCCGTCTGCGTTGCTGCCAGCGAATCGGTCACTCGCAGGGGAAGGGCGACGCCGACCGCCGTCGAGGTGTTCATGGAGATACCCGGGAACTGCGAGATTGAACCGGTACGCCACGAATCATCAAGAGGCGCGGTCTGGCTGTTGGTGGTGCGGAAGTTGGAGACGCCGATGAAGTAGGTGCCCGCGGCGAACTCGCGGGTCAGCGAGGCAGCCTGCGACGTGCCCGGAGCGGGCTCGTCCTCATTGACAAAGTCCGGGATCTCGTTGTAGTTGCTGTCCAGGACGATGATGCCCGTGTCGGTCGTCGCCGGCCGGGTCGTCAGGGTCACCGTGCCCGGCGCGACCGCGATGAAGGGCTCCTCGACGGTCACGGCCTCGGCCGAAAGCGTGATGGTATAGGGCGAGGTCGTCGCGGCGGTTCCGATCACGATGATGCGGATGCTCGTGGGCGCATTGCCCGAGGCGTACCACTGCAGCGTTCGCGGCAGAGCCGTCGAGGTGCTGGCCGTGAACACTTCATCAGCGCTACGAATGCCCGCAATCTGTGCGTCGCGAACAAGGAACATCGTCTGGCCGTCTGTCGGCGACGAGATCGTCGCGCGATACCGGAGCAGACCGTTGGGGGCGGGCAGGTTGATGCGGAAGCGATCGCTGCTCTGATCGGTGTCGCAGGTCGAGTCGGCATCACCGGTCGTCACGCCGATCACGCCGCCACCGGGGCCGACGTTCGCAACCGTCTCGTTGGCCGCGACGCTGTTGGGCTCGGCATTCTCGTTGACGAAGCCGACGGGAGCCGGGGGAAGAGTCGTGGACGGGGGCAAAGCTGTGAAGGAGGCCGAGAGCTGGACCAGATCATCCGGGGCTTCCGGGGCATCGGCGAGGAAGTAGTTGCCGATAACCACGAAGTACGTGGAGCCGGGGTTGAGCACGGCGGTGAGGCTGCTCTGCGAGGAGCCGGTGCCGCAACCCTCATCGTTGAACGCGACGAGGGTGAGCGGGCCGGAGCAGCCCGTGGGAGCCTCGACGACGCTCAGGACAGTGTCCAGAACCGTGGTGCCCGAGGCGGAGGAGCAGACCGAGAACGTCCACTCGCCGCACTCGGTCGGAACGACCTTGTAGAACACCGCGTTGCTGCCCTGAGGCAAGCCGAAGAACGCGTCGTCCGGGAAGAAGCCGCTCAGCGCCGGGTCGGCCTGAGCCAGGCTCACCGGAGCGGTCAGGTGCGGGAACGTCTCGGCGGAGATGTCGATCGCACCCTCGCACCGGGCGTTGGGCAGGTAGACGACCAGGTCAAAGTTGCTGGTGCTGGTACGAGCATCGCTCGAAGTGACGGTGAAGGGGATGCTGTAGGTGCCCGGGGCCGCGCCGGCGGGGATGGCCGTGGGCGGAGCGTTGAAGGTGAGGTTGTCGCCGGAGTCGGTCAGCGTGATCAGCGAGCCGCCGGTCAGGCTGCTGAAGTCGGCCGTCACCGTGTGACCGGTGGTCGCGGTGTTGGTGCCGGGGGTCACCGTCGCGTTGATGAGGACCGTGTCGCCGGCGAAGCCGCCGGAGGGATCGATCACGCCAGCGACCGTCGGGGGCGTCGGGACCACACTGGCCGCGACGTCAAACTGGACCAGAGACACCGCGAACGCGCCGGTCAACGGAACGGTCACGGAGACCGTCTGACCCAGCGACGCATTCTGGAGTTGGATCGTGTTGTTGATCGCGGTCGCCGTCGCACTGTTCGCCACGATGGCGTTCGGGAAATCCAATCGATTAGCCCCGAAGTCATCGTCCGTGGCCTTGGCCTGATCATTGGCCAAGTACCACCGGCTGTAGGCGAGGTAGTACGTGCCGGGGGTAAACGTCCGCGTAAACGCGGCGCTGAAATCATTGGTCGCCGGAACAGGGAATGGATCGTCATTGCCAAAGCCCGCGATGGCATTGAAGTTCGAGTCGTATACCCACATGGTGCTGTCGAAGTTCGCACCGGTGATGTCGCTGATGCGGATCGAACCCTCGGAGATCGAGGTCGGAGCGACAACCGGCGTCACTGCGGTCGGGGCAAGCAGTGTGGCCGTGTACGTGCCGGTGGTGGTCGCACCGCCGGTCACGCGAACGTAAAGCTCCTCGCCCTTACCGAAACCGATCCACTCGAGCGTGCGGGCGGGCAGAGAGCCCAGGGCCGCGGCCTGAGCGGTCTGGATCGTCAAGTCGGTGCCGACATTGATCGAGCCGGGAGTGCCGCCGGCACCGGTCTGAGACACACCGCGAACGGTGAACGCATAGCCCGCAGCCGGAGTCAACTGAAGGCGATTGCGATAGATGCCCGCGGCGGCGGCGGGCATCTTGATCCTGAAGTAGTCGGCGCTGGTGAGGCCCGTGACCGTCGTGCTCGCACCGGTCGAAACACCGGTGAACGCCGGCCCGGGGCCGGTCAGCGTGACGAGCGTCGCCGAGCCCTTGTTGTCATTCGGCTCGACTTCGGCCGTCTGCCCCATCGCGCTCAGCGGCGCGAACGCGGCGGCCATGACCGCCATCACTGTCAACTTGCGATCCCAATTCATGAAAACCTCCAGAAAAAACAGCATCGCGGGCAACGCCCGCTACACACCACACGAGTATGCGACCCACACACACCGATACGTTCCCGATCCATTGCCCAAGATTTCGGGTAAAGGATGAGAAGTGACCTGACAGCATACTCGTTGATACTCACTCTGCAAACGTTTCGTTCGGAAAACGTGACGGCAAATCGCCCAAACCCCCCAAATCACGCGAGTTCCCCGAGCGCTCAATCACTCGCACACGCGGGAAGTCCTGTAGTTCAAGCCCTTTCCTCCGCATCGCGCATCGTTCATCCTTCAGAACCTTGCTCAGCCGCACCCCTCGAAGAACCACACGAAGAACGCGCTGAAGTCGCCGTTATCAACAGTGCCATCGGGCCCACCGCCATCGCCGCGTGTCTGGCCATCGGTATCCGCAATGTCGGAGTTCATGCGAGTCGGGTCGCCTTCGTCGGCGAAGAACCCGATGAAAAACAGCGCGAAGTCGCCGTTGTCGACCCGGCCATCGGGCGGGACCTCGCCGTCGGTATTGGCGATGTCCGCGGGCGAGCAGCCCTCAGAGCCCGGGCCCCGCTCATCGACGCTCACGCGGACAAACGCAATCTCCTGCCCCGGCCCGAGCGTCAGCGCGAACCGATCAGTCGGGCGGTCGCCCACGCAGAGCACGACTTCAGCGGGGACTTGTGCCGCGTTCTGACGCGGGATGAGCAGCGCGCTGGAGAGGGCCATCGTGCCGTCGCGTCGCCCTTCATCAACCGCGGAGAGGTCGCCGTGGGCGAGCCCACCAAGGGCCACGGCGACGATGTACTGACCGACAGAAGCCTGTCGCTCGATCGCGCTGCGGCCATCAGTCGCGCCGATCGCGTCCTCGTTGGTCCAGCCCGTGATGAGCGTGCCGTCGGGATTCAGGACCGCGATAGCGGCATCAATGCCGCCGACCGCGCCTGCCGGCGCCTCGGTGCGAAGTCGCAGCGCCCCCGGCCCAACCGTCGGCCCATCGATCATCGTCACGGGGGCGATGTTCACACCGAAGCGATAAACCTCGTTGTCCACGCCGATCACAGCTCCCGGCCCGCCCGGCGGCCCGCTCACGGCGAGGTCCATCGCCGCGCCGGCGAACTGACCAAGGGTGTACCACACCACGCCGTCATTGGCGCTCTCGCCGAGCGTCGCGGGGTCTGTGCTCTGCTGGCCATCGACGCGGCGAGCGCCGAGAAGGCGGAGCACCTGCGGCCCGGTGCTCGTGCGCATCGCTCGCACGCGCGCGATCGGGGCCGCGACCTGAACCTGCACGCGGAATCGGTCGATCGTTGTCGGCCCCGCGCACGGGCCTTCATCACCACCGGTGGTGCGACCGATGACCCCTGCTCCATCGAACAGCAGCACGCTGTTGGCGTTCCACGATTGGCCGTTGGGCTCCCACTCGCTCCAATCTCCGGGCGGCGGCTCGGGCAACTCCTGCGGCGACCCGTCGGCGGCAAAGTCGAGTCGCACGGAGACCGCGGACGCGTTCGCCGGTGTGGGGCTGCCTTCAGGCACGAACGCAACGATGCTGTACTCGCGCCCGGGCTCAAAGGCGACGCGCACGGTGCCATGACCGGCGCACGAACTGTCCGAAGAGTCGCGCGATGGGTCGAACTGCGCGATCAATCTCCCGGCGGAGGAGCAGCCCGGCACGTGCTCGAGCACGCGCAGGCCCACCGCGGCCAGTTGCGTGCTCGTCAGACTCGGGCAAGTGCGGAGGGTCCATGTGCCGCAGGCGTTGGCGATGATCCGCTGCCAGAGTTGACGCTCGCCTCCCGGCGGAACGTGAGCCATGCTCCCCATGGAAATGACGGTTCCCGAGCCGTCGGTCAACGACGAACCGTCGATGCTTCCCGCGCCGGCGCAGCGCGAGCGGACATCTCCAACATTCAGCACGGCCGACGCCGCGCCGGTTCGCCACGGCGAATCGAGTTCTCGCACGACCAGCCCCACGCTCCGCGTGCCGGGGGCCTGGCCACTCGGCGGGATAAGTCCGGCGGGGAGATCGAACGTCACGCCGTCGGCTCGCGGGAGCATTTCGACCGTGCCGAGCCCGATGCCGGAGAGATCCGCAACTACGCCGAACGCCCCGCTGCTGGCGGGCGATGCGCCCGGTGTGACGCGGACACTCAGCGTCGCGGCCTGCGCTGCGGGCTCGGGCAACGTCCACGCGTCTCCGACCTGTGCGACACTGGGCGGAACCGAGACCGCGCCGCCGACGGTCAAGCGCGCAAACCCCACCTCGAACGCACCTGGGATGTTGATGGGTACGGTCCGCACACCGCCGGCGTGCGTGATCTCGAGGGTGAGTTCGCCGCCGGTACCAAAGGTCGGCCCGGGCGTGCTCGCGCCACCAACGACCGTGCGTGGGAAGTCCAGCCGCGCATTGGCGGTGACGAACGCATCGTCAGCCGCGCCGGCCGACGAGTGGCGGACCGGCCCGGGGGCGACGGCGACAAGGTACTCGCCCGCCGCCATCGTGCGCGTGACCGATGCGAGCCTCGGCGAGACGCTCGGAACGGGCCAAGGGTCATCGTTGCCCATCGCCGCGACGGCCTGACCCGAAGTGTCGAGCACCCAGACGGCGGTATCGGCGACCTGCGTCGCGGTGCCGGGGAGTACACGCAGTCGCACACTTCCCGGGGCGACGGTACCGGCATCCGCCAGCGCGACGGGCTCGCGCCGGAGAACCAGCGCGTACGCGCCGGGAGAGGTCGAGGTGCCAGTGACCTGCACATACACCTCGCTGGCTGCGCCGAAGCCGAACCACTGAACGGTGCGTGCGGGGAGTGTGCCGGTCGCAGCGGCGTTGGCGGTCTGCGCGACGCGGTCGGCGGTCGAAATCACGCCGGGCGCGCCGTTGCCGCCGGACTGATTGAGGCCGCGGATGGACACGTTGCCCCCCGGCGTTGAGACGGGCTCGAGGCGATAGCGGTACACCGCGCTGCCCGCTGGCCCCGGCGTAGTGAGTACGCGGAAGAGATCGAGCGATGCGGCTCCGGGGCTGTCGCTGGCACCTCCCGATGAGCCGCGGAGTTCATCACCGGGCGACATCGAGGCGATGAGCGTCGCCCGTGATCGTGTCTCGTTGGGTTCGGCTTCGAAAGTGACGACCTGCGCGGGCGCGGCGGAGGTCACCAATGCGACCGCCAAGCCCGCCGCCCGGCGGACCATCGCCGCGATCCGATCGCTTGCGAGTTCAGCCATGCCGCGGAGCCTACCGGGGCGCCAAGCCGCGGCGGGCTGTCATCCCGGCAGGCCGGGCGGCTCCACGACGCTGTACACACGAATCAACAACCAACGACCCCAAACCAAACACAGCACAAACATACAGACTGATCGCGATATCAATGTCATTTGCTGCGATTGTGCGACGATCATGCGGGCTTCTCCTGTCGAGATCACTTCCTCCTTCGCTTGCAGGGCTGGCGCGCCCCTTGCCCCTTGTCCATCACGCCCGGTGTGTAAATGTTGCCGGGAAGTCAGGAGTCCTTATGCGTCCCGATCGCTTCACCACGCTGGCCCAGCAGGTTCTCGCCGATGCTCAGTCCGATGCCGCGCGGCGGTCGGGCCCGGAGGTGCTGCCGCTGCACATCCTCAGTGCGCTCGTCGCCGATCAGGCCGGTCCCGCGGCATCGATCCTTCAGCGTGCGGGGGCGGATGTGTCGCGCGTGCGGCTGATGGTCGAGAGCGAACTCAAGCGCCTGCCGACGATCGCCGGGACCGCGCCCGCGGCGGGGCGGCCGATCATGGACCTGCTCGCTCGGGCGGAGCAGGAGTCCTCGCGCATGGGCGACGCGTACGTCTCGGCCGAGCACCTGCTGCTGGCCCTGGCCGCGACAACGGGCGGGCCGGGCAGCCCGGCGGAGATCCTCAAGCTCTCGGGCGCGCGGAGCGAGAACATCGCCAGCGCGATCAAGCAGGTCCGCGCGGCCAGCGGCGTGACGAATCTCAACGACCAGAACGCGGAGGGCTCGTTCGAGGCGCTGAAGAAGTACGCCATCGACCTGACAGAGCGCGCCCAGCAGGGCAAGATCGACCCGGTCATCGGCCGCGACGATGAGATCCGGCGGTGCATGCAGGTGCTCGAGCGCCGGACCAAGAACAACCCGGTGCTCATCGGCGAGCCCGGCGTGGGCAAGACCGCGATCGTCGAGGGGCTGGCTCTGCGCATCGTCAACGGCGACTGCCCCCAGAACATGCGCGATAAGCGCGTCATGGCGCTGGATGTCGGTCAGCTGCTCGCCGGCGCCAAGTACCGCGGCGAGTTCGAAGAGCGCCTCAAGAGCGTGCTGCGAGAGGTGCAGGCCAGCAAGGGCGACATCATCCTGTTCATCGACGAACTCCACACCATCGTCGGCGCGGGCCAGGCCGAGGGCGCGGTGTCCGCTGGCAACCTGCTCAAGCCCGCGCTAGCCCGCGGCGAGCTTCGCTGCATCGGCGCAACGACGCTCGACGAGTACCGCAAGCACATCGAGAAAGACCCCGCCTTCGAGCGGCGATTCCAGACCGTGTTCGTCGACCAGCCGAGCGTGGAGGAGACGGTCGCGATCCTGCGCGGGCTCAAGCCGCGGTACGAGGCGCACCACGGCGTGCGGATCCTTGATGAGGCGATTCTCGCGGCGGCGCAGTTGAGCAACCGGTACATCACCGAGCGCTTCCTGCCGGACAAGGCGATCGACCTGATCGACGAAGCGGCCAGCAGGCTGCGCATCGAGAACGACAGCATCCCGACGGAACTGGACGAACTGCGCCGCCGCATCATGCAACTGGAGATCGAGCGCGAGGCGCTGAAGATCGAGCTCTCCGGCGCGTCTCCCGCGCGTGGCGATGGTGCCAAGCCCGCCGCGGCGGAACTGGCTCGCATCGAGCGCGAGCTGGCCGACTTGCAGGAGCGCAACCGCACGCTGACGACCCGCTGGGACGAGGAGAAGAAGGACCTGTCGGCGGTCAAGAACGTCAAGGCGCAGATCGACCGCAAGCACACCGAACTCGAGCAGGCCCAGCGACGGGGCGATCTGGAGACCGCGGCGCGCATCCGCTACGCCGACATCCGCGAACTGGAGAAGCAACTGGCCGATGCGGAGCGCGCGATGGACGACCGGCGTTCGCGGGGCGTGGCGCTGGTCAAGGAAGAGGTCGATAGCGAGTCGATCTCTCGCGTGGTCAGCCAGTGGACGGGCATCCCGGTATCTCGCTTGGTCGAGGGCGAGCGCGAGAAGCTCCTGCGCATGGAGCAGGAACTAACTCGGCGCGTCGTCGGTCAGGACGAGGCCCTGCGGGCCGTGGCCGACGCGGTGCGCCGGGCGCGCTCGGGCCTTGGCGATCCGAACCGGCCGATCGGCAGCTTCCTGTTCCTGGGGCCGACGGGCGTGGGCAAGACCGAGACGTGCCGCGCACTGGCGGAGTTCCTGTTTGACACGCCCGACGCGATGGTGCGGATCGACATGAGCGAGTACATGGAGAAGCACGCGGTCAGCCGGCTGATCGGCGCGCCGCCCGGCTATGTCGGTTATGAAGAGGGCGGGGCTTTGACCGAAGCGGTGCGCCGCCGGCCGTACGCGGTGATCCTGCTCGACGAGATCGAGAAGGCGCACCCGGATGTGTTCAATATCCTGCTGCAGGTGCTCGACGATGGCCGCCTGACCGATGGTCAGGGCCGCACGGTGGACTTCAAGAACGCCATCATCGTGATGACCAGCAACTTCGGCAGCGCGATGATCCAGGAACTGGCCGCCAGCGGCGCGGAGGATTGGGAGATCGACGCGGCGGTGCGCGACCTCCTGCGCCGCGGCGTGACCGGCATCGCCGGCGACGCGATGAACCAGATCGGGCGCGCGCTCAAAGGCTCGGGCGGGCAGGTCAGCCCGAAGGTCATCGAGGCGCTCGTCCGCGCGCAGCAGACGATGCTCCAGGCCGCGGGCACCGCCGGCGCGGCGTTCATGCGGCCGGAACTCCTCAACCGCATCGACGAGACCGTGGTCTTCCACCAACTCAAGCGCGAGCACCTGGCCAGCATCGTCGAGATCCAGCTCGAGCGCCTGCGCAAGCGCCTGGGCGAACGCCAGATCAGCCTGATCCTCAGCGACGCGGCCCGTGCACAACTGGCCGACGAGGGCTGGGACCCGGCATTCGGCGCGCGTCCGCTGAAGCGCACGATCCAGCAGCGCATCGAGAACCCGCTGGCCTCACGGATCCTCCAGGGGCTCTTCGCGCCGGGCGACACGGTGCGTGTCGATACGGAGCGCGATGCGTTCACCTTCAACAAGGCTTGATCGGCGGCGAAGGACTCAGAAGCAGGCCTGGAAGAAGAAGGTGAAGAAGGCGATGAAGTCGCCGTTGTCGATCACACCATCGGGGCCGCCCGAAGGGGTGCCGGCGGGCCAGACGGGAGCGACCTCCGCATCGGTGTTGGCGATGTCGGCGCGAGGGCTGAGCGGATCGGTTGGATCGGCGAAGAAGGCCTGGAAGAACAGGATGAAGTCGCCGTTGTCCAGAACGTTGTCCGAGACCGGGTCGCCGTCGGTGTTGGCGATATCGGCGGGCGAGCAGCCCGGGAGCGTCGGGGTATCAACGACGATGCGGAACATCGCAAGGTCCGTGGCGCTGCTCGCGGTCGCGGTCAATTCGGTCGTTGCGATGCTGTCGGTGATCGCCGTGTTCAGGACGAACGGGCCGGGGCCGGAGTTGCCACCGCCGACCGCCAGCACACCGGGAACATCAAGGACAGGACGGGACCGCTGATCGTCGTCGCTGGGCGAGGGCAGGGTGTGGGCCAGATTTGCCGGGGCGACGACGAGGATGTACTGGCCCGGGTCGAGCGTGCGGACCAGGCGCGACTGGCCGGTGGTGCCGCTGCCGCCGGAGAGCGGAGACTCATCGTCGTTGCCCATGCCGACGAGCGGGACGAAGTTCGTGTCAAAGAGCCAGAGTTCGGTGTCGGCACCCGTGCGGCCCTGCGTCGAGAAGATCACGGTACCCGAGCGGAGGTTGGCGCTCAGCGCGGGGGCGGGCAAGTCGGTGCGGGAGATGGTCAGTGTGTAGGGCAGACTGGTGGTCGTATTGCCGCGGACCCGGAGGTACGCGGGGGAGGCGCCTCCCGGCAGTTGGTAGTAAGTCATAACGCCGGTCGAGGACGCGGCCAGCACGACCTCATCGAGCGCGGGGTTGCTCGTCGGATCCGCGCCGATGACTCCGTCGAGTTGCGAGCGGCCGAGCAGTTCGAGCGTGTGACCCGGGGTGAGCGAGGAGATGGTGACCCGCACGCGCGTGATCGAGTCGACGGGCGCGGCGGCGGGTTGCGAGAGCAGGAAGATGTCCTGGCTGGTCGTCAGGCCGGAGGTATCCGATCCGAGGCACGTGCCCTGAATGGCCTGCGTGCCCGAGAGTGTGACGGGCGTGGCCTGCGCGCGAGAGTCGTTGGGCTCGGTTTCGCCAAATGGCGTTTCGAGTGCATTGCCGACACGGGTGATGCGGATCTGCGTCGCGTTCTCGAACGGCGAGGGGGGAATGTTGCTGTTGGCGCGGCCGATGACGATGCGATAGGTCACGCCGGCGATGAGCGTGGCGCGTGCACGGGCCCGGGTGCCGCAGTTGGTCACCGGATCGTTGGTCGAGTCGTTGTCGTTGCAGGCGATGATGGTGAAGGGTCCGGCGCACGGGCCGGAAACGATCGCGATGGCGGTGTCGGCGATGTTGGCCGCGGGCGCGACGGCGGGGCAGGAGGAGACCTCATACTGACCCGTCGTATCGGGCGCGAAGGTGTACCAGACGGTCTGCGCAACATTCGGTGCGCAGGGGAACGGCGGATCGCCGGCGGTCGAGAGCGAAGCGTTGAACGGGTTCACCGCGCTAGGGGTGATGGGCAGGATGAACCCGGTGAGGCTGATGGCGTTCGCGCACGTGTCGTTGGTCGGCGCGGGTGGTGTGTACTGCGAAACGCGGAGTTGGACATTGATCTCGGTGGCGTCTATCGGCGTCAGCGCGTATCGGGCGATGATGATGTAGTGCAGCTTCCCGGCCTGGAGCGGGACGCGGACGCGGGCCTGCTGGCCGCAGGAATCGTCGTTGCAGCCGACGAGGACCATGCCGGGGTCGCACGGCTCCTCGGCCCGGAAGACACCCATGACCGTGTCGATGATCGTGGTCGACGGCGCATCGGACTGGCAGGTGGAGAACTCGTAGTAGGACGTGACAGTGGGCGTGAAGGCAAACCAGACAGGACGCTCGTTGGAGCCCTCGCACGAGATGCCGGGCGTGGCGTTCATGTTGGAACTCACGAGCGCAACCGGCGCGGTCACAAAGGGCAGCGACGCGGGGTTGATGACCACGGCGCCGGAGCACACCTGATTGACCGGCGGCGGTGGCGCGGCCTGGGTGCGCTCGATACGGAACTGCATCACCTCGCTGGTCGAGGGCGTGGAGAGGCCGAGGCGACCGATCTGGATGAAGTAGCGAGCCCCTGGGATCGTAAAGAACGAAGCGCGTGTGCGCTGGGCGCAGCCGGAGGTGTCATCGACGCATGACACGCGCGATTCGTTGTTGATCGCCGCGCAGCCCAAAAGGGGATCGGTGACGAAAACCTCGATGATCGTGTCGCTGACGGTGCCCAGCGGCGCATCGCCGGTGCAGGTGCTGACGGTGTACGAGGCGGCATCCGGCGCGATAAAGGTGTACCAGAGCGTGCGGCGCGATGCCGGCTGACAACTGGAGCCGATGGCCGGATCGAAGTTCTGTGCGACATCCGCGGTGCGGACAGCCTGCGGCGAGGTCACGAGCGGGAACGTGCTCGGATCCAGCACCAGCGCGCCCGAACAGCGGTCGTTGGTCGGCGCCGGAAGCCCCGAGCTGAGCGTCAGGACGACGTTGCGCCAGCGGGCGGACCCGGCTGTCTGGCGGAAGACAAAGTGCAGCGGGTTGCCCGAGGTGTACGGAACCGTGAAGTTCTGATTCGATGAGACCGTGGTGATGCCGCCGGCGGTGTTGACGGAAAACGAGGTGATGTTGGCGTACGCGAAGTTCGGCAGTGCCGGAGCGGAGGTGCCGGAGGTCACCGCGGTGCTCGAGAGCAACACGCGGCAGTTCGCGGGCAGCGCGTTGGAGATCAACTCCCACTCAAAACTGAGTTGATACGCGAAGTAGGTCGTGCCCGCCGGGACGGCGCCGGTATCGAGCGTGAAGGTCTGGAAGGAACTCGACGCGCTGAGCGTCCCCGCCACCGGCGGAAAGGCGGGGAATGTGTACTGAGCGTGGACGCGCGCCGCGGGCACAAGGGCCAGCAGGGTGCAGAGCAGGGGCAGCAGTCGGGCCGCGCGGAGCAGGGGCTGGTACATGGCGGGTCCTTGGGCGTGAGAGGCGGGCAATCGGCGCGAGCGGTGGGCGTCAGACCGGGAGCGGGGCCGAGCGCAGGCTTCGCCGCTCGTCGGCATGCGCAGACGAGATCCCACGAGGAGGTCGCGTCAGGTGAGACTGACGACGAGTGAAGGGTAGACGATATCGGCAGGAACGCCAAGAGAAGCTGGGGAAGTTGAGCCCGAATTCTGGCGGGGGCTCCCGGCTCGCGGCGGTTATGGGCGTGGCGTAGCTTGCGGGGTGACCGGGCTCCGGTGCGGAGCAATCCCGAGCCGCGGGCTTCCGGGCCCGATCGCCCATCGTGCCCGCGCAACGGACAAATGAAAGCCGCCGCCGACAGATCTGTCGGCGGCGGCGGAGAATGGAACTTCTGTGGATGGCTCGCTTACTGGCAGGAGCCGAAGAAGTAGGTGAAGAAGGCCGTGAAGTCACCGTTGTCAACGGTCGCGTCGCTGCCGGGGTTGCCGTCGGTATCGGCGATGTCGGCAAAGGCGGACAGAGGATCGGTCGGGTCAGAGAAGAAGGCCGCGAAGAAGAGCGTGAAGTCGCCGTTGTCAACCGCGCCGTCGGCGCCCGGGTCGCCGTCGGTGTTGGCGATGTCGGCGGGGCTGAAGCGGTAAACGCGGATGGTGGTCACGGCGTTGGGGAAGCCGTCGGCCAGGGCGGCCTGAACACGGACGCGGCCGGTGTTCGTGTCGACGCTGGTGGGCGCGACGGGCTGGCCGTTGACCAGAACCAGGCAGGGCGTGACGCCGGCATCGATGCGGATGACGGTGTCAACGTTGACCGGCTCGCCGGTGCGGTTGGTGAAGGTGTGGGTGTGGATCGCGCCCTTGCTGATGGTGGCATCGATGCGCTTGGAGCCCACGTGCAGGTTCTGGAACGTCATGGTGTTCCATGCGGTGGGGAGCTTCGGCTCGATGCGGAGGGTGTTGCCCGGCGCATCGGGGGTGAAGTCCAGGAACATCATGATCGCGTCGACATAGAAGGACATCGACTCCCAGGCGTTCGGCCAGGCGGTCTGGAGCGTGAAGTCAGACTGGCCGGGGTACAGCAGCGAGTTGCTGGGGGCCATCTGCTCGGCACCGAAACCGATGGGGCCGTTGTGGTCCTTGGTGCGGTTGATGCGGTAGTAGTGGTTGTCGATCTCGACCGAGCCGGGGTTGTAGTCCTGACGCATGGCGTAATAGACGCCGTACCAGAGGGTCGTCAGGAACCAGGGGCCAGCGGTCGTCGGGCCGGCGGCGGAGTTGCCCCAGTACGAGTCGCCCCAGTACCGGTCGATGAGGTCGACCCAGTCCGACGCGTTGTTGATGTGCTGATTGGCAAAGCGGACCAGGGGCTCAAAGGCGCCGAAGCGGTCGGGAGCAACGCCGTTGATGCGGTCCATGACGCGGACAGCGCGGGCGTCGACGGGGCTGTGGGTCTCGAAGGGATAGACGATGCCGAGCAGGGAGATGTCGGTGTTCTCGCCGTTCCAGTCGAGCTTGGCGTTGAGGCCGGCGAGGATGCCGTTGGCACGGTTGGTGAAGTTGGCGGCATCGCCGGGCAGACCCAGGACGTTGGCGATGTTCGCCGCGTCGCGAAGGCCGCGGACGATGTTGGCGTTGGAGTAGATGAAGGTGTCGTACTGGTCCTCCCAGATGTTGTTGGAGTACATCAGGAAGGCGGACGAACCGGGGTAGGCGGCGCGGTGGTTCAGACGGCTGCCGTCGATGGTGGAGGTCTGGCTCATCGCGATGGCCGCGTCGAAGACGATCGCGTAGGTGGAGTTGGCCGGGTTGGCGGGGTGGGACTCGGTCAGGTATGACGTGTCGCCCTCAACGAGGAAGTTGTAGTAGACCATCCACGGGATGACCGCGGTCTCGTCGACCTGCGGCGCGCCCCAGACGGTGTACCCGTCGGTCGTGTACTTCTGCTTCCAGAAGCCCTTGCGCGAACCGAAGAACGGCGAGCCGCCGGCGGCGGCGAAGCCCGGCGTGTTGGCGCCGGTCCAGTTCTCAAAGTCGCGGTAGGTGATGTCGCGCAGGAAGCGGGTCATGGAGCGGACCACTTCGTTGTGGCCCGTGCGGGCAAGGGTCACGCCCGCCCACGCCATGTCACGCGGCCAGACGTACGGATACGCGCCGTTGCGGAAGCCGGCGATCAGACCGCCGTTGCGCTCATCAAAGTGCAGCATGGTGGCCAGCAGGCCGCGGCGGAACAGGGCGTTGATCGAGGCATCGGGGGTGTTGACAAGGACACCCGAGTTCAGGAAGTTCTGCCAGTACGTGTCGGTCTGGGCCTGCCAATCCGAGGGGTTGCCGTTGTGGAACCACTCGATGGCCTGACGCATCTGGGTGTTGAAGACGCCGGGCCCGTTCATGCCGGCGAAGGCATCACGACCGGCCGGACGCTCAAAGCCGCCGACGATGACGAACGAGACCTCGACATCCTGACCCGGGGGCAGGGTGACCTTCTGGCCGATCCAGCCCTGGCCGTTATCGCCGGAGGAGTCGCGCCAGGTGTCGGTGCTGCGAGCACCGCCGGCGGCGCCGACGGCGGGAGCGGTCTTCATGGAAGCCGCGAAGAACAGCGAGATGTTCTTCTCGTAGCCGCTGAACGTGGTCGGGTTGTACTCCTGACCGAAGCCGATGGAACCGGTGTTGGTGACAACGCGATAGGTGTTGTCGCCGGCGATCATCGCGCCGGTGGCCGAGTCGGCGAGCATGAAGTCGTACTGGTCACCGCCGTTGATGGCCGGGTCCATGTACATGTACACGTTCACGGTCTCGGTAGCGGGGTTGTTGTTGCGGAGGATCATCCGCTTGAGGAGGATGCCCTGTGTGGCGTTGGGGGGTGTGAAGACGCCCTTGGGGGAGAAGTCGTACTGCGTGATGTCGATGTTCTGGCCGCCGCGGACCAGGCGGGAGGTGGTGCGGATGGTCTGGGTATCGGTCACGTAGGCCTGCGTGACGTTGGTGAAGTCGGTGCCGTTCTGGTTCGACAGCCAGCTGGTCACGCCGCCGGCGCGGATGCCGGTGATGATCTGGTTGAAGTGCATCTGCCCACGGTTGTCCAGGGGCAGGCCCGCGGGGAAGGTGTCAAGACCGTTGACGTAGCCTTCGTTCTTCGTGCCGACGCCCGAGACGCCGCCCGCGCCGGGGAAGTACACGTCGAAGATGTTGCCATTCTGATCGAGCATGGCGTTGATGAAGTTGTTGCCGACGACGCCCTCTTCCTTCCACGCGTGGAAGGGGGGATAGCCGATGGCGTGAGCGCCGCCGAAGTTCGAGCCCTGGCCGGGCCAGGCGAGCTTCACGTCGTACGACTGGACCAGCCCGGTGGCCTGACCGACGGGGCTGTTGTTCCAGGCGACGACGCGGTAGCGGACATTCTGGCCGTACGCACGTGCGGAGGCGGGGATGGTGACACGCCACCAGTCGCGGGTGCAGCTGCCGCCGAACTCGTTGGCGACGAACGTGGCGGGGATGATCTGGGTGGTGCCGAAGGCGGTGCTGCGATTACCGTTGGGGTCGGTGCCGTCGGTGGTCAGGTAGATCGCGGCGTTGGAGTAGGTGAACTGGCAGCCGACGCGGAAGAAGACCGTGACGGCCTCATCCTCGCGCGGGCTCAGCGGCGAACGCTGGGTCGGCGCACCGCCGAAGGGGTTGGCGGGGTTGAGGTTGCTCGTCGGCAAGGAGCCGAAGGGATTGTGGTCGATGCTGGTCGGCTGCGCATGCGCGGCGGAGGCGACCAGTGCCGCGGCGGCGGCAAAGGGAAGGAAAAAATCGCGATCAAACGTCATCTCAAGTCTCCAAAGAGGACAATTATCCACCGAAGCCGACAAGGCCCGGGCCGCGAAACGTCGGCAGGATGACCGCTGGTGTCGGGTCCCCTTGCGGAGCAAGGTGGCCGCGGCAGTTCAACGGAACATTGCGGGCGAACGGGTCTCAAGTATTCCCCACGAACGCTCCCGGAGTGGGGTGGAGGAGTCTCTGGAAGAGATACTTAGGGCTTCTTTGGCGGATATCGGACGAGGCATCACCTGATATGGTGGTGCAATTGGGGCCGTTTGGGGGTTCGTGTGGGAAGGGGGACACGCAGAGCCGAACGTGGTCCAATGTGAGGCCGGCGGGCGGAGTCCGCCGGAAGTGGGAATGATCGATGCCCGCTTCGGAAGTGACCGACAGCAAGGGGTGGACCCAGCGGCCCCCGGGAGCGGGTGATCCGGGGGGCATGCGGCAAGGAGCAGGACCGGGACTGTGAGCGAGGCAACCGACCAGACCATTGCGGATCGTGAGGCGGAGTTCGGGACGCCGGGAGCGATCTCGGCCGTGGCGCGTCGGCTGTTCATGACCGGGCCGAGGATGCTGCGGAGTTTGCAGCACTACAGGCCGTTCATCTGCCCCTTTGAGGAAATGATCGGGCACGTGCCGACGGGCTCGAGTGTGCTGGATGTCGGCTGCGGCGGTGGCCTGTGGCTGGGCCTGCTGTGGGCTTCGGGACGGATTCGTCGCGGGGTGGGGTTCGACAGTTCGAGCAAGGCGATCGAACTGGCCAGGCACATGTCGGCACCCACGCGGGTGAGCGATGGGCCGGAGGCCGGGCAACTGGAGTTCCGGTGTGTGCCGGTGGAGGAGCCGTGGCCCGAGGGTCCGTTTGATGTCGTCAGCGTGATCGATGTGATGCACCATGTGCCGCGGGCCAGCCAGATGGAGGTGATCCGGCTGGCGGCGACGCGGCTGCGCGCCGGCGGGGTGCTGATCTACAAGGACATGTGCTCGCGGCCTCTCTGGCGGGCCGCGGCGAATCGGGTTCACGATCTGGTGCTGGCGCGGCAGTGGATTCGATACGCGCCGGTGGCTCAGGTCGAGCGCTGGGCGGGCGAACACGGGCTCAAGCTGGTCCACAGCCGGGAGTCGCAGCGGCTCTGGTACGGCCATGAACTGCGCGTGTTTGTGAAGATGTCGCGGACCGGAATGGGCGAACTGGATCGGGAGGCGCTGCGGTCGTGAGCACGCTGCGCGAACGCATGGCGACGCTGCTGAGCGACCCGGCGAGGATGCCCGGAGCAGCGCCGGGCCTGCGCGGGCGGGTGCTCGTGTCGGTCGTGCTGATGGTGATGGTGGGTGTGACCGCGGTCGGCGTGATTCTGTTCGGCTCGACGCCGGAGCGGATCGCGTACGACCAGGATCGGTATCACGTGCCGGCGATCCGGACGTTCGCGGCGGAGATGCCGACACCGAACCTGAAGGACTATCTGTCGGCGACGACGCCGGGGTACCACCTGGCGCTGGCGGTCATCGCGCGGCAGATTGATGACTCGTTGACCACGCTGCGGCTGAGCGGGATGGTGTTCGGGCTCGGGCTGATCGGGACGCTGGGATGGTGGGTCAGCGGGCGCGCACCGGGGGTCGGCGGACTGGCGCTCTGCCTGCCAATCGCAGGGTCGATCTACGTGTTCGGGCCGACGGCCTGGGTGCTGCCGGACAACGCGGCGTGGTGGGCGGTTCTGGGGATCGTGCTGCTGGCTCTGCGCGGACGGCTGGATATGGTCGCGGTGACGGGGTACGTCGGCCTGTTCGTCCTGCTCGTTTTCGTTCGGCAGGTGCACGTCTGGGCGATGGGTGTGGCGCTGTGCGCAGCATGGCTGGGAGATGCAGGCTCGCGGCGTCGCGGCCCGGCGGTGGGCGCGGACCAGACCGAGCCGGCGCTGCTCTCGCTCGATGATCTTGACGGCCTTTTCAGCGGTGGCGCGGGTCTCGGTGATCGGATCGCGCGGGTTGGCGGAGCGGTGATGGCGAGCCTGCCCGCGCTGGCGATGCTGGCAGGATTCGTGGCTCTTTGGGGCGGATTGACCCCGCCGGGGAACATCAACCCGGTCGGCGAAGACGCGCCGGCGAACTTTCACGGGCGGCTGCATGGCGGGAACGGTGCGACCCCGGCGCTGATCCTTTCGCTCGTGGCGCTGTATGCCCCACTGCTGGCGGCGTACTGGTGGCGGAGTGCGGCGGATCTGTGTCGGCGCGGGTGGTGGGTGATGATCGCCGCGGCTCTGATCGGGCTGGTCGCGGCGGCGGTGCCGGCGACGACGTACAGCGTGGAGGCGGGGCGGTGGACAGGGTTGTGGAACCTGGCGGCGCGGCTGCCGACGGTGATGGGGCATTCCAGCATTCTGCTGCTCCTGCTCGCGCCGATCGGCGCGGCGGTGATCGCGGCGATGACGCACGGGCTGCGGCATCGGGAGCGTTGGATCATGCTGGGGACGCTGGTCGCTTTCGCGGTGGCGCAGAGCGCGAGCAAGGAGAGTTGGCAGCGGTACCTCGAGCCGATGCTGCTGATGCTGATGGCCGTGATGTGTGCACTGCTTGCGGAGCGCGCGTGGAGCGGGCGGACGACGCGGCCGCGGTGGGAGGTGATCGCGGAGGTTGCGGGGCCGCTGATGCTCGGGGTGGGTCTGGCGGTGGTCGGGGTGGTGGTGAGCTGAGCCGGGCGCAACCCGCGGCCATCGCTCAGACGCGGAAGATCGCGCCGAGTTTTCGGCCCATCAGGACGCTCGCGCCGACCAGCGTGACGGTGAGCAGGGCCATACCCCAGACACCCATGGCCGAGGCGATGTACGGGCCATCGGCCAGGCGGCCGGTGAACTCGAAGATGGCCTTGGTGATCGGGAAGTGCTGCTGCTGCTGGGCGAGAATGAGCGAGTCGGAGACTTCGAGCATCGCGAAGGAGAAGGCCAGCAGGGCGCCGGCGATGAGGTTCGCGGCGATGAGCGGGACGATGATCCGCCGGACCGCGGTGAACTTCGATGCGCCGAGATTGAGCGCGGCCTCTTCCATCTGGCCGCTGGTCTGTTCGAGACCGGCGACCGTCGCGCGGACGATGTACGGCAGGCGGCGGACGGCATACGCGATGATGAGCAACGGAATGGGGTTGGGCTCGGCGCCGAGCACGGACACAAACCCCTCGAGCGGATCGCCCTTGCCGAACGGCCAGCCCAGGCTGAGCGCGACGTAGCCGAAGGCCATAACCAGGCCGGGCACGGCCAGCGGGAGCATGCAGAGCGCATCGAGCACTCCTCGGCCCTTGATGTTCGTGCGGACGATGAGATAGCCGACGACGATGCCCAGCACGACGTCGAGCAGGACAGCGCAGGAGGCCAGGAGGAGGGAGTTGTTGATCGAGCGCGAGGCCAGATCGCTGGTGAGGGCCTGCTCGAAGTGGCTCGTGGTAAAGGCGGTGGGCAGGACCGACTGGTACCACGCGCCGGGCTGGCTGAAGGCCGTGAGGATGACGCCGACGTGCGGCAGCGTTGCGGCGAGGATGACCGAGCCGAAGACGAGCGTGGCGAGGATGCCGGCCACGGGGGACATGGGAGCCTCGCTGCTGGCACGGGAGGCCTTGGCCTGCATCGCGTATGCGCGGCCACCGAAGATGAGTTTGCCCAGGGCATAGATGCTCACGGCGGCGATGAGCATGATCAGGGTCAGGGCGTACGGCGTCGCGGAGGTCTCGACCTCCTTGAGACCCTTGAAGATCTGCACGGGCGTGGCGACGGAGTAGTCAAAGACCAGCGGCGTGCCGAGCTCGGTGAAGGCCCAGATGAAGACGATCGTGCCGCCGGCGAAGAGGCCCGGGCGGATGAGCGGGAGGGTAATCGTGAGCAACCGCTTCCAGAACCCCGCGCCGACGTTCTGCGCGGCTTCATCCAGGGCGGGGTCGAGGTTGGCCAGCGCGGCGGAGGCGTTGAGGTAGATGATGGGGTAGAGCGAAAGGGCCTGAACGACGATCACGCCGAAGAACTTCGCGTGGGCGAGGATGTCCCACTCTGTGCCGAGCAGCGAGTTGAGCGCGCCCTCGCGCCCCAGGAGCATCTTCACGCCGATCGCGCCGACGAACGGCGGGAGAATCAGCGGGACGAGAATCAGGGCGTTGAAGGCGGTCTTGAGCGGGAACTTGTAACGGACGGAGAGGATCGCCAGCGGAACGCCGATGCACATGGCCAGAAAGGTCGTTCCCGCGGCGATGGCGAAGGAGTTGAGCAGACCCTGAACGAGCATCGGGTCTTCGAAGACCCGCGCGACGTTCTCGAGTGTGAAGCCGGAGCGAGCGGAGAGGTCCTGATAGAACGCGCCGCGGAGCGTGAGGTAGATCGGGTAGAGCAGGAAGATGCTGAGCAGCCCCAGGATGCCCGTGAGAAGAACGTAATTGGTGAAGTTGCGTGGCAGTCGCATGGGGTACCTGTTGCACGAAGGCACAAAGACGCGAAGGCGAGGGAGCGGAGAGAAACCGGGGATCAGCAGCGTCAGGCCGGGAACGTCAGGGGCTTGGGGCCAAGGGTGACCAGGGTGGTCGTGCCGAGAGTGCGGGAGCGGAGGTAGGCGTTGACGTCGTTCAGGGTAATCGACTCGACCTGCCGCTTGAGTTCGTCCAGCGAGCGGGGCCTGCCGAGGCGGTGCTGGTCCATGGCCAGTTGAACCGCGCGGGCGCCGGTGCTTTCGCCCGAGAAAACAAGGCGGGAGCGGTACCCGATGATGGCATGGTCGAACTCTTCCTGCGTGACAGCGCCGGTGTCGGGCGAGTTGACGCGGCGGAGCTCGCTCATGAGCACATCGAGGGACTGCTGCGCGCGTTCGGGGGTGGTGCCGACATAGGCGATGAGCCGTCCGAAGAGTTTGTCCGCGCCGTACATAGCGCTGACGGCGTAGCAGAGGCCGCGCTTCTCGCGGACCTCGGTGAACAGCCGCGAGGAGGAGCCGCCCGAGAGGACGGCGGCGGTGATCTTCTCGAGGATGCTGCGCGGGTCGGGCTCGGCCGGGGCGTTGTGGGCGAGGAAGATGTGGGTCTGGTTGCTCTCGTCGTGCTCGTGGTGGTGCGAGCCCGCGGCGGGGTTCGGCGCGGCGGAGATCACCGGGGCGCTGCCGGACCAGGATGCCAGAAGGGTGTTGAGCTGTGCCGCGACGGTGTCGGCGTGAACATCTCCCGCGATGGACAGGATGCTGCCGACGGGACGTACGTTGCGTTGCCAGTGGCTGATGACAACGTCCCGAGAGATGGCACGGAGGCCCTCTTCGGTGCCGAGGGATGAGCGGTTGAACGGCGCGGGGTTGTGCAGGCGCGAGAGAAGAACACCGGCGCGTTCCTGCGGGTTGTCCTTCAGGCCGGCGAGCGCCTGGAGTTGGAGTTCGCGGGTAGGCTCGATGTGCTCGGCATCAAAGCGCGGGCGGAGGACGATGTCGGCCAGCAGCGGGAGCGCGGCGGGGAGTTGATCGGCGATCATCGTCGCGCTGATGCGGAGGTACACCGGACCGACATCAACGGAGCGGACCAGGCCGAGCGCATCAAGAGCGTCGGCGGCCTGACGCGAGTCGCGGCTGCCCGCGCCTCGGAGGACGAGTTCGGCGAGCATGCTGGCCATGCCGAGTTTGTCCGCGGGGTCGTGAGCGCAGCCGATCGGGATGAGCCAGCAAAGCGCCGCGGAGCGAACCCCGGGGATGTGCTCGATGATGAGCGGCATGCCGCAGGAGAGTGTTTGGGAAGAGATGCTGGGCAAAGGGAGTTTCCAGATGGGCGGGTGATCAACTGGCCGATCGAAGACCGCGGATAAACGAGCCGGGAGGGGAGTCAGGGGCGGGACTTGGTGCGGAGGGCGTGCCAAGCGGAGGACAGGGTATCGGCGAAGCGAGCGGTGAATGCGGGGACGTCGCAGAGCGGGCCGGTCAGGAGTGTGTCTCGGAGGGTTGTGCGCAGCGCGGCCCGACGGGCACCGTCGGCCGCGAGGGCGACGGCGGTGCGGACGAAGGCGTCAGGGGTTGGCGCGGCAAGGTCGGAGAGGTTGACCTGCGCCAGCAGCGAGCCGCCGACGCGCGTGGCGTGGAGGGCATCGGGCGGGCAGAGGGACACGACGGGCACGCCCATGAGCAGCGCTTCGCACGTGGTCGTGGTGCCGGCGTACGGAAAGGTGTCCAGCGCGATATCGACGCGGCGATACTCGGAAAGGTGATCGCGCGTGGTCGTGTTGAACCCGCGGAGCACGAGGCGCGACGGATCGATGCCGTGCTGGGCGAAGCGCTGGGCGGTGGCGGCGCGGGTGCGGTCATCGCCGAGCGGGCCGGACTTGATGAGCAGGCGCGAGCCGGGGACTTCGTGCAGCACCCGGCTCCACGTCGCGACGCAGGTCTGGCCGAGTTTGGTCAGCGTGTTGAAGGAGGCGAATGTGACAGCGGGCAGTGATGGATCTTCCGAGTCGCGTGCTGCATCGGGCAGGCCGAGGTCCGGAGCGTTCGCGTCGATCGCCGGCGGGTGGTAGCACAGGAAGCACGGATCGATGCGCACGAGTCGCTCGGTGCTGGCGGCATCGCTCGATGGCACGTGCGGCGCGGGCGGATCGGTGATCGAGTCGACGATCCGCAGATCCACCGCCGAGAGGCCTGTGGTGTTGGGATACCCGAGGTACGTGATGATCAGCGGCGCGGGCTTGAAGCGCAGGGCGTCGTAGCGGTTGCCGGCGGTCAGACCGTTGAGTTCGATCAGGATGTCGATCTTCGCGTCGGCGATGGCGCGGGCGAGCGCGTCGCCATCGTGCCGCGCGACGCCGGCCCAGAGCGCCTGCGGATCTCGCCGGCGCATCGCGGCGCGGAGGCGACGCGTGGTGTCGTCCTCGATGGGCGAGGTCGCAAAGACGGCGACCTCGAAGCGATTGGCCGGCAAGGCGGTGAGCAGTGGTTCGGCGAAGAAGGCCACCGAGTGCGAACGAAGGTCGGACGAGAGGAAGCCGACGCGAATGCGGCCATCGCGGCCGCGGCCCGGGAAGGTGCCGTCGGATCGAGCGGGAGGGAGCGTGTGGGTCAGTCTCGGCTGACGGTCCAGAAGGTCGACGATGCGGCCGAAGTTGCGGTGCCGCGCGATGATCTGCGCTCGGTCGGGCGGGTCCATGTAGTTGCTGACGGTGCACAGGAAGCCGGCCAGTTGCGGATCGCTCAGGTCGGTGAGCAGAGCATCAGCCAGAAGGCGTGCGGCAAGGTCGCTGCGGCCCTGCTCCATGTACGCCGCGGCGAGCCGGAAGGGCAGAGCGCGGTTGTCGGGGTGCCTGGCGATCGCGCGTTCGAGGAGTTCCTGCGCATCGATGAGGCGATTGAGGCGGAGCAGGACCGCGGCAAGATCGATCCAGCGGTCCGGGTTCGCCTCTTCGAGTGCCAGTGCCTTTCGGAACGCGTCGAGCGACTCGTCCTTGCGGCCGAGTTCGAGAAGGACATCCCCAAGGCACGAGAGCACGCCTGGATGATCGGGAGCGAGTTCCGCGGCGCGGAGCGCGGCGGGAAGTGCCTTGTCGGGTTGCCCAAGCGCGAGGTACACGCTGCGGAGCGTGTCGTGCGTTTCGGCACGCGCGGGGAGCATGGCAACGGCGCGCTCCGCTGCGGCACGGGCGACGGCGGGCTGCTTGCGTGCGAGCGCTCTCTGGGCGTCGTCGAGAAGCTTGGCCACGCCCGCGGGGAGCGGCTCGGCAGCCGGGGGCATCGCGGAATGCGCGTGATGATCGTGCGGGATCACGCGGATGCTCCGGGGCGCGGACGCTGGTTCTCGTAGACGCCCCAGCCGCGCCAGACTCGGCGTGCGCCCGAGGATGACAGCCCTTGCGGCTTGTCGCTGTGACACCAGTCGGTCCACATCGACTCGAGCGCGGCCTCGAAGCGGCGCGTGTACGCCGCGGCGTCGCAGAGCGGACTTGCCAGAAGTCGCTGTCGCAGGCCGGCGCGGAGCTCGGCCAGCCGCGGGCGATCGCCGGCCAGCGCGACGGCGGCATCGATGTACTTCTTCTCGCTGGTGGCGATGAGATCGGGCAGGTTGAGCGCCGAGAGCAGCGAAGCGCCGACACGCGCCGCGTGCATGGCCTGCGGCTCGGCGAGTGTGACGACCGGAACGCCCATGTACAGCGCTTCGCAGGTCGTCGTCGTTCCGGCGTACGGGAACGTGTCCAGCCCGATGTCCACGCGGCGGTACAGACCCATGTGACCCGCGCGGTCGGCGATCCGGCCGACGAGCTCGACGCTGCCCGGCGGCGCGCCCGCGGCGGTGAACCGGGCGGCAAAGTCGCTCCGCGTCGCCGGGTCGTCGAGCACGCCGGACTTGATCAGCAATCGCGAGGATGGAACGCGCTTGAGGATGGCGCTCCAGACGCGGATGACGGCGTCGTTGAGCTTGACCACGCGATTGAACGAGCCGAACGTGATGGGCTGCTGCGGATCACGCTCCGGCGCGATGTCGGGAGCCTCTTCGGGCGGGCGGTAGCAGAGGAAGCAGGGGTCCAGTCGGAGCAGTCGCTCGCGCGCGCGGTCATCGGTGCCGGGCGGATCGGTGATCGAGTCGACGATGCGCCAGTTGATGCGGGACATGCCGGTGGTGTTGGGATAGCCGCAGAACGTCGCCTGCACCGGCGCGGGAGCGAGGTGAAACACATCGCTGCGGCAGCCCTCGAAGAGGCCGTTGAGATCGAAGAGAATGTCGGGGCTCTCGGCGTGGATGAGCGTGGCGAGCTCGTTGAAGTGCATGCCGTAGATGTCGAAGAAGCCGTCGCGACCGGGGCCGGGGCGGACCAGTTCCCGGATGCGCTTGTTGGTCTCGTCGCGGACCAGATGGTTGTAGAAGCACAGGGTCTCGAAGCGGTCGGGACTGAGATGCTCGAGGATCGGTCGGAGAAAGAACGCCACGGAATGGTCGCGGAGGTCCGCCGAAAGAAACGCGATCCGCAGCCGACCGTCGCGGCCAGAGCCCTTGAAGCGGGCGGCGTCGATTCGCTCGCTCTCCGGCGGCGGCAGGTGGACGAACTTCGGCGGCGGCGCGTGGCGATCCAGCAGTTCGCCGAAACGCCGGTGGGCGGCGATGATGGTGCGCTTATCGGCCGGATGGATGAAGTTGCTGGTCGTCGCGGCGAAGCCGACGACCTTGTCGGCCAGAGGCTCGCGACGCACGGCCTGATCGAGGATGCGCGCACCCTCGTTTGCGCGGCCCTGATCGATGAGTGCGCCGGCCAGAGCGATCTCCAGACGCAGATCGGCGGGGAACTGTTTCATCGCCTCGCGCACGATGAAGATGATCTCCGATGGACGCTCCAGCCGCTGAAGGCACTCGATGATGTCCTGCACGGCCTGGCGCGACGAGGGGTCCGCCTCGCGCCACTGGCGTGCGACGGTGAGCGCATCGGCGTGCCTGCCGACGGCGCGGAGCGTCGCGCAGTAGCACTCCAGTGCGTCTCCATCTCGCGGGCGGGCCTCGGCGGCCAGTCGGGCATGGGGAAGGGCGGTGCTGAACTGGCTGTTGGTATAGAGCGTTGTCGCCGCGACGAGGTTGGCAAATGGGTCGTCGGGCATCGTTGCGACGATGGACAGCGCCAGGTCGCGGGCGGCTTGCGGACGGCCCGCGGTGAGAAGGTCAATGGCCTCCCTGGATGGATGCTGGGCGTCGCTCATGAGGAGGAATCCTTGGAAACATCGTCGGCGATGCGGCGGAGGGCCTCGCCGAGGCGGCGGGCGTATGCACGGGCATCGCACAGCGGCGAGGCAAGAAGCGCCGATCGCAGCGACGCGCGGCGATGCGCGAGCGCGGCGGCGTCTGCCGCGAGGGAGACGGCGATTTCGACAAAGCGCTCTGGCGACTCGGCGACAAGATCCTGCTGATTCGCCGCGCTGAGCAGACTGGCGCTGACTCGTGCGGCGTGACGATCGCCGAGCAGCGCGACAACGGGAACACCCATGAACAACGCTTCACAGGTCGTTGTCGTGCCGTTGTACGGGAACGTGTCCAGCGCGATGTCGATCAGCGCATACGAGGCCAGATGCTCGCGCGTCGTGGCGGTCGGCGGCAGAAGTTCGACGCGGGCGGGGTCGATCCCGGCCTCGGCGAGGAGCGCGTTGACCGAAGCCGACACGCCCGGGTCGCTCAGACGCTGGGCCTTGAGCAGCAAGCGCGAGCGGGGAACGCGCTGCAGAACCTGCGCCCAGGTGCGCACGCATCGGCGCGAGAGTTTGGCGACGTTGTTGAACGAGCCGAAGGTCGGCGCGCCGGTCGCAAGCATCGGCGCAGCGGAGACCGGCGGGGCGTCGGGATGCGTGTCCGGCGGCGGGGTGTAGCAGAGGAAACAGGGATCGACGCGAAGCGGACGCTCGGTGATGTGATGGTCGTGCGCGGGCGGGTCGGTGATGCTATCGACCAGGCGGTAGTCCATCGCGGGCTCGCCGGTTGTCGATGGATATCCGATGGCCGTGACCTGCACCGGCGCCGGACGCAGGGCGAAGACGCTCAGACGATTGGCGGCGGTGTTGCCGGCCAGATCCAGCAGCACATCGATGCGGTCGCGGGCGATTCGCTGGGCCAGGTCGCGGTCGCTCATCGCCGAAGCCTGAACCCACGAGGGCACAAGCTCACGGAGCGCGGCGGTGATGTGATCGGCGCGATCGCCCGTGTGATAGAGCGTCACGTGCAGCGCGGCCCGGTCGTGCTCACGCAGGAAGCCGGCAAGGAACGTCGCGACGGGATGGTCGTGCAGATCGGGCGAGACGATCCCGACACGCAGCGGCGAGTCGGGGCGACGCTGGGGCCGCGGCGATTGCGCCGGCGTCGGCGCGAGGCCCCGTGACGCGAGCACGCCGCGGCGGGCATGGGCGAGGGATTCGTGCGCAGCGCGAACGATCGCCGGCGAGAGATCCTCGGCGTAATTGCTCACGAACGCCCGCGCACCGTGCGCGAAGTCATCGCCCGGGTGACGCGATAGGAACGTGTCGATGACGTGCAGGCCCTCGCCGGCGCGGGCCATCTGGCACAGCAGGTTCGCGAGGTTGCCCGCGGCTGTGGGCGAATCGGGATCGAGCTCCAGCGCTCGCCGGCAGGCTTTCTCGGCTTCGCCAACTCGCCCGGCGCTGAGCAGCGCGAACGAGAGGTTCGTCCATGCGGGCGGGAGGTTCGGGCACTCGATCGCCAGGCGCTCGAGTTCCGGCAGCGCGAGTTGCCACTTGCCGGCGGCGAGCAGGGCACGCGTGTACTCGCCGCGGTACTGAATGTTCGCCGGGTCGAGCGAGCGCGCACGGTCGAGGTGGAAGACCGCCTGATCGGGCAGGCCCGCGTCCATCAGGAGCAGGGCCAATTCGAACGCGGCGTTGTGATCGGTGGGGCGGGCGGCGACGGCGCGGCGGAGAAGGGCCAGTCGCGCATCGGCCGGGCCGGGGCGGGCGCTCACGCCGTCCCCGCGACGCCGACAACGCTTCGCGTGATGCGCGAGCGGACGAAGCGGCGGGCCTCGGCATCGGCGTGGAGAACATCATCGAGCGACAAGACGTCCCGTGCGGGGTGCGCGTCCAGCGCCTCGCCGGCCAGTTCGGTGATCCGTCCGAAGGGGATCTGCCGCTGGAGAAACGCTTCGACCGCCGCCTCGCTGGCGGCGTTGAAGGTGCTGCCCGCCGTGCCGCCATGGGTCATGACGCGCTGGGCGTGCGCGAGCGCCGGGAATCGCTCGTGGCTGGGCGTTTCGAACTCGAGTTTGGACATGCTCATCAGGTCCAGCCTGCGGGAGCAGCCCTCAGGTCGCGCGGGGAACGTGAAGGCGTACTGAATCGGGCTGCGCATGTCCGGCGGGCCGAGCTGGGCGATCAGCGACCCATCGGCGTACTCGACGAGCGAATGGACGATGCTCTGCGGATGAATGAGCACGCCGATGCGATCGGGCTCGAGGCCGAAGAGCCAGTGGGCCTCGAGAACTTCAAAGGCCTTGTTCGTCAGGTTGGCCGAGTCGATCGTGACCTTCGCGCCCATCGACCAGGTCGGGTGCTTGAGGGCCTGCTCCGGAGTCGCGTCGTAGGCCTGCTGGAGATTCCACGTGCGGAATGGGCCGCCGGAGGCCGTGAGGATCACGCGGCGGACCTGCGAATCGACCCGGCACGGCGGGCAGAGCGGATTCGCGGCCGAGGCCGGGCTGGTGAGGCCCTGGAGACACTGCCAGATGGCGGCGTGCTCGCTGTCGACCGGGAGCAGCCGCGACCCGCTGGCCCGGGCCGCGGGAATGACCAGCGCTCCGGCGGCAACGAGGGATTCCTTGTTCGCCAGAGCGATGTCGCGCCCCAACTGCACCGCCGCGAGCGTCGCGGGAAGGCCCGAGGCGCCGACCATCGAGGACACGACGATGTCCGAGTGGACCTCGCGGACGAGGGTCTCCGCGGCGGAGGGGCCGGTGCGGAGACTCACACGGGAGAGGCCGATCCACGTCCCCGGCGGGCTGGAAGCGTCCGTGCCGGACTCGGCAAGGGCCAGGTCCTTGACCTGCCACCGCTCGGCCTGCTGCATGAGCATGCCGGCGTTCTTGCGAGCGGCAAGGCCCACGACCTGATAGCGGTGCGGATACTTGCCCTGTGCGTGAAGGGCGTTGAGGTGCTCGAGGACTTCGAGCGTCTGGGTGCCGATCGACCCCGTCGAGCCGAGGATGATGACCCGGCGCAGGGAATCGACGAGCGCGGAATGGGCGTTGATCGGGCGGCTCATGACGGGTGGTGGGCCGGTCGGGCGGGAGATCGGATCAGAGTTTGCTCAGCTCTTCTTGCCGATGAGCATGCCGATAACCGCAAAGACCGCGGCCGCGGCGGCGAACGCACCGACGATGATCCAGAGGTTGCCGGCCAGTGAGTTGATCAGGCTGGCGCTGGCGCCGGAGAGCGCCATGGTCGTAACGGCAACCATCGTGCCCAGGACCAGGACCAGCGCAAGGGCCAGACCGCCGGTGATGCCGGACCACGTGGGGTCAACCTGCTCGCCCATCGCGTAGAAGACCGGCGCACCGCCGGAGCCGCCGCCGGACGCCACATCGCTCGCGACGCCCGCGGGCTCGAAGAGGGCCTGGCCCTGACCGGTGCCGCCCGAGTCGCCGGCCTGATCGCCGTACACGTTCCCCAGCAGGTTCGCACCCGCGGCGGTGTCGTCGCCCTGGCGGGTCAGATCCAGCAGGCCGGACCCGGAGCCGCCGAGATCCCCCATGCCCGTCGTCGGCACCTGGGTGTTGGAGACCTGGGTCTGTGCGGAGGGGTCGGTGTCGTCGAGTTCATCGGCCTCGAAGATGGAGATCCCCGAACGCTCCTTCGCGGCGGGGTCGGTGAGCGAGCCGAGGCCGGGGCTGGAGCCCGAGCCGGAGCGGGCGTCGTCGGCCAGGCCGATGGGGCCACCCGAGTCGGCCAGCGGGATCACGCCGCCATCATCGCCGCCGCCGGAGAGCGTGTCGACCTGCTCGCGCTTGAAGACGAGCTTGTCGCGGTCGCGGAACTCCTGGAGCTGTCCGGACGCGGCCATTTCCTTGACACGCTGGGCGGTAACGCCGAGCTTGTCGGCGGTCTCTTCGAGGGTGTAGAACATCTTGGCCATGGCGGGACTCCTGATTCGATCCGGATTCGAGGTCGGGAGGAAGGATACCCGGCCCGGCGCGGGCGTGTCAGGGCGTGACGGGCAGAATTCGAGCCCGGGTGGGGCCGGCCACGATTGGGGACCGGATGTGGAGAGGTCGCCATGGGGCGCCTCGGGTCGGGCCTTTGGTGGCCTCAGGGGGTGTTGCCTCGGCACGGCTCGCGTCGAGTGCCTGTGCCAGCGGGACCAGACGGGTATCTCGCCCCAGGATGAGGTCGATCAGTTCGCCCGATCGGCTCGTCCGCAGGCTGATGTTGCGGACCAGCCGGGCGACGACCGGGATCTCCTCGGAAGGGAGTTCAAGGGCGAAAATGGACATGAACTCGTTGGGGACCATGCCGTAGCGGGCATCGGCGTAAACGCGGGGCGTGCCAACGGGGTCGCCGAGGCTTGAGGGACGGACGACCCAGTTCTGGCTGAACCAGATCCACTTCTCGAAGTAGTCCAACTGGGCGTCGGTCAGGCCGTCGGTACGGGCATCCTCGCGGGTGAGCAGCGGGGTGCTCGAACCGGTCCAGACTGTCGGCTGGCCGAAGAACGGAACGCGGATCTGGTCGGCGTACACGCGCCCGTTGTGAACGTACACGCTGCGGTAGAGCACAAGGTTGATCGGTGTAGGCAGTGCACGTCGCGGCGTGTCGGCACTGAAAACGTGGCCCCGGGCCTGCGCGAGTTGGGCCTGAACGCTCATGACACGGGCATGCTGGATGGACCCGATAACGCCGATGTAGAACACCGCCCACGCGACGGCGAGGATGGCGGGGGTGCGGATGGATCTCGGAGCCCGGGAAGCAGATTCGGGGGTGGAGGCGATCGCGCGGGGCGTGGCGCGGGACCGCGATCGCTTGATGGACCAGATCAGACCCAGCATGAGCGGAAAAGTGACCAGTGGATCGATGATGCCCACGAGATCCCAACTGATCCGCTCGAGGGAGAACGGCCAGTAGATGAGCGTGCCAAAGGTCGTCGCGGCGTCGAGCGGGGCGTGGGTGAGGATACCCACCCCTGCGGCGGCGAAGACCGCCGCCTTCTCGCGGCGCAGCGAGGGGATGAGCATGAACAGCAGCGTGACCAGAAGTGCGCCAAGCGGGACAAAGCCGATGCCGTGCGTGAAGTGCCTGTGCCAGAACCAGCCTTCGAGCGGATCGCCCGGGGGCTGAATGAAGATGTCGGCATCGGGGAGATAGCCGGCCAGTCCGCCGATGAGCCACGCCGACCGTGGAAGCCGGCGGCCGAAGGCGGCCTGAGCGGCCGCGGAGCCAAGAACAACCTGCGTAATAACATCCATAGGAATCGTCAGATCAATAGAGGAATGACGGAGAGGATGCACGGCGCGGGCATCCGAGTCCGGCGACGTCCTTTCAATGCATTGCTTCCCTGCGATGCGGTAGCCGACACGATCACTGCTCGGGCGGCGTGGACATGGATCGGGTCATCGACTTCCTTCGGCTTTCCCAGCGGTTTTTGAGGGTGTGCTCGATCTTGAGCAGGTCAAGACACTTGGCCACGATGAAGTCCACGATATCGTCGATCGTTTCGGGGAGCAGATAGAAGCCGGGGTTCGCCGGGGCGATGATGCCGCCGGAGAGGGTGATCGCTTCCATATTGCGAATATCAATGAGACTCAGCGGGCTCTCGCGGTGAACAATAATGAGGGGGCGTCGCTCCTTGAGCGTCACCATCGCGGCTCGCGCGAGCAGGTTGGAGCCCGAGCCGGTGGCGATGTAGCCGAGCGCCGTGCTGGAGCACGGAACGACGACCATGCCGTCGTGCATGAACGAGCCGCTGGCGATAACCGCGCCGACGTCTTTGTGCGGGTGAATGAACAGGCGAACGTTCTCGATCTCCTTCGCCTTGCCGGCAAGGGACGGGACGAGATCCTTCAGCGCCAGGGTGCGGATATCGAGCTCGTCAAAGAGCAGTTGCCGGCCGTACTCGGTGACGACAAGGTGAACCTCGTGGCCGAGGGTCAGCAGTTGCTCGATGAGCCTCGTCGCGTACTGAGCACCGGATGCTCCGCTGATGCCAACAACGACCCGCTTACGGGCCGCGGGGGCCGCGATCGGGCCGGGAGCGGGCGAGGATCGTGGACGAGAGGAGGACCGTTTGGCCATTTCGTTCGGCTTTCGTGGAGAGAGTCTGAGGCAGGAGTCGATGGTAGGTTCACGCGGAGGCGTATCCGTTCATACAGTCTTGAGTGCGGTCGGTCGCATGAGCGACGGCCCGAACGCGGTTCTCGGACAGAGCGCGTCGTGCGGGCGAGCGAAAGGACATCGGCGACCGACGAAGTTCGAACGGACTCGAAGATGGAAAGAACCATGACCAGCGAGCTCAACATCGGATCGTCCACCACGCGTCAGCATCGCCCCGGCCGCGGTCGGGCGGCGGTGTCCCGGGCATTCTCGCTCGCGACGGCGGGCGCGCTGATGATCGGCGCGGGGCTCCTGACCGCCTGCGCGGGGCACGGCTACAGCAGTTGGCCCGAGGTCAACAACTGGGACAGCGCGGGCGATGACATGAACGTCGCCCCATCGCCCGAGGCGATGGCGACGGCGCTGCGATGGACGATCCGGCGATTCCCACCCGTTGCGAACCCGGAACTCGGACGCGAGTACGACGAGCCGCTGGTGATCAATCTGCCGCCGATGCTCCGCCAGAACGTCGCGGAGGACGTGTTGCGCCGCGTCGGCGGCCGTGCGCAGTTGGCGACGGCGAGCAACAGCGGGCCCGATTCGACGCTGCCGACTTATCACGTTTCGCGCGTGCTCATCCGCGGGGCCAACGCCGAGGTGGAGATCATCCGCCCGGTGCTCACGATCGGGTCCAACGCCGGGGGCACGCGGCTGTATCAGGCGGTCCGGCTGGACCTGCTGGGCGGTTTCTCGCCGTGGCGGGTCACCGGCCATCAGTCGCTGGCGGTGGGGCAGGCCAGCGTGCCGCCGGTGACGCTGATGGAGAACCGTGCCGATGCGTCGGGCTTCAGCCCCGAGGAGCGCCGGGCACGCGAGCAGCGGCTGCGCGATCAGTTGCCCGGCGCTGGAACGCGGCACAGCACGCCGTCGACCGCGCAGCCGGCGGTGAACGAAGTGCCGGCCGAGCCGCGTGCGGTGGATCCCGCGCCGGTTGAACCGCGCGCGGTCGATCCTCAGTAAGCCGAAGGACGCAGCACGACGTGAACTGGCGGACGGTCAGGCGATCGTGATTTTCGCAGGATCGATCCTGAGCCACGGGCCCTCGATCGAGTCGCCGGCCAGCAGGGTCGCGACCTCCGCCAGCGATGCGCGCTGACCGGGCCATGTGCTCGACCGCGATGCATCACGCAGAAGCACCCAGCGGTGCGCGGCGTGCTCATGGTTCAACGACGGCGTCCAGTCCGGCGCGACCAGCGCCAGGAATCGGGGCGAGAGAACCACGCAATCGATCGCCGAGATGAAGTACGGGTGCACCTGCTCCAGCGCCCAGAACGCGGCGCACGCGGCCGGGTCGGCGATGTTCAGGCCGACCTCCTCTCGAGCCTCGCGCATCGCGGCGGCGGTGGCGGACTCCTGGCCATCGATGTGGCCCATGACCGGCTGCCACGTGCCCTTGAGCGGATCTCGCGTGCGCTGGAGTTGAAGCACCTCGAACCGATCGCCAACCTCGGCACTCGCGGGCGATCTTGTCGGGCGCGCGATGGTCACGTCGATCACATCTGCGCGCAGGCGGGCGCCGCGTCCCGCGGCATCGGGGCGGTAGCCGCGGGCGTCGCGATCCGCACGATCGGTGGCCGCTGGGCTGGAGGACGCGGGGCTTTCCGGTTGGTTCGGTGTGTTCATGCGTGAGCGGCAGACGGCTTCTTCGGCGTGAGGGTGGATGGTTCGGCCAATTCGTCCGCTCCACCCGAGAGCGACCGTAGCGTCGCGGCCTTGACGAGCGTCTCGGCCCACTCGGTATGAGGTTCGCTGTCGGCGACGATGCCCGCGCCGACCGAATAGTGCAGCACGCGCGGGCCGGCCACCGCCGCGGCGGGCTCACTCGGAAGGATCGCGGTGCGGATGGCCACGCTGAGCGTCGCGGAGCCATCGGGCAACAACAGACCCATGCAGCCGCAGTACTGCTCCCGCGATGCGGTCTCGAGTTCGGCGATGATTCGCATGGCGCTGATCTTCGGCGCACCGGTCACGCTGCCGGGCGGAAACGTCGACGCGAGAACACGCTCGAGCGATGTCCCGGGCTCGAGTGTTGACGCGACGGTGGCCGTGGCTTGCAGAACGCCCCCGGCGTGCGCGGAGCCGTGAGCCTCGATATCGCGCGGGCGCTCAACGACAACCGATCCCGGAATGCTCAGCCTGCCAAGGTCGTTGCGCATGAGGTCCACGATCATGTTCAGCTCGGCGTTCTCCTTTTCGCTAGCGCGCAGTTCGGCGGACGCCGCATCCTCGGCACGCGAGCGCGGCCGCGTGCCCTTCATCGGTCGCGTGCGGGCACGGGCGGTTGTCGCGTCGATGTGCAGGAAAAGCTCCGGGCTCGCGGAGATCAGCGTGCGATCGGGCAGGTCGGCGTACGCCGGGTATCGGGGCGTTGCCGCGGCGAACCAGGCGCGGGCCAGCGCTCGGGGCGAGCCGGAGAGTGATGCGGTCAGGCGGTGCGCGAGGTTGACCTGATAGACGTCGCCCGCGTCGATCCGTGCGAGCGCGGCGCGCACGGCGTTGATGTACCGACGCTGCGCGTGCGCGCGATCGGGCTCGGGACAAAGGGGCGAGAGCTCGAATCGCGTCGCGGCATCGGTCGACGGCGTGCAGAGACGCGCAAACGCGCTGCGCGCCGCCTCGATCGCTCCCGCGCCAGGGCCAAGACACCACCATGACGGCGATGGGCCGGCGCGATGGGCCAGCAACCAGGGCGGGCTCAGCAGCGAGACGCCGCGGAGCGGCTCGCTCGTGGTCGGGCTCGCGGCGCGGGGCTCAAAGTGCCCGCCGACGGTGTACGCGCACACGAGGAACATCGGCGCGGGGGGAATCATCGCCGCGCGATAAACACCGGTCTGCCGCCCTGTCGCGGGCACGTCCGCGCGCACCGGCGCGACGATCTGATCGCGCAGTCGACCGAGCGCCGGCTCGCCGACGATCCAAGCATCCGGCGATGAGGGGGCGAAGAACGACCACGGACCGAGCCAGGTAGCCAGCTCATCAGCATCCGCGTTCGATGGCGGGGCGATCGCATCGCGACTGAGCCACGCGGCCAAGGGCACATCCGAGGGCCAGAATGTCAGGGCCTCCAGCGGCGCGGGAGCCGCCGCCGCGCCGGGAGGGGGCGCGAGCGGCTCGGCACGCCAGCGCTCGACGAAGTTCGGCATACACGGGAGGTTACGCGTCAGAGATGGCCAATCCCGCCCGACACCCAAAGCAGATGCCCAGCCGCCGCATCTTCTACCCGTGACGCCTGTTCGGCGTTCATTCGCACACCGAGGGCCCCTCGGGAGCCACCGGCGGCCTCCTTGGGGTCGGCGTGGCGTGTTCGAGGGCATCCGGCCGCAACTGGCGGGCGTGGCGGGCGTACATCTGACCATGAACCCGAGAAACTCCGTGGTGTTTGGGAACGCCCTGCTGACTCGCATCTTGAGTGCAGCTCGGGCGGCGACGCTGCTTCTGGCGGTCCTCGCGGTGATGACCTTCGCGGGTCGCACGCTGGCCCAGCCCATCAGCGCCGAGGAGAAGGAGTCGATTCTGCGAGGCGCCGAACGGCTCATCGAGCAGCGCGCCTTCGCCGCGGGTGTGGACTTCAAGAAGTGGCCGGTGATGCTCGACAAGTATCGCGAGCGGATCGACCGCGCCGCGACGGTGCCCGAGTTCACGATGGTCGTCAATCGGGCGCTCAACGAGTTCGGGATCTCGCACATCGATCTGGTCACCCCGCGGCAGGCCGAGCAGATCAACCGCACGAGTTTCGTGGGCATCGGGATCCGCCATCGCGGCGACGGGTACGAGCAGGGGCTGCGGGTCAACGAGGTGATCGAAGGCTCGCCCGCGCAGGCCGCGGGGCTCAAGGCCGGTGACACGATCGTCAAGGTCGATGGCCAGCAGTTGACCGACCCGTCGCAGATCCGCGGCGAAGAGGGCAGCGTGGTGAAGCTCACCGTGCTCCGCGGCGAGGGGCACGAAAACGCCGGCAAGGAAGAGGACATCGAGGTGACACGCGCGACGATCTCCACGCGTGAGCCCGACACGCTCAAGGAACTCGACAGCAAGACCGCCGTGCTGTACATCCCGACCTTCAGCGCCGGGTATGACCCGCGCGCCGTTGAGCGGCTCATCACGCGGGCCAAGGGGTACGAGAACCTGATCATCGACCTGCGCAGCAACGGCGGCGGCGCGGTGACGAACCTCACGCACTTCCTCGGCTGCCTGCTCCCGGGCGGCACGGTTGTCGGGACGAGCATCTCGTCGCGCACAGCCGAGCGCTTTGCGCAGGAAACGGGAAAGGACACGACGGATCTGAACGCGATCGTCGAATGGGGCGGCGGCCGCAAGATGACCGCTCGGCGCGGGGCGTTCAAGCCGTATGAGGGCCGCGTGGCCGTGCTCATCAACGGCGGTTCGGCCAGCGCCAGCGAGATCTTCGCCGCGGCCATGCGCGAGCTGCGCGATGCGCCGCTGGTGGGCACCCCCACCGCCGGCGCGGTGCTGGTCAGCAGCTACATGCGGCTGGAAAGCGGCTTCCAGATGAAGGTGCCCATGAGCGACTACGTCACCATCAAGGGCGTGCGGCTCGAGGGCAACCCGCTGGAGCCCGATGTCGCGGTGCGCACGCGCCGCTTCTCGCGTGCCGCGGAGGTCACGGAGGATCCGGTCGTCAAGGCCGCGGCGGAGCGGCTCGTGGCCATGGCTCAGGCCAAGCCCGCGCCGGAGCAGCCCATGCCCGAAGATGCTCGCGACGGCAAGAACATGGTCAAGCCGGAGTGACCCGCGGAGGCGAGCGCGCGGTACTCGGTCGACCGGCGCGTGTCACGCCGATCGCCGGAGCGCGGATCGCATCAGCGGAAGTACTCTTCGTGGCGAACTTCCTTGCCGCACTCGGGGCAGACGGGCTTCGCGACGCCCTTGAGGTCGTATCCGCAGCGCAGGCATCGCAGCGTTGAGCCGACTAGGTGCTTGACGATGCGATGGTGACGGGCGAGAGCTTGCCAGCGCGCGAGGTCAGACTCGATGAGCCTGTCCTTCTGCGGGTCGATCACCCGCCGCGGCAGACAAATAAGCCACTCATTGAGCGGACTGAAAAGCAGCACCGCCGAGGGTGTATGGAAGACGTGCGCAACACCGGACCACGTCACCCTGCGCTCGCTGTCGTTCGTCCGAACCCATACATCCGCCGGGGTGATCGCCGCGACAACCTCGCCGGCGCCGATGGTGGCCTGGAAGTCGCTTGTGAACGCGTCGGCCCTCAGACGCAGCCGCGACTTCGAGAACGGTCGCCACCGCTTCATGACCAGATGGATCAGCACCACGAACATGATCACGCCCGCGACGCTGGGCCAGTAGTCGGCGACCTGGCGAGAGCCACCCGAGTATGCCGACACACCGATCACGCCCGCGGAACACAGAAAGAACACCGCGCCGAGAGAGCCCATCAGCACATCCGAGCGAGCCTGCCGCCGCTGGGATCGGACCTCCGGGCTGCCATCGTGGAGTTCCCACCAGATAGCGGCGATCTCCTCGCGCGAATACGTCCAGGAGAAGCGATACTCCGGCCTTCCCGAGTCCTGCTTCGGCTCCATCGCCCTTCCCTCTCCCTCGGACATTCGCGCTTTACTCCTCGAGGTACGTGTACCCCTCAAGCCCATCGTCGTAGTACTTGAGCAGGCTCTTGCCCTCGGCGAAGGTCAGTCGACCCTGGCGGCATGCGGCCTCGATGTCCTGGCGCATCGCGCGCTTGAGGTCCGCGACGTCGTACTGAACATACGAGAGCACCTCTTCGACCGTGTCGCCCTCGATGACCTCGTCGATCTCCCAGTGGTTGCTGGAGTCCAGCGAGATGTGCACGGCGTGCGTGTCGCCGAGGAGGTTGTGCAGATCGCCCAGAATCTCCTGGTACGCGCCAAGCAGGAACACGCCCAGGTAGTACGGCTCGTGGCCGTGGCCCTTGGGAAGACTGCTGGCGGCCAGCGGATCGGGCGCCGCCTCGCGGAGTTCGTGAAGCTCCAGAGACTTCTTGTCCACGCGCTTGTCGACAAAGTGGTCGACCTTGCCGTCGGAATCGCACGTGATGTCCGAGAGAATGCCGCGACGCTGCGGCTCTTCGTTCAGCCGGTGGATCGGCGCGATGGGGAAGAGCTGGTCGATGGCCCACGAGTCCGGCATGGACTGAAAGAGCGAGAAGTTGCAGAAGTAGATGTCGCTGAGGCTCTCGGGCAGGGACTCGAACTCCTCCGGCAACTCGCCCTTCTTGGCGGCGCGCTCCAGGAGTTTGTGGCTGATGGCCCAGAAGAGTTGCTCCACCGCGGCACGCATCGGCAGGCTCATGTATCCCAGGCTGAACAGGCTCATGGCTTCATCGCGGGCCTGCGTCGAGTCGTGGTAGGCCTCCAGCAGATTGCGGTCGGTCATCGAGCGATACGTATCCAACAGGTCGAGCACGGGCTGGGGCACCTCGGTCTCGGCCTTCATGGCCTTCTCGATCGCCGGCATGTCGGGGTTGGCCTCGAACCGGCTCGTGCCCAGCACATCCAGCACGAGAATCGACGAGTACGCGACCATCGCACGCCCCGACTCGCTGACGATCAGCGGGTGCGGCACCTTCGCGTCGTCGCAGACGCTCTTGACGCGATAGACCACGTCCGCGGCGTACTCCTGCACCGAGTAGTTGATGCTGCTGGACCAGGCCGACTGAGAACCGTCGTAGTCGACGCCCATGCCGCCGCCGATGTCGAGCATCGTCACGCCCGCCCCGAGGCGGTGCAGTTCGCAGTAGATGTGCGTGAGCTCGTTGATCGCGTTCTTCAGCACGCGGATGTCGTACAACTGGCTGCCCACGTGGCAGTGCAGCAGATTCAGGCAATCGAGCATGTCGTGGGCCTTGAGGTACTCCACGGCCTGGAGAACCTCCGACACGAACAGGCCGAACTTGCTGCGAACACCCGCGGAGGACTCCCACCGCCCCGCCCCGCGGCTGGAGAGCTTCACGCGGATGCCGATGCGGGGGCGAACGTTGTACTGCTTGGCGTGCTTGACGATGAGTTCGAGCTCGCTGAACTTCTCGACCACGGGCAGGATGTTGCGCCCGAGCTTGGTGGCCAGCACGCAGGTCTCGATGAACTCCGAGTCCTTGAACCCGTTGCAGATGATCGGCATCCCGTTGACACCGGGCCCGCCCGCGGTGGCCGAGAGGCCCAGCACGGCCAGGAGCTCGGGCTTGCTGCCGGCCTCAAGCCCGAAGTTGAGCTCGACAGCCAGATTGGCGATCTGCTCGCAGACATGGCGCTGCTGATTGACCTTGATCGGGTACACGCAGGAGTAGCCGCCGACATACGCCTGATCGGCCATGGCGTCGTCAAAGGCCTTGCGGATCTCGCGCAGGCGGTGCTCGAGGATGTCGTTGAAGCGGAGCAGGACGGGGGTATGAATCCCGCGCTCCTTCAGACCCTGAATGACCTCGTGCAGGTCGATCTGGCGGGCGGGGTCCTTGGTTGGCAGCACGGTGACGTGCCCGGCGTTGTTCACGCCGATGTAGCCCTTGCCCCAGTCGGCAATGCCGTAGAGACGTGAGGCGTCCTCGGGCGTCCAGCGACCCTGCAGGAAGGCGTTCTTAACCGAGGAAATGGTGGCCATGGATCGGAGTTCCGGACGAAAGGCGAGTGTGCGAGGACGCGAAGGGCAACGACAAACCAGGCGGGCACAGACGTGAATCGATGACGGAGGCCTGAACAAACGCGAGCAATCAAGCGGCCCCGGCCGAGGTGCGCTCGGGGGGTGAGGAACAACAGGAAGATCGTCGCGATTGCTGAGCGGATTCAGTGTGCCGAGCCTGAGTGCTGCGCTTGTCAGGCCGGCCGCGCGCCGAGGGGCGTTGGTTCCCCGGATCAAGTGTAGTGCGGTGCGAGCGTCATGCAAGCGCCGACGCGGACGGATTCGCGCGGCGAGTCGCGGCCGCACTCAAGCGCTCGTGCCAGTCGCCCTGCCCCGCGTTCCGGACAGCGCCTCGGCGAGCACCGAACGCGCCAGGCCCAACGACGACGCGTACCTCAGACACGCGAAGATCGGCCCGATGCCCGCCAGCGGCGCGCCCACTACAAAGATGATCGGCAGCCGCACCCGCTGCCACCGAACCTGCGTGGCCAGCGCCTCGGACCCAAACGCGGTCGCGATCTTGGCCAGTACCTTCTGCATAGCCAGAAACTGGATCAGCAGACCGATCACCCAGAACGGAACGGCAAGAACCGAGAAGACCGCCACAAAGAAAACGGGCGGGATAAATCCCACGTTCGGCTCGAAGCTCGTAAAGAATGCCAGAATGAACATCAGCACACTCGCGGCCATGTTCCACGCGGTGCCAAAGAGCGCGGTGCCGAGGTGCCCCGCGGGCGAATCTCGATCCGGAGCACCCGGCGAAGTGACGTTCATGATCGAAACGCTCGCGAAGCAGAAGGCGTCGAACACCAGAAGCGTGAGCCAGAAGGCCGCAAAGCCGGAGCCATTCAAGCCGAATGAGTCCTCCACCATCAACCCCAAACACACCGAGAAGATCAGAACCAGCGGCGTCATCATGACCGCGATCCTCATCATGCCAAGCCCGCGATGAAGCTGACGGATCACCCGAGGTGTCGCCCGGAACGCCCACGCGGCACTCATCGATGTCGCGACGGGCTCCGCGCACTCCGGGCACACATCATGCGATGTCAGGCCCACGAGGCTGTAACCACACTTCCGGCAAGAGATATTGCCCGCGGCCCGTGGCGCCGCCGCACGCGCGACGCCCAACCCAGGATCCAGACTTCTCGGGCCGCTGATGATGCTCCGTCGCAGCGCGGCGAGCCATGACCCATAGGTCATCATCGCGAACACACCCAGGAACGACAACCCCGCCCCCGCGACGGCGAGAATCACCATGATCGCGGCCATTCGCGGAGCGCTGATGTCCAGCGCGCGATCGGGAACCCGCCGCGCAAGCCACCGCGCCCACACAAGCGTGATCGCTCCCTGCACGCACGTGAACACAAACGAAACGATCGGCAGGAACTCAACCGCGATCTCGATCTCCGACAGCCTCGGGCCGCGCGGCGTGCCGACGTTCCTCACGTCGAACGCCAGGTGCCCGAGCGCCCACGCGACGCCGACGACAACATGCGTCCACCCGAGAGAGACCGCGAGTCGGCGCAGGCGCGCAAACCCGCGAGGCAAGGGCGCGGCCCCGTCGGCGGCCATGAGCGAGAGCACGCCCAGCAGCCCGAGCACCGCGAGCACAGGGCAGATGAACGACGCGATCAGCGGCGGAAGGCTCGGCGAGAGCACCCACGCGAGCGCGGCACCGACGGACGTGGCGATCAGCAGCACGCACCCGTGCAGCACGCTCCGCCGATAGCACGGAGACCCGCGGGCCAGCAGCGGCGTCCGCACCGACACCTCGACGCTCTGCCCGCAATCGGAACACACGCTCGAGAGCGAGAGGCCAACGATGCTCTTGCCGCATGCGAGACAGAAGTCGTTGGTGAGTAGCGGCTGGCTGGTCGTCATGGGGTCCGGTCCTGTTCCATCGGCGGCAGGAAGTCGACTCGCGACGGCGAGGCGGGCCGAGTTGCCCTGTCGGCGGTTGGCTCATCGCGGCGGTCCAGGACGCTCTCAAGCTCATAGCGCAGACGCGAAAGCAGCCTGAAGTGCATGAACATCGCCACCAGCGGCCCGATGAGCACGATGCTGCCGAAGATCATCACGACCGGCAAAAGCACAACATACGTCCGCGCGAGCGACCCCGCGAGAACTCTGAATACGCGAGAACAGCCAGCCAGCCCGGGAGGTTGCAGCGATGACCTGTACCGGCTGAAGCAGCAGCGAGAGCGCCATCAGATAGACGAAGAAGCCGCCGAGTGACTCCAGAGCACTTTCCCCAAGAATCGGAGTGCTCAGGACCAACAGGTTGACGGCACACTGCACGCTCGCGATCACTCGAACGATGATGCGATCCCGAGCGCTGGACCGCGTCTCGACTCCATCCGAATCGCGAGTCGTAAACAGGAACGAGCCAAAGCAGCTCGCGACGGAGAGAGCGGCCATTACCACAAGTCCGACCGCAAGCAACGCCTCGATCGAAACGGACGAATTACCGGTAGCCCTCGGCGAAGCGAGGAAGCGGTCGAGCAGTTGGGCGATCCCCAACATGATCGCAAAAACAATGCCGACGGCCATCAACCCGAAGACGACAATTCCCGCCAATGCCGAGAACTGCAAGCAAAGAATGCCGCCAGCGATCGTACGAACATACTTACGCGACGAATCGACCAGCAAACCAGAGCGGACAGACTCGGCGATCTCCGTGCCGCACTCGGGACACTTGCCCCCAAGGGGCAGCCCGACAAGGTCGTACGTGCACCGGTGGCAGCGATGCGACGCGGCGAGAACGTCTGTCGAAGAATCACCGTTCGTTCGTTCGGAAGCAACCGGAGTAAACATGGGTGTCCCGGAAAAGTGATGAACGAACAATGCCCCACGGCGTCATGCCCCACCGCCGCCTACGCCCCCTTGAAGCCCGCCGGTCCCGGCAACGGGCTACGCCTCAAGCTCGCGGCGAATGCTGCCCAGAAGCCGCCACTGTAGAAAGGCGATCGCCACCTGCACAGAACCGAGCAACGCCCTCCCGATGAACTGGGCCAGCTGCCACTCCTCGAACCTGACGCTTCCAAGGCCTCGAAGCACGAGCCCAGGCCCGAACACGCCGACAATCGCCCCGATAACAAGAACCACCGGCAGCACCCACGCAAGACGCCGCGAAGCCATCTGCCGAGCCTGATCGGGCACACGCTCGAATAGCCAGCCGATATAGCGCAGGCTGGCCGCGAGAACGACGATCGTGCTCACAGCAAACAGAGCGTTCATCCCATAGGCGATCGCGAAATAGAGACCGGGGTTCGTGTTGAACACGTCCATCATCATGCCGCTCAGGAGCAGCAGCGATTGTGCGAAGATCAGCACCTCAGTCGCCAGCAGCGCCACAGCCGCGACTCGCAGGACGCGGCGGGCGCACCAGCGGCTCTCGCGCATGGCAAGCCCGGGATCGCGAGTGGTCAGGGCGAGACACCCGACCGCCGCCAGAACCGCCGCGATGAGCCGAACCAATGCCCAGACGATCTGCTGATGATCGAAGTTCAAGATGCTCCCGAGCCCGGGCACAAGCCAGACGACCGTGGCGATCACGAGAACACCATCGAGGACCAGCGCACTCCGAAACAGGCTCGAACCGAAAGCAATCCCCTCGCGGTACCTCAAGGAAGCGAAGCGCAGCAAGATTCCGCGCAGCGAATCCTGCACGGGCAAGCCGCACTCGGGGCACTTACCCTCAAGCGGCAGGCCGACGAGGCTGTACGCGCACCGGATGCAGAGCTTGGCCTCGGACACAGCATTGATCGATACTGATGGGCTGCTCTCGATCATCATTCCTCCGTGCAACACATCATGAGTGTCCTGAGCCGATCGCAAGCCTGACAGGCCTCGACTGCGCGAGCGCATCTCGCAGCTTGACAGTATCCGGAGCCAATGTTCGTGTCACAGCGGCATGGATCAGATCTGAATGAAACTGCGCTCGAGTCTGTCAGCGATTCTCTCGTCCTTCAGCGCCGACCGCACATCCACAAGCAGAATCCAATACAAAATCATCGCGATCAGCGGACCGCCGATCGGAATCGCCGTAAAGACCACCGCCATGGTCGGCAGAAGATAGATGTACTGCCCGGCGCGCCTCGCCAGCTCCGGTGCCGGCACGCACGCCGCGATTGGGCCGACAAGGTTCATCGTCGCGAAGAAGTCAAAGCACACCGCGATCATGGTCACGCCGATCGCCGCCGCAACTAGCGCACTCGACAGCACATATCCCCCGTCCGACAGCATCGCCCCCGCACGCATACTGCTGATCGAACTCCAGAGCCACACGCCGATCGGCAGCCACATCGCGATGGCCTGCGCGATCACACTCGCCCGCAGACTCCTGCACGCGAACGTCCGGGCAGCACCGGTCTCGCCGCGGCCCGCGGTGCCGCTGAGCATCCAACTGCCCATCAGCCGTCCCGTCCGCAGCGCCGCGAGCGTCGGCACCACAACCATGACCACCCACTGAAAGCCAGAGTGCCGCGACTCGGCCGCGGCCAGAATCAGGACGCCTGTCGAAACAATCGCCGATATCCACGTTCCCGCCATAAACGCTGTCAGCACGGTGAGCGCTCGGATCGCGCGGCGTCGCTCATGCCCACTCAGCGGCTGCCCACGATGGAACATCGGCCGCTCACCGAACTCCAGATTCGCAATCGTCGTCGCGATGGGCAGCCCGCACTCGGGGCAATGCCCGTCGCTCGGTAATCCGCGCAACTCATAGCGACACTTCACACACTCGAGTGTCTCAACAATCGTGCCCTTGCGATCGAGCAGGTGTCGTGCGGCAGACAACCCATCGTCCTGAGTCACCCCGGACTTGGCCCGCGGTCGCGGATCATCGTTCGAACCCGGGTTCACCTCGGCTGGCCCCATGCTCGATGCTACCCCGTGTCGCCGCGTCTGTTCACCGTCTCGCTCAAGATCGTGTTCAGATCCGCCCTGCGCATCACGACGACCGAATCATGCTGTACGCTCTCTGTACCAGCGTTGATCTCACCATCTCCGTCCACTTCCCGCCGCCCAACCCTCCCACCGTTCGGAGCACCCACCATGAGCGACACCCTCCACCGTCAGGCCCTCGAGAACGCCGCGAACATCTCCCGCCGCGGCGTGCTGCTCGGTGCCGGGCTCGGTGCCGCGGCCCTCGCCGCGGGCGGGCTGGGGCTTGGTGGTTGTGCGGCCACGGGCGCCAGCGCTTCGGCCCAAGGTTCCGCCCCCCCCAGCGCACGCCGTCGCGTCTCGCGCCTCTGTCACTTCACCGACTCGCACATCCGGCCGGAGTTCAACGCCGTCGAGGGCGTCGCCGCCGCGATGGCCGCGGTCAACGCCGAGCGTGATCGCCCGGATCGCGTGATCTTCGGCGGCGACATGATCATGCACTCGATGGACCAGACCGAGCAGCGCACGCGCGAACTCTGGAGCCTCTGGACCAAGGCCACCGCCGCGCTCGGCCCCATCCCCACGCACTACTGCCTGGGCAACCATGACATCTGGGGCTGGGACAAGGCCGCCAGCAAGAGCACGGGCAACGAGCCTCTCTGGGGCAAGCGCTGGGCGCTGGACATTCAACAGGCCTCTCGCACCTACTCCTCATTCACGCTCGGCCGCACGCCCCGAGGCACGCCATCCTGGCGCGTCGTGCTGCTTGACACCATCTCGCCCCGCGAGAACACGTACGAAGGCCGGCTCGATGACGAGCAGTTCGAGTGGTTCGCGGGCGAGCTCAAGGCCTCAGGTGCCGAAGGTTCGCACGTGATGATCGTCACGCACATCCCGATCCTTTCGATCTCGATGGTCGCGGTCGATGCGCGTCATCGCGCCGAGGGCCTGGTCCTTGGCCGCGGCGCGATGATGATGGATGTGCTGAGGATCCTCGAACTGCTCCGCGCGCACCCGAATGTCCGCCTCTGCGTCAGCGGTCACATCCACACCCTGGACCGCATCGAGTACGAGGGCGTGACCTACGTCTGCAACGGCGCGGTCAGCGGCGGATGGTGGCGCACGCGCGAGGCGAACATCGAACGCTCACGCGGCCGGATGCAGCCCGGCGACCCGGACCCCGCCACGCGCCCGGCTCGGGCCCAGAGCGGCTACACGCTCATTGATCTCTTCGACGATGGCACGTTCGAGAACACCTACCGCCCCTTCGGCTGGAAGCCGGTCTGACGATCGCCCGTGCGGCTCGAACATGCTCCTCGCGGCGATCAGCGTCGCTGGCGGCCGCGCATGTCCGTATCGCGCGACGCCCGCACACCCGCCTCCAGCGCATTCGCATCCGCGACAGTCACCGTGCCGTCGCGCGTGATGTCGCTCGTGGCGGTCCGCCAGACGTACATGTCCTCGATCCCGATCGCACCGTCGCTGTTGGCGTCCTCGCGCGAGCGGATGTGTCGGCCCAGCGGGTCGCCGATGACCACCTGCTGCCAGCTCACCAGCGGAATCGCCGTGTACGCCGCCTCGGCCCATGTCAGGTTGCCGGACAGGAAGCTCCGCGCGATCGGCAGATTGTCGGTCGCAAACTCCGCGAAGGGCTCCCACACCGTGCCCACGCCGAACGTCCCGCCCGCGGCGATGAAGTCCGCAACCTGCTCCTGCTGGAGTTGCCCCTGGATCGCCGTCGGCGCCGGAACGGTGCCGAACTGCCGCCCGTTGTAACTCTCGATGGAGTTGAACACCGCACCATCGGCGTAATTGAAACTCCCCGCGTACGTCGTGCCCGAGTTGCCGGGCGTGTTGCCGTGATTGGCCCCGAGCGTCGCGAGCAGGATGATCGGCGCGGAGATGATCTGGCTCAGGCTCGTCCCCGGATACGTGATCCGCGGGCCGACGAGGAAGTCCGTCACCGCGGCACCCACCGCGTTGTAGCGCACGCTGCTCGGGGCGTATCGGCGCTCCGGCGCACCCGGGTTGCCATCGGCCGGCGCAGACGTGCCCGTGCCGTTCACACCCGCGAGCAGATACCGCGTCTGCTCGTAGTCATCGCCGCCGCGGATGTTCAGCAGCCCGAACGTAAACGCGATGTTGCGGTTGTCAAACTCGCTGTTGCTCGCGGTGTCGATCACGCCGTTGGAGGTGCTCTCATCCAGAATCACGCCGACGGTATCGGTATCCACCGGCGTGCCGCCGGGCGACAGCACCGCGCGGTCGAGCATCGCGTACACGTCCGCGACCGTTGGCGCATCCAGCCGCACAACCAGGTACATGTCCCCCGGCGAGGTCTGCGTCTGCGCAAACCCGTTGACGTCAAAGTTGTTCGCCACGCCCGACCAGATCTGCCCAGAGCCGACCTGCAGACTCGATGTCGGCACGCCGAAGTTCTTCGTGGTGGCGATGGCCACCGTCGACCACGAGTTGATCGGCAGCGTCTGCCGGTAGTACGGATTGACGATTCCGCCAGTCGAACGCGTCCCCGCGGCGGTGTTGGTCGTGCCGCCCAGGTCCTGCGTCAGAAACACCAGTTCGCTATCCACGCTCGCCGAGCAGTAGATCCCGCCGTTGAACCGCGACGCGGCCTGCGTGGGAACCTCTCCCGGGTAGTTCGTCTCCCAGATCCGGTGCGAAAGACCCTTGGTCAGCACGATGCAGCGGATCGTGCGCTGCGGGTCGTTGGCCGACAGCCACGCACGGATCGGATTGCGCAGCCGCGTCGTGAACTCGTTGTAGTCCACATCCGGCCCGGGCACGACCGCCGGACTGCCCGGCGCGGTGGCGAGGTTCATCACCCGCACCCCGCGGCGCGTGCCGGCAAACGTCCCCGAACCCCCGGGTACCGCCGCCGACCCGGCGTAGTACTCGGCGACGGCGCGCGAATCGGGAATTCGGCTGTCGTAGACCACAAGCACTTGCTCACGCGTCAGCCCCGACGCGGACGCCACCGACGCGCAGAGCCCCCCAACCGCCGCCGCGGCACCAGCGACACAAGCGAGTACCCGCGATGAGATACCGGCAAACAACTCGGACATCAGCGCTCACAGTCTGGAGAAGGTCCGGAAACACGCTTCGAACGCTTCGCGCCCGAAGACCCCTTTGAGGTTCGAAATCTACACCACCCCTGACGATCGGCCACTCGGCACCGAGCCCAACCGGGCGATCCGCCACACGGGTTTTCCCGCCCGCAAGGCCCGAGGTCACAGACAACCTCAAAAGGAGCCTGCCAGGCTCAAACCGACGGCCGCCCACTGTCACCCACCAAAAGCGGTGGATCAATCACAGCCTCGCCATCTTCCGCGAGCCACTGGACATAACGCTTGCGCAACTCCGGGGCGATCCCCCCGGCGCGGATGCCTTCAGCCTTGAAGTCGATCAACGGCATGACCCGCACCCGCGCCGGCGAAGGTGTCCAGAGGCTTGCCCACGACGACTCCATCATCGGCGTGCCCGTGATGACGATGGGCAGCACCAGCGCATCGGATCGCGACACGATGAGCCCTACGCCGGGAAGGAACTCGTGCAACTGATGCCGCGCGGTGCGCAGGCGGCCTTCTGGAAAGATCCCCAGGGCCTTGCCGTTGGCGAGTGTGTCCAGCGCGGCACGGACGCCCGCCATGTCCGCCTTGCCCGAGCGGTCGATACTGATGACCTCGAGAAATGACCACAGACCCTCGAGCGACTCCGCCCGCATGTCCGCCGCCATCATCCATCGCACATAGAACGGCAGCGCGGCCTGGATCAGCAGCGGGTCGACGCCGGCGGTGTGATTGGCGACGACGACGATCGGTCGCCCGTTGACGACCGGGCCGGATGGGATGTTCTTGCGGTGGACGATTCGCATCCAGTGGAACAGCCGCGCGTAGACGATGACCAGCCGCCAAGCCAGCCCCGAGGCGATGTCGCCCGCGCGGCGCGGGTTGTGAACGACGCGCTGAGACCACCAGCAGAAGACCAGCCAGAGCGCGGCCGCGCCGACAGGCAGCGCGAAGGTCGACAGACTGGCCAAGAGGGGGATCATGCGGGGCCGGATGTTAGCACGTGCAAACCTATGGGGAAACCAAAGCCGTCGGCTCGTTTTGAGCCGCGAGGGCACTTGCGGCACCGCGAGTGCTCGCGATCGGGCTGAGTACGGTGCGGATGGGCCGTACCCTCGTCCCTATGAGCGACCTCTGGCGAGCGCGGCGGGAGGAGCGGCGGGCGCGGGTCCAAGCGCTGGCGGTGCGCATGAGGCCCACGACGCTCGACGAGATCGCCGGGCAGCGGCACATCCTCGGGCCGGGCAAGTTGCTGCGGCGGCTGGTGACGGCCGGCACGCTCGGATCGATCATCCTGCACGGGCCGCCCGGGACGGGCAAGACGACGCTCGCGGGAGTGATCGCGGCGAGCACGAAGCGTCGCTTCATCAGCGAGAACGCCGCGGGGGTGGGTGTCGCACGCGTGCGCGAGGTCATCGACGAGGCCGAACGGGCGCTGGAGGGCGACCCGGCGGAGCGCACCGTGCTCTTTCTCGATGAGGTGCACCGCTTCAGCCGGGCGCAGCAGGACGTGCTGCTGGCGGCGGTCGAGCGTGGAACACTGACGCTCATCGGCGCGACGACGGAGAACCCGCTGCTCAGCGTCAACAGCGCGCTGGTGTCGCGATCGACACTGCTGCGCCTCGAACCGCTGAGCACCGAGGACATCATCGCGGTGCTCCGCCGCGCCTTGGCGGACAAGGAGCGCGGCTATGGCCAGCGCGATGTGCGCGTCAGCGATGATGCTCTGAGCGCGTGGGCGAAACTCAGCGACGGTGATGCGCGGCGTGCTCTGACAGCGCTAGAGGTCGCGGTGCTCTCGCACCCGGCGCACGCCGATGGCGGGATGATCGAGATCGATCTTGCCGCGGCGCAGGACTCGATTCAACTCAAGGCCGCGGCGTACGACCAGACGGGCGACGAGCACTACGACTGCGCCAGCGCGTTCATCAAGAGTCTGCGTGCCAGCGATCCTGACGCGGGGCTGTACTGGCTGGCGCGGATGCTCGACGCGGGGGAGGATCCGCGATTCATCGCTCGCCGCATGGCGATCCTGGCCAGCGAGGACATCGGGAACGCCGATCCGCGCGCGATCATGGTCGCGCAGGCAACGTGGGAGCTGGTCGAGCGCATCGGCATGCCCGAGGCGCGCATCACGCTGGCGCAGTGCTGCACGTACCTGGCGCTGAGCCCCAAGAGCAACGCGTCGTACGAGGGGATCGAGGCGGCTTTGAATGACGTGCGGAACAACCCGACCCGTGCCGTGCCGACGCACATCAAGGACCGGCGCGTGCGCAAAGCCGGGCAGATGAGCGCGGGGTCGCGCGACGAGAACGCGCAGCGGTACGAATACACGCACGAAACGGGCGCACAGAGCGATCTGCTCGGGCGCGTCGGAACGCAGGACTACATGGGTGTGAGCGTGGAGTACTACCAGCCGACGCAGAACGGGCACGAGGCCCAGTTGGCGGCGCGGCTGGCGCAGGCCCGCGCTCTGCGTGCCGGAGCGCGAGGGGAGCAGCCATGAGCCGGACGCGCGGGCCGACGCCGGTGGATCCAAAGAGCGCGCTCCGCGCGCAGATTCGTGCATCGCTCGGCCGGCTCTCGCCCGCGGATCGGGCGGCGAGATCGACACGGATCTGCGAGCATCTTGGCCGGCGGCTGCTCGAGCCGGGCACCGCCGCGGTCATGGCCTACGGCCCGATGAGCGACGAGCCCGACGTGCTCACGCTTATCGCGCTGCTGATGTCCCGCGGCGTGGTCGTTGCGATGCCGAAGGTCGACTGGGATCGTTCGACGATGCGGCCCGCGGCCATCTCGAGTCTGCTGATCGACCTGGTTCGCGGGCGGCACGGCGTGGCGGTTCCGGCTGAGCATTGCGCCGAGGTGTCGATCGAATCTCTCGCCGCGGTGATCGTGCCGGGGGTTGCGTTCGATCATCGCGGGCATCGGCTCGGGCGCGGCGGCGGGTTCTACGACCGGTTTCTTTCGGAACTTGCGATCGCCAACCCCAAAGCACTGACCATCGGCGTGGGGTTCGAGGTCCAGCGTGTGCCGAGTGTTCCGATCGGGCCGCATGACCGGCGCGTGGCGATGCTGTGCACCGAGAGCGGGCTTTCGCGCTGCCTGCCTTGAGTGAGGCGGAGTAAACTGCGTCCATGCCAGCACGCACGAGCAGCTCGACGGTGGCGGACGTAAACGCGGCGGGCGGGCCGGGCCCGCTCGGCGCGGGGAGCCTGACTTCCGCCGCGTGGCGGCACGCGCACCTGCTGCAACTGGGCGGGCTGAGCGACGCGGAACTGCGCACGGTGCTCTTTCGCGCACGGCAGTATGCCGGGCTGCTGCGGGAAGCCGACCGGGTCGTCCGGCCGATGATCGGCGTGGAGCAGACCGGGAGCGTCGGTCCGCTCGAAGCGGTGTCCAGCGAGCTGCGCGGGCGCGTGATCGCCAACCTGTTCTTCGAGGACTCGACGCGCACGCGCGTGAGTTTCACCGTCGCGGCGCGAAGGCTCGGTGCGGAGGTCATCGATCTGACGAGCGTCGGAAGCAGCGTGAGCAAGGGTGAAACGGTCGGCGACACCGCCGCGAACGTGTCGGCGATGGGTGTTGACGGGCTCGTCATCCGCCACCGCTCCAGCGGCGCGTGCCACCTTGTCGTCCGCACACTCGCGGGCGACTCGGAGGCCATGCCCGAGCGTCGGCGCGACCCGGGCCGGCGGATCTGCAGCGTGATCAACGCGGGCGACGGCCGGCACGAGCATCCGACGCAGGGGTTGCTGGACATCTTCACCCTCGCCGAGTCGTTCGAGCGGCTGGGGACGTTCGATCTGAGCGGGCTTACGGTCGGCATCGTCGGCGATGTTGGTTCATCGCGCGTCGCCAGATCGGATATCGCGGGCATGACCGCGCTGGGCGCGCGCGTGATCTGCATCGGTCCGCCCGCTCTTGCGCCTAGGTCGCTGACGGCCCTCGGGTGCGAAGTGAGCCACGATCTGGACGCGGTGCTGCCGGAACTCGACGCGCTGAACGTGCTGCGTATTCAGTTCGAGCGCCACGAGGTCAAGCCGGGCGAGGCGAAGGAGAACCAGCCCCGCACCGCCAGCAGCAACATCATCGCCAGCGTGCGGGAGTACGCCGAGCTGTACGCGGTGAACGCGCCGCGGGTGCAGCGCATGAGGCCGCACGCGATCGTGATGCACCCGGGACCGATCAACCGCGGCGTGGAGCTGACGGCGGAGGTCGCCGACAGCAGGCGCTCGATGGTTCTTCGGCAGGTGACTCACGGGGTGGCGGTGCGGATGGCCGTGATGAGCCTGTGCCTGAACGCCCCGGTGAGCTGAATCGCACGGCGCGCGGGCGGAAACCGTTCCGGTGTCGCTGGCGATGGATTGGGCTGGTACACTGCCCGACCATGGCCCCGGATGCGCTCAATCGACTGCCGACGGACACTGATGATGGAATGGTGTTGGTCATTTCCGGGCCCAGCGGCGCGGGAAAGACGACGATCACGCGGGCGGTGGAGCGGGCCTTCGGCGATGCGGTCTTCAGCGTCAGCGCGACAACACGGGCGCGCACACCGGCGGATGTCGAGGGCGTGGATTACCACTTTGTCAGCGAGGAAGAGTTCTCGCGGATGGTCGAGGGTGATGAGTTCCTCGAGCACGCGGGGGTGTACGGCAAGCGCTACGGCACGCCGCGCGGGTGGGTGATGGAGCAACTGCGGCGCGGGCGGCTGGTGATTCTCGAGATCGATGTGCAGGGTGCGATCAACGTCAAGCGCTCGCTGCCCGAGGCGTTCTCGATCTTCGTCCTCCCGCCGAGCGAGGAAGAGCTTCTCCGTCGGCTGCGGGATCGGCGGCGCGAGGATGAGGCTCGCATCCAGGCACGCTTCAGCCAGGCGCGCAATGAAATCGCCGCGGCACAGACCTGCGGCGTGTACGACCGCTTCATTGTCAACGACAACCTCGAGTCGGCGATCAACGAGGCGATCACACAGGTGCGCAGCGAGCGCGCCCGGCGGCGCGAGAAGGCCCGCATGCGCGACGCGAGCGGCACCCGCTGAGCGGATCTCGGGGGCTCGCGAGCGCCGGTGCGTATACTCGCGCCGCGTCAAAGGCCGCGGATCTTGGGAGACCCGCCGTGTTCGATGAACGGGAAATCCAGGACAACCCGCTCATCAGCGACAGCGACGGCGCGTGGCAGGAGCTCGTCGATGCGATGAATCCCGCCTCGCTGCTGGTGCTCATCCAGTCGCGCATGGGCCCGGATCTGCTCCGACGGTCAACGCCCGAAGACGTGCTGCAGGATGCGCTCATGAACGCCTGGCGCGACCGCGCCAAGGTCGAGTGGCGGGGCGTGCGTCCCTTCCGCGCGTGGCTGCTGACGGTCATCGACAACCGACTGCGTGATCTTGCCGACTACGAACACGCCCAGAAACGCGGCGGGGGCCGCTCGCCCATTTCCATCGATGCCCCGTCGCGCGGCAACGCATCATCCGACGGTCAGCGGCCCCAGTGGCTGGTCGCGACGACCACGCCCAGCCGCATGGCCGTCATGCGCGAGCAGGCCGTGGCGATCCGCACCGCGCTGGAGAGTCTGCACCCGGACGTGCGCGATGTGGTCCGCCTTCGCGTGGTCGAGCAGCGGACGCTCGAGCAGGTCGCCGACCAACTGGGCATGCACATCTCCGCGGTGCGGCGCCGGCTGGTCAAGGGTGCACAGGAGTATCAGCGCCTCGTGATGAAGCACCTGAGCGGCCGGTCGGTCGCGCTGACGCCGGCGGACCAACTGACCTCGGCACTGGATTCTGCAGCCGAAAGCGCCGATGGGCCGACAGCCCGCCGCGCCGATTCCTCTCCGGGCCTCGGACGGCGGAAGAAGTCGACCTGAGCAACGGCGCAATGCGCCGCCGCTGTCCTCTGCGCACACGCCAAGCGAGCCCGGCCCATGTCAACCGCACCCGAACACGACGGCAGGCCGATGTCACCGGATCGTGATCCGGCGAGAAGCTACGCGGCGGACGAGGCTCTGCTTGACGAGATCTTCGACCGCGCGCTGGCGGCGATCGAGGAACGCGGCGACGTGACGGCGGATGAACTGCTCGCCGGAATCGATCGCCCGGACCTGCGAGATCGCGTGCTGTCGATGATCGACCTCGCCGAGCAGGTCGCGATCGCCACGCCCGCGCGGCGACGGCCATCGGGGGTCGGCCCGTTCGCGATCCTCGCGGAACTGGGGCACGGCGGAATGGGCTCGGTCTTTCTGGCGCGCCGGCAACAGGGCGACGGCCGCTATGTCGCGCTCAAGGTGCTGCCGCCGGCGATGGGCTACTCCGCCCGCACCCGCGAGCGGTTTCTCGCGGAGGCCAACGCGCTGGCGAGGCTCCGCCATCCGCACATCGTTCAGGTGCACGAGGTCGTCCGCGACGGTCGGACACTCGCCTACGCGATGGACCACATCGACGGTGTGACGCTCATGGGTCTGGTGCAGGGAATCGTCCGCCGCGGCGGAGGCGATCCCGATGCGGCGCCCCCCAGGCCCACGATCGACGATGTCGCCCGCGTGCTGGATGTGCCCGCGGCAGACGTGCAGCGCGACGGCCCGGTCCGCTCGAGCGATGCAACGCTCGCGTATGTGGCGTTCGTGACCCGGCGCGTGATCGATGTGGCCGGGGCGCTGGAACTGGCACACAGCCAGGGCCTGCTGCACAGGGACATCAAGCCGGCGAACATCCTGCTGTCGCGCGCATCGCACGCGTATCTGACCGACTTCGGTCTCATGCGCGACGAGGATCTGGACATGACCACGATGGTCGGCAGCGAAGGCGGATTTGCTGGCACGGCGGCATACGCGTCGCCCGAACAACTCTCCGGCGAGACCGCCCGCATCGGCACATGGAGCGATGTGTACTCGCTCGGCGCGACGCTCTATCACACACTGGCGCTGCGTCTGCCGTATGCAGGGCCGGGGCCGATGCAGATTCTCCTGCAGGTGGCTCGCGGGCAGCGCGTCGCGTTGCACCAGGCCGCGCCGTGGGTGCCGACCGAACTGGCGAGCGTGGTCGATCGGGCCATGGAACTCGACCCGCGACAACGCATCGCGACGGCGTCAGAGTTCGCGGCGGAATTGCGGGTAGCGTTGAGCGCAGCGCTGGCCACCCGGTCGGGCGCGGTCGGCTGAGAGCCGGTCAATGGCCGCCGTGATCATCTTTCTTGGCGGCCTTCTCGTCCTTCTTCGTCTTGTCCTTCTTGGCCGCTTTGGCTTCGCTCTTGGCGCCGTGCTCGTCGTGGCCCGCAGCGGTGGGCTTACCCGTGCCCTTCACCGCACCGTGTGCCGTGCCATCTTCGCCAACGAGCCCGGGCTGATCGGTGCTCGCCGCGGCGAGATCGGGCGGCCCCTGCATCAGCACCCAGCCCCAGAGCACGCCGGCGTTGAACAGCGTGACCAGCGCGGCCCAACCGATGGTCTGGCGGGTCTTTTCCGGTACCGCGCCGAGCTTGAGCAGATAAGGCGTGATCGGTGCGACGATCAGGTTCAACGGGAGCGCGATGCTCACCTTCCGCTTGGGCTTCGGGGTGACCTCGACGCTCGGCGCGGCCGCGGGTGGGGCAGCCGGCGCCGGCGCCGCTGATGGGGCAGGAGTTGGCACCGCCGCCGGAGACGGCATCGGAGCCGCCGCCGGGGACGGCGCAGCGGACTGTGCAGACGACGGCACACTCGCGGCAGCGCCAGACGGGGAGACGGGCACGGTCGTGAGCGCGGGCGTACCCGCCGCGGCGGCCGCTCCGAGAATCTGTGTCGGATCGACGAACTCGTCGTCGAGCGCGCTGCCCGCCGCGGATGCCAATTGCTCGTCGAGTGTCGCAATAGCCTCGGCAGCGGGCCGCGGCACCGGAGCGGAAGAGGCTGGCGTTGACGCGGAGGCCTCGCCGGCCGCGGGTGCCGCCGACGAGGGTGGTTCAATCTCCTCGACCGCGTCGGTGCCGGGCGCATCGGCGACTGGCGGCTCCGCGTTCGCGGGCTCAACGCCGGCTTCGCTCGCGGGGGCGGGAACCTGCGTTTGGGCCTGAGCCACCGCGGCATCCACCTGCGAGTCCAGCGGAGACTCGGCATTCGCCTGCGCCTGCTCGATCGCCGACGCGACACCCTGCTCAAGGTCGACCGGCGTTGATGGCACGCCAGATTCCGTAGAAAGCGGCACGCCCTCCGGACTCGGTGCGGCGGGCGCGGGCTCCGCGGCCGCGGGCTCCTCCGCCGGCTCAGCGTCGGGATTGTCAACACCCTGAGGCTTGCCATCGAGTTCGGCCTCAACGCGCGCGGTGGTCTGCTCGACCTGGGTGAGCAGATCGCCCACGCGCTTGTCAAGGTCCTCGGCTTGTGCCTGTGCGGCGCTCATCGGTGTGCACCATCATCGTCCGGCTCGGAGACGAACTCAAGCCCGGCCCACGCCCGGCCGCCAACCGGAACCCGATCAGCCCGCGCGCACGGACCGAATTGTCAGCCTCATCGGGCCTCGCCCGGCTTACCGGTCCTTGAGCGCGTTATCGTCACGCTATGCACCATCCCGGCGCGGCCCATCGTGTGTTTGTTGATCAGCCCCTTGCCGGGCCCGGGAGCATGGTTGCCCTTGTCGATGATGAGGCCCATCACGCTCAGAATGTCAAGCGCATCCGGATCGGCGACCAAGTTCAGGTTCACGATGGCGCGGGCGGGGTGGCGATGAGCCTTGTCGAGTCGCTGTCGCCGGCGCAACGCAAGCAGCCGGGCAACGTGCTGCTGCGGCTGACTGATGTTCGGCACGAGCCGCGGCCCGCGCCGGACGTCATCATATGTTCGCCCGCTCCCAAAGGTGGTCGGCTCGAGGACATGATCGACCAACTCAGCCAGTGCGGCGCGTGCGAGTGGCGCACTCTCGCGGCCCAGCGCGCCGTCGTCGAACCCAGCGAGCGCCGCGGCGAGCGCGTGCAGCGGGTGTGCATCGAATCGCTCAAGCAGAGCGGCCGCGCGTGGCTGTTGCGCGCGACGCTGACGCCGATGTCCTTCGATGAAGCCCTGAGCCCCGCTCCGGGAACCCGCGTGCTGATTGCCGATGCGACGGGCCTGCCGATCGGACCGGCGCTGGCTGCTCAAGCCTCCGATCGCGGCGGGGGAACGATCACGCGCGTGCGCGTGCTCATCGGGCCGGAGGGCGGATGGACCGACGATGAACGTGGCCGCGCGCTGGCCGCGGGGGCGATCGGTGTCTCGCTCGGGCCGAACATCATGCGGCTGGAGACCGCGTGCGTCGCCGCGGCGGTGCTGGTGCGTGGGGTGTTTTCGGCCTCGCGGGCGAGCGCGGGAACGGACTCCGGTTGACCGCCCGACCGCCCTCTCGTGCGGCCCCGCGCCCGCAATCTCGGAGATTGTGAACCGCGCAGGGGGCGAGACAGTAAACTCATCACCATGAACACCCGCTCCGGCTCGCTGCGCTCTCGATCCGCACTCGCGTTCGCCTCGGGATTGCTGGCCATCGCCGCCGCGTCGATCGCCCAGACCACCGGGCCCCAAAACGCCGCCGCCGCGCCCGCGGCCGCCAGCACCGCCGACCCGCTGAGCGCGGATGTGCGCCAGCGCGGCGAGGCCATCGCCCGCAAGGCCATCGACTTCCTCCGCACCCAACAGGACCCCGCCACCGGCGGCTGGAGCGTCCCCACCGAGCCCGGCAGGCCCCACCTGCCCGCCATCAGCAGCCTCGTTCTCACGGGCATGCTCATGCAGCCCGGCCTCGACCATCGCGATGCCCACATCGCCCGCGGCGCGGCGTATGTGCTCTCCTTCGCACGCGATGACGGCGGGATCTATGACAGCATGCTGCCGGTTTACAACACCGCCATCAGCATCTCCATGCTCACACGCTTGAACACGGCCGAAGCGCTCGCTCGCATCGCCCCGGGGGTCGAGTTCCTCAGGCGATCACAATGGGGCGCGCCCGAACCCGTCGGCATCGCCGGAACCGGCAAGGAGACCCCGGCCGTCGTCACCGCCGACAACCCGAACTTCGGCGGCCTTGGCTACGGCAACCGCGGACGCCCCGACCTGTCCAACCTCGCCTTCACCATTCAGGCCTGGCACGATGCCGGCCTGCCCAAGGACGATCCCGCCTTCGCCCGCGCGATCACGTTCCTCCAGCGCGTTCAGATGCTCGAGAAACTGCCCGATGGCACGCCGGTCAACGAAATGGCGTACGCCAAAGGTTCCACGCAGGGCGGCTTCATCTACGCGACCGGTGAGAACGAACAAACCACCGGCCAGGGCAACTCGTGGGCCGGAATGATCGAGGAAACGCTCAGCGACGGCACCAAGGCCTCGCGCCTGCGCGCATATGGCAGCGTGACCTACAGCGGATTCAAGAGCTACATCTACGCCGGGCTCACGCCGACAGACCCTCGTGTTCAGGCGGCCGTGAACTGGACACGCGACAACTACACACTCGCCGAGAACCCGGGCCTGGGCACCGACGGGTACTACTACTACATCGCGCTCTTCGGCCGGGCGATGAAGGCCCTGGGCCGCGACAGCATCGAGGTCACTCGCTTTGCGCCGTACCGCTCGACGATCTGGGTCAGCGGGCTGCGCGATGGTGCCGAAGCGAACGACCTTCGCAACGCCTTCTCCGCTCATGGCAAGGTCGCCGGCGTCACGCTCGTGCCGGACCCGCGCACCGGCAAGCCGACGGGCAACGCGTTCGTGCAGTTCGCCGCGGAGGACGAGGCCCGCAAGGCCGCGGCCTCGATGAACGGGGCCGAGGTCCTCGGCACTCCGATCACCACATCCATGACCAACTCGCCCGATGTGCCGCAGGTCCGCAACTGGCGCGCCGACCTGATTGCCCAACTCGAGCTCATGCAGAACGCCGACGGCTCATTCCGCTCGGTCGATGACCGATGGATGGAGAACAACCCGTCGCTGATCACGGCGTACGCGCTGCTCTCGCTGCAGGAAGCCCTGCGCGACGGCGCCGCAGCGCCGAGCGCCGAGTCCAAGTAACATGTCCAGGGAACGGGTCCGGGGAACGGGTCCAGGGATAGGGGCTGGCAATCGTGCGGCCCGGCAGAAGGTGAACATGCCACGCGCCCCCCACTCGTCCCGGTCCGCCACGCCCCGAGCAATCGCGCTCGGAATGCTCGCCGCGACGATCGCACTCACCCCCGCTGCGCCGCTCGCGGCCCAGCCGCCAACGACGGCACCAGCCGACTCCAGCGCGGCCGCGCCGAACATCTCCGAGCGCAGCCCGCGCGAGGGCCTCGACACCGCGCAGCCGATGACCTGGTATCAGGCCACCAGCCGCGTCAAGGGCCTGACCATCGACGGCAAGCGAGGCGGCAACCTTGGGTATCTCTGGTCCGTGCCGAAGGGGCTCGACCCCGCCAAACCCGGCGATCTGATCATCGTGATGCACCCAAGCGGCACCGATCGCTTGTGGGCGACGCGCTCGCTCCCGCACGCGATGTTCCGCTCCGGCAACATCATCGTCGTGCCCGACGCCGTCAGCGAGGGCGGAGAGTTCGATGTCACCGACGGCACACGCGCCTGGCGACAGCGCACCAGCGACGTGACCGCGCTCCGCGACTTCATCCTCGATGTCGCGCGCCAGTTCCCCACCGGGCAGATCATCCTCTGCGGCTTCGGCGGCGGCGGAAGAATGTCCATCGCGTTTCTCCGCTCATTCCCACGCCTGGTCACGGGGGTCGCCAGTGTCTCCGGGGGTGTGTGGCCCGAGTCGCTGATCCAGTTGCCCGATCTCATCCACCCCGTGGTCATGGTCCATCGGGTCGACGACCGGTCCGTGCCGTACTCCGTATCTCAGGATGCCCAGAGCCTGCTCTCCATCGGCGGCTGGTCCACCGTCAGGCTCCAGCGTGTCGCGCCGCTCGATGATGCGCCCCCGCCGGACCCCGCCAGCCCGGACGCAAGCCTGCTCGATGGGGCCAGCGATGCGATCGACTTCATCGCGGGCATGGGCACCGAGAGCGCGGCCGATGCGCTGCGCGCCGCCCGGGCGCTCGCCCGTGCGAGCAATGAAGCGGGCACAATCCGCGCCCTGGGCGCCGCGCGTGAGGTGCTTCGGCGCTTCGACCCCAAGTCCGGCATTCGGGCTCTCAAGGACATCCAGCCGGAACAGCGCGAGGAGGCGTTCGCACTGGCCGTGGAGATCGAGGCCCACGCGGGCGAGCACATCCGCGCTATCGCCGCGACCCTTCCGAAGCGGCCCGATCGCACCCTTGACAACATCGGCCCATGGGCCGGGCACATCCTCGCCGTGCGCGATGCCCTCTTCGGCACCGATTCATGGGCGACTTTCGAGAGCGACACCGACCTCGCGATCGATCTGGTCAATCACACCGAGGCATCCGGCACGATTCTCGAGGCGTGGGAAGACTCCGAAGCGACGCCGCAGATGCGCTACCGCGCGGTGATCTCGACGCTGCGCACGACCTTCATGAGCGACGGGTTGCCCGCGGACATGGTCGGGTTCTGCATCCGCACCAGCGCCGACGCGGCGGCGCTGAAGATCAGTCCGGAAGATGCGGCCAAGATCGCCGGTGTGCAGGCGTACGCCCGCGCAATGGAAGCCGGTGCCGAACGAGCGCGAACGATCGCGAGATCGTGGCGGCCGAGCGAGCGGGCCCGCTGAGCAATCGCGCCGCCCCGTCGCCTCGGCAAGTCAGCGCAGCTTGATCGTCGCCAGCGCGGTGACAACCAGCAGGATGCTGATGATCCAGAACCGGGCGACAACCTGCCCCTCGCGCCAGCCCAGTATGTGCAGGTGATGGTGGTACGGCGCGCACTTGAACACGCGCTTGCCCTTGGTCAGCTTGAACACCGTGACCTGGATCACCACGCTGGCGATCTCCGCGATGAACACGATGCACATGAACAGCACCAGCAGTTCCTGCCGCACCACCACCGCGAAGTACCCGATCAGCCCGCCCAGCGCCAGCGAACCCGTATCGCCCATGAAAACGCTCGCGGGCAGGCAATTGAACCACAGGAAGCCCAGGCACGACCCCGCGAGCGCGCCGGCCACCACCGCCAGTTCATCGCTCCCGGCAACGTACGGCACCAGCAGGTACTGCGACCAAGCGCGCGTACCTGCGACCACCGCCATCACCAGCACGCCCAGCCCTACCGCGGCACTGATGCCCGCGGCCAGTCCGTCCATGCCGTCGGTGATGTTCACCGCATTGCTCAGGCCCGCGATCATGAGCGTTGACAGCAGCATGTACGCGCCGAGGCTCAGGTAAATCAGGTTCGGACTCACCGGACCATCGCTGGACTCGAACGTCTTCTGGAACGGCAGATTGAGCACGTGCGCCAGATCGCCCGGGGCCTCGGTGTTGCCGTGGCTGTACGCGAAGTAGCCGATGAGCGCGCCGAGCCCGAGCTGAAAGACCAGTTTCTCCCACGCGTACAGGCCCTGACGGCTCGCGCCGGGACGCTGGGCCGCGGTGAGTTTCAGCCAGTCATCAAACCCGCCAAGAACCGCGAGCCAGATGGCGACAACCATCGCAAAGAGCACGTAGTGGTTGCTCAGGTCACACCACAGAATCGTTGACAGCACGATCGCGCCGACGATGAGCACGCCTCCCATCGTGGGCACATCCTTCTTGCTGCCCGCCGCCGCGGCCAGCGCCGCCGCATCACTCAGGCCCGCATCGCCGATCTTCTTCCGGCGGAGCCACGCGATCACCGGCTTTCCCGCGAGGACGACGACGAAGAACGACATGATCGCCGCGCCCAGCGCCCGAAACTGCACCTGGTCGAGCACCTGCAGGTACGAGAGCAGCCAGTTGCCCTGAATTGCGTCGCGGATGAACTGGTCGTAGATCGTGTACATCTCTGGCGTGCGTCCTGTCGGTCGGAGGATCGTCGGGAAGGTTGCTCGGGCGGGTGGTCCGCGGCTGACGCGGCGCTACGCCGGTGCACCGGCTGCGCCCGCTCCCAGCCCCGCGGCAATCGTCGGCACCACGCCGCTGAGGTGCTTGACGATCCGCTCCAGCCCCACCGCCCGCGAGCCCTTGAGCAGCACCGTGTCCCCCGGACGGACCATCGCCGCGGCCACCGCCGCCCGCTCGGGGCTCGCATCGGCCAGTTCGACCACGCTCGAACCGGGAACACCCGCCGCGACCGCCGCCCGCGCGTAATGCGGCCCACCCGCGCCGACGACGATCAGCGCATCATCGCGACCGATCAGCCCGAGTGTCCCGACCTCGCGCCCGACTTCCTCGTGCAGCGCGACCGAGCCCGCACCGAGCTCGCGCATCTCGCCAAGAATGATCACGCGACGCCCGCGCGGAGCGCTCGCGAGCACCGCCGCGAGCGTGCGCAGGCTCGCGAGCATGGATTCGGGGTTGGCGTTGTACGCGTCGTTGATCACATCCACGGGGCGCGACGGATCGCTCGCCAGCAGCACACGCGAGCGGTCCCACCGCATCTCCGGTCCGCGAGCGTTTCGCAGCGCCTCGACGATCGACTGCTCATCCACGCCCAGTCTTCTCGCGACGCCGATCGCCGCGGCCGCGTTGGTCGCGTTGTGCATGCCCGGCAGCGGCACGAAGTACCGCCCGCGCCCGTTGAGCGAGAAACTGGTTCCGACCGGCGCACCCGCCGACACACCCGCGGCAGGATCGGCCTCCACGCGCGGCTCGGTCACTCGGAGCATGCAGCCCTCACCAAGCCCGAAGGTCATGACGGCCACGCCGCCGACCCCATCGCGGACCTGCCGCGCAAGTTCGGGCGAATCGCCGATGACCAGCGCGAGCCCGCCAGAACGCGTGCCGCGAACGATCGCGGACTCTTCCTGTGCCACACCATCGAGCCCGCCGAGCAACTCAAGGTGTTCTCGCCCGATGCTCGTGATCACGCTCACGTCGGGCTCGACAATGCCGGCCAGATGCGCGATCTCGCCCGGCGCGTTGGTGCCGACCTCGCAGATGAGGTACTGGTCCGTCGGCGATGCGCCCAGAATCGTCAGCGGCACGCCGATGTCGTTGTTGAAGCTCTTCTTGCTTGCGCTGCCGCTCAGGCGCGAGGCCAGCACCGCATCGATGAGCCGGACGGTCGTGGTCTTGCCGTTGCTGCCGCAGACGGCGATCACACGCGTGCGCGTCAGCGATCGGCGATACGCGTGCGCGAGCCGCCCGAGAGCTTTCCGCGCCTCGGAAACACGGATGACCACCGGCGGAACACGCACACCCTCGCGCAGGCGCGACAGGTCCACATCGCGCTCGATGAAGATCAGCGGACAGCCCGCCGCGGCGACCTCGTAGACGAACTCATGTGCATCGAACCGCTCGCCGCGGATGGCCATGAACGCCTGTCCCGGCAGGATGGACCGCGAATCGATCGAGAGCCCCTGCAAAGCGGGCGGCGCTCCGCCCGCGCCCGGGTCGGGCCTGAGCACAAAGGTGCCGCCGGAGGCGCTGCGCAGGGAGTCGGGTGTCCAGAAGTTCACGCCGGGCCTCCGCCCTGTCCGGGCGTGCGGCCGTGCGCATCGCCCGGCCCGTGTCCCGACGGGCGCGTGCGCTGCACCGGCGCGTGAGCCCGCGCGTGAGCCGCGGTCTGCGCCAGGGAGTGCCTGGCCGCGACATAAACCGCCGTCGGATGCTCACCGGGCTCGATGCCGCGAGCGCTCAGTGCTTTGCGTGCTTCCTGGCGATCGCTGAAGTCCTTCTTGATCGTGGAACCCTTGCCGTCGGGCACGATCTGATACTCCTCGTGGCCTTTGCCGGCGATAAGCACCATGTCGCCCTCGCTCGCGCCCGCGACGGCCCGCGCGATCGCCAGCGCCCGGTCTTCCTCGATGATCACGCGCGAGCGCCACTCCGGCCGCACGCCCGCGAGAATCTCATCGATGATCGTCCGCGGGTTCTCGCGCCGCGGGTTGTCGCTGGTGATGATCGCCACATCGCTCAGTTCCGCGGCGAGCGCACCCATCTTGGGCCGCTTGGTGCGGTCGCGATCCCCGCCGCAGCCGAAGACGCACCACAGCCGCCCCTTGCCGCGCGCCGCGACCGTCGCCCGCATCAGCGTGAGCACCCGGCGCAACGCATCGTCCGTATGGGCGTAATCCACGAACACCGCCAGCGGGCTCTCCGGCGGAGAAACCGGCTCCAGACGCCCCGGCGGCGCGGCCACTCGCCCGAGCGCATCACGCACCCGGGCCTCATCAATCCCCAACCCAACCACCACCGCCGCGGCCTGCAACGCATTCATCACGTTGTGCGCGCCGATCAGCGGCAGGCGCACCCGCCACGGCTCGCCCCCCGCCGAGCGCCACGGGCCGAAGATCTCCACCTGCGTTCCGGTCAGGTCGCCGCCGATGATCCGCTCGCTCCAATCGGCGACCGGCTCGCCCGCGCTGTGACGCGTACGCATCGTGCAGCGAACCACACGCGCACGCGTGTCGCGGATCATCCGCTCGCTCCACTCATCATCGGCGTTGACAATCGCCAGCCCGCCCTGCTCGGCCGTCGGCAGCCCCGCGAACAGCACCGCCTTGGCATCGGCGTACCGCTCCATCGTCCCGTGATAGTCCAGATGGTCGTGCGTCAGGTTCGTGAACACGCCGATTCGGAACCGCGCGCCGCCCGGCGCCCCCACGCGGCACTGGTCCAGCGCGTGGCTCGACGCCTCCATCACGCACGCCGAGCACCCCGCTTCCACCATCCGCGAGAGCGTCAGGCTCACCTCCAGCGCCATCGGTGTCGTCAACTGCGCCGCGGCGACCTCCGTCCCATCATCGATCAGCACCGTGCCCATCATCCCCGTCCGAACGCCCAGGTCGTTCAGCAGCCGATGGATCAGAAACGCGATCGTGGTCTTGCCGTTGGTCCCTGTCACGCCCACCATCGCCAACTTCGATGCCGGCGAGCCGTAGAACCGCTCGGCCAACTGGGCCGTGATCAGCGGCAGATTGTCGGTCGTGAGCATCACCGGCGCGGCATCGTGCGGACCGAGGTGGAGCGCCGGGGCGGGCGTCTCGCTCAGAACGGCCGCCGCGCCGGCCCGCGCCGCACCGGAGGCAAAGGCCCGCCCATCGCTGCGCTCGCCCTTGCGGGCGATGAACAGCGAGCCGGGCATGACGGTGCGGGAGTCCTCGGTAATGTCGGTGATGCGGATCGCCGACCAGTCTCCGGCCGCGCTGGCGGGGCCGCCCGGCGCTTCGACGCTGATCGCCAGCCCAGAGATGAGTTGCCCCAGAAGCATGTGCGCAGGATCCTCCTGCCCGGCCGCCCGCCGGGGGTCACGTGTCCGCCATTATCGCTGGTATCGACCCTCACCCGCTCGCGAGCGCACATTTCGCGCCGTGTTCGCTCGGGCCGGCATGGCCAGACCGCTCAACTATCAATCCCGCCGCGCTCGCACCCGCACATGAACCTATCTTCACTCGCATGAGGCTTGTGCGTCCGGCCATCCTGTGGCGGTTCATCAGCCGGGAGTTCTGGAAACTCCTGCTGCTGACCGGCTCGGTGCTGGTCGTGGTCATCGCCTTTGCGATCACGATCAAGCCGCTGGCCGACGGGCTCATCGGGCCGGCCGACGCCGTGCGCTTCATGCTCATGGCCAGCGTGCCCATGATGCAGTACGCCCTGCCCTTTGCCGCCCTCTTCGCCGCGACACTCGTGTATCACCGAATGGCGCAGGACAACGAAGTCGTCGCCACGAGCGCCGGCGGGATCGCGTACCGCACCATGCTCGTGCCGGCGGCGGTCTCGGGCCTCATCCTGGCCATCTTCGTCGGCCTGCTGGCCGATCAGGCCATGCCCCGCCTCCTCCGCGCCATGCAGGAACTGGTCGCTCAGGACGCCTCGCGTCTGATCTCCTCCAGCGTTGGTCGGGGTCAGGCCATCCGCCTCGGCGACCGCCTGCTGTACGCCGACACGTTCAATCGCCTCGAGCCCGAGCCCGGCTCGCGCGCCTTCCAGCGGTTCCTGCTCTCGGGCGTGCTCGCGGTGGAACTGGACTCCGACGGCAAGCCCACGTGGGAAGCCTCCGCCCGCTTCGCTGAGGTCTGGCTCTATCGCGAGAGCACCGCCGTACGCGACCAGGGCCAGACCGCGATCGTCATGCGCCTGCGCGACAGCGTCGGCGGACGCGAGCAGCGCGGGCTCTCGCAGGTCGAAGAAACCTCCATCGTCTACCGCATTCCCTCGACATTCACCGACGATCCCAAGTACCTCTCGCTTGGCGAAATGCTCGCGACGCTCGAAGAGCCCGAACGGCTCAACATCATCGACAGTTCCCGCCGCGTGCTGGCTCAACGCATCGCCGAGCGCGAGGCCTTCGATGCCTGGCGTCGCACGCTCGATCGCGATGGCCGCCTGACCCTGCGCGACGCCGGCAACCGCCTGATCGTCGTCCGCGCCGCGGGACTCGCCGCCGCCCCGGATGGGGACGCGGGCTTCATCCTCACGCCCGGCACACGCGGCGGCCCGGTCGAGGTCTCCGTCATCACCGAGGACAGCCGCACCCGCACCCACCGCGCCGAACGCGCCTTCCTCACGCTGCCCATCATGCCCGACGCCAGCCGAAGCCTCGCCAGCGTGCTGATGGAGAATGTCCGCACCACCGGCGCATCGCCCGCACTCAGCGAAGCCCTCGGCCAGCCCGCCGAGCAGGAGCCCACCCGCGGCATGGGGGGCATCGTGTCCCGATACGCCGTCACCAACCTCGTTCCCTCGCCCGATCCGCTGCCCGAACTGCTCGCCGAACGCTCATCCGTCCTGCTGGCCAAAGGCCGCGCCAAACTCTCCTCCGGCGCTTCGACCGCCGACGATGCACCCCTTCGCAGCACCATCGACTCCCTCCAGGCACAGATCGATGACGCCCGCCGCGAGATCCTCTCCAAGGCCCACGAGCGTCTGGCCGCGAGCCTGACCTGCGGCGTGATGGTCGTCCTCGGCGCGGTGCTGGGCATGCGCCTGCGCGACTCGCTCCCGCTGGCCGTGTACCTCTGGGCGTTCCTGCCCGCGCTGGTCTGCGTGCTGTCGATCTCCGGCGGGCAGCGCATGGTGCACACCTACGGCCTGGCCGGCCTGCCCGTGCTGTACGCCGGCGTCATCGGGCTCTCGCTCTTCTGCTTCTATCAGTATCGAATCCTCGCCCAACGCTGATCCCCGCCTCGTCCCGCCGCACACCACGCCGACCGGAGCACTCGTTCGATGCGCGTCGTCCTGTTCACCGACACGCTTGGCGACGTCAACGGCGTTTCCCGCTTCATCCGCAACATGGACACGCAGGCCCACCTGACCGGCAAGTCGCTCCACGTCCTGACCAGCACGCGGCTGACCATTCCCGATCGACCAACACTCATCAACATCCCCCCGCGATACGCGCAGCCGATGCCCGGGTATCCCAACCTCGAACTGGCCTGGCCCGACGGCGTGCTGCTGGGCCGATGGTGCCGATGGCTCAGGCCCGATGCGATCCACATCTCGACACCCGGCCCCGTCGGCGTGCTGGGCCGGCGCCTGGCCCGGCAACTCGGCATCCCGCTGGTCGCGACGTATCACACGGATTTTCCCGCGTACGTCAACATGCTGCTTGACGACCGCGTGCTCGACTGGATCTGCACACGCGTCATGAAGTGGTTCTACCGCCCGTTCGACCTCGTGCTCACACGCTCCGGCGCGTACCGCGCGCCGGTCATGGCCCTTGGCCTGCCCGAGGATCGCGTGGTCACCCTGCGCCCGGGCATCGACACCGCGACCTTCTCACCCGGTCCGCGCGACGATGCGCTCATGTCGCGCCTTGGGTGCCCCTCCGGCTCCGTTCGCGTGCTCTACGCCGGACGCGTCAGCGTTGAGAAGAACCTGCCCATGCTCGCGGCGATCTGGCCCGGCATCGCCGAACGCGCTCGCAGCGCCGGCGTACCCGCCACGCTCGTGGTCGTGGGCGATGGACCGTACCTCGCCGACCTCCGCGCACGCCTGAGCACCGAACACGCCGTGACGCTCGGCTTCCGTCACGGGGCCGAACTCCTTGCGATCTACCGCTCCTGCGACCTCTTCGCCTTCCCCTCCATGACCGACACGCTCGGCCAGAGCGTCATGGAGGCCCAGGCCTGCGCACTGCCCGCGCTCGTTGGTGATGTCGGCGGCCCGAGCGAAGTCGTCGAGCACGACCAGACCGGCCTCGTTCTGCCCGCAGGCAACGCGCGCGCCTGGAGCGACGCGCTGCTGTCCCTGATCCTCGATACCGCCCGCAGGCAGCGCCTCAGCACCGCGGCGGCGCAACGCATGGCACCTCGCACCATTCGGGCCAGTTTCGAGCATTGGTGGTCGCTGCACGAACTGGCCATCGCCCGCAGACAGCACCCGACGGGCAACTGATCGGGTACGCTCCGGACTCATGCTCCCACTGTTCGCGCTGACCATCTTCCTCGCCGCGTTCCTGCTCTTTCTCGTGCAGCCGATGGCCGCGCGACTGATCCTGCCGCTGCTCGGCGGCAGCCCCGCGGTCTGGAACACCGCGATGGTCTTCTTTCAGTTCCTGCTCCTTGGCGGCTATCTCTACGCCCATCTGCTCAGCCGCCTGGCGTCGCTCCGCACGCAACTGATCGTCCACGCCGTCGTTCTGCTCGCGGGCGCGGCGATGCTCCCGATCGCGCTGCCGGCGGATCTCAACCCCGCCGGCGGCACCCATCCGGCGCTGTTCGTACTCACCACGCTCGCGCTGGCCGTCGGTGCACCCTTCCTGGTCATCTCTTCCGCCGGCCCGCTGCTGCAGGCGTGGTTCAGCCGATCCGACCACCGAGCCGCGGCCAATCCGTACTTCCTCTACGCCGCCAGCAACCTGGGCTCCATGCTCGCGCTCATCGGCTACCCGCTGCTGGTCGAACCCGGCCTGACACTCGCCCAGCAGCGCTGGGGCTGGAGCATCGCCTATGTCCTCTTCGGCGCGCTGGCCCTGATCGCCGGAAGCATGGCCATGCGCCGGCCGCGGCCCCTCGCGCCCACCACCGCCGCCGCGACCACCGCGGCAACAACCGCGCCCATCGAGACGGTCTCGTGGCTCCGCCGACTGCGATGGATCACCCTCGCGCTGATCCCCAGCAGCCTGATGCTCGGCTGCACCCACTACGTCACCAGCGATGTCGGCTCGTTCCCGCTGCTGTGGATCGTGCCGCTGGCGACGTACCTGCTGACCTTCATCCTGGTCTTCGGCCCCGGCGGACGGATCATCGCCGCCAGCGCTCGCGGCGCACTGCCGATCGCCGCCATCGGCATCTGCGCCATGCTCATCATCGAGCCGCGCCAACCCCTCATCGGCGTGCTCGCGGCCCATAGCGGCTTCCTGCTCATCGCCGGCCTGGCCTGTCACGGCCTGCTCGCCGACGACCGGCCGCATCCCGCGCGGCTGACGGAGTTCTACCTCTGTCTGTCCATCGGCGGCGTGATCGGCGGGATGATCAACAGCCTGCTCGCGCCGCTCATCTTCAACTCCATCGCCGAGTATCCGATCGTCATCGTCCTCGCCGTCCTCATGGGCACCGCGACCTTCGCCTTCGCCCGCGTCGACGCCGCGCGGCCGTGGAAAATCCGACTCGCCGGCATGCTCGACGTCGCGATGCCCGCGCTGGTCCTTGGCGCGTACGTGCTCGCCTCGCGGGACATGCTGCCGGCTTCGATCTTTCCACCCCATTCGCCCGTGCGCGACAACGCCGTCTGGCTCCTTCCGGCGATCCTCTGCGTCACCGTTGCCGCGTGGCGCTTCCGCCTGGCGCTCTGCATCGCCGTCATGGCCGCCATCCCCGCGATGGAAGCCTCGCGCGACATCCGCGTGCTCCACCAGGAGCGCACCTTCTTCGGCGTGCTGCGTGTCTTCACCAGCGACTCTTCCGCCAAGCGCACCGATCGCGTCCACACCCTCTGGCACGGCCGCACCGAGCACGGCGCACAGAACTTCGCCCCCGAACTGGAGCGCGAGCCCACGACCTACTACACGCGCTCCGGTCCGGTCGGCGATGTCATCACCGAACTCCGCATCCGCCCGATGCCGGGATCCGCGGCGATGGACCCCGCTCCGCCCGCGACTTCTCCCGCCGCGCAGCGCCCGCTCCGTCTGGCGTTCGTGGGGCTCGGTGCTGGCACGATGGCCGCGTACCTCCGCCCGAACGATGTCGGCACGTTCTACGAAATCGACCCCGCCGTCGTCCGCCTGGCCAGCGACCGCAGGCTCTTTACGTTCATCGCCAACGCCCAATCCCGCCCGAACTTCGTCATCGGCGACGCCCGCGTCACACTCGCGCAGGCCGACGGCCAGTACGACGCGATCGTCCTCGACGCCTTCAGTTCCGACGCCATCCCGGTCCACCTGCTCACGCGCGAAGCGATCAGCATGTACCTGGACAAACTCGCCCCGGGCGGCATCCTGCTCGTTCACATCTCAAACCGCTACCTCGACCTCGAGCCCGTGCTCGCGCTGGCCGCGAATGAACTGGGCCTGTCCGCCAGACTCCGCGATGATGTCGGCGACCACGCCGATCGCGATCCCGGCGTGCTGACCAACGGCAGCGAGTGGGTCGCGCTCTCGCGCCTCGAGGGCGACCTCGGCTCGCTCCTGCTCAGCACCGACTGGTACCACCTCCGCCCCAGCGACAAGGTCCGCCTCTGGACGGACGACTACACCGACATCTGGAGCGTCCTGAGTTGGAGGAATCCCGACTGATGGACACGGACGCCCCTCGCCCGCCCGGCCCCGCCGCCCCCACCCCGCTCGCAACGGCCGCGACGCACGCGCCATCCGTCGCAGGTTCGCTCTCCGGTGCGCTCCGCGCCGTCAGCGGCATGACGTTTCTCTCCCGCCTCTTCGGGCTCGTGCGCGATGTGCTGCTGGTCCGCATCTTCGGCGACTCGGCCATCGGCTCGGCCTTCTCCGCCGCGTTCACCATCCCCAACACCTTTCGCCGCCTCTTCGGCGAGGGCGCGCTCTCGGCCGCGTTCATCCCCGAGTACACCCAGGCGCACAAGTCCGACCCCGCCCGCGCCGGCTCGCTCGCCTCGCTTACGATCCTCGTCCTGACCGTCGTCACCTCGGCGCTCTGCCTGTTGATTCAACTCGCGCTGGTCGCGGTCATCATCTTCGCCCCGCACGATGCCGAGCGCTCGCTCTCGCTCTGGCTGACCATCGCCATGCTCCCGTTCATGCCCCTGGTCTGCATCGCCGCGATCCTCGCCGGCATGCTCCAGGTGCACGGCCGATTCGCCGCCAGCGCCGCCGGGCCAGTCGTCCTCAACGCCTTCATCATCGCCGTCGGCATGCACGCGATCCTCACAGGCACCAAGGGTGGTCCGATCACCGCCTTCGCCCTGGCCGGCGCAACCGTCCTTTCTGGCCTGACGCAGGTCCTGTGGTTCCGCAAACTCCTCCGCGCCAATGTCACCTGGACCCGCGCCTTCGCCCCCGCCCGCGAGGCCGCGGCCCGCATGTTCCGCAAGTTCATCCCCGTCGTCATCGGCATGGGCACGCTCCAGATCAACACGTTCCTGGACATGCTCATCACCATGTGGCCCATCTGGGTCGGCCCCACCGTCATGGGCCTGACCTACCCCATGGACGATGCCTCCGCCAGCATCCTGGCCTTCACGCAGCGCCTCTACCAATTCCCGCTCGGCGTCTTCGGCATCGCCGTCGCCACCGCCGCGTTCCCGCTTCTGGCACGCCACGCCGACGAGCCCGGCAAGTTCGCCGATGTCATCCGCCGCGGCCTGCGCCTCTCGTTGTTCATCGGCCTGCCCGCGAGCCTTGGCCTCATCGCCGTCCGCACCGACCTGACCACCACACTCTTCGGCGGCGGCAGCGCCGACACCGGCTTCAGCGCCGCCGGCCTCGAACGCTCCGCCTTCGTCCTCCTGGCCTACGCCCCCGGCGTCTGGGCGTACTCCATCAACCACGTCCTGACCCGCTCGTTCTACGCCCGCGGCGACACCGCCACCCCCATGCGCGTCTCCATCGCCATGGTCTTCATCAACCTCCTGCTCAACCTCTCGCTGATCTGGTCCATGAAAGAAGCCGGCCTGGCCCTGGCCACAAGCCTCACCGCCATGCTCCAGTGCCTCATCCTCGGCGTGATTCTCCGCTCGCGCCTCCGCTCAGACCCGCGCGCAGCCGCTGCCGACGCCGCACGCGAGAACCTCCACCTGCTCGACGGACCGACCGCCCGCGCGATGATCCGCACAGCGATCGCCAGCGCGATCATGTTCGCCGGCGTACTGCTCCTGCTGCACTTCTGGTCGTCGATCTTTCCCGCCGCCCTCGCCCCGCACACCCCCGAACGGTGGCGCGACCACGCATTCCGCCTCATCTGCGCGACCGCCGTCGGCGCTGCGCTCTTCGCCGGCGCATCGCTCGCACTCCGCCTGCCCGAACTGCGCTGGCTTCTCTCACCCCGCTCGGCCCGCTGAGTCTCGCGGCCAACCGGTCACGACAGGACGTGACCATCGTGCTCACTTGCCCTTGTAGTACTCAAGGTTCACCTGCACGAACTTCGTCCACTCCTTGGGCAGGTCCTCTTCCGGGAAGATCGCCTTCACCGGGCACTCATCCACGCACAGACCGCAGTCGATGCACGTGTTCGGATCGATGAACAGCTGGTTGCTCTTGCCAAAGTCCGGCTCGTTCTTGGTCGGATGAATGCAGTCCACAGGGCACACCTCCACGCACGAGGTGTCCTTGGTCGCGATGCACGGCTCAGCAATCACATGCGGCATGTTCAATCTCCAAAACTCAACCCGTGTCACCCTCTTGGGACACAGCCGACCCATTCTAGCGACGCCCGCTCAACCTGTCGCCAGCCACGCGTGGCTTTCGTTATCGGAATTCGCCCCCGCCGTCATTCGCCGAAAGCCCCCAAAACCCGCCCCCATTCGCGGGTCTGCAGGGCGCACGCCATCAACTTCCCCCGTCTTGAGGGTCTTCGCCCTTGCCCGGCCCGCCGGCGCGATCATCCTTAGAGGTCACACGTATCCGCAAGACCCGCCCGAACCTCCCGAGCATCGACATGCCCACTCCACCCCAGATGACCGCCACACCGTCTCCGCTCACCTGGCCGCGGCTGGTCGCGCCGATCGCCGCGCTCTCCCTCGTCCTGGCCGCCGCGCTGGCCGGGCCGCTGGAGCCTCCCGCCGGCCCCGTCGCCGACTCGGCTCTGAGCCCCACCAACTTCAAGTCCCTCGCCGAGGTCGAACCCCGCATCAACATCAACACCGTCTCCGGTGTCGGCACCGCCCTGTACCTCCTGGACCGCCCCGGCTCGTACTACCTCTCGGGCAACATCACCGCCACCGCCGGCCGCAACGGTCTGGTCATCGCCAGCGACAACATCACCATCGATCTCAACGGCTTCGCGCTCATCGGCGTGTCCGGCGCGGGCGATGGCATCTCGTACGCCGACCCCGCCCGGTACTACCGCAACATCGAAGTCCGCAACGGCACGATCCGAAACTGGCCCGGCTCCGGCATCAACATCCAGGCCGACAACGTCCGCGTCGACGCCGTTCGCCTCTCCAACAACTCGCTGGCCGCCATCAACCTCAACGGATCACTCGCCGCGATCGTCACCGGCTGCACCATGCTCGACAACGTCGGCGGCGGCATCTTCGCCGGCAACGGCGCCATCATCGAGAAGAACACCATCAACGTCGCTACCACCCTCGGCGACGGTCCCGGCATCTCCGTCGCCGATGCCTCCGTCGTCCGCGACAACATGATCCGCGGCACACGCGGCTCGGGAATCCTCGCCGGCGCAACCAGCACCATCGAGCGAAACACCATCGTCGCCGCACGCCAGGAAGGCATCAACGTCGGCGCACGCTCCATCATCCGCAACAACCTTGTCACCGCCTCGACCCTCACCGGCATCACCCTCGCCGGCGCTCAGTGCCTGGTCACCGACAACCACCTGACCAACAACGCCCCGGGCTCGACCACCAACGGCGGCCTGGTCAGCACCCAGAACAACCACCGCATCGAGAACAACACCTTCTCGGGCAACGGCCAGGGCCTGCGCCTGACCGGCAACGGCTCCTTCATCGCGCGCAACACCTTCCGCCAGAACACCGGCAACTTCCAGATCCAATCCACCAACAGCATCGGACCCTTCGTCACCGTCAGCCTCGGCGGAGATATCTCCACCAATAGCAACGCCAACAACGCCCACCCCTGGGCCAACTTCATCCACTGACGCCCCCACCGCCCAAGTCCTTCCCCCGCACCGCGGCACTCAGTCCACGATCCGCACCGTGCTGATCCGGTCGATCAGCAACTCGTACAGCAGCGCGATGTCCTCCGACCCCAGCCGCACGCACCCCATCGAGCGCTGCTGACCGATCGAGTCCGGCTCGATCGTCCCGTGAATGCCGTAGCCCGCAAGCTGCCGCGTGCTCGCGTCAACGCCATCGAGCCCGATCCAGAACTCGCCGATCGGGTTCTGCGGGTCGCTCGCGGCATACACCTGCCCCGTCCGCGGGTTCACCCAGCGCGGATCGACCAACTTCGAGTTCGGCCGCACGATGAACAGCCCTGTCGGCGTCCCGTTGCTCTCGCCGAGCCCCACGCGGAACGAGCGGATGAACGTCCAGCCCGACGCCTGCCCATCCGGCCCCGGGTTCGTGATCGCCGAACTGCCCATCGGCAGCGGCGAGCCCGCCCACAGGTCCAGTCGATAGTCCTTCTTGTGCACCACCGCGTGCAGCGGCTGGCGGATCACCTTCAGCCGCTGGCCGACACGCAGCGCGTTGGGGCTGCTCATCCGGTTCAGCCGCTGCAAGAGCCGCCAGTCCGTCGGCAGGCTCTGCGACCGAACGATCCGCACCAGCGAATCGCCCGCCCGCACCGTGTACCAGTCGCTCAGCGGATCCCCCGCCGCGACCACCGGCCCGAAGAACAACTGCTCATTCAGCGCCGCGATCTGCGCACGCATCGCCGCCCGATCCGCCGCCGATGTGCTCGCATCGAACAACGCCCGGTTGAGCACCTCGCGCGCCTCCACCGGCTTGCCCGCCGCCAGCGCGCGCTGCGCACTCTCCACCGCCGACTGCGCCACACCCGTCGGAAGGCCCGCACCCGGCGCCGTCGTCTCGCCCGCGCCGGGACCGGTGGCGGGCGCGGTCGCCGGTGTCGTCGTAGCGGCCACCGTCGACCCCGCGGCGGTCGTCGGCGCTCCCGCCGGCGCATCCGGCGTGGCCGTCGGGATCATGTCGATCACCACCGGCCCGCTCGCCGCACGCATCGCCGATGTATCCGCCGCGGCGTTGACCGGGGCATCAGCCGCCGGCCCCGCGGCCTTGGCCGCCAGATCGTGCGCCGGCATGTTGGCCTCACCGCCGGAGAGCCTGCTCCAGATGAACAGACCCGCCGCCAGCGACAGCGCGACGATCCCCACGATCACGACCCCGGCCAGCGCGCTGGGCGCGCCGAACGGCGTGCGCTTGGGAGAAATGCTCACGCGTGACTCAACCCGTGCGGTCTGGCTCGGCAGCGTCATGGTTCAACCTCGAACAAGGCGACCCCCGCCGACTCTCGCCGACAAACAGGGCCGCGGATGTGCTCGTATCGCGCCCCGCACCATCCACGCGGACCGCTTCATCAAACTTTATCGGCCCACCAAGCCCAACGAGCCCACCTTTCCACCCCCCAAGCCCCCCGCCACAGCCCCACACCGCCCACTCGCGCCCCAAAACACTCGCCAGGTGCCCTCCAGACGCCCCCATACGCCCCTGGACGCCCCCGGACGCCGGACCTGAGGCGTCCTCGCCAAAGGTCCGGATCGCCCGTGCCGCCAAAAGCCCACGCCGAACACCCTCGCCTCCGAACCCCCACTCTCCGCACGAAGTGCGCACGACCGTTGCTGGCGGCGCAGCGAGGCTCCGCGAGCAAGCCGCCGGGGAGCAGAAAGCACAACCACCCTCTCGCGGCTCCGTCCGCCCGTCTGAGGGCGGACCTGATTTGCATCGCGATGCAGGACACCCGAGGGGGAGATGCTGGTACCTTGCCGCACTGCCGCCGATCTCATGCCCAAGCAAGCAGGCACCGGCGCCATGCTCCCCGAACAGTTGGTCGTCTGGCGCCCAGCAAAGAATGGTGACACGGCCTACTGTACAGTTTGATGTAACTCATATGCCATCCTGCGCGGCTGATTCTGTCCGGACCGGCACTCGTGCTCTCATATATTATTATCGAACACGCCGCACCTTGAAGACAATATCATTGAAAACTGGATCTCCAACTATACGGGTACAGTCTCGACAGCGACAGGTCCAATGATCCGGTGCCGACTCAATCAGCATCGCCGCATCACCGCTGAATTGGGTCCATCGAAGGGGTGGTGCATAGAAGAGATTCGCGAAACCAATGCGAGTACACTTTTTCCCCACAATCACTCGACAAGGCTCATCTCCCCACGACTCCGCCCACAGGTCCACCGTCACCCGTCGCTTGAACACTTCTCCATCAACTTCGAGCTCTCCATCAGAAACCACTCCGACGCCCTGACGGTTGCCGCACTGATTCCAGTGAACAATTTGGACTTCGAACTCGTCCCCGGAGCTAGCGGGGATCCGCAGCCCCCAATGGAGCTCCACGCCAAATGCGCGAATCGGACCACCCTTTGCCGCAATGAAGAGATCCTCAAGAATCGTCATCTTGCCTTCCCAGTCTTCCGCCAGTCCGCCGTTGTAAGTCTAGCCCTTCCTGCTCTGATGGAATCACGTTGTCAAATCGATAGAAGTCGCCGGGGGTGTGGCACCGGCTTCTGCCCTTGGCGTGCCACCGACTCGTCCGGCTTTCGGGCTGTCGACGAATCGATGCGGTTCGGCCTGTGGGCTCGATCAGCAACGGCTCGCTCCCATCTTCAGTGATCGAGCATCACCGCACGAAACCGGTGACCCGCCCCAATCGTAGTTCGCCCCTCGGCATTCCGCCCCGACACGGCGAGCGTGTTTACCATCCCCCAACGGAGACCCCACCCATGTTCGACAGCCTCAAGAGCCTCGGAGCCATCGCCAGCCTGGCCAAGAAGAAGGACGCCATCGCCGAGGCCGTCCAGCGCGTGCAGAGCAACCTGGATCAGCGCACCATCAACGTCGCCTCGCCCGACAAGGCCGTCGCGATCGTGACCAACGCCAAACTCAAGGTCCTTTCCGTCACGCTCGACCCCGCCATGCTCTCCCGCGCCGGCACCGACGCGGCCACTCGCGAGAAGCTCCAGGGCCTCATCGCCGGCGCGATGAACGCCGCGCAGGCACGCGCCGCCGACATCCTCAAGGACGAGATCCTCCGCGAGGCCAACGACCTGGGCATCGGCGACCTGGTCGCCCAGTCTCCCGAACTCCAGAAACTCATGGGGCGCAAGTGAGCCCGGGCCAGCCCGCCCCGCTCGGCAAGCCCGGCAACCCCGCCGACGCCGAGGCCGGTCCTCGCCCCATCGTCCTGCTCACCGAGCATCTCGATGATGAGCCCGCGGCGTGGCTGCGCGAACGCTGCACCGTCATCGCCGCTGCGCCCGACAGCCCCGAGTTCGCCGCCGCCGCGGGCACCGCCAGCGCGCTGCTGGTCCGCACGTACACACGCGTCGATGCGGCACTGCTCGACCGCCTGCCGCGCCTGCGCGTCGTCGCCCGCGCCGGTGTCGGCCTGGATAACGTCGATCAGGACGCCTGCGCCGCCCGAAACATCCGCGTGCTCAACACGCCCGACGCCAACACCTCCGCCGTCATCGAGTTCGTCACCGCGCTGATGCTCGACGCGACGCGCCCGCGGCTGTTCCTGAGCGAAGCCGTCGAACCCGCACGCTGGAAGGAACTCCGCCAAGAACTCCGCGCCCGCAAGCAACTCCGCGAACTGACCCTGGGCATCTGGGGCCTGGGCCGCATCGGCTCCGGCGTCGCGCGCGTCGGGGCTGCGCTGGGCATGCGCGTGATCTACCACGACCTGCTCACCTTCGACGGGCCGCGCCGGTTCGGGGCCGAGCCGGTCAGCAGAGAGGACCTCTGCGCGCAGAGCGACATCCTCACCGTGCACATCGACGGGCGCAAGAGCAACCGCCACGCCGTCAATGCCGATGCGATCAACCGCCTGCGAAGCGACGTGATCTTCATCAACACCTCCCGCGGCTTCGTGGTCGACACGATCGCGCTGGCCGACTTCATGATCGCCCACCCCGCCGCCAGCGCGCTGCTGGATGTTCACGAGCCCGAGCCCTTCGACGCGACGTACCCGCTGCTGGAAATCGAGAACGTCCACCTCAGCCCGCACATCGCCAGTTCGACCGACCTGGCCCAGAAGAATATGAGCTGGGTGGTCAAGGATCTCTACGACGCGCTTCAGGCGCCCTGAACCCCGCGCTTGCGGCACTCGTCAACAAATTCCACCGCGCGGCGCAGGTGCGGAATGACGATCGACCCGCCGACGATCAGCGCAACGTCGAAGCACTCCCAGAGTTCCTCATCGCTGCACCCCTGCTTGATGCACTGGTCGATGTGGTACGACACGCAGTCATCACAGCGCAGGACCATCGACGCGCACAGCCCCAGCAGCTCCTTGGTCTTCTCGTTCAGCGCCCCGGCCCTGTACGCCTGGCCATCCAGCGAGAAGAACCGCTTGGTCACCTGCGTCCCCGACCCGGGCTGATTCCCGAGGATTCGCTGGTTGAGTCGGGTGCGAAAGTCCTGAAACTGCTCGTATCGGCTCATGCCACCAGCGTAGCCCCGAGCCCCGGTGGCCTCGCCGCGGCGGTCGGCTATCATGCTCCCGACGGAAAGGTGGCCGAGAGGCTGAAGGCGACGGTTTGCTAAACCGTTATACGTGCGTTAAGCGCGTATCGGGGGTTCGAATCCCCCCCTTTCCGCTTTCAGATTCGCGCTGGCCCGCCGCGGCATCCGCCGCGCCGCCCGCGACCATGTACCGGTCCCACCAGCCCTCCTTGGGCTGCGTCTGCTGGACCACATCCACCCACAATCCCGATGGATCGCGGAAGCCGAATCGCCTCTGGCCGAACGGCTCATCCGTCAGCGGATACTCCACGTTCAGCCCCCTGGCCGTGAGTTCCGCCAGCGCGGCGCCGGCGTCTTCAACCTGGAGTTCCAGACACATCCCCTGGCCACCGAACTTCTCGGGGCCGGGCGGGGCGGATGGGTGGTCGGGGGACATGAACGCGATCGATGCGGAGCCGTCCGCCGCGGTGAGGTAGACGAACCATGAGCTCGAAAAACCGACTGTCAGTCCACAAACTTTGGTCCAGAAGATCTCGCAGGCGGCCTTTTGGTCGGTCACGATGATCGGATGGCGGTCCACACACTTCATGGTCGGGGTCTCCACGGGGCTTGGCGGGCTACACTCCAAAGAAACCGACTGACAGTCAGTTTATAGAAAACAGACTGACAGTCAATTTTGAGCATGACCTATGGCCACCAACGCCGAACGCTCCCAGCGCACCCGCACCCGCCTCCTCGATGCCGCGCGCGAACTCTTCGGCCGCGATGGGTACGTCGGCACATCCACCGCGGCGATCCTCGACAAGTCGGGGATTCAGCGCGGGGCGATGTACCACCACTTCGAGGACAAAGCCGAACTTTTTGCCGCCGTTTGCGGCATGATCAGCCAAGATGCCGCCGCGGCCATCACCGCCGCCGCCGCCAACGAAAGCGATCCGATTGAGGCGCTGATCAAGGGCGGGCGGGCGTGGATCGCCTTCATGAATCAGCCTGGCGTGCGGCAAATCATGATCATCGACAGCCCGAACGTCCTCGGCGCTACCGCGTGGGATGCACTGGAGCGGGCCCACGGCGACCGCCTGCTGGGCGAAGGGGTCAACCGAGCAATGGCCAGCAAGCGGATGCGCTTTGGGCGCACGCCGGCGCTGCTGACGACGATGCTCAGCGGCGCGCTCAACTCGCTGGCGCTGCGGCAGGTTCCGCAATCGGAGGCTCAGGAGGCGTTCTCGGCGATGATCCTCGGGCTGTGTGCCGATGGCTTGTAGGGCACGGAGACCACGAACATGAACATCCGCAGCACGATACCGGCCGTCGGTCTGTTCGGCGCGATCGTCGCGCTGACGTGGGCTCAGGAGGGGGCGAAGCCCGCCGAAACGCCCGCGGCCGCGGCGACTCCCGGCGGCACGACTGCCGGCTTGGTGGCCGGGCAGGCGATCGCGGATCCGTATCGGCTCGTCGCGGTGGCCGATGCGCTGATGGCGGCCAATCGGAGTGTGCAGTTTGAGGCGCGGGCGGAGGGCGTCGGCGCGCTGGGCGGGACGATTCCGACGGTGGTCGCGAGGGTCGCGATGGACCGCGATGAGCCGGGGTGGTTCGGGCAGGGCGGCGTTTGGCGGGTCTCGGTGCGCGGGCGGCTGAGCGATCCGGCCGAGGCCAGCGGCGAAGCGGCGCTGCGCGAGCGGCCGTTCGAGTTTTACCGCATGGTCGATGAGGATGTGCTCATCCTGCCCGATCGCAAGGAAATGCTCAGCGTCTCCAACCTTGCGCTGCCGACGGCGATGGACCTGGGGCCGGGATACGTCGTCGGCTGGATCCAGGAGTGGCGACGGCTGGTTGTGCTGCCCATGCTCGAGCAGCAGGGCCGCGCCGCGGACAGGACCGAGGCGGGCAAGGCCGGGGCGAAGGGTGCCTCGGCCGACCAGCCGCGGCCGAAGCCCGGATCGTCGCTGGCGCTCTCGCTGGACGGCGTGCGGCAGATCGACGGCGTGACGTGCGACGTGATCAAGGCCGAGACGACGCTGGCCGACGGGAGCGCGTATACGACGTGGTGGTCGATCGCGCGGACCGACCGGTTCCCGCGTCGGCTGGAGGTTCGGGTGTTCAGCGAGCGCGGCGAGGGCTTTGCGGTGCTTTCGCTCGGCCGCGTGCAGGTCAATACACCGCTGGAGAGCGGCGCGTACTCGTGGTCGCTGCCGGCCGACTGGCGCGTGGGCGAGCTTGAGCCGAAGCAGAAGTGACGCCGCGCCGGCGGCCGTCAGGTTGTGCCGTACATTCGGTCGCCGGCATCGCCGAGTCCGGGCAGGATGTACCCGACGCTGTTGAGTTCACGATCGACCGCCGCGGCGTAAATCCAAACGTCGGGATGGTCCTTGGCGAGCCGCGCGATGCCCTCGGGGCTGGCGACCAGGCAGAGCATGCGGACATCGCGTGCGCCCTCGGCCTTGAGAATGCTCAGCGCCGAACTGGCTGATCCGCCGGTGGCGAGCATCGGGTCGACAAGGAGCACCGGCCCCGCGGCGAGATCGCGCGGCAGCCGCTTGAGGTACGTCACGGGCTTGAGCGAGTGCTCATCGCGCGCCAGGCCCAGGTGGCCGACGCGGGCCTCGGGCATCATTTCGAGGATGCCCTCGCTCATGACCAGACCGGACCTCAGCACGGGAACGACGGTGATGCTCGAGCCGTTGTCCTTGAGGCGACGGCATCGCGTGCGCTCGAGCGGCGTGTCGACATCGATCTCGACGGTCGGGAACGAGCGAGTAGCCTCGAAGACCATGAGCCCGGCGATCTGATAGAGCAGCGCGCGGAACGGGCGATGGGAGAGCGAGCGATCGCGGATGTACGAGAGTTTGTGCTGGATCAGCGGGTGGTCAAAGACCACGAGGTTGGCCGGGGCGGGGGGCATGGGCGGAGCGTATCGCGCACAGGGGGCTGCGCGAAAGCTCACGGTTCAAATTGGGAAAACTCCAAATCAGAGCGCCAATCGGGGCATTGGGCGTGAGCCCATCGCGAAACACACTGGCCGAAGGTTCGGCCGTACCAAGCCCCACTCAAGTCCGCACAGTCGCGGCCGCGACCGCGAACACGCTACTGCACCGACCCGACGAACCACACCGATCGGCCATCGGTGACCCAGAGCTGTGACTTGTCATCGATCGCGGCGAAGAGCCGCGCTGAGCTATGGCGGCCGAGGAGCCGAACACTCCGCACCTTGGAAGTCTCAAGGTTCCAAAGAACGACATCGCTTGATTCCGCGAGGTACACCAGGACCGGGCCTATCAGTCGGTTCACCGGAACGTCAAGGCTCGACCAATCTGCGGGCGGATTGGGGAACTCGAGTCGCGTGTCACCAAGACGCACTTCATCGTAAAGCACTTGGGACGTTGATACGACGCGCGGGACCACAGATACCTGCACCTCACCCGGTGTGAAGCCGATCCGAGCGCCCGCAACGATGCCACCGGCGATCTCCGAAAAGGTCGCACTACCGGGGACACGAAGGTCCAAGACGCCAAGCCTTTGCGGGCCGTCCCGAACAAATGGCCCGGTCACCATGACACGCTGCGGCGAGACCGGATTAGGCCACGAACGCCGGAACTCCGCAGAGGACCAGAGGACGAGACGCTGCGCAACATCGACCACAGCAATTTTTGCCGCTGTTCCGTCCGCGAGCTGCAAGTCACCCCGGAGCTCAAGATGGTTCGGCGCGAGGAACTGGCCGCTCGGCAATCGGCCCCCCGACTGACGAATTCCGAGACCCGCGCCAACATCGCCGTCGGATTGCTTGAGGAGCAGCTCGCCAGACTCACTCACGACGACAAATCGCTGATCGAACCGCGAGGCGATGCGCAAGTCCTCAGGAACCTGACTGACGTTACCAGCCGCGCCGCTGGCACTCCGCTCGATTCGAACAATCGGTCGCAGAACCCTGTCCGGGGGTCCGAGGTCCCGAAGCGTCACCGCCGTTGGCGAGACTCCGAAGATAACACCGTTGGCCACGCGTTGCTGCAAACCGTCATCGTCGAGGATGATCCACGGTTCAATGCTCGTGCGCTCAGTTGGCGGCCGCTCGGCAACAGTCGGTCCCGGCGCGGTGCTTGGGTTGGCCCCGCCGATCCAGGCTTGACCGAAGAAGATCGCCGCAACGAGCACAACCAGCAAGCCAACGACACCAACAGCAAGCGACTTGGCTCTCATGGTGTCTCCTTCGATGGCAGCAACACACAAATCACCAATCAGAGCCGATCAACTGAACCACTTGTCCGCCCTCAGACGGGCGGAATAAGTCACGGAGAAGAATAGGGGGCCGCTTTCCGGCGGCTTGCTCGCAGGGGCCTCGCCGCGCCACCGGCAACGGTCGTGCGCCCGAGGCGGGCGAGGAGCGGCGGAGAACTGTGGCCGTTGCTCGGAGTGCCGAATTTGCGAGGTAACTCTGGTCCGGCCACCCATCAACGGCATCGCGGTGCCGCACGATCTACCCTCTTGGACCTATGCCTCCATCACGCAAAACGATCGCTTCCCCCACCGGCACACGCGACATGTACCCGCCGGAGCTCTCCCGTCGCCGCTGGATCGAGCAGCGCTGGCGCGCGGCCGCGATTCGGCACGGGTTCGACGAAATCGATGGGCCGACGTTCGAGCACACCGAGCTCTACACGCTCAAGAGCGGCGATGGGATCGTTTCGGAGATCTTCGGCGTGTTCTCGGGCAAGGACGAGGCGGCGGTGAAGGAACTCGGCCAGCGGCTGGCATCGGGCGAGAACGCGCCCGCGCCGTTTGCGTTGCGGCCCGAGTTCACGCCGACGCTGGCGCGGATGTACGCGGCGCGGGCGGGGCAGTTGCCCAAGCCGACGCGCTGGTTCTGGCAGCAGACCTGCTTCCGCGCCGAGCGGCCGCAGCGCGGGCGGTTGCGCGAGTTCATGCAATGGAACTGCGACATCATCGGCACGCCGGCCGAACCGGCGGACGCCGCGGCGTACGCCGAGAGCCTCGCGGCCCAGGATGTCGATGCGATCGCGGCCTGCGTGGGCCTGATGGAGGATGTGGGCCTGACGCCGGAGATGGTCAAGGTCCGGCTGAGCAGCAGGGCGGTGCTGGGGAGCATCATCCGCGCGCTGGGTGTCAGCCCGGAGAACGAGAGCAGCGCGTTCGTGCTGCTGGACCGGCGCGACCGGCTCGATGATGCGGACCTGGAGGCGATGGCCTTTGAGTTCGGCATTCATGAGGCGGGATTCCTGGCGTTTCTCAAGCGCCCTCGCGGCAAGCGCGGGATGGAGGAGGCGCTGTCCTTCCTCGAGCCGGCGGCCGCGGAGGGCGTGGTCGCGCCGCTGCGAAGGCTGCTGACCCTGCTGGAACAGGCGGGGCTGAGCGCATGGTGCGAGGTGGACCTGAACATCGCGCGCGGGCTTGCGTACTACACGGGAATGGTCTTTGAGGTGCACGAGACCAGCGGCGCGATGCGGGCGATCGCCGGGGGCGGGCGATACGACAACCTGATCGAAACCTTCGGCGGGCCGCCCACGCCGGCGGTGGGCTTCGGCATGGGCGATGTCGTGCTCTCGCTGGTGCTGAGCGATCGCGGGCTGATGCCCGATGACCGCGCGATCGCCGGGGAACTCGGGCTGCGGCCCGACGCGTTTGTCATCAGCAACGGCACGCCCGAGAGCGACAGCGCGCTGACCGGGCTCGTGACGCGGCTGCGTGCGGCCAGGCTGCACGCGCGGCGCAGCAGCAAGGCGACCAAGAACATCGGTAAACTGCTCAAGGACGCGAGCGACTGCGGGGCCCGCTTCGCCGTGATCATCGAGTCGGCCAGCGAGGCGACGCTGAAGAACCTTGACGCCAACACGCAGGAACGCGTGGGACTTGCTGATGTGCCGGCGAAGATCGCCGGGGCGCGGTAACGCGGTAACGCAGCGAGCGCACATGACGGGCACCGCACGCGATCGAGCGTGCTCGATGGTGGTCATTTGTGCCCGGGCGGATCGCTGATAAAGTCATGCGCCAGGCGGATGTCCGTCGGCGTGAGGTTGTGCCCGGTCTCGAGAACCGAGAGCGTCGCGTCCGCGCCGCGGCCGGCCAGTGTGTCGCGGAGCACCTGAGCGCTGGCCAGCGGGAGAATCGGATCGGCGCGGCCGGCGATCATGGCCACGCGCACGCCCGCGAGGCTCGGCGCCGGAGCGACGCGCGCGAGCGATTGAGCATCCAGCGGCATCATCGCGCGAAGAAGCACCGCGCGGCGGATCACGCCGGGGCGCAGCAGGAGCATCGATGCGGTGATGTTCGCGCCGTTGCTGTAACCCACGAGCACCGCGCGGGCGGGGTCGATGGCGTAGTGATCGACCGCCAGCGCGAGCCAATCACTGAGCTCGAGCGATCGGCGGATGACATCGTCCATGTCAAAGACGCCCTCGCGCAGCCTGCGGAAGAACCGCGGCATGGAACCCTCGAGAACGTTGCCGCGGGGCGCGAGCAGCGCCGCGGCGGGATCGATCACGCGGCCAAGTTCGAGGACCTCACGCTCGTTGCCGCCGGTGCCGTGGAGCATGATGAGCGTGCGCGGTGCCGCCGATCCGCCGGAGGCGGGGACGAAGGCGTGAACGTGCGTGTTGAGGGTGACGGGTGTGCTCATGGTGCTGGTGTTCATGGCGGTCGCGACCGACGCGGCGCGTGCGCGAGCGGGGCTTCGAATCGATCAGACCTGCTCGGGTGTCGGCGTGCGCACCGTCACGGGCGGGAGCGCGGACTCAATCTGCTGGCGCGCCCGCTCCAGGCTCGGCGGCAAGCGCAGGCTCTGGCCGAGCGACTCGATCGGCTCATCGATCGCGAACCCCGGCGCATCGGTGGCGACCTCGATCAGCACCCCGCCGCGTTCGCGGCTGTAGATGCTGCGGAAGTATGAGCGTTCCTGCACGGGCGTGCTGGCCAGGCCGCGGTTGGCCAGTGCGATACGGAGCGAATCCTGATGCGAAAGATCCGCCGCGCGGAGGGCGACATGGTGCACCGCGCCCGCGCCGGACTTGCCGGCGGGCGCGGCGTCGTCGGTGATGATGTCGATGAACGACCCGGCAGAAGTCGGCGTGGTGGACGTGGTGTGCTGGGGTGATGGCGACGGCGAGGCGGCGAAGGTCAGCCGCGTGCGGTTGCCGGTGGTGTGCGCGGAGATGATGCCCATCGCGGCGAATGTCTCGGCGGTATCGCGGTGAGATCGCACGGTGATGGTGATGCCCGCGATGCGCCGGATGGCGATGGACGGGTCCAGCGCGTGAACGCCGGGGATCGGCGTGGCGTCGGGGGCGTGCGGGTCCTCGATGAGTTCGATGACCATGCCGTGATGATCGCGGAAGGTCAGGCCCGATGTGCTGTCGCGCGAGAAGAGCTCGGCGTTGATGCGTGCGATCGATGCGAGTCGACGCTGCCAGCGTGCGAGCGAGCCGGCGGGAACACCGAAGGCCGTGGCCGTTACCTGGCCCGCGCCAACAACGCCGGGGCGCGCGCCGGGCCATGGGAAGAACGTCAGCAGCGAGCCGGATGAACCGTGGGAATCGCCGAAGTAGAAGTGATACGAGCCGGGGTCGTCGAAGTTCACGGTGCGCTTGACCAGGCGCAGGCCGAGCAGCCCGGCGTAGAAGTCCATGTTGGCCTGCGGATCGCTGGCGATGGCGGTGACGTGATGAATGCCAAGGGTCGGACGCGTTGGTGCGGCTCTGTTCGACATGGGGTGTGCTCAACTCGGGTGCGCGTGCGAGGTCGATGCGGCGATGAGCGCGTGCGCGGCGCGGTGATTGAGCTGATGGCCGCTCAGCGACGCGACGATGCGTGCGAGGATGGGCCGCCCGGACAGGGACAGGTCGCCGATGACATCGAGCAGTTTGTGCGTCGCGGGCTCGCCGGGCATGCGCAGCGTTGTGTCGATCGGGCCGTGCTCGTCGAAGATCAGCACATCGGGCGGGCGCAGGTGCGTGCAGAACCCCGCGGCGACCAGGGCCCGGGCCTCGGGCAGTGTGCTGAATGTTCGCGCCGGGGCGATGCGCTCGCGGTACTCATGGAGCGACTGACCCGAGGGGCGCATCGCGAAGCTCGCGACGCTGTGCCACAAGGCGGCCGGTGCGGTGGGTCCGTAGTCGAGCGTGTACTCGATGTGCAGCGCGGGCTCATCGGCGGCATCGAGCGGCAAAACCTGCAGACGAGCCCGGCCGAGTTCGATCAGCAGGGGTTCACGCACGACGATCGGCGCGATGAGCGCATCGAGCGTCCGCACTCCGGCGGACTCCAGCGCAGCAAGGAACGGAGCGGCGGAACCATCGAGCATGGGCAACTCGGGAGCATCGACCTCGCAGCGGGCATCGGTGATGCCCAGCGCCGCCATGGCCGAGAGCAGGTGCTCAACCGTTGCAACGCCGACGGTGGGACTCGCGTTGCTCGAGGGGACCAGGATGCTCGAGCGCGCCTGGCTGGCGATGTGCGTGACCATCGCGGGGATCGGTGCGGCGTGGGCCGCGGAAAGGTCCGTACGCGTGAAGGTGATGCCCTCGCCGGCGCGCGCGGGGCGGATGGTCAGCGTTGCCGAGCGATCGATGAACAGCGCCGGTGAGCAGAGGCGGACATCGCGCTCAAGGGTGCGACGCGGGATGGTCGGCGTGGTGTGGGACATGGATGTGTTCGCACCTGGAATACGCAAAACGCGGCGCACGGGCGACACGCGTGCCCGGCCGCGGCGGGAGGGAATGCTGGCGGGCGGCCGCCGGGGCTCAGTCCTCGTCGCGTTCGCGGGCGTACTGATCGAGCGCGGCGAGGAGCTGCGACCAGACGTGATCCTGATCCTTGCTCGCATCGAGCACGGCGAAGCGGCGGGGATCCTGCGCGGCCTGCTGGAGGTAGCCGTCGCGCACGCGGCGATGGAACGCAGCGCCCTTGGCCTCCATGCGGTCAAGCAGCGGATTGAGGCGCTTGGCGGCGGCGTCGCTGTCGATGTCGAAGAGCACGATGAGGTCGGGCATGATGCCGCGGGTCGCGACCCGGGCGACGGCGGAAATGTCCGCACCGGGCAGGCCGCCGGCGGAGCCCTGATAGGCCAGCGTGCTGCTGACGAAGCGATCGGCCAGGACGAGTCGCCCCTTGTTCAGCGCAGGGACGATGCGGTGCTCGACGAGCTCGGCACGCGAGGCCATGTACAGGAGCATCTCGCAGCGCAGACTCATGCCGGTGTTGGCACGATCGAGCAGCACCGCGCGGATGGCTTCTCCGGTGGTCGTGCCGCCGGGTTCACGGACGCTGTCGTACGCGACACCGCTGGCGTCGAGTGCCTCGCACATGCGGCGGAACTGCGTGCTCTTGCCCGAGCCGTCGGGGCCTTCGAACACGATGAAGCGCCCGGCCCAGCGCGCGAGGATCTGCGCGATGCGGTCGACGGGAATACTCGATGGCGCGGGCGGAGTCATCTGGTCGATGGTACCGCGTGCGCCGGACGGCGGGCGGGGCGGCCGGGCGAGCGAGCGGCAACGCGACGGGCACTGCGCCACAAGTGGCCGAACGTGCAGCGGCTCAGGGCTGCTGGCCGGGCTGGTTGGGCTGGTTGGGCTGGTCGGGCGCAGCCGGCTCCGCGGGCACGCGGCGAGAGAGTTCCAGCTCGGTCCACAGCACCTTCAGAGCCGCGGCGGCGCGGGGCGCGACCTCGACGCCGAACTCCGGATCGATCGCGCGCAGCGTCCGAAGTCTGAGACGCAGGTCATCGGCGTTGGCGCGAGGGGGGCCGTCGTCGGCACCGCTCGGCACGCTGGCGAGCGCGACGAGATACGCGCTCCACGCGTTCCACGCCCGCGCCCGGGCCTGCGGCGTAGCGGCATCGCTGGGCATGACGTCGGTCATGGGCTGAGCGAGGGCGATGGCCTTGCCACGCCGGCGAGCGCTGAGCCACGCGACCGCCCGGGCGGCATCAAGATCTCGCCGAAGGTCGCTGCCATCAGGCAGCTTTGAACCGGCGGCGATGTCCAGCATGCTGGCCAGTTCGGTACGTGATTGGATCTGCTCGGCGGACCTGGGATCTGTTGATGCAGAACCATCCTGACCCGCCGCGGCGAGCATCGTGTACCACGCCAGGGCCGAGCGAACGCCCAGCTCGCCGCGGGCGGTGTAGCCGAACTCGCCTGTTGAGCGATCGAGCGCGTTGATGGACCGCATCGCCTGCCACAGCGATGCCCGGTCGCCGTTGGTGTACGCGGCGGCAGCGACGGTCCAGAGTGCGCTGTCGTACTGCTGGAGGTCCGTGCGAGCCTGCCGCTGCTCGAGGATCCGCATCGCCAGGCCCGAGCTGATGAAGTTCGGATCGTTCGCGAGCGCGATGTCGAACAGCCGCCAGAACTGCTCGCGCGCCGGCGGCGGATACTCGGCCAGCCGCGGAGCCATGAAGTCGAGCAGACTGCCAGTCTGGAACAACCCGCCCGCGCGTTCGGAATGCGACGCGAGCACATCCGCATAGGACTTCAGCAGCGAAGCCAATCGCGGACGCAGGTCCGCATCGACAAGAGCGCGGGCGACACGGGCACGCGCCACCTGCTGACGATCAACACGGGAATGGGTGACGGACTCGTCGATCAACAGGTCGCGAAGCCGACGCGCGAGCGGCTCGTTCGGTGTCGGATCCGCTGACTGAAGCCACGCCGGAAGATTCCAAAGATCGTTGATGCCTGCAGACTTGAAGCCGAGGATCGCCTCGGCGTTCTTGTCCTTCAGAGCGCTCCGCGACAGCGTCGCGTACTGGCGCGGCGACAGCGACAGCGCCAATGCGGCCTCGACGAACTGCACCTCGCTCGCGCCGCCGGTAGCCAGGGCGCGCTGTGTCGCGGCCAGTCGCGCCTCGCCGGCGAGGCGTTTGCCCACACCGGCGACATCGGCTCGCTCGATGGCCGCAATCAGGCGCTCGCGCACGACATCATCGTCCTCGGCCCTGGCGCGTGCGAGGATGGCTTCCAGGCCCGTTCGGGCCGTGACGCTGCGCGTCGCGTCCTCGCCGACAGGCAGCTCGAGTACCGAGTCAGCCAGTTCCCGCGCCTCCGCTCGCTCCCCCAGTTGGATCAGCACGTGCGCGAGCGTCACGCGGCGAAGACCCTCCGCCGCGGTCGAGAGTCCCTCAGCGGCGCGCAGGTACGTCGCGAGTTGGCCGGGGCTGATGATCGCGGCGGCCTGGATCGGAGGTCTGACAAGTTCCAGCCGCGCCAGCATGAGCAGGGCGCTGGCACGCTGTATGTCGTCCGTCAGCGCGGCGCCCTCGGTACGAAGGTAGTTCCGGATTCGCCGCGTGCGCTCCGTCTCGACCTGTGGCCACGGACGCACGCCCCAGAGCGCACTGAGATCCTCGTTGTCCTTCTCAAGAGCGGCGACAAAGGCCACCGCATCATCGAGACTGACGCGCTGCGACGGCGTCGGCGACACGACCGGCGCGGGCGCGATACCAGGGTCCACACCTTGATTCTGGCCCGCAGACGTAGCCTGTGCCACGGGGAAAACGCCGGCCAGAAGTGCGAGCATCGCGTGAGCTGAGCGGATCATGGGTGGTTCCTGACTGGTAAGGCTCTCGTCGCCCGCGCGGGTCGATTGTGCGGGGCGATCGGATCATTCGCCCCCCGAGCGTGCTCAGAACTGACCTCGGACCGGTGGCTGTGTGATGATTGCGTCAATCGCTCCAGATCGATTCAGCGTTGCAAGTCCCGCGCACGCAGCACGCGGTGATCGTCCTGTGAACTCCGCGGGGCCGACTCACCGCCGGGGGTGATCGGCTCGGCCTGTGCCGCGGCACCGTGCTGTCGGGCGATCGCCCGCATGATTCCCGTGGGGTCCTCGTCGATGAACTGGATGGTCTTGATAATGACCGGCCGCCGTCCCGTTGCGGGGTCGGCGGGATTCAGGCGGTCGAGTTCCGCGAGTGTCGCTTCAAGACCCAGGTCCCACGCGCCGCCGCCGGTGCGGTCGATCGAGCGCGAGAGCAGGAAGATGACCTGGGGTCTGAGTTCAAGAGCGGCGCGCAGTCCGGCCATCGGGCTTGACCTGCCGGCGATGCGTTGATCGTCGAGCCACACGCGGAGGGCCTCGCGGTTGGTTCGGTTGGCGTCGATCAGGCGCGGACGGAAGGAAACCGCCGCGGGGCCGCCGCCGGTGTCGCCCTGATCGCGGAAGAGCACGACGCCGAAGCGCTGCGTGGGCGCGAGCCCGGCGATCGAACGCTCAAGTTCGCTGAGCACATCGGGCATGCTCGAGACCATCGGCCCGCTGGCGTCAACGACATACACGACGCTGCGGGCTCGCACGCCGCTGGCGCTGAGCCCGGCGAACGACACGCCCGGGCCCTGAGCGCGCAGCGCACCGGCGAGCGCACCGCTCGCGATGCCGACCGGCTCGCTCTCGGCCGTCGCCTCGGGCGATGCGGTCGGCTCGGCTTGCGACGGCAGCTGCGCTCCGGGCCCCGGCCCGACCACGCCATCGACCGAAGCGCGGGCATTTGCTTGCGGCGGAGCCCGCTCGGGCGTCGGTCGCCGGTCGCGGTCGGCGACCCGCCGAATCGGGCGCGCTGCGCGCTCGATGAACGCCTCGCCAACCTCGACAGGCTCCGCGAGCGCACCGCCGCCGACGTTCAGGCCCGAGATGCTCATCAGAACGCCCGCGTGCACCGCCAGCGACACGCTGCCGGCCACGACGACCACCGCGGCCGATGAGCGCTGCGAAGCGGGGCGGCGCGGAGCAGGCTCGGGGTTCGGAACATGGGCCGCCATAACTTGATCATTGGCCGGATCGGTCGGTCCCTGCGGCAGGAGCAACCCGCTGGCGACGCTCAGACTCCGGCCACGCGCGAGCCCGCGTCCACTCCCGCGTCAACGCCCGCATTCCGCGCATCGGCCGACGACTCGCGATGGCCCGACTTCGCATGGGGTGCGCCGCCGGATTCGCCGGCCGCGTGCGAGCGGCACGTACACAGCGGAACGCCCGGATACACCAGCAGCAGCAGCGAGTGCGCGACGACTAGCAGCGTTCCGCCCTCGTGACCGACCACGCCGGCCCACATGGGCACCGTCACGCCCAGAAGTTTGCTCACGATGACCGTCACGGCCATCACGAGCATCGCAGATACGGCAAAGAGCAGGTTGATCGTGATCGTGCGGCGTGTTCGGCGCGCCAGGGCGACGGCCCACGGCACCGCCGAAAGATCATCGCTCAGCAGCACGATGTCCGCCGACTCCAGCGCCGCATCGCTGCCGATGGAGCCGATCGCGATCGAGACATCGCTCGCGGCCAGCGCGGGCGCATCGTTGACACCATCGCCGATTACGCCCACGCCGCGGTCGCCGCCGACGCTCAGCGCTCCGCGCAGCACATTGAGCGCATCGCGCAGCCGCGCGCGCTTGCCGCGGCGAGAGGTCTCCGGCAACGCCGACTCGCGACGGTGCGTCGCCGTCCTCAGGGCCCGAACGTGCTCGACCTTGTGCTCAGGCAGCAGTTCGGCGTGAACCTCGTCGAGCCCGAGGGCTTCGCCCACGCGTGCCGCGGTCAGGCGGTTATCACCCGTGAGCATCACGACCGGCCGCACACCGAGTTCGTGCAAGCGCGTGACCAGGCATTCGGCACCGGGCCGGACCGTGTCGCTAAGGATGAAGACCACCGCCTGCTCGTTGTACGCGCAGACCACCGCGATCTGGCCGCGGCCCTGGACCAGTTCCAGAAGCTCGCGCACGCGGGAGCGCAGGCACACGGGGATCAGTTCACTCGTGTGCGCAAGGCTGCCCAGGCGGGCCTCGATGGGCCGGGGGGACTGGCCGGCGAGAGCCGAGCCCAGTTCCGCACTGGCCGGCACGCCCACCGCCCAGCCGCTGACGCCGCGTCCGGCGACGTAGCCAACTTCGCTCAGTTCCACCGGAGCCACCCCACGCTGCTTGGCCGCGGCGATGATGGCCTCGGCGATCGGGTGGGTGCTGTGGGCCTCGAGCCCCGCGGCGATGGCGAGCACTTCGCGACCGTGGCTCCACGCGACGGGGTGAACCTGATTGACCCGCGGCTTGCCGACGGTCAGCGTGCCGGTCTTGTCGAAGGCGATCGCGCCGAGCCCCGCCAGACGCTGGATCGACTGCCCGCCCTTGAACAGCACGCCCGACCGCGCCCCGCGGCTGATGGCCGCGAGCGTGGCCGTGGGCGTCGCGATGATCAGCGCACAGGGCGACGCGACGATCAGCAGCGTGATGCCCGTGTACAGCGACTCGCGCCAAGGAGCGCCGGCCAGAAGCCAGAAGCCCAGAAACGCCATCACACTCATGATCAAGACGCCGATGGCGTACGGCTGGCTGAGCCGATCGAGTAACTGCTGCACCGGCTCACGCTGCTGCTGGGCCGTGGTCACAAGGTCCAGGATCCGCTGCAGGCTCGACTCGCCCGCGGGACGAAGCACCGTCGCCTCCACCGGGTTGCCCACGTTGATCGTCCCGGCGAAAAGCTCATCGCCCGCGGCAACATCTCGCGGCATGCTCTCGCCGGTCAGCGTCGCCTGGTTCACGCTCGTCGAACCGGCGTCGAGCGTCGCGTCGGCGGGGATCGTCTCTCCCGGCAGGATGCGGACCCGATCCCCCGGCACCAGCAGTTGCGGCTCGACCTTTTCCCACGCGCCCGTTGCGACATTCAGCCGCAGAGCGCTCGTAGGCATGAGTTTGCTCAGGGCCTCGATGGCGCGCGTGGTGCGCTCCATCGCCAGCCCCTCCAGCGCGCCGGAGAGTGTGAACAGGAACAGCAGCAGGGCACCATCGGCGACCTCTCCGACGATCGCGGCCAGGAGCGCGCCGAGGAACATCAGCACGTCGATGTCGAACGCACCGTGTCGAAGCGCGCCCAGCGCCGCCCGCCCGCCATAAACCAAACCGATCCCGAGCGCGAGCACCTGCCCGGCAAAGACGATGCTCGCTGTGAGCGGACTGGAAGCCGCCTCCAAGCCGAGAAACGCAAGTCCCCAGACAATGAATCCGAAACTCAGTCCCATTCCCATGATCACTGCCGCGACCAGTTCACCCTTCGGTGACCAGGCGGCCGATTCTTGCTGGGTGCTTGGGATGGACATGGTGCCGCGGAGGGCGGACAGCGCAAGTATAGGGTGCGGCGTCCGCCGTTGGGGGACTAATCGGGGGCTTTTGCCAGGGGAACCACTGGTATTTTGGCCCTCCCCCCTCTCACTTCATGCCCTCAAACCCTAACACCATTATCTTCAGAGGGCTGGCTCGGGGGCGGGCCATGAGAACGACGTACCCCTCTTGGGGTGGATCAACGTGCTTCGTATCGGATGCACCCATTTCTTCCTATTTGCACAATCAAGGCGATTCGAATGAGCCCGAGGGGATCCGGAGCGAAAAGGCACCTCGGGATCTTGCAACGTGCTGGGAGGCTCTGACGCTGGATGCTGGCGCCGGCGTGCTCTTGATCAATGTCGCTTCCGGACGGATCGAGTACGCCAACGACGACTATGCACGGATGCGTGGCTTGACCCGACGAGGGGCGGATCTTTCCGGCACATTGCTCGAGGACATTCTCCCGCCCGGTTTTGCCAGCGAGTGCATTGAACTGGATCGGCGGGCGCACCGTGAGCAGCGGGCGATTGTGGTGCACACGAGTTTTCGCGGCAGGGCCGAGATTCAGACGATTCGACCCGTGCTCGAAGGGCTCATCAACCCGGCCTCGAGCCCGACGGTGTTGGTCACGATCCGTGCCGCGGCACCCGGGGCCGACGTGATCCCAACTTCAACGGTCATGGCCGCGGGCCCGAGTTCGGGCGATAATGTCGGCGATCTTGTCGTTCGGGCCAAGTATCAGGACATGGGTGCGATCGGCTCGCTGACGACGCGCGAATTGCAGATCCTGAGGCTCATCGGCGAAGGACTGACCACGGCGCAGATCGCCGCCCGACTCTTCCGCTCGGCCAAGACGATCGAGTGGCACCGGATGGTCATCGGTCGCAAACTCGGGGCCAAGAACCGCGTCGAGCTGGCGCGCATCGCCATCAGTGCCGGTCTGGTCGATTCGCGCTGATCGCGCCGCCCCTACGCTCGCGCGTGAGCGATCCCGATCCCCAACAACCCATCGGCCCGACCGACACGGACGTGCTGATGATGCGTCGTGCGCTCGAACTGGCGCGGCACGCAGCCGAGATGGGCGAGGCGCCGGTGGGGTGCATCATCTACGAGACCGGCACCGGGCGCGTGCTGGGCGAGGGGGCCAATCTGCGCGAGCGCGACAATGACCCGACCGCCCATGCGGAGATCATCGCGATCCGTGCCGCGGCCAGCGCCGTCGGCGATTGGCGGCTGAATCACTGCACACTCGTCGTGACGCTCGAGCCGTGCCCGATGTGTGCCGGAGCGATCGTCAGCGCACGGCTCGGGCGGGTGGTGTTCGGCGCGAGCGACCCCAAGGCCGGTGCGTGCGGCTCGCTGATGAGCCTTACGCAGGACACGCGGCTGAACCACCGCGTGGCTCCCGTGGCGGGCGTGCTCGCTCACGAGGCCGGGGAACTGCTCCGCGCGTTCTTCCGCGCGCGGCGGGGGAACGGCTGATGCCCGAACTGCCCGAGGTCGAGAATGTCCGCCGGACGCTCGAGCCGCACCTGCTGGATCGGTGGGTGCGCGGCGTGTGGGTGTATCGCCCGGATGTGATCAACGGCGTTCCGCTGGCGTACGACCTGCTCAACCAGGGCCGGATCAGAAGGCTGCTGCGCAAGGGCAAGCAACTGGCGATCGAGACCTACGACCGCCGCGCGATTTGCGTGCACCTTGGCATGTCGGGACAGTTGTACTGGAAGCAGGGCGTCGGACATTCGCCATCGGCCAGCGCAGGCCCGCGGCCGGACCACGTGCACCTTCAATGGCGCATCGAGCCGGACGAGAACGGAGCACGCGACGCGATGAACACCGATGGAGAGTCCGGCACAGGCCTGCTGATCTTCCGCGACCCGCGTCGATTCGGCGAGGTCGCGACCTATCGCGACGCCCGCGTGCTGCTGGAGCAGCGCTGGAACGAACTGGGGCCCGATGCGCTGACCATCGAGCCGTCGCAGTTGTCGCCCATACTCCGCGGCACGCGACGGGCGATCAAGGCCGTTCTGCTGGACCAGCGAGCGCTCGCGGGCGTGGGCAACATCTACGCGGATGAGTCGCTCTTTCTGGCAGGCATCAGACCGACCCGCGTGGCACGCACGCTCAAGGCCGCGGAAGTTGAGAGGCTCTGCGGAGCGGTCCGTCAGGTGCTGCAGAGCGCGGTCGGGGCCGGCGGCTCGACGCTGCGGGACTTCAAGAACGCCGACGAGCAGCCGGGGCGATACGCGCAGTTTCACCAGGTGTACGGCCGCGGCGGTGCCGCGTGCGTGCGATGCGGCGGGGTGCTGACCAGCAGAACGCTTGGCCAGCGGACGACGGTCTGGTGCAAGGTGTGCCAGCGCTGAGGCGTGCGGATGGGCATGGACCAAGTGTCGCGGATCGGCGAGCCGCGTGTTGCAAGGTGATCAAGACCGACTCGCTTTCCACAGAGTTGTCCACGTTGTGGAGAATGGTGCGAAGGGAATGAACATGTGCGTGACCGGAGGGTGCTCTTCTCTTCTCTGAAGTACAGAGAGATATTTGGTGGTGGTGGATACAGGGGGCTGGCGCTTGTGTAAAGAACGCGCAAAGGGCCTCGTTCATATCGAGAATTGCCGAGCAGATTCGCCTCTGGACGGGCGTGGACGATGCGCCGGTTGCGCTGTCGGTCGAGGTCAACCGACAGGCGTGCACGATGTGCGCTGTCGGTTGGGCGGCTGGCAAAGGGCTGTCGGTTGTCGCTTGCGGGATTCATGCGGCGCGTTGTACCCACATCATGCACACTTTGTGCATTGACCAAGCGACAGTGCTTTGGTCGCGCCGGAGTCATCCCGCGAGCGAACAATTCCCGCATGCCTGACTCATCACGCCGTGTGTTCGACCGGCTCCTGAAGGAATCGCTTCGCGCGGGCGGATCTTCGTCGCGGGGAGAGTCCCGGGCGGTGCCGCGGCGGACATGGGTGTTTGTTCCGGAGGATCAGCTCTCGTCGGCGATCGGGCTCTTGAGCGATGCCAAGCGGCCCCGTGGCGCGGTGATGATCGAGAGTCGGTGGAAAGCGTCGCTGCGTCCGTATCACATCCAGCGGCTGGCGGTGCTGTGGAGCAACCAGCGGCAATTCGCGTTGGAACTCGCTCGCGACGGCGTTGATGTGCTGTACCTGATCAGCGATGAGCCGTTCGCCATCGCGATCGAGCGTGCGCTGGAGGGTGAACTCGGCACACGCATGAAGCGAGATGCGTGCGAGCGGCTCGTGTGCATGCGGCCCGCCGAACGGGAACTGCGGGCGGATCTTGCGGGGCTTGTTCAGCGCGGCGTCATCGAGTACGTGCCGCACGATGGGTGGCTCACCACGCCCGAGGACTTCCGCAAGTCCTGCCCCAAGACTCCGTGGAAAATGGACTCGTTCTATCGCCACGTCCGCCAGCGCACGGGGGTGCTCATGACGCCGGAGGGCGAGTATGTCGGCGGGAAGGTCAGCTTCGATACGGAAAATCGCAAGGCGTGGCCCGGCACGCCGCCGGCGGCCAAGCCGCTCTCGTTCACGCCCGATGAGGTCACGCGCGAGGTGATCGAGATGGTTCGCCGCGACTTTGCCCATCATCCCGGCCAACTCGATGAGACGCAGATACCCGCGACGCCGAAGGACGCCGCGGCACTGTGGACGTGGGCCAGGAAACAGTGCATGGAGCACTTCGGCGCGTACGAGGATGCGATGAGTGTGCGCTCGCGCACGCTCTTTCACACCCGCGTGAGCACGTTGGTGAACATGCACCGCATCCTGCCGCGGACGATCGTCGAGGATGTCGAGAAGATGAACATCCCTCTGGCGAGCAAGGAGGGCTTCATCCGCCAGGTGCTCGGTTGGCGTGAGTTTGTGCGGCATGTGCACGACGCGACGGACGGCTTCCGCACGATCGCCGGCAAGCCCGTGACGACGCTCGATTCGCCCGGCAGCGCGGGCTTGGAGCGGTGGTCGGGCAAGGCCTGGACGACGCCGGGTCGGGCATCGGGGCTCGGCGGCGCGACTCCCGCGCACCTGGGCGGCGATACGCCGCTCCCGCCGGCCTTCTGGGGCGCGCCCAGCGGCATGCGCTGCCTGGATGAGGTGGTTTCCAGCGTGATGAGCGAAGGCTGGAGCCACCACATCACGCGGCTGATGGTGCTGAGCAATCTCGCGACGCTGCTGGACATCAACCCGCGCGAACTGACCGACTGGTTCTGGTGCGCATTCACCGACGCGTGGGACTGGGTCGTCGAGCCCAACGTCTTGGGCATGGGCACCTACGCCGTCGGCGGGATCATGACGACCAAGCCGTATGTCGCCGGCAGCGCGTACATCGACAAGATGAGCGACTACTGCGAGCACTGCCCGCTGACGCCGGGCAAAACCTGCCCGATCACGCGGCTGTACTGGGCGTTCCTGGCCCGACACGAGAAGACGCTCGCGGGCAATCCGCGGCTGTTCATGCCGATGAACGCGCTGAAGAAGCGCTCCGCGGCGGAACGCTCCAAGGACCACGAGGCGTTTGTGCACGTGCGCGATTTGCTGGTGGCCGGTCGCCGGCTCGTCGCCGAACGGCTCGGAAACTGGTAGTCGTATCGGTTGGTTCTTGTGAGGGTCGGGCTGGCAAGCGTCGCGATGGCCGGAGCGGGGGTTGGCCGGGGGGCCGGGACCCGCTATATTTGAGGCCACGCTCTGCAGACCGCCTGGTTGGTTCCTGTGCGGATGAGGAGCAAAGCCCAAGCCGATGCGGCGCGCTCGCGTCGGCGACTCTGGGCGTGAACAGTGGCGGGGCCGGAGCGGCAAGGCCGCCCGATTTCGCCCGCATGCCCGATGGAGAATGCCCAGTGACTGGCCAGGAAATCGAAGCCAAGGTGATCGCGATCGTCGCCAAGCAGATGGGCGTTGATGAGAAGACCATCAAGCGCGAGACGAACTTCACCAGCGACCTGAACGCCGACTCGCTGGACACGGTCGAACTGGTGATGGAGTTCGAGGACGAGTTCGATGTGAAGATCCCCGATGAGCAGGCTGAGAAGATCCAGACCGTCGGCCAGACGATCGATCTGATCAAGCAGGCCAAGGGCATCTGAATCTGGCCCGGAACGGGCGCGGGGGCGAGAGGGTGTTCGCAGGACCAGCCGCGGGGGCCGAGTTGCTCGGTTCCGGCGCGGTGGGTGTGGTCGCAGGACGCGACAACACGAGGCTTGTCGGCGCCGCAGCGGCGCAGATCAGGAGTCGTCGATGCGCAGCAGCGCGCAGCATTCCGTGCGGATCGTCATCACCGGCGCCGGCGCCGTAACAAACCTCGGGCACGACGCCCCCTCGACCTGGGACGCGATGCGTCACGGGCGGAGCGGGATCACGGCCATCGAGGGAGCCGAGTTCGCCCGGCACACCAATCCCTGGGAAGTGAAGATCGCCGGCCAGGTCAAGAACTGGGACCCGGTGGCCCGGATTGAGCATCGCGAGGCGCGGAGGCTCGACCGCTTTACGCAGCTGGGCCTCTACGCCGCGCTCGAGGCGGTCGAGCGTTCGGGCATCAACTTCGAGCAGGAAGACCGCGAGCGCTGCGGCGTGGTGATCGGCTCGGGCATCGGCGGGATCCGAACGATCGAGGAAGGCGTCGACATCCTTCGGGACAAGGGCCAGGACCGCGTCAGCCCGTTCACCGTTCCGCGTCTGATGGCCAACGCCGCGGCGGGCAATATCTCCATCCGTCTTGGCCTCGAAGGCCCGGCGAGCACGCACGCGACGGCCTGCGCCAGCAGCGGGCACGCCATCGGCGACGCGATGCACATCATGCGAAGGGGCGAGGCCGACGTGATGATCGTCGGCGGGGCCGAGGCCGCTGTCAGCCCCATCTGCGTCGCCGCGTTCAACGCGATGAAGGCCCTGAGCACGCGCAACGAAGACCCGACGCGCGCCTCGCGCCCGTTCGACAAAGCGCGAGACGGTTTCGTTCTGGCCGAGGGCGCGGCGGTGCTGGTGCTCGAGACCGAGCAGCACGCAAAGGCCCGCGGCGCGACGATCCTGGCCGAGATGGTCGGCTACGCCAACAGCTCCGACGCGTACCACATCACCGCGCCGGATGAGGGCGGCAAGGGTGCGGCGCGGAGCATGCAGTGGGCGCTGCGCGACGCCGGGCTGAACACCGATCAGATCGACTACATCAACGCCCACGGGACCAGCACGCCGCTGGGCGACAAGGCCGAGGTCGCCGCGGTGCTCAAGGTCTTCGGCGATCGCGCCCGCAAGAGCGCGGGCGGCAAGGTCCTCATGAGCAGCACCAAGAGCATGCACGGGCACTGCCTGGGCGCGAGCGGCGCGGTGGAAATGCTCGCGTGCATCCACGCCGTGCGCGACGGCATCGTCGCCCCGACGATCAATCTTGAGACGCCCGATGAGGGCATGGATGTTGATCTGGTCCCGCACCACGCCCGCGAGCAGCGCATCCGCTACGCGATGAACAACACCTTCGGCTTCGGCGGCCACAACTGCACGCTGATCGTCGGTCGGTACGAGTAAGCCCGCCCTCCGATTCCGCTGGGGCGTTTGCCCCCGGGACGCTCCCTCAGAACCCACGCAATCTTCCCGAAACGCCCGGAATTCCGGGCGTTTTGTTCATTTCTGCCGCATGGATGCTCAAGGGCTGTTCGAGTGCTCACGCGGGCGACTGCGGAATCGGCCCGGGGAGAGCCGATATTCCCTTCATGGCCTCCACGATCAAGCCCATCCTGAAACTCGAAGTGCCCGTCATCGTCGTGCTCGGTCGGCGCGAGATCAAGGTCGGCGATGTCGTGACCCTCGGCCCCGGGAGCATCGTCGAACTTCCCAAGAAGGCCGACGAGGAACTCGAACTGATGATCAACAACAAGGTCATCGGCACCGGCAACGCGGTGAAGGTCGGCGAGAACTTCGGCGTGCAGATCAACTACATCGGCGACCTCAAGCACCGAATCGCCGCCATGGCTGCCAAGCCCCCCGCCGAGCCCAAGCCGAAGGACGAGGCCGAGCTGCTCGCCGAGCAGATGCTCGCGGGCCAGTGATCAAGCGGCGACGCCGGATCACGCGCGTGTCAGCCGCGCGTACGCGACCACGAGCGTCTTGACGCCGACACCCTTGAAGTCCACGATGATCCGGGCGTTGACACCGCCGGAGAAACTCTTGACCGTGCCCAGCCCGAACTGCGGGTGCCGAACGCTCTCGCCGGGGCGATAGTCGTCGCCGATGGGTGTGTTCGGGCGCCCGGTGCTGCCCGGGTTCGAGCCCAGCGAGGCTGCCTTTGCGCGAGCACGGGCCAGAGCCTCATCTTCGGGCAACTGCGAGTACTCATCGTGCGCCGGCGCGGCGCGTCCAGGCCCGCGGCCGCGGCCTCCCTGCACGAATCGCGACAGGTCACTGTCCATGTCCCCGTCACCATCGCGATCGCGGCCCATGCCGGCGAACGGGTCACTCTGGTCGCTGAAGGTCACGTCGGTGCCCTTGAGCTCATCAAGAAATCTGCTGGGCAATTGCCGCTCGGCCAGGCCGCGGATGGTCCGGAACGCGCTGCTGGTGAGCATGACCGCTTCCATCGCGCGGGTGATGCCGACGAATGCGAGGCGACGCTCTTCCTCGATCATCTTCTCATCGCCATCGAGCGAGCGCATGTGCGGGAGCATGCCCTCCTCCCAGCCGACGACGCAGACGAACGGATACTCGAGGCCCTTGGCCGCGTGGAGCGTCATGAGCGTGACCGCGCCGCGTTCTGGGTCCAGTGCATCGGAGTCGGCCACGAGCGCGGCCTTCTCAAGAAACGCGCGGAGGAGTTCCAGCACGCCGGGCCGGACGATGCGAGCTTCCTCGTTCACCTCGGCTCCGGCATCAGCGCCCGGCTCGGTTGCCGCGGCGTCGCCGGAAGCATCTGCGAAGGCCTGCGCCAGATCCGCCGCGCCGAACGGATCGTCGTCGACGGGCGTCGCGGATCCGTCGATCGCGCCGACACCCGCGAGCCAGTCGTTCTCAAACTCCCGGGCTGAGGAGACCAGTTCGTCGAGATTCTCCAGGCGTTCGGGCTCCTGCGCGTAGTGCTGCCGCAGACCGCTCTCGCTGATGACGCGCTCGACGAGATCCGCCAGCGCGATTTCCACGCCCGAGCCCATGAATCCCTCGGTCTCTTCGCGCTCGATCGTGCGCCACGCGTCGAGCTGCTGCACGAACCGGGCGACGGCCTGCACAGCGCGGGCGTTCAGCCCGGGCGCCGCGGCGGGCGAGCGGAGCGCATCGATCAGTGTCGGGGCCGCGCCCAACTCCACCGTCTCGCGGAATCGCGCGACCGTCTGGTCGCTGATGCCTCGGGCGGGCGTGTTGATGATGCGCTCCAGCGAGACCGAATCGAGCGGGTTGGCGATCGTGCGCAGGTACGCCATCGCGTTGCGGACCTCTTCGCGCTCGTAGTACGCCGTGCCGCGGACAAGCACGTACGGCACGTTGGCGCGGCGGAACGAGTCCTCCAGCACGCGCGATGCGGCGTTGGTGCGGTAGAAAACCGCGCAGTCCTTCCACGAGTGCGACGGGCTTTCGCCCAGTCGCGCACGGAGCCAGTCGAGCACAAGGCGCGCCTCGTGATGCTCATCGCGCGTCAGCACGCATTCGACGACGCGACCGGGGCCGCGGGTGGGCGTCAGCGGCTTGTGCTTGCGCTGGGTGTTGTGCTGGATGAGTCTGTCGGCGACCTTCAGGACCGGTGCGCGCGAGCGGAAGTTCTCGCTCAGCCGCACGACCGATGCGCCGGGGTATCGCTGCTCGAACTGCAGAATGTTCGTGATGTCCGCCCCGCGCCAGGCGTAGATCGACTGGTCCGGATCGCCGACGACGCAGATGTTGGGCTTGGCGCCCGCCGCGGCGCCCGCTTCGCCGCCGCCGGCGATGGCCGAGGCGATGGTGAACTGGGCGCGGTTGGTGTCCTGATACTCGTCGATGAGCACGTACCGGAATCGCGACTGAACCTCGGCACGCACGCTCGCGGAGTCCTTGAGCATCCGGGCCGTGAGCATCAGCAGGTCGTCGAAGTCGCACGCGTTGGCCAGACGCAGCGCGTGCTGGTACGCGGTGTAGCACCGAGCGACTTGGCGCTGGCGGAAGTCCGCGGCCTCCTGCAAGAATCGGGACTCGTCGATGAGTTCGTTCTTCGCGGCGGAGATCTCGCTCAGCACCGAGCGCGGCGCGAAGTTCTGCGTGCTCAGGTCCAGCTGCGTGATGATGCCCTTCATCAGTTTGGCCTGATCATCCGCGTCGTACACGCTGAAGTTCTGCTTCAGCAGGCCGCGCTCCCCGAGCCCGCCGAGTTCCGAGTACCGGCGCAGCAGACGCACGCACAGGCTGTGGAACGTCGTGACCGTCAGCCCGCGTGTCAGCGCCGACTCCGGCCCGCCCAGCAGGCTCATGACGCGATCGCGCATCTCGCCCGCGGCCTTGTTCGTGAACGTCACCGCGAGAATCCGCCACGGGCTCACACCCTGGCTGATCAGGTACGCGATCCGCCGCGTGATCACCCGCGTCTTGCCCGAGCCCGGCCCCGCCAGCACCAGCAGCGGGCCCTCGGTGGTCCGGACCGCCTGCGCCTGCGACGGTGTCAGCCCGTCCACCAGCGACTGCGCGAACGCCTCGTTGCTGACCCGTCCCGCGGCGGCATGACCGCCCGCGCGATCCGCGGGCGCCGGGTGCAGAGGCGTGCTCCTCCCGTCGGCGGCGAAGGGATTGCCAAAGCCGCGCGGCGCGCCGACGCCGGGCCGAGCCGGCATCTGCGGCGTCGGTTCGGGCTCGACGGGATCGATCGATCCCCAGGACTCACCATCGCTCCCGCAACTGCTCACGCGCGCGTCACCTCCGATCGCAGTTTAGACCCCATACTGCTCGCGTCGTCGGCACTGCTCGGGGGTCGCCTAAAGTTCGATATGACTTGGAGAGTTGTACTCGAATTGGACCCCGAAACAGGCGATTGGGCAGCATGGGTGCCCGAACTTCCCGGTTGCGCCTCGGCGGGCCTCACCGAGGCCGAGGCGATGGCGAACATCAAGGAGGCGATCGAGCTGTACCTCCAGAAGGACCCGATCGAGCTTCCCCCGAGCGCCGTGCTTCGTGAAGTGGCCGCCTGATGGGTGAGCGAATTCGACGAATGACGGCCCGTGAGGTGGAGGAAATCCTTCGCAGGTTTGGGCTCGAGCAGATTTCGTAGAAGGGCAGCCACCGCAAGTGGCGTCATCCCTCCAAGAACCTTCAGGTGATCGTGCCGGTGCATGCCGGTCGAACGTTGCCGCTCGGAACCATGATGAGCATCATGAAGGGTGCGGAGATTCCTGAGAGCGAGTACCGCGGCTGAACACCGCTCACGGCGCCTCGCGCGACCGCAGGCTCACGCCCTCAGGCAGCAGCTCGGCCACGCGCGTTACGACATCGCCCTCGAGCTTTCTCGCAAAGAGTGATCGCTTGGTCTTGCCCATGATCAGCGTGTCGCAGCCGAAGGTCACGGTGTAGTCCAGGATCTCCTCGGCGATGTCCGTCGCGGTCACGTAGATCGGGACAAACGGGACTCCGGCCTGGTGCGCGAGCACCGCGGTGGTGCCGAGCGCCTCCTGCGCTGAGGGGTCGTCGGCCAGTTGCGGGATCTGGCCCGGTTGCACGTCCAGCAGCCGCAGCGTGCGGACGTAGATCGCAAAGAGCATCGCGCCGCGCTGCTTGGCCATGTTCACGGCGTACTCGCTCTGGGCGCGACCGCGGGCCGCGAGCATGATGCGCGGGGCATCGGCCTTCGCCGCGGTCGGTTCGCGCGTCAGTTCGGCCATCCAGCCCATCGCCGGCACCGGCAGTGCGCGGGCCTCGACCATCCGCCGTCTCGTGTTGACCATGAACCGCACGACCAACACGCCGCCCACCATCGCCGTCGCGAAGATGAACGCGTTGTGCTTGGCGATGCAGATGGTCACGAACACGCCGGCCATGAACACGCCCAGCACCCACATGCCGCGGCGTTCCCACAGGCCGATCGGGGCTGCACGGTTGATCGCGCACGAGAGCACATTGATCGTGATCGCCCCGACGACGCCGATGGCGTACAGCTCGCCAAGGCTCTTGACGTCGGCCTCAAAGAGCAGCAGCACCCCCGGCGCGATGCACGCCAATATCAGCGCGATCCACGGCACGCCCGAGTAGTTCAGTTTGGTCAGTCCGCCCGGCAGCTCCCGGTCCATCGCCATCGAGTACTGCACCGCGACCATCGCCATGATCGCCGTGTTTACCGCGCTGATGAGCAGCAACCCGAAAATGATGCCGGCGACGATGCCCATCACGCGCCCGGCCGTCGGCGATCCCGTCGCCTCCGTCGTCGCGTGGCTGGCCAGTTCCTTCATCGCGGTGTTGCGGTAGGCCTGAATCTCGTCGGGCACCTGCTCGGGCTTGAGTCCCTGCTCAACTTCGTACTGCACATAGTGCGGCTTGTCGACGGGCTTGAGCGCCGGCAGCGCGTTGAGCGCGATGCCGAAGATCAGGTTGAGCGCCACAACCTCCACCAGCACGGGGAAGATGGTGAACTTGCTCGTCCGCGCCACGGGCTGCTTCATGAGCCCGGTCATGTTCGCAACCGCCTCGAGCCCCGACAGAGCCAGAATCACCCGGATGAAGTTCTCCCAGCGCGTCCAGGGATCGCTGATCGACGAGTGACCAGTCGAGATCGTTTCGATTCCCTCCTTCAGCAGCGGCAAGCACAGCAGCGCGACCAGCGCCGACATTCCGATCGCCACCACCGCGATGACCAGCGCAAAGCGTCCGGCGCTGCGTGCGCCGAGCCAGTTCACCACACCGATGAGCAGGATGCACGCGATGCTCAAGGGAACTACCCATGACTCGTGCGCACCGAGATAGTGGAAGCCCTCGATCGCCGACAGGCTCGCCGTGACGATGTAGTCGCACAGAAGCAGCGTCGCGCCGATCACGCTCAGCGTCGGCGAGAGCTGCCGCGCCGCCGCGTACACGCCGCCGCCATCGGGGAACACCCGGCAGATCACCGAGTACGCCCACGCCACGGCGATCATGACCACGCTCATCGCGGCCAGGTACAACGGCGAGGCATGACCCGTGTAGTAGAACGCCAGCCCCAGCACATACAGCCGGCTGGTCCCCCAGTCTCCGAAGAGCAGAGGCCCCGCGTGATACCACGAAAGTTCCCGCGGTCGCTTCGAACCCGTCACCAGCGCGGACATGGAGTTCCTCTTCTGCCGATCCTGCCGCGTGCAGACCGCACGCACGGGACGACGTGAACCACCAGCGTACTCGGATGCGTCGCAACAGTCATCCGCTCATCGGCCCCGATCTTCTCCGAATGTTCCGCCACTGAGTCTCACTCATCTCGGTGGGTTCCACGATCATTCGGAGGCCTGTACAATCCCCTGTACGCGGTGCCGCGATGCTCGCGTGGACCCCTTGATCGGAGCGCCTCATGTCCAACTCACACTCGCCCCGGTGTGCCGTCGTGCTCTTTGGTTCGGGCCGGGCCGACGGGTCGGAGATTCAGGAGGCGGTCAGCATCCTGATTCATCTCTCACGATTGGGCGCAAAGACGCAGTGCTTCGCGCCGGATCGTGCGCAGGTCGATGTCGTCAACCACCTGACCGGCTCGCCGACGGGCGAGACCCGCAACGGCCTTATCGAAGCCGCGCGTATCGCGCGCGGCGAGATCCGCCCCATCACCGAACTGATCGAGCGCGATGAGGATGCGCTGTTCTTCCCCGGCGGCTTCGGCGCGGCGAAGAACCTCTGTGACTTCGCGGCCCAGGGCGCGGGCTACGGCGTGCAGCCCGATGTGGCTCGCGTGGTGCACGAGTTTCATGCCGCGGGAAAGCCCATCGCGTTCTGCTGCATCGCGCCGATGATCGCCGCTCGCTTGCTGGGCACCGCCGCCGGTGGTCCGGGCGTGAGCATCACCCTCGGCCCGCCCAGCCCCGCGGCCGATGTCGCCAGCACGCTCGGCGCGACACACATCGTCACTCGCGTGCGCGAGGCTCACACCGATCGCGCGGCGCGCGTGGTCACGACGGGCGCGTACATGTTCGACCGTGCCTCACCTGGTGAGATCTTCGACGGTATCGGGGCCATGGTCGAGTCCACGCTCGAACTGGTCATGCACAGCAAAGCCCCAGCACCCGCGCGCTGACGATGCACATCCGGACATGAAGTTCTCAGGAGCGTGCCGCGCAGGCTCAGCCGGGCAGCGCCGCATCGAGGTGCACCCGGTCCACTCAGGCCGCCATCGCACCACGGACATCCTGCGTGAAGCGCAGGGCCACGGTCTGCCGTCCGCTCGGCCCGCGGAGCGCACGCACGACCTCCGCGCGCACCATCTCGTTGGACCGCACCACCGCCGCATCGTTCCACGCGATGGCTACCAGCAGTTCCTCGCCGGGCGAGAAGTCGCGATCCGCGGCGATCTCCACCAGCGCTCCGCCCACCGAGACATTCGTCGTCACGGCCGATTCGTACCGCTGCGTGCTGACACGCAGCATCTTGCACGGGCGAGAGACAGCGATGCGTGCATGCTGGCGACGATCTGAACGCATGATCAACTCCTGTCCGCACAGAGACCCGTCCGGGACACGCCGACGCCATCGTCGATGAGCCCGCGTTTCATCCAATTCATCGGCTGGAGGATCCGAGAACTTTCACACCAGCCGAGCATCAGGGGTGATCGCCCGCCGCTTTGGGGTCAACGCCTCACGGTCGCGGCGGGCCGGTGCGCAAGAAGTGCCAGCCGGCGGGGGGTGTAAACCCGCGTTTGGTGTGGTCGGACCGAGCCGAACCCGCGCGGCGCTGCGCCACAGGCTCATCGACGCGAACGCCCACTCTCTTCATTGAGCCTCGCCCGCGCATCGACCGATAAGAACGCCATGAGTGTCGCCATAACGGTCATCATCCCGATGTTCAACGCCCGCGCCTGGATCGCCGCCGCGATTCGCAGCGTGCTCGATCAGTCGCTGGCGGAGGTCGAGGTGCTCGTTGTGGACGACGCATCGACCGACGATTCGCGCACGATCGTTTCGGATATTGCCGCGAGCGATGCGCGCGTTCGTCTTGTTCCCGCCGATGCATCCGCACCGCGCGGCGTGGCCCGCGCCCGCAACCGCGGGCTGGATCTTGCCGCGGGCTGCTTCGTGATGTTCATGGACAGCGACGACACGCTCCACCCCGGCGCTCTGGCGGCCCTGGTCGACTCGGCCCAGCGCGACAACGCCCCCGCGAGCGTCGGCGACTTCACGCTCCATCACGAACTCGGGGGCTTGCTGGAGCGAGTGCCGGTGCGTCATGATCGCATCACGCTGCGGGAGCATCTGGCCGGCCTCTTCTTCATCACGCATGCGCACGCGGTCCGGCGTGATGTCCTCGTGCGGTCGGGCGTGCGTTTCCGCGAGGACCTGGCGGTCATCGAGGACACCGACGTGTGGCTCCGCCTGGCTCTCGCCGGCGTGTGGTGGACACGGGCCCGTGATGAACAGAAAGAGCCCGCGCTGGTCGGCGCGTATCGCCTCCGCCTGTCTTCCCGCAGCGCCGACCTGCCGACCATGCTCGCCTGCACGGCGCGCGTGTATCGCGACGCGTACGCCGCGGCGAGGCTCGCCGGCGCGACCGCCGCGGACACCGATGTCTCGGATGAACGCCTCGCCACACTGCTGCTCAAGAGCGCCGTGGGCTACGCCACGCGCCGCGTGCTGCAGGGTGGTCCGAACGCGCTGCTCGAGGCCGAAGGGATGCTTGCATCCTTCATCAACGCGACACCCGCCGACACCCAGCGTGCCGCCGTCACGCTCGACGGCCCGCTGCTTCACCACATCGCCCGGCGTGCGGTGCTCATGACCATCGCTGTTTCTCCCGATGACCCGCTCGAACGCGGATGCTGGGTGCCGTCGATCATCCAGTGGTGGTCGCACCTTGAGAGCACTCACCTGATTACAAGCACCCATCGCCGGAGTGCCGAGGCGAGGCTCGTGCAGGGCCAGCCCGGCTTCCGCGCGGGCGACGCCATAGCTAGCGCCGCCTGAGCGAGGGCCGCATGACCCACGCGCACGCTCGCCTGCTGATCAGTGTGGTCGTTCCCGCGTACAACGCCGAGCAGACGCTCGCGTTCACCATCGCCAGCCTCGGCCGCGAGCGCGACACCAAGTTCGAGTGCATCATCGTCAACGACGGGTCGACCGACTCCACCGGCGCACTCGCCGACGACCTGGCCCGGCGTGATGCGCGGGTCCGCGTCGTGCATCAGGCCAACCGCGGCCTTGCTGGCGCACGCAACACCGGCATCGAGCACGCTCGCGGCGATCTGCTGTACTTTCTCGATGCCGACGACTGGGTCCTGCCCGGCGGGCTGGATTCGCTCGCCCGGGCGTGCGCGCGGACCGGCGCGTCCTTCGGAGCCTTCGAGTTCCGCGACTCGAGCGGGGCACGCCGCATCCTGCTTCACGAGCCGACCTTGCCGGTGTTCTCGCTCCCGCAGTTGCTGGATCTGCACTTTGTCATCGTTCACAGCACCATGTATCACCGTGATGCCCTGGCGCATCACCGCTTCAGCGAGAGTGTCGGCCGTGTTGAGGATTATGAGCTGTGGTACCGCCTGGCCGCCGCGGGCGTGACATGGACAAACGCCGGTGCCCGTGTGTGCGCGTACCGCTGCCGACCTTCGAGCATGAGCCGCAATGACGCCGACATGGCGCGAAGTGCCGCTCGCGTGATCTCCGGGGGCTTCGCCCTGGCGCGGACACTGCCCGAGAGTCGGCGAGCGGGCCTGGACCTGAGCCCGCAGCGAGAGACCGGCCGGCTGGAGAGCAGCGCGTTCTCATGGGCTACGCGCGCCGCGATCACGTCTTCGGTCGATGCCGGAATGGCGATCTACAGCGAACTCGGCCGTACGCGGTTGGTTCTGCCTGATCGCGCGGCGGGCGCTGCGCTCTCGGCAGTCGTCTCGGGCCTGGGCCAGCGCCCGGACCCAGACGCTCCCGCCGCGGCGGCCTGGCTCGCATCCGCTCGTGAGTGGTGGCGTGCACTGAGCCGAGCGGGCATCGCTTCGCCATCGCTCGCCGATGAGGCGGCGGCGCTGTTGCTCGCGCGCGCCCGCGAAGCGTGCTCAGCATTAGGCGAAGTCGAATCACGCCACCCCGCTCAGCCGCTCGATGTTCGGTGATGACCAACGCGAGCGTCTCGGCGGCGGGTGTCGGAATCACGGTTGATCCGACATCCCCTTGAATCACCGGTATCGATCGCGCTGTTCGCCCGTCTGCTCCGCCTCCTCGGTCGGCCAGATCTCGCGATGAGTTCTCCCCCGCCACGAAGCGCACCGCGAAAGATCGATCCTCGATCGTGACCTCCTCGAAAGCCAACACATACCCCGTTGATACGACGCCATTCGCAGACCTAGCGAGAGAAAGAGAGCTACGACCACCGCCATCTGCAGCAAACTGTCGCTCCACACCGGCTCGACTCCCTCGCCGGCCACTACCATTCCCTCGAACATGCTCCGCTTCACGCTCGCCTCGGCGTCATACGCCCTGCTCGCCTTTGTGGCGGGCTTCGCCCTGGCGATCATCCGTGTGCCACTGCTTGAGCCCAATGTCGGCCCGTTGACCGCGGTGCTCATCGAGGCCCCATTCATCCTGATCCTCTCGTGGCTGGCGTGCCGGGTGGTTCTCCGGAGATACGGTGCCGGTGGGTCAACGCCGCTTTCTCTTGCCGGCGCCGGTGCTTTGGGCGGCGTGGCCCTTCTGCTGCTGCTCCTGGCCGAACTGGCGCTCTCGCTGCTCATGGGCAAGACTCTTTCGGCGTTTGGCCAGGCGCTGATCGCCCCCGCAGGCCTTCTGGGCCTTGGGCTCCAGTTGGTCTTCGCATCGTTCCCGATCGTGCAAACATGCCGGACGCATTACGCCCCGGTGCCCCCCGGCAGCCGATAATCACCAAGTGCTGACTTCTTCGTCATCCCGCTCCTCGCTCTTCTCGAACGCCCCCGGCGTCTCCCGGGGCTCATCGGGTTGGGGTCCGGGCATGTTCCACCGTCGCCTGGCCCTTCTGGCCGGGCTCATGCTCATCCCCGCGGCGCTCCCGGCCTTCCGCCTCCTGCAATTGACCGTCGCCAACCACGAAGACCTCCGCGCCGAGGCCGAGTCCCGCCTGCTCGATCAGCGCTGGCAGCCCACCACCCGCGGCAGGATCCTCGACCGCAAGGATCGCGTTCTGGCGCAGGACAAGCCGTCTTTCGATGTGATGGTCGACTACTCCGTCATCACGGGACAGTGGGCTTTCGCCCAGGCCGCTCGCGAGGCACGCCGACAGGCCGGCGGCCAGACCTGGCGATCGCTCTCGCCCGTGCAGCGCGAGGAGCGCATCCAGCAACTGCTTCCGACCTATCGCAAGCGACTTGACGATGGCTGGGCCGCCCTGGCCCGCGCCACCGAAACACCCATCGAGGAAATCGAAGCACGGCGCAGCGACATCATGCAGCAGGTCTCGCGCGCCGCCTCGCGCGTGTGGGAACTCCGCCGCCAAGCCCGCGAGGACGACCTGGCCCGCGGCCTGGCCCTCAGCGGCGATCCGACCATCGACACGATCGACGGCCTGGATGTGCCCATCGCCGAGTTCGAGCGGCCCATTCGCGAGCAGGTCTCCGCGCACGCCGTGCTCCGCGGCATCTCCGATGAAGCCGCCTTCCGCCTGCCGCCGGAGGTGCTCGAAGCGCCGGGCCTGCGCTCGGCGCGCACCAGCGACGCCCGCCGCGCGGCCGAGGCCAGGGGCGACATCCTTCCGACCTTGCGCGTCGTCGACTCGGCCCTGCGCCTGTACCCGATGGAGGCCCTGAGCGTCGAGGTCCCGGCGGACCGCTTCCCCGGCCCGCTCCGCTCCGAGCAGCCCGCCACCATCAACGTCTTCGGATCCCTCACGCAGATCGTCGGTTGGATGCGCGACCGCGTCTTCGCCGAGGATGAGCAGCGCAGGCCTCGCATCACCGCCGACGGCCGCGTCGACCGCGGCTTCTACATGCCCGGCGACAGCGTCGGCCATTGGGGCATCGAGGGCGGGCACGAGGACGAACTCCGCGGCCTGCGCGGGCTCATCACCGAGCAGCTCGACACCAGCGAGATCGACACCGAGCCGCGCACCCCCGGCAAGGACATCAAGCTCACCATCGATGCGAATCTGCAGGCCCGTATCGCCGCGCTCTGCTCGCCCGACCTCGGCCTGACCACCGTCCAGCCCTGGCAGCGCAACCGCGCGACGCCCGTCGGCACGAACCTCAACGCCGCCGCAGTCATCATCGAGGTCGATACCGGCGACATCCTCGCGATGGTCAGCACGCCGACCTTCACGCTCGACGATGTCCGCGAGCGTCCCGAGTCGGTCTTCATCAACGACCCGATCCTCAGCCCCGCCGTCAACCGCGCCGCCGGAAAGCCGTACGCGCCGGGTTCGATCGTCAAGCCCCTTCTCTTCTGCGCCGCCGTCTCCGCGGGTGTGTGGGATTCCGACCGACGCGTCGCCTGCAACGGTCACCTGCTCCCCGACCGCCCCAACCTCTTTCGCTGCTGGGTCTTCAAGCCCCCCTTCAACACCACGCACGATGCCCTGCTCGGCGGGGCTCTCTCGGCACAGGAAGCGCTCGCGGTCTCCTGCAACATCTACTTCTATCAGGTCGGTCGCGCGCTCGGGCCGGATGGTGTCAGCGAGTGGTACGGTCGTTTCGGTGTCGGCAATGACCCGCGCGTCGCGCGGCCGGCACTCCGGCTGACCGGCTCGCCGGTCTTCGCCGGTTCCGCCGGCGCGATCTCGCCCGACTCGCCCCTGAGCGCCGATGACCAGATCGAAATGGGCGAGTCGAACGCCGTCACGCAGACCGCCCCGCCCCGCGCCCGCCGCGGCGTCACGCCCAGCGAGGCCACGCTCATGGGCATCGGCCAGGGCCCGGTCGCATGGACACCCCTGCACGCGGCCGATGCCTACGCCACGCTCGCACGCTCGGGTCTGCGCATCGTCCCGCGCCTGCGCATGGATGAGCCGCTGCGTTCGATCAACCTCGGCCTGAACCCGCGCTCGGTCGCCATCGCGCTCGAGGGCCTGTCCAAAGCCGTCAACGATGAACGCGGCACCGGCCACCACATCACCGTCGATTGGCCCGATGGCGCCCGCCGCGAGAACATCTTCACCGCCCCGGGCGTGCAGGTCTGGGGCAAGTCCGGCACCGCCGACTCGGGCCAGAAGGCCCGCGACGCACAGGGCCGCCTGCTCGCCGACGACCGCGGCCAGGCCATCTCTCTTGATCACGCCTGGTTCGTCGTGCTCGCCGGACGCGCGGGAGAGAATCGACCGCGCTACGCCGTCGCCGTGCTCGTCGAGTTCGGCGGCTCGGGCGGCCGCATCGCCGGCCCGCTCACCAACCAGATCCTGCTCGCGCTGAAGGCCGAGGGGTACCTGTGAGCCGCTCGATTTTCTCCAGCATCATCGCCACCGAGCGCAACTGGGCGAACCCCGCGTGGCTCTGCGTGCTCGCCGGGCTGCTGCTGTCGATCATCGGGATCTACGCCATCGACATCGGCGAGCGCACCATCGCCCCCGCCACCGCGGCGGACCTTGCCCCGGTCGCCGCCAAGCAACTCATCTTCCTCTTCGTGGGCCTGCTCGCCGCCGGCCTGCTCGCCCTGCCGCACGAGCGGGTTATCCGCTTCCTCGCCTGGCCCGCGATGGGCGTGAGCATCGCGCTGCTGATCTTTCTGCTCATCCCCGCCGTGCCCTCGTGGATCGTCACGCCGCGCAACGGCGTCCGCGGCTGGATCGACCTTGGGCCGATCGACCTTCAGCCCGGCGAGTTCGCCAAGATCGCCTTCGTGCTGGCCGCCGCGGACTACCTCCGCTACCGCCGCACGCACCGCGAGTTCCTCGGGCTGCTGCCGCCCGCGCTCATCGCCGGAGTGCCCATCGGCCTGATCTTCCTCCAGCCCGACCTGGGCACGGCCATGCTCTTTGTCCCCAGCGTCTTTGCCATGCTGCTCGTCGCCGGGGCGCGATTGAAGCACCTGGCCATCGTCGTCCTGGCCGCCACGCTCGCCGCGCCCATGGCCTACCCGTTCCTCAAGCCCTATCAGCAGCAGCGCATCCTCGGCCTCATCGCCCAGGTCCGCGGCGACCAGCACGCACGCGACGACATGAACTATCAGGCCTACACCGCCCAGATGCTCATCGGCGCCGGCGGCACGACGGGCATACCCGATGCCAAGAGCCGCGCCGTCATCCGCTTCGCACGCCTGCCCGAGCGGCACAACGACATGATCTTCGCCGTCGTCGTCAACCGCTTCGGCCTGCTCGGCGGTCTGGCCGTCGCCGGCTTGTACATGCTCTGGCTCGCCGGCGCGCTGCTCTCGGCCGCGCTCTGCAAAGATCCCTTCGGCCGCCTGACCATCGTCGGCCTCTCCGCCTTCATCGCGGCACAGGCCGCGATCAACATCGGCATGAACGTCGGCGTTCTGCCGATCGTCGGCCTGACACTGCCGTTCGTGTCCTACGGCGGATCATCCATGCTCGTCGTCTGGATCATGACCGGCCTGACCCTCTCCATCGCCCTCCGCCCCCCGCCCCGCATGGCCCGCCCGAGCTTTGAGTTCAGGGATTGACGCCTTCCGCAAGTGCCTCATGTGCTTCCGGTTGGCACCGGCCAAACCTCAAAAGAGCTGCCGAAGGTTCGTTCGGAACCCGGAATACTCAGGGTGCGAATAGACCGACGGCAAAGTCCGGGGGGCAAAATGCCTGTCTTCTCGCTCAGCAGTACGAATAGTTGGTGGCACATTGCTGCCGTTTCGATTCTTGTCATCGGTGCGATCGCATTCGGCACCTGGTTGATTGTCACCCGACGCCGCCTGCACTCGCTCCGGTGCCCCGCATGCCGCGACTGGTCATTCGGCCGCCACGGCCCTGTCTGTACGGCGTGTGGCTTCCAACGACCATCTGTTGAGGTGCTTCGTCATCAGGGCGGTTCCGATTCGGGTTCAATTGAGCAGAAGACCTTTGGCTGCTTGCTGATCGTTTCAGGAATTCTTGTCGCCTTGTACTTTCTTGGCTCGTCGAGAAGCCGAAGCCTGAGCGAACTCTGGTTCACGATGAGAAGCGTGAGCGATCAGTGGTTTTATGCGATCGCCGCCGCGCTATGCCTGCTGGCGATCACCATTTCCTTTCGCGCAGCAAACGCATCGGTCCGCCCAGTACGACGGGCAGCACTGAGGTGTCCTGAGTGCCGGTACTCCATGAATGGTCTTGATCTTCTTCGCTGTCCGGAATGCGGGTACCTTGCGCACGCACGCGATGCGTTTGCCCCGCGTCGCCCGATGCTTGAAGTTCGTGTCTCCAGGCCGCTTGCCCTATCGTGCTGCTTGATCGTCGCGAGCGCACTGATGATCTTTCCGACTTGGCGTTCGCGCGGATTCATCGATCCGCTTCCGAGTGCCGTCGTAGTCATGCTCGAGCGAGTCATCGGTGTCGATACCAGCACCGATCTCTCATCCAACATTCGCCGTCGTCTCTTCGCCGGACGGCTCTCGTCACGGTGGCAGCTCTCGCACGTGCTCAAGCAGAATCGCGCCGCGCTTCGGTGGCGAAGTCGCTGGCCGGCCTCGATTCCGATGCACATTCTGATACCGTCGTCGCGGCGCGGCGGATCTGTTTTTGAAGTGAACGCACCGACCGAAATCCCGCAGGCAAGCGGTGGCGATCCGTATCCGGACTCACTCATCGCGATCAAACCCGATGTCCCGATACCCGTCGCGCTGATCGATGGTCGGCTCCCGATCTCCGCTCGGGTGTACTCGCGTGATGGCGTTTTGGCGACAACGACCTACCTCCCGATCACTCTTGTAGACGGGCTCGAGAGCGCCATGACCCCTGTCGACTCGCCTGCGATGACGGACGCATTTGCCTCAACGTTTCGCGCGGAGCTTGTCAACATCGCCGACGTTTCCGCTGACTCCTCCACTCGCGCTGCCTCGTGGAGACTCTCGATTCGGATCGGCGAGGGATTTGTGAGACAGATGAGCGCGAACATCGCCGCCGCTATCCGAGTTGAGTTCTTCGATGTTCAAGAACCGTGTCGCACACTCGCCGAGTCGCGAGTGGTTCTTCGACTCAGCGACATGGGATGCACTACCTGGGATCCGTCGTGCCGATCGAACCTTGTCGGGGTTGATGCTCTCTTCCCCATCGCCGGCGATCAGGCCGTGCTCGCGCGTATCGCCGACGGATCGATCGATGCCAGCGCGCTGCGAATCCGCGTGCGTACGGATGAACTCGCGGCGCTCACGCGCTTCGATGCCTCGTCATACTGGCGAGTGGATCTCTGTATGCCGCTTGATGCTGTCGTGCAGACTGTCGAAGCACCGTGAGGCCGAGCGCACCGATGCCCATCACGGACTCGGACATGAGTTTCTGATCGTCTGTACACGGAGCCGCGGCGTGGAGCAGCGGGCCTTCTTCTTCACGTCTCCCGCCGCGTCGGATCGCCGCGGCGTCGGCCGTTGCCGCACTCGGGACACACGCTCAGCCCGCGAACGTCATAGCCGCATCGCCCGCAGATCTCACGCATCGGCCGTCGTCCGGCAATCCCCCGCGGCATCCGCGCGACGCGCACCGCTACAAGAAGCCACTTCGTGCCGACCACCACGATCGAGATCGCCAGGATCGACGCGATCAACTCCAACGCGGCACCGACCGGTTTGAACCACGCATCGTGTACATCTTCCGTCGCCAGCCGACGGATGCGATCCGCCTCCACGCCAGTTCCACCAATGCCCCGGCGCATCGCGTAAAGGTCGCGAGCCTTTCGACGCACGTCGAATTGCTGTTCCGGAGTAAGGTCCTCGCGGAATGGAGACACCACAACTATGAGACTGACCCACTGAGCCGATCCCAGCCACAAGCCGGTGGTTCCCGATGTTCTCATGACGAGGACATGGCCGAACGGCTCATATTCTGAAATGCCCCAACCCTCATCCAGCCGAAGCTCACCGTCGCTCAGACGACGAAACACATTCCAGCGGTACGGGGAAGACGGAAGTGGGCCCGGCCGTCGCGGCCCCGAGACCAATGCGCCCACCAAGCCGCCAGACTCCCGCTTCCAACTCCCGCACGCAGTCAGCAACGCGACCAGCGCGACGACAAGCGCCAACAGCAACACGAACAAGCGCGTGTGCAGCCGATCAAGATCAGTTGACATCCCCGCCACCGCCACCGCCTCCCCGATTTACCGAGCCCGCGCTCGATGGCCCCCGATCAAGCTGGGCTCGTGCGCTGTCGCGCACGAGCCCCGCGATCGCTCACCTGCCCGCCGGCCGCGTCACCGGCGGCGCGCTCGCCGGGACCACCGGGTTGGCCGGGGTCGGCGTGGCCACGGCGCTGAGCGCCTTGGCTTGCTGTTCGGCGTTGAGCGTGCTCAGCACGCCGAGCATCGCCTCGATCTTCGCTCCGTCGCTCGTCGCCGAGGCGACCTTCGCCTCCGCCGCGGCCAGCGCCGCCGCGTCGCTGAACTCGCCCAGCGTCCCCTTCACGCCCGCCCACTGGCTCGCGAGCTTCAGCAGCAGCGAGTCGTATTCGCGCATCGCCTCGAACACCGCGCGGCGCATCTGCGTCCGCGCGATCGCTTGCATCGCCCCGCCGCCGCCCTTGTTGTCCGGGTCCGCTTCCTTCGCCAGCGCCTGGTTGTACGCCTGGCCCGCGCGGTTCACCGCATCCAGTTCCGGCTGCGAAATCGCCCCCGCCTGCATCATCATCGTGCCCAGGCTCGGCTGCACATTCAGCAGCCGCACCTGCGGCGCAAGCTCCATCACTTCCTGCAGTTCCATGCCGTCGATCGTCGGCATCGCCTTGCGAACCGACAGCGCCGTCGTCGCCTGCTTGCTCAGCATCGCGTGAACACGCGCTCGCCGCTCCTCGATCACCTGCGCCCGCAGCCCGGACTTCTCGGCTTCCAGCGTCATCTTCGACAACGCGGCCTCATCGCTGGTCTGCGTCAGCACCACCAGTCGCCCCTGCGCATCGCGCTCGACGATGTTCGGAGTCTCCACCACCTTGGCCGCGACCGGCACCGGCGGCGGGGGCGGCGGCGCCGGAGGCTCATACGCGGGCGTCGGTGCGGGCGCGGGCGGCGCCGGCGGCACAACCTGCCCCATCGCCACGCCCGACACGCAAAGCCCCGCCGCCATCACCAGCCACGCCGAAACGCTCCGACCGCTCATCGCTCGCGACATTCCTGTGCCTCCAAATGCCCCCGCCCACTCCCATATCGGCAAGTCTACCCCCGCACTCCATCTCCCGACCCCGCCGCCGCCACCGGAATCACCAGGCCGCACTCGGGGCAGATCCGCGCCCCGCACGCCTCATATCCGCACTTGGGACACCACCGGCCGCCATCCAGTTCCAACTGTTTCCACAGCGTCAGTTCCCGCCCGACCCTGAACCGCCACACACCCAGCCCGATCGCACCGGCCACCATCAGCGTGATCAGCACCTCCAGCACCACGCCGATCGGATCGATCGTCTCGTTGTTCACATCCACGGTCGCGAGCGTCGCCAGCCATGGCAACTCCGCGGCCGTCGCCGCGGGCCGGTACAGATCGCAGACCAATCGCCGAACCTGCAACAACTCGCCCGGCGACAGCGTCCCCGAGTCATCGGCGACCATGATCCACATGCGTGTTCGCTTCTGCGAGCCAACCCAGAAGCCGCTCCCGCCATGCGGCCGGAACAGGTGCGCCTTCCCGATCACCTCCACATCACCCGAGAACAGCGACCCATCGGTGATGCTCACCTGGACCGCCCCGTCGCCACTCCGCCGCCCGACGAGGAAGAAACTCACCAAGTGTGTTGGCCCTGCGATTGGCGATCCGCCGAGAACGTTCCCGATCACCGTCCGTGCTCCGGGCTGCCTGCTGGCCCCCCACAGCCCCGCGGCACACACGCACAACACCAGCATGATGACGCCCAGGCTGAGCCAGTTCCTGCGCCGTCGAAGCGTCTCCACCCGCGTCATCACGCCTCCCCGCGCCGCGGCCACACCCGCCTCAAGCCAGTACCAACGCATGTCTTGACACAGATCTTCACTCCCCCTCAGGAACACGTACGAGCCGCACAAAGTTGTGGATCCGGACATCGTCACCCTGTGGCCCGAATCCCCCCTTGTACCGCGCATCCTCTGGATTCCCCGACTTCGGATCGCTCCGCTGCGACCCCGCGCCGTGAACATTGATGAATCCGTCGCGCACCTCAACCGGTCCTGCGCCCGGCGGTCTCTGCTCCCCCGCCGGCCTGTTTCCGACTGTTGGCGGAAGAGGCATCTTCCCGAGCGCTCGCCCGAAGCACACATACACCGCCTGCGTCCCGAGCAGCTTTCCGGGCGCTTCGTTATGGGTGGTCGATGTCCAGAAGTATGACTCCACCTCGCTCACCTCGAAGACGGGGTCGATCGCCGCTCGTCGCTTGGATACATCCTGCGCATCCGGCGCGAAGGTGTAGTCAACGATCGACTGCAGTTCCTTGGCTGTCGGCACACGCCAGTCCGTGTGTCCGGCAAGTGTCGACGCCGATGCAAAGGCCAGGGCGTCCCTCCAGTTCATCCCGCGCCCGCTATCGGCCTTTGACCACATCAGGCCCGTTGCACGATCGAGCACCGTCCCATCACCTCGGTCGACGAAGTCGTTCGTGCCATACCCCATGTTCCCGCGGACAAATCGCGCCCAGCGCTGCATTTCTCCCTCCAATGGATGCCGATCACGCGGGTACCCCTTGATTCGGCCGTCGGCGAAGTTCACACCAAAGACCGTCGCGTCGCCGTTCATCGTCAGCCCGACATACTCCGTGCTCGTCCAGTACTGCGCATCGATCGCCCGCCCTCGTCCGCCCGGTGCGTTGAAGTGAAACTCGAAAACGCTCGTGTCGATGTACGGCCTCATCGGTGAAAATCCGCTACCTCCGCGGAAGTCAATGAGTGAGTACAACTCCTTCACGCTCGGCAGCCGCCAATCATCATGCCCCCCCACCCTGCACGCCCTTGCAAGCTCCGCTGCCTGCCGATACGTGCACGCCTCCGGCACTCGAGTCCACTCCAGACCCGTGACCTCATCCCGGACGGTTCCCTGTTCGGTTACCACATAGACCATCGGGTTGCGAACATGCTGTGCATCCTGGCCATCAAACGCCCCACCGGGCGTCGGAGAAATCACCGCTCCAAGGTCGTCCGTGCACAGGTCCTGCCCGGTATGCACGATCGCATATGGCCGGCGCGTTGCCGCGCGTTCGCCCTCTCCCGATATCGGTCCCAGCCCCGTTCCTGCACCCAACCATCCGCTCACCCCTGTCAGTGTCGCCGCCGTCGCGATTCGCATCGACTTACGCATCGCCTGCCTCCGTGTGTTGTGAGTCCTTTGCGAGCATCGAGTTTCGGAGCGATTCCAGCACAAGACGCGCACGCGTCGGCCCCTCATCGCCCAGACACTCCAACAGTCCACATTCAAGCCGATATTCCACCCGCGCCCACACTCCGTGTACGAGCTCCGCGGCCCGCTTTCCCCCTTCGGTCAATGTCACCATCACCGCCCGCGCGTCACCCCGATTTGTGCTCCGCCGAACATGTCCGAGTTCATCCAATCGCGACACCACCGCCGTAACACCCGGCTGCCCCATGAACAGCCGCCGGGAAAGCTCCACCTGCGTCATCGCGCCGTCGCTCGTGCTGAGCACGCTCAGCACACGGCCTTGCCCGTGATGTATGCCATGTGCTTCGAACTCTTCCCGGAGTACCGCCTCCAGCATCTTCGCGGTGTGAAGCACAAGGTGAAGCAGCGGCCGACCGGCATCCGCTGCGTGTTCCCGCTGTCCCACCGGGCGGACCGCTCGCCCCTTCGCTCGTCCGCGTACCGCGGTTCGTTGTGCCCGCCTCATCGCCCGGTTCTCCCGTGTCATTGCCGCCCGCACCAGATACTTCAGTACTGTATCATACATCTCATTCATTGGCCAACTTCGCGCCATAGATCGCTGATAGTTAAGTCCCACTAACCCGAACAAGCCGCCTGACGCGAATTCACGCAAAAGCACCACCGCCCCGCCGAGCGGTCTCGGCGGGGCGCGGCACACAGTCAGTGATGCGATCGGGGATGCTTACAGGCAGCCCTGGAAGAAGTACGTGAAGAACGCCGTGAAGTCGCCGTTATCGACCACGCCGTCCGGTCCGCCGCCGGTCAGCACCGTGTCACCATCGGTGTTGGCGATGTCCGCCACCAGGTGGCACGGGTCGCTCGGGTCGGAGAAGAACGCGGTGAAGAACGCCGAGAAGTCGCCGTTGTCGATCGCGTTGTCCGGCCCGCCGGATGGCGTGCCGCACGGGAAGGTCGAGCACACCTCGCCGTCGGTGTTGGCGATGTCCGCGGGCGAGCACTGCGACACGCACGCCGGCGGCTCGGTGCACAGGCTCTCCAGCGGCAGTGCGACATCGCCGAAGGTCACCTCCCACGCCCGTGCCGCGGGGAACTGGAGCGACTCGAGTTGCAGCGGCCGCACCGGCGTCTGCGGATTCTCGAAGAACGGGCCGAGCGTCGAGTAGTTGCACGGCGTCGCGGCGTTCTGATCCGTGTGCACCATGAAGCCGTATCCGAACACGTTGCCCGCCAGCGTCCACGTATCCGGCGCCGAGAACGCGTCGAGCGTCACGCCCTGCATCAGGCCCGATCCCGCAGAGTACTCGTGCACCACCGGGTTCTGGCCCGGCGTCTTGACCAGCGCCATCGCCGGACTCACCGAGTCGTTGCCCAGCAGCCCGCCGGCGATCGCCATGCGCCCATCGCGCAGCGCCCGCACGCCGACCTCCGACGCCTGGAACCGCTCAAAGTAGCTGAACCAGCGGGGGTTTCCGGTGAACGCCTCGATGCCGAAGGCCATGGACGATCCGCTGAACGCGAATGGAATCGACGGCATCTCGGCCGGACCGGCGATGTACCCGCGCAGCTCCGACCCGCCGGTCTCCGTCACAAAGTTCGCGACATCCACGCCGTTGGCCCGCTCTTCGATGTTGTACTGCGAAGTGCCCTGCTGAACGGTCCCGAAGCCGTAACTCTTGGTCCACACCGGAGAGCCGGCGGCGTTCAGACGCGTCGCCAGCGCGTTCGATGAGGCCTGCAGCAAGGGCGCCCCGGCGGTTCCCGGTTCGAAGACCTCCGGCGGCAGCGGCTGCTCCGCACGCCCCACGACCAGCATCGTGCCGTCGGGAAGGAACGAAATGTCGTTGAACGATGCCGCGCGATCAGGCGTGGTCGATGTCGTGATGTAGTACCCGCCCGCGATCACGGCACCGTTCGGATCGGTCCGCACCCACACCGGCAGACGCCCGTTCTGAGCATCATCGAACCGCGTCACGAACACGTACCCCGGCGGCGTCTGGCTCACCAGCACGCTCGACTCGCCCTCATCCTGGAAGGGCAGTTCGCCCGCACGATATCGGCGGCTCCACTGCAGATTTCCGGCGCTGTCCAGCTTGAGCATGAACGTGCGATAGTCGTTGATTTCGCTCTCGATGCGGCCGATCACGATCGCGCCGCCATCGGGCGTCTCGCGCACCACGTGCCCGCGCTCGCGGTCGCCCGTGCGGAACCGCTTGGCCCAGATCACATTCCCCGCCGGCGTCATCCGCACGACCAGCGCATCCTGGTCAAACTGCGTCGTCAGCGTGTCGATCTGCCCCGTCAGCAGATAGCCGCCATCGGCCGTCTGCTCGACGTGCCGGAAGTTCGTGAAGTTGAAGTCCGGCCCGCTCGGGTTCCCGTAAAGGTGCTGAAACGGCTGAGCCTGAGCGGCGGAGGCCGCCACCATCATCGTGCAACCAGCGGCCAGAGCGAGCGATCGTGCGGAACGTGTCATGTCATTCTCCTTTGTGCATGCGGGCATGTGAAGCTGATCAGGTGATCATCACTCCTCCATGCGGAAGGTCCGCACGAAGTCTGCCACACACCAAAGGACCATGCCGCCGATCGTGCGCAAGATCGCCCCCGCGGGTGGCCGGGTACCCGCAGAGAAAACGCGCCAAGAGAGTTCCAAGGCCAGGTCTTCAACGAATCCCCACGCCGGCTTCACGCAGCCACCCTACCGCGCTCGGTCGCGCGTGCCGTCATTCCCCGGACCTTTGCCCGCCCTGCCACCGGTCGCCTTGGGCCGCTCACCCCGACCCTTTCCCGTTCCCCCGGACGCTCCATCGGGCTTGATTGTGCCTGGTACCTTGGTGCCGGTGGTTGTTGTCGTCCCGCGCTTCTTCACGCTGGCAACCTTGCCACCTCCACCTCCACCTCCACCTCCACCCCCACCGCCCCGCTCGCCCCCATCTGCCCCCTCCATCTTCCCCGCCAGCGGCTTGGTCTTGGGCTCGCCATCCCGCCGCGGGTAGATCCGCGGCGTGCGCGAGTTCTTCGCGATCACCACGATCTGCCCCGTCGGCGATGGGATCGTCTGGTCGTACGCCCCGCCGAGCATCCCGATCACACGCGACGCGTGCGTCACCTCCGCGCCCGCACGCTCCCCCTTGATCGCCAGGAACACACCGCCCGGCCTGACAAGCGGCAGGCAGTACTCGCAGATCACATCCAGCATCGCCACCGCGCGGCAGACCGCCGCGTCGTAATGCTCGCGATGCCGCTCCCGATCCTGTCCCGCAACCTCCGCGCGCTGCTGGATCACCCGCGCGTTGCTCAGCCCCAGCGAGCGAATCGTCGAACGCAGAAAGTCCGCCTTCTTCCCCGTCGGCTCCAGCAGCGTCACCCGCACCGTCGGCAGCGCGATCGCCAGCGGCAACCCCGGCACGCCGCCGCCCGAGCCCACATCGATGATCGTCGGTATCCGCGCATCCCCACCACCACCCGACGTCGCCTCCGCCCCGTGCTCATCAACGTGCTCGATCACACTCATGAGCGGCCCGACCAGCGACAGCGAGTCCAGAATGTGCCGCGTCCACGCCTCGCGCTCGTCGCGAATCGCCGTCAGGTTCACCGACTCATTGGCGCTCAGCAGCAGCGCCAGGTACAGCCCCATCCGCTCCAGATCCTCGGGCTCAAGAATCACCCCGAGCGCTTCGGCGGCATCAAGAAATCCTTCGGGAACGGCGATCGGTGATGGAAGCGGAGCCATGACGCAACCATAAGCACCCATCAGAGACGATCAGCCCGCAACAGGCCGCTCACCACACCCCGCACACCCCGCACACCCCGCACACGCCGAGCCGTCGCTTACGCGTCCTTGCCTTCCTCCCCGGCTTCCCCCGGGAGCACCGACGCATCGCGCACCTTCGTCGCCCGATACGTAAGCCTGCTGCTGGCATACTGCTCCGGCGACACCTTCAGGTCCACCGGCTCGCCCTTGACATGGCACGCGTGCAGGTGCTTGAGAAACGGCACGCACCACCGGCACCCCGTCCCCGCGCCCAGACACTCGCTGATCAGCGACGCCACCGGCGGATCCTCACGCGACAGAAACGTGCGGATCTTCCGCAGCGACACGTGAAAGCACAGGCACACTTCGTCATCTGGGTTCATGGGCAATCACGAGAACTTCAAGGCCCGATCGAGTCACGCCGCGACACCCTCGCTCAACACTCACTCCCCCGCCGCCTTCTTCGGCTTCAGGTTCTCGATCGTTGGCAGCAGCGGCAGCCGAATCTCCCCATCCCAATACGCCGTCGCGTCGAACGCCGTCAGCGCCCCCATCTCGTCCGCCCTGATCCGGATCGCCAGCCCCGCCGCGTCGCGTTCCCCACGAGCCACCGCGCCGAAGAACGACATGTCACCCTTGACGACGCTCTGCTGCGGCGTGTTGAAGCGGTGTTCCTGAGACATCCGCTTCCCGCCATACATCCTCAAGTATCCGGGCTCGAACCGAAACTCCGAACTGACCAGCACCTTGTCGCCGCCAGCCACATCCAGCACCTCAACCCGCACCGCCAGCACAGTTCCTGCCGGCAGCGTCTGTGCGATCCGGCCCTGCAAACTCGCCATCATCCGCCACATCGGCATCACCTCAGATGATTCGGATGACATCTCCGAAACATCCGCGAATCGCACACGCAGCGACGAGCCGAGAATCTCATCCGCTGCCGCGGATCGCACCGGCGTCATCGCCTCCTCCAGCGAGTCCGTCACCGTGATCGGCACGTAGAACACCGAAACAACTTCCCGCCGCCCGCGCTCGGAGGACTCGGCCAGAGTCGCCTTCAGCGGCAGCCGACCATCGATCAGCCGCGCCCGAATCGTCGTATCCCTCACCGGCATCAAGAACGATTCGAAGTATGACAGATCCGCCTCCGTTGGCGCGATGAAGGTCGGCGCAATCACGCGAAAGCCGCCATGCCTGGCCGCATCACGACCGGTCACCTCCAACCGATACTCAACCCCGGCCGGCCAGCGATCGCGGAACCGCAGACCCTCGTGATGATGCAACGCGGCGTACCGAACCTGCCACGGCGAATGCAGCAACCCCTCACCGATCCGCCCACGCACACTCCGCGTCAGTTGCGGCACCGTTCCCACGCCGACCGCTCCCTCGAGCATCATCATCGCCGGCGTCGGCAGCCACTCAAACGCCCTGCCCCGTCGCCACTCGGGCATCATCATCAACCCCACCGCCATCGGCATGAGCACGACCGCCGCGATCACCGCCACCCGCGGCCGCGCACGCGCCCACAGCAGGTCCGCCACGCTCCCCGCCACATGCCCGCACTCAGGACACCGCAGTGATTCGGTCCCCACCATCGAGTACCGGCACTCCGGACACCGCGGCACGCCGCCCGCGGTGACCCACGAGTGCAAGACATAGCGCCGGAACCACCGCGCCCGGCTCGCCTCCCGCAGCATCAGCAGCAACGCAACCACCCCCAGCACCGCTCCCGGCACAACAAACCACGCCCCGTGCGCATCGCGCACCGCCTGCGGCAGCCATGCGGGCAGTTGATTCATCACATCATCATTGCCCCGCCCCCATCACCCGGCGCAGCCGCGGCCATCACCCACGCTCCCCCGCACCCGCGGCCCGCCCCGCCGAGCGACTTACAGCCGCTCCTTCAACTGCGCCGACGGCCTGAACCCGCACGACACCGTCGGCGGAATATCGATCGGCTGCTTCGTAATCGGCGACACGCCCGTCCGCGCCGGCCGGTTCTTCTTGATAAATGTCCCGAATCCCGTCAGGTTCACCTTCGCGTCAGACTTCAGACCCGTCTCGATGCATCCCAGCACCGACTCGACGATCTTCGCGGCATCCCCCTTGGGAATCTTCATTTCCGTGGCGACCGCTTCGATCAGATCAGTCTTGTTCATGGCCCGCGAGCCCTCGCAGCATCACCCGTACACACCTTCCTCTCGAACCACTCGGCGTCGCCAAGATCGCCGCACCCCCGGTCGGATCGAATGACCCGGAAATCGGGGAGGTCCAAGGGCCCGGGCGCCTCGCGGTCGTGGGTGCACAACGCCGCTGGGCCGAGCCGACGCTCAGCATACCCCATTTTGGAAATTTGGGGAACTTATCCCCGAAGTTGCCCGAAATTCGGGTCCCATCCAAACCCAGCCCAAACAAAGATCGCGCCACTCGCACGCGCCCCGCACCTGCCCGCCGCACCTCATCGTCAACTGGCTGCCCCCGCCGGCGGTTGACCCACGTATGGTTTTGCATGTCGAGTTCATCTGGACAGGAGCGATCCGTGCCCCGCGAGCAGGGCGAGCCATCACCGCGCAAGCCATGGCTCTGGCACGTCGTCCTCCTGGACGACCAGGAGCACTCGTACGACTACGTCATCCGCATGGTGCAGGAGCTCTTTGGCACATCCGCCGCCCGCGCCAGCCAGATCGCGGCCACCGTCGACGAGCACGGCCGCGCGATCGTCATGACCACCCATCAGGAACTGGCCGAACTCAAGCGCGAGCAGATCCTCGCCTACGGGCGCGACCCGCAACTGAGCGCAAGCACAGGCTCCATGCAGGCCGTCATCGAGCCCGCCGAGTGATCCCGCCCCTCAGCGGCATCCCGCGAAGAAATCCGCGAAGAACGCGGTGAAGTCGCCGTTATCAACCACCCCGTCGGCGCCGGCACCATCGCGCACCGTCATCGCATCGGTGTTCGCGATGTCCGCCGCAAAGTGCGCCGGATCCTCCGGCGGCATGAAGAACGCCGTGAAGAACGCCGTGAAGTCCCCGTTGTTGATCAAGCCATCGGGCATCGACCCCGGCTCGCCATCGGTGTCGGCGATGTCCGCCGGCGAGCACTGCGCCGGCCGCACGAGCACGCTCTCGCCCGGCACCATCGCCAGGTTCTCATCCTGCCCGTAGATCGCCGTCACCGCAAAGTACCGCGATGCCGGCACCACCACCGACGTCGTCCCTCCCGGAACCTCAATCCCGGGCAACCCGCGCAGGTCCATCGTGCTGCGGATCGGCAGCAGCGACCGCGTCAATCGATACGCCCGCGGCACAACGCCGCCCGCGGGCGCACTCCACGAAACCCGCATCCCTCCCGGCACCAGCCCCGTCGCCAGGTCGCGCGCCTGGTGCAACTCCGTCTGCTGCCGAACGATCGCCATGAGCCCGAACATCGCGTTGCTTGAGCCCTGGGTCCCCGCCGGCACATCCGTGATCAGCACCGCGTACACGCCGCGCCGCCGATCCAGCCACATGTAGCTCCCCCACGCTCCGGCCCCGACCACCTCCTCGACGATCCCGCTCGACGGATTCTGCGCAAAGACCCACGTCCCGAAGCCATAGTCCGGCTGCTGGCCGTACGGGTACAGCGGATGCTGCGCGGGAAACGGGTTGTTCTCCACCGGCAGCCCGAGCGTCGCGTTCACGAACAACTGATCGACCGACGCGGGCGAGAGCACACGTGCGCCGTTGTACACGCCGTCATCCATCACCATCTGCGCGAACCGGATCGTCTCATCGGCGCTTCCCTGCGCGCCGCCGGCGACCGCCGGGTTTGGCGCAAAGTACCCATAATCCGCCGTCGGCATCGCGCACTTGTCAAAGATCCGCTGCCGCGCGATCGTCTCCCACGACTGGCCCGTCGCCAGTTCCGCCATGCGCCCGACGACCTGCATCCCGCTGCCGTCGTAGTTCAGCACCGTCCCCGGCGCAAATGTCTGCGTCCCCGTCAACCCGATCAGCGTCACCGACTGCGCAAGCGTGTACCGCCGGTCGATCTCGTACGCCTGCGGCGTCGTCACGCCGTAGCGCATGCCGAACGCATCGAGCACCGTCGAAGAGCCGATCCCGCGCAGCGTGAACGTCGGCAGCGCCGAGCCGAACGTATCGGTCAGCGACAGCAGCCCCTCATCTCGAAGCGCCAGCACCACCCCCGCCGAAAGCGTCTTGGTGAACGACGCGAGCCGGGTCTTGGTCCCGTAGCCGATCTCGCCGGACTGGTAGCGATAAATGTCCGTGTTGCCCTGGCGAACGATGATCGCAACGCGATTGCTCAGGTCCGGCAACTCGGCCGTGATCAGCGCCGTTGCGGCCGAGAAGTCGTACGGCAGCCCCGCCCCGGCCACGCCGCCCGGCCCGTTGTCCGCGCCCGTTCCGCCCATCGCCTGACCCGCGATCGCCGCGAGCACCGCCGCGCACACGCCAAGTCGTCCACTCATACCTACTCGCGACATCGCCAGGCTCCCGATGAAAAGGGCTCGCGCACATCGCGCACTGAACACCGCGGCACGCACCGCGCACCGGAGCAAACGCCCCGCGGGGCCGGCCATTGCACCGAGCTCAATTTCTCAGAATCCGCGGCCGCAGCTCAATCACCCCTGCCCGCAACCGGCGAAGAACGCCGCGAAGAACGCCGAGAAGTCCCCGTTGTCCAGCGTGCCGTCCGCTCCGCCGCCCACATCGCTCGTCTCACCATCGGTGTTGGCGATGTCCGCCGCCAGCCGCGTCGCGTCGCTCGGGTCGCTGAAGAACGCCATGAAGAACGCCGCGAAGTCCCCGTTGTCCAGCGCACCATCAGGCCCGCCGAAGGTCGGATCGTTCAGCGCCGTCTGCCCGTCGGTGTTGGCGATGTCCGCCGCGGTGCACGCCGGGGCCAGCACATTCCCGATCAGCACGAACGGCAGTTCCTGGCCGACATCCGCCGCCGGCGCCGGCTTGCCCGCATCAACGATCGGCAGCCACGTATCCACAAGGCTCGGCGGCGGCGCGAGCCGAAGTTGCATCGCGTTGCTTCCGCCCAGCCCCGCCGAAGCGCCCCGCTCCCGCGCGCCGCTCACCGTCACCGGCGGCCAGAACGCCGACGCGCCCGCCTCGCTCATCGTCACCTGCCACTCCACGAAGTACCGCCCCGGAGGCAGCACCACACCCGGCCCCAGCCCCGCCTCCAGCCGCCAGATCGGTCGCGTCAGATCCGCCGCGCTCGGCGTCGGCGCGCCGCTGATCGGCCGTGTCGAGAACACGCGGTACATCTGCGCATCGCTCACGGACACGAGGCGGTTCGTGGTCTCATCGCCGAAGCGAACCATGCTCCCCGGCGCACCCGGTGCGCCCTTCCAGATCCGCACGCGCATCGAAGCGAACGACGAGGGATTCGGCATCACCGAACCCTGCACATACGCGAACGTCCGCAGCCCCGTCACCAGCCAGCCGGATGTCGAACCCCTGGGCCAGACCGCCGGAACCTCAAAGTCATCCGCGAAGCGGTACGCCCCGACCACACCCGCCATCGGCGCAAGATTCCCCGCGTAACCCGCAACACTGTTCGCCTCCGTCGCGCTGCCGGCCTGGACCTCCGACCACGTTCTGCCCGCAGGCGCGGCCACACCGCTGAATGTCAGCGCGCCCGTGCTCAGACCCGGGTTGGACAGGTCCGTCGTGCTCGCGTTGGAGTAGATCGGCACCTCCGCCATCGCCGATGACGCCAGCCCCGCCAGCCCCGCCAGCGCGGCGCTGATCACCGCCCCACGCGCCCGCCGCGCATTGAGCACCATGTTCGCAACCGCCGGGTATGGATTCTGGCTCATCGTCCG
>JAJTHN010000044.1 GCA_021297895.1 Phycisphaeraceae bacterium | reverse complement strand
TCTGGCCGCTGATCTTGCCGACGCTGCCGCCGCGGGGCTTGTCCTTGAGGGCCTCGATCCCGCCGTCGCGATAGGCGTAGGCCCAGCGCTGCACGAAGCCGCGGCTGCGGTTGAGCACTCTTTGCTCGGCCTCCGTACCGAGACAACTATGCCACCGATTCACCCCGGCGCAACCCGATCATGCGCCGTACGCGCACGAGATTCGACGGCGATCCGTATCACTCCGGGGGCTTGGTAAGTTGAACCAAAAACAAACAGACTCCCCGTCGGAGCACGGGGAGTCTGGGATCTGCGTCATGCGGTGCCCTTCGCAGGCACCACCACACCCGGAATCACGGGAGCAGGAACGTGTAGTCCGGAGCAAAGTAACTTCGGACCGCGAACGCACCGTCGGTGCTTGCCGGCTGTGCTGCCAGGAAGCCCGCGGGGTAAATGCCTCGCGGCGTCCAAAGCTCCTGGTACTTGGCGGAGCCATCCAAGAAGCCCATCACGCTCTTGTTCAGGTCGCCGAACTCGCTTGGCCAGTTCTGGTACGGGTCCGCTGCGGGCGGATTGAACCCGTTCGGCGTGTTCCACTGGAATTGAAATGCCGTCTTGTCCGTCGCAAAGACAAAGCGTGAAGGCTGGAACGCCGCGGAGTCAATTCGACGCGGAGCCACTTCCCGGGCAAGACGACCGATATATCTGAAATAACTACCATCCGGCGGACTATTGGACTCAGGGAATGAGGGATCCGCAATCAACGGGAATGCCTGTTGGCCAGTCGCAGTTATTCGCTGGGCCATAATCCGATACCACCACTGATTGTTCAGATAGGAGGTGCCCACCTGATCGTAGGTTGACGTTGTGCGATCCTCTGCAGGCTGGCCCAGACCAGGCGGTGATGACGCATCGCGGAAAGGCGAGCCTCGATCAGCGGGAGAGCGGCAAATGCCAATCTCGATCGACCGATCTGACACGGTGACAATATTGCTATTGAGGCTCACGTCCGTCGAAAGATAAGTCGACAGCGTTCGATTACCCGCGGGAATGTCAAAGCCGGGGTTCGTTGCCGCATAGCGTGCCGAGACGTTCTTGCCAGCGTGAGAGTGTCCAGCAGTCGCGGTGTTTGCAAAGCCCTTGCCCGTGCGATCAAAACGGAACACTCCGTTTCCCCACGCGGCGATCGGGAACGGCAACTGTCCTTGGAAGTCCGTGCGATATCCGCTCGCCGCCGCCGACTGCGATCGCACGTTCGAGAGCGAGAGCGCGAGCCGTGCCGTCTTGCGGGCATTGTTCAGCGCCGGCAGCAGGATCGCCACCAGCAGAGCGATGATCGCGATGACGACAAGCAGCTCGATGAGCGTGAAGCCAGCAACAAGCCTGTTGCCAGAGATCCGCGACCGATTCATCTTCGACGACCGATTCATAGATGCCCCTTTCAGACGCTTCCGCGCACGTTCCCGTTCACTCTGTCACACAGCCCAACCGGAGCATGACGCCGCTCCAGTTTACCCAAGCACTCATGAAACTCGAGAAGCCACTGATGGCCTCCGTCACTTCTGCTGCATTGCCGTTCCCGGCGCAATCGGCACCGGCTTGACGCCCATTTTTTCCAACTCCCGCTGACGCTGCGCAACGACCGCCTCGGGCGTTGCCGGCGCCGGCGCGCCCCCCGCACTACCTCCACTCGGAGCCGCAGCCGCAGGACCGCTCGCCGCGACTGCCGGCGCCGGCGGCACAGGCTGACCGGGGCTCGGCCGCGAACCGAAGAGATCCAACTGCCAGGCGATCAGCGCCCCAGCCGCGAGCAAGCAAACGATCGCACCGACGAGCTTGACCTTGTCGGAGTTCCCAGATGAACCGCCGGAGCTGGTCACCTTGGCCTTGCTCTTGGCCGCGAATTCCTTCTCGTCCACCAGGCTTCCGGCGGACTTTAGCGGATTGTTCGTCGTGTTGGCCATCTTTCAGATCGCTCCTGAGTTGTCATCAAACGTCGTCTACTTCCTCAAATCTGCCGCCCGCTTCGCAAAGTGCACCTCGACAGACACATATACGAGGCTCGAGATGTCAATGGATGCCAATTCTCCCGACGCGAATGCGCCGAATACCCAAATACTCACCCTCGGCGACACGCCTACTCAGGCCTACCTCAGGCCCTGTTCTGCCAACACCCTGAATCCCGCCTGGCAGACGTGTACCGAATTGTCCGAACACTTCGTATCTCGTCGGCATTGGTCGCGAATGCGTGCCGACGTTGCCCAAGGACGTGCATTCCATCCGTCAGTACGATCAGGTCGGATCCACGAATCTGATGAAGATTCAAGAAAACCCAATCCACGACTTCAGGGGCATCGGCCCGTCAACCTCCCGAGTATAAATGAAACTCGGTCCAGCGTCCACCATTTGCGCACTTTCTCCACATACCCGCACAAATACCTATTGGCGTCGCGATCCTTCGCGTGTTTTTGCATGAACTTGACGAATCCCGCAGCTTTAGGGTCGTCGACCGCGTCGCGCTGGCTCCCCGAATCCCCTGACCGGGCGAAGTCCCATGGATCACCACAGCGCAATTTCTGCGGGACTTCTATCCGTACCACCGTTCGGCCCTGCCGCGAGTCCCAGAACGGGGCCGACGTATCGGTGGGTTGTCGTGGAAAACTCCATCGCCTGAAACAGCGACGTTCGTCAACCCGTACGTCTTGTGTAGCATGCTCGCCTTGCCGATGCACACTCTCGGGGCGCGTCGTTCTCAGGTCGTCGTTAGCCCCGCCGAACGGTTCGAGACCGGCCCCGCGGCCCGGATCGGACCGAGCGGCTCGGGTGGGTTGGCAAGTGGCGGGTCGATTCCTGTAGTTTGCGACCCTTTGTGCCGACGACTCTTTCTGTGGATGCAGCACGCACCATGAACTCCGGATCCAGCCAGAACGACCCATCCAGCCGATCCTCCACAGGTCTCGGCGACGGCTCGCGCGGGCTCGAGAACGTCAACCACGGCTCAACCCAGCCCGCGGGCATCATCAGCACCGACGCCAGCGGCAGCAGGGTGTCCGGTGCCCCGACCAGCGGCGACTCCCGGTCCGGCTCAAAGGGCGGCGATCCGAACGAAAAGTCCCGCGGAGCGGGCAACGTCGACACGCTGATCGGCCGCATCGTCGTTGATCAGGGGCTGGCCACGCCCGAAGAAGTCCAACTCTGCATCGAACAGGCCCGAACCGCCGAGGACCAGAGCGCACAGACGCTCATGCACCTGCTGGTCACCAACGAGTACATCACGCGACGGCAGGCGCACCGCATCCGTCAGCAGATCGAGGCCGAGCGCAGCAACCAGCAGATCCCCGGGTACAAGCTGCTGGACAAACTGGGCGCCGGCGCAATGGCGACCGTCTACAAGGCCCGCCAACTCAGCCTGGACCGCCTTGTGGCGATCAAGGTTCTTCCTCGCAAGTTCACGCAGAGCCCGCAGTTCATCGAGCGTTTCTACGCCGAGGGCCGCGCCGCGGCGCAGCTCAACCACCCGAACATTGTGCAGGCGTTCGACGTCGGCAAGGCGGGCGAGTACCACTATTTCGTGATGGAGTTCGTCGACGGCCGCACGGTCTTTGACGACATCGTCAAGCACAAGCGCTTCAGCGAGATGGACGCGATCGACGTGATGATCCAGATCGCCGAGAGCCTCCAGCACGCGCACGAACGCGGCCTGATCCACCGCGACGTCAAGCCCAAGAACCTGATGATCACCCGCGAGGGCGTGGCGAAGCTGGCCGACATGGGCCTTGCGCGAGCCATCACCGATAAGGAAGCCGCCGAGGCCGAGGCCGGCAAGGCCTTCGGAACACCGTACTACATCAGCCCCGAGCAGATCCGCGGCGAGATCAACATCGCACCGACGACGGACATCTACTCGCTCGGCGCAACGCTGTACCACATGGTCACGGGCAACGTGCCGTTCGACGGGCGCAACCCCTCGGACGTGATGCACAAGCACCTCAAGAGCCCGCTGGTGCCGCCGGACCACGTCAACCCGAAACTCAGCGCCCGGATCAGCGAGGTCATCGAGATGATGATGGCCAAGGATCCGCGCCAGCGCTACGCCAGCTGCAAAGACCTGCTGGTCGACCTGCGAGCGGTGCGGCAGGGCAAGAACCCGCCTATCGCCCATAAGGAGCCCGCGGGGCTGGAATTGAGCCAGCTCGCCGAGGCGGAGCGTGCCGCGCCGGCGACGATTGTCGAAGATCGCTCGGCCGGATCGGGCAACGGGCTGAATTGGCAGTTCTGGCTCATGTGCGCCCTGCTGGTGGCCAGCGTGGTGGCGAACATCATCCAGGCGGCCAGTTGATCCGGCGGGTCGTGTCGGGGCGAGAGGTCGAATTTGCCGCCCATCCGGATTGTGGGCTTGCACGACGCGGATTTTCGGATATCGTTATGATGACCTTCAGGCCTCCGGCGAACCGGGGAGCCACTGCTTGCCGTTTGCGGAGCCTTGCCGACATGCTCAGGTTTGATCGACGATCGACCGCCCGTGTCGGCATCGCGTCATGACGGCGCGTGAACTGACCAACTCGCGATGGCTCGTCGGTACCGCGTGTGCGGCCCGGGCGATCGCTCGTACTTTCGGAGATTGAACCATCAGCCGTTTCCCTCCCCGTTCTGGCCCCGGCGGCCCGCCGCAGCGTACCCGTGTGAATCATCTCATCCGCATCACCCCGATCCGCGTGATCGGTGCTGATGGCGAGCAGGTCGGCGTCATCGAGACCGCCGAGGCGCTGCGCATGGCCAACGAGGCCGGCCTTGATCTTGTCGAGATCTCCCCGGACGTGCGTCCGCCGGTCTGCAAGATCATGGACTACGGCAAGTTCAAGTACGAACAGAGCAAGCAGAGCAAGAACAAGGGCGCCAAAGCCAGCGAGACCAAGGAAGTCCGGCTCGGCCGCAGCGCCAAGATCGATGAGCACGATGTGCAGATCCGCGTCAACCAGGCGCGGCGGTTCCTCGTGGATGGTCACAAGGTCGTGATCACCCAGCGCTTCAAGGGCCGCGAAATGGCCCACCGCGAGATCGGCATCGACCGCCTCAAGCGAATCATCGAGCAGCTCTCGGATGTCGGCAAGCCCGAAACGCAGATGCCCCGCTGGATGGGCCCGTCGGCCAGCGTGATCATCGCGCCGGACAAGGTCAAGGTCGAGGCATTCAAGCGCGCCGAGGCGAAGAAGAAGGCCCAGGAAGAGGCCCGCCTCAAGGCCGCCGAGAAGAACGCCAAGCCCGGCGATCCCGCACCGCCCCCCCCACCGCCTCCGCCGCCGGAGCCGGAGTTCATCGACGATGACGACGATGATGATGATGACGAAGATTGACCGAGCGTCCACATCGCATCGGACAACCTCGACCACCACACCGACCCGCCGCGGCTTGCCGACGCGGGTCGGTGTCTTTTTGCCCATCCAACCGCCGAGGTGCCCGCTCGGCATGCTCCGGCCGCGGCCGTACCCGGCCCGGCCATCGACCCTTGGCCCCGAGGCTTTCGCCCCTGTTGCGCCTCCCGGAGAGCGGTCTCGTGGTACGCTTGGCACATGACCGCACCAAACGCGCCCGTGTCGTCAGAGAGTCCATCGAGAGTCACACCGCCACGCCCGCTCTCGGGGCTTGAGGTCGGCTTTGGTGCTTCCGGAGCCGATGGCGCGGCGGGGCCGGGAGCAAGCGGCGGCCGCGTCATCCGCGCGCCGCGCGGGGCGATGCGCACCTGCAAGACCTGGCAGGCCGAGGCCGCGATGCGCATGCTGATGAATAACCTCGATCCCGAGGTCTGCGAGAAGCCCGGCACGCTGGTGGTCTACGGCGGCCGCGGCCAGGCCGCACGGTCATGGCCGGCGTTCGACGCGATCGTCGAGAGCCTCCGCGCCCTGGAAGCCGACGAAACGCTCCTTGTGCAGTCGGGCAAGCCCGTCGGCGTGGTGCGAACGCACCCCGATGCCCCCCGCGTGCTCATCGCCAACAGCAACCTCGTCCCCCACTGGGCCACGCAGGAGCACTTCGATCAACTCGCCGCCAAGGGCCTGATCATGTTCGGGCAAATGACCGCGGGTTCGTGGATCTACATCGGCACCCAAGGCATCGTCCAGGGCACGTACGAGACCTTCGCCCAGTGCGCCCACACGCACTTCGCAGGCTCGATGCGCGGCAAACTGGTCGTGACCGCGGGATGCGGCGGGATGGGCGGGGCCCAGCCGCTCGCCGTGACGATGTGCGACGGCGTGTGCCTCATCGCGGATGTTGACCGAGCCGCGCTTCTCCGCCGACAGAAGGACCGCTATCTCGATGAAGTCGCCGACAGCGTCGATGGCGCGATCGATGCCGCGGTGCGGGCCGCCGCCGATGGCCGCGCCGTGAGCATCGGTGCTGCCTGCAACGCGGTGGAGCTGCTCGAGCGTCTGCTGCTGAGGCAGATCAAGGTAGACGTGCTCACCGACCAGACCGGCGCGCACGACATCATGGCCTATGTCCCCGCGGAACTGACGGTGGCCGAAGCCGAGACGCTCCGTCGCGTCTCGCCAGCCGAATACGAGCGCTTCAGCCTCGCGACGATGGCCCGCCACGTGCGCGCGATGCTCGGGCTCAAGGCCGCGGGTGCGATCACCTTCGACTACGGCAACAACATCCGGCAGCGTGCGTTCGATCAGGGCGTGAGCGATGCCTTCGCGTTCCCGGGCTTCGTGCCGGCGTACATCCGGCCGCAGTTCTGCGTCGGGCGCGGACCGTTCCGCTGGGTCGCGCTCTCGGGCGAGGAAGCGGACATCCGCACCACCGACCGCGAACTGGCCAAGCTCTTCCCCGAGAACGCCGGATTGCAGCGCTGGTTGAAGATGGCCGGGGAGCGCATCGCGTTCCAGGGCCTGCCCGCGCGTATCTGCTGGCTGGGCCAGGGCGCGCGTGCCAAGGCCGGCCTGCTGTTCAATGACCTGGTGCGCTCCGGCGCGGTCAAGGCTCCGATCGTCATCGGACGCGATCACCTCGACTGCGGCTCGGTCGCCAGCCCGAACCGCGAGACCGAGGCGATGAAGGACGGCTCGGACGCCATCAGCGACTGGGCGATCCTCAACGCCATGGTCAACATCGCCAGCGGCGCAAGCTGGGTGAGTTTCCACCACGGCGGCGGCGTAGGCATCGGCTTCAGCCAGCACGCCGGACAGGTCATCGTCGCCGACGGCACGCACGAGGCCGCACGACGGATCGAGCGGGTGCTCACGAACGACCCGGGCATGGGTGTCTTCCGTCACGCGGATGCCGGCTATGACGAAGCCCGCGCCTGCGCTGATGCGCAGGGCCTGAAGGTACCGATGAGGAACTGGTGATCAACTCGTACGCCTCACTCGGCAGCACATCGTCGCCGCGAATCGGCCCCGCTCGCGTGTGCCGCACCGAACAACGCGCGGCGAAGCCGCGGCACCAACCCAGTAGTCGCTTGCCCGAATCCGGCGGGAATCGCTCAGAGACAGTGCCCCATCCGCGCTTCTGAATCCCTCACAATGCCCATCCCCTTCACCAATCCGCCGATTTACCCGCCCGTCGCGCCCGGGAAGTACGCCGCGACGATTCAGCGTGCCAGCGCAGACTACGCAGATCGTCCGGGAGGTGCCGAGGACGTCAGCAAGTGCCGGGCCGCCATTCTCGGCTTGGCCGACGATACCGGCGTAATCATGAACCACGGGCGACCAGGCGCCCGCGAAGGCCCGCACGCTTTTCGCGCGGCACTCGTCCGCTTCGGCGTCGCGCAGCCGGCACCGTGGACCCCTCGCGCCGAGCGACGCGCCGACACGAACGCGGGCCATCACGCCGAGCACACCCTGCCGCACATTCTGGACGCCGGCGACATCGTCCCCGGACGAACACTCGAAGAGACCCACGATCGCGTGACGGCCGCAACTGAGGCGATCATCGCGCTGGGGCTTCTGCCCATCGGCATCGGGGGCGGCCACGATCTGACATTCGCGTTCGCTCGCGCCGCGTGCCGAAGATCCGGCGTCCGCGCGGGGCTCTATGTCGATGCGCATCTGGATGTTCGAGCCGAGCCCGGCTCGGGCATGCCGTTCCGCTCGCTGGTGCAGCACGCCGGCGTCGCGGCCCTGAGTGTCGTGGGCCTCAGCCCGCTGGTCAACACGCGCGATCATCACGACTGGTTTACCGATCACGGCGGCGAGCAGCTGGACGTTGCCTTCAGCATCGAACAGGCCCAGCGCCAGATCGAAAGCACCGCAAGCAGAGCCACCCCGGGGCCGGGAGCACCCGCGTCTTCCGCATTCGTGTCGCTCGACCTCGACGCCATCGACGCGGCCCAGATGCCTGGCGTCAGCGCCCTGAACCCCGACGGGCTCACGGTCGCACAGGTCGCGCAATATGCTCACGCCGCGGGCCGTTGCCCGTTGGTCGCGTGCTTTGACATCATGGAACTCAACCCGATGCACGACGCCGATCACCGTTCGGCACGCGTCGCGGCATACCTCTTTCTCCGATTCATCGCGGGGCTCGGCGAGCGTGCGCAGACCAATCGATGAACCCGCATCCCCCGCGGGCACGGGCGGAGCCGTCGCGCGTACGCTCCCCGAAGCATGACCAGCGAACTCGCCACCAGCGTTCCCGGCGTCCACCTCCGAAGCGCAACGCCGTCGGATGTGCCGACGATTCTGCGGTTCGTTCGCGAACTGGCCGAGTACGAGCGCGAGCCGCAGGCGGTCGTCGCGACCGAAGCCATGCTCCACGAATCACTCTTTGGCCGCGGATTCGGCCGCGGGCCGACGTGCGAGGCGATCCTCGGCGATATCGACGGCACGCCGCAGGGCTTTGCGCTCTACTTCATGAATTACTCAACTTGGAAGGGCCGCGCGGGCCTTTACCTTGAGGACCTCTACGTCACACCCGCCGCCCGCGGCCGAGGGCTCGGAAAGGCTCTGCTCACCGCGCTGGCGCGAATCGCTCTTGGTCGCGGCTGCGTCCGCATGGAGTGGAGCGTGCTGGACTGGAACACGCCCGCGATCGACTTCTACCGCTCGATCGGGGCCGAGCCGATGAGCGAGTGGACCGTGTACCGCATGCGTGAGGAAGCGATCGCACGCCTCGCGCGGACCTGATCAGCCCCGTTCCCGCCGATCCCACAACTCCCGTTCGCGCAGTTTGATGCCAGGGCTCATCACCACTCCGGCCCGCCCGTGTACCGTCCGTACACGTCCGCCATGGCCTGGACCATCTCACCCAGCGTGCAGTGCGCCAGTGCCGCATCGATGAGCGCGGGCATGACGTTTGTCTTGTGCATCGCTGTGCCCGTGCCCTGCTGGCGGTCCATGCCGGGCAAGTCGTTGATCAGCGTGTACGCCTTGCCCTGACAGGCGCTGCGGATGTTAAAGAGCGCACGCGCCACATTCGACTTGTCCCGGGCGGCCTTGAACTTCGACAGGCGATCGCACTGCTCGACTTCCACCGTGTGCGGGATCTGGAGGATCTCGATCGGCCGCTTCTCGTCAGGATCCACGTATGCGTTCATGCCGACGGTGATCCGATCCCCCGCCTCGCATTCCTCGCTGAAGCGATAGCTCGCCTCGGCGATCTGGCGGCGGAAGTAGCCCTTGTTGATCCCGTTGACCACGCCCCGCCCGTAGCCCTGCCGCGGCGCGAACACGCCCGCCTTGCGCTCGCCACCCGGCGCCGCGTTGCTGTATGTGCCCATCGCGTCGATGTCCGCGATGTACGCCAGCGCACCGGACTCGACGGTGTCGGTCAGGTTCTCGATGAACCAACTGCCGCCGAGCGGATCGACCACGCGCGTCACGCCCGTTTCGTGCGCGAGGATCTGCTGCGTCCGCAGCGCCACGGTCACGGCCTGCTCCGTCGGGAGGCCCAGCGTCTCATCCATGCTGTCGGTGTGCAGACTCTGGCATCCGCCGAGGACCGCCGCCATCGCCTGATAGGCGACGCGGACGATGTTGTTCATCGGCTGCTGCTCCGTAAGCGAGCAGCCCGCGGTCTGCACGTGGGTCTTCATGAACCACGAGCGCTCGCTCGCGGCCTTGTAGCGCTCACGCATCATCCTCGCCCAAATCCGCCGCGCCGCACGCAGCTTGCAGATCTCCTCGAAGAACTCGTTGTGGCTGTTGAAGAAGAACGACAGACGCGGCGCGAACTCATCGATCGGCATCCCGCGCTCGAGGCACGCCTCCACGTACTCCATCCCATCGCGGAGCGTGAACGCCAACTCCTGAACCGCGGTGCTGCCGGCCTCGCGGATGTGGTAGCCGCTGATGCTCACGCTGTTCCACTTCGGCAGGAACTTGCTCTGGAACTCGATCGTGTCCACGACGAGCTTCACGCTCGGCTCGGGCGGATAGATGAACTCGTTCTGAGCGTGGAACTCCTTGAGGATGTCGTTCTGAAGCGTGCCGCCGAGGTTCGACCAGCTCATCCCGCGCTGCAATGCGTGCGCGAGATACATCGCCCAGATCACACACGCCGGTCCGTTGATCGTCTGCGACACCGTCACCTTGTCCACCGGAATATCGGCGTACAGCCGGTGCATGTCCTCGATCGAACTGATCGCCACGCCGCACTTGCCCACCTCGCCGGCACTGAGCGCATCGTCGCTATCGCGTCCCATGAGCGTGGGCAGGTCGAAGGCCGTGCTCAGCCCGGTGTTGGCGCTCGTGCCCTTGGCCTGCTCGAGCAGGTACTTGAACCGATTGTTCGTGTCATCGGCGCTGCCGAAGCCGGCGAACTGGCGCATCGTCCACAGGCGGGTGCGATACCCCTGCGAGAAAAGGCCGCGCGTGAACGGGAACTTGCCTGGCTCGCCGATGTTCGCCGCGACCGCATCGGGTGTCGAAAGGGACTCCGTTCCGCCTCCGGGCCCTCCCGCGTCCTTGGGCCCGTACGCCGGCGACAGCACGATGCCACTCATTGTCACGGCCTGTGGATCCACACGCCCGGGCTGAACACCGCCGGAGGCGGGGCCGGTGTTCGTGAATACGGCGCCGGCGGGGTGATCCTGGGGTAACTTCGTCGCCGGGGTCGGGGCCGTCGTCATTTGGCTTGCTCCATTCACGGATATTCACCGAACATCGCATCACGGTGCTTTGGGTCTTTCAGAGTAGCCCCACCGGGCCGATCTGCCAGAGCCGGGAACATGATCAGCCATCCACCTGTTTCGGGTAATTTAAGGGCTTCCCATGCACTGACGCATCAGGATCGGTGCCTTTGGTCCAATATTCTGAAACCTTTGCCACTTCTCTGCGCGGATTCGTTGACACCCGCCGCTTCATCGCGCATATTGTGCCTTCACAGACCCGCCCTCGGAGTCGCCCATCGAGTGTGCAGGAGGAGAGAATGTGAAGCTTGCGTCTATCGCCTCCTTTGTTGTTGTCGCCGGTCTCGCGTCGTCCGCCTCGGCGTTCGTCGTTCAGATCGATGACTATCAGTCCGCAGCGTTCACGCTGACCGTGGACTACACCAACGCCCCGATCTCCACCACCGCGTCCGCTTCCCAGGCCGGAGTTTCTGGCGTGCTCGGCGGCCATCGTTCGTCGATTCTTGAGTACATCGGTCTACCCCCGGCCGATGTCGAGCCCGAGGATCGTTCCCGCCTCCGCGTCGTGACCAAGCTCTCCGGCTCGCTCAGCCTGAGCACGGACACGGGCGTCACGCCGAAGGTGACCATGACCTACGGCGGCCCGGCGTTCAACATGTCCACCGACCTGTCGACCGGCGCGGCCACTGCTATCGCCATCGACTTCCTCCGCAACGACCAGGCGATGCCCGTCACGATCGTGCTCTCAAGCGCCCTGGGCACGCCCAACGCCGCGACCGCCTCGGTCACGGTGAACGTCCCCGCCTCGACCAACCCCTTCCAGTCGCTCTTCTCGTTCGCCGACTTCGTCGCGAGCAATCCGACGATCAACTTCGCGGACATCGACCGGATCGTGGTTGAGTACAACGCTCCCTCGGGCTCCGACTTCGCCGCCGATGGCATCGGCACCATCCCCACGCCGGGCGTCGCCGCTCTGGTTGCTCTGGGCGGTCTGGTTGCCTCCCGTCGCCGTCGCGCCTGAATCCGCGAGACAACCGAATCTCGTACTCCATCGCGGACCCGGCTTGATCGCCGGGTCCGTGTTTTTTTGATCGGCGCGAACACGGAGCCGGTCTGCCACGCCGCCGCGCATACGCTCCCGCCCCGTGGGCCGCCCCGTCTCGACACGCCGTGCCGATCTCCGTCGCAGCATGATCGACGGGACCGCGTACAGCGTGATGGTCGGCGTCGGCGAGCTGTTCATTCCCGCGTTCGCCTTGGCCCTGAGCATGGGCGAGGTCGTCAGTGGCCTCATCGCAACGGCCCCGGCGCTGATCGGCGCGTCCCTTCAACTGCTTTCGGCTCAGGGCGTTCGATGGCTCGGCTCGCACAAGCGATGGACCGTCCTCATGGCCGGGATCCAGGCCGCGTCGTTCGCGCCGCTTATCGTCGCCGCCATGATCGGCCCGATCCCCGCGTGGGCCCTGCTCCTTGCCGCTTCGATCTACTGGGCCAGCGGCCAATCCGCGGGCTCCGCCTGGAGCACCTGGATCGGCACCAACGTCCCCCGTCCCGTGCGTGCCAGGTTCTTTGGCCTTCGATCCCGCTCACTTCAGGCCGGCACGCTCGCCGGATTCCTCTTGGGCGGCGCCGCGCTCGGCATGGCCACGAACTGGCAGCCTCTGCGTCAGATCGCCGACCCGGCGTCAGCACTGCCGTACTTCGCGATCATTTTCGCCCTCGCGCTGCTCTGCCGGGCGCTCAGCACCGCCCTGCTCATGCGCCAGACCGAACGCGACCCGCTCCCCAGCGGCATGCGCTACGTCAGCCCCCTGCAGATGATTCGACGGTTCCGCTCCCAGAAGTCGGGACATGATGGCCGTCTGATCTTCTACATGCTCTGTGTCACCTTCGCGGCCAACGTCTCCGCGCCGTTCATGAACCCCTACTTCCTCGAGCATCAGGGCCGTTCGTACATCGTCTACGCGGCTCTGGTTGGCACGGTGCTGCTCGGCAAAGTCCTGGCGCTCGGGCTGCTGGGCAAAATCGCCCGTCGCTCCGGTCCGATTCCGCTCCTGCTCGTCGGCGGCATCGGCGTCGCGCCCATCAGCGTGCTCGTGCTGCTGAGCGACAACATTTACTACATCCTGCTCATTCAGCTCTTCTCCGGCGTCGTATGGGCATGCTTCGAACTGGCCACATGGCTGCTGTTCCTGGATCACTTGCCCGAGGAGGAACGCACCGCCATCTTGAGCAGTTACTTCTTCTTCAACACGCTCGCCATGACCCTCGGCTCGCTTCTGGGCGGCTGGATTCTGGCCGTGCTGGGCAAGGACTTCAACGCGTACTTCTGGGCCTTCTCGCTTTCAACGTTCCTCCGCTTCACAACGGTCATCCTCCTCTGGAAGCTGCTCCGAGTACTCAAGAACGAGCCGCCGGCCGAGGTCAAGCCTGAGAATCTCGACGGCCCCGAGAGTGCCGCGTGGATCGACGAGCGCTCCATCGGCAAGTAGGCCGCGCGCCGCGACGGTCTCTTGACTCGCCGATACACTCGTGCGGACCGCAGGAGTTCTTCATGCAACTGACGTTTCACGGCGCGGCGGGCGGAGTCACCGGTTCGTGCACGCTGGTTCAGACCGAACGCGCTCGCGTGCTGATCGACTGCGGCATGTTCCAGGGCGGCGCGGCCGCCGAGGCCCTCAATCGCAGACCTCTGCCCTTCGACCCCGCCACGCTCGACGCCGTCATCCTCACACACGCGCACCTCGATCACTCCGGACGGCTCCCGCTGCTGACGCGTCGAGGCTTCCGCGGCAGGATCTGGTGCACCCCTCCCACCATCGCACTCACCGAGATCCTCCTGCGCGACTCCGCTTACCTGCAGGTCGAGCAGTCCACCCGCTGCCTCCGCCGGCGGACCCGCGGCGGACGACCGCTCCAGACCCGCTGCATCGACCCGCTCTACACCGATGAGGACGTCTCCGCGACGCTCCGCAGACTCGCATCGTGCGCCTACGGCAAGACGCAGGAAGTCGCCCCGGGAGTGTCCATGCGCTTCGTTGATGCCGGGCACATCCTCGGCTCGGCATCACTCATGCTCACACTCAGCGATAAAGGCCAGACCCGCAACGTCCACTTCTCCGCGGACATCGGAGAGAACGGCAGCCCGCTCCTGCCCGATCCGCATCCGCTGCCAGATGCCGATGCGATCATCCTCGAGTCGACCTACGGCGATCGCGACCACCGCCCGCTCGACGAGACCCTCGTGCAGTTCCGATCCGTCATCGATCAGGCGCGCAAGTCAGGCGGCAAGATCCTCATCCCCACTTTCGCCATCGGCCGCACGCAGTCGCTGATCTACCACCTCAGCCAGATGCACCACCGCGGCGAACTCAACGGCATGCCCGTGTTCGTCGACAGCCCCATGGCCGTCGATGCCACACGCCTGTACCAGAGCCATCGCGAACTCTTCGACGACGAGTCCAAGGCAGCGATGGCCTTCGGCTGCAATCCGCTGACGTTCCCCTCGCTCCGCCTGACCCGCACCGGCGATGAATCACGCGCGATCAACAATATCTCCGGACCCGCGATCATCATGGCACCCGCGGGCATGTGCACGGGCGGACGCATCCTGCACCACCTGCGCCACGGCCTGTACAAGCCCCAGAACCACGTCATCATCGCCGGGTTCCAGTCGCACGGCTCGCTCGGTCGCAGACTGGTCGAAGGTGCGGCACAAGTCCGAATCATGGGCGAGGTCATCGCCGTGCGCGCGTCGATCCACACCATGGGCGGGTTCTCGGCGCACGCCGGACGAACTTCGCTCATCGCCTGGGCCCGCGCCGCATCCGCCGGCCGAATGCCCCGGCACTGGTTCCTCAATCACGGCGAAGATCGCCCGCGTCAGGCCCTCGCCGACGCGATCAGTCGCACGCTCGGCGTATCGCCACACCTGCCGAAGCTCGGACAGACATTCACGCTCGACTGATCATCGCCCCGCACGCCGCGCGACCTGGCTGGCGCGCACGTGCACCCGCATCGACGGACCGCGATCACCTTCATGCGTCGCGCGAACGCGTCGACACCCCAGCAGCATCCCGCACTCGCTCCGCTCGGCCACGCGCACCACGCGCATCAGCAGCGCCGGGCCATGCTCCTGTGCCGGACGCACCTCGATCGTCTGGCCCTGCCATGATTCCGATGCACCCTCGACCCGGAGCAGGCACCCGGATCGCGAGCGATCCGCGAGAGACGCGGTCGCCGCGAGGCCCTTGCCATGGACAACGACCTCGATACCCACGGATCTCTCCCGCGGCTCGGCCCGCTGCTGTCGCCCGTGAACTGTGCTGACCGGGTCATTCATCGTTCAGCTCCACAAAGCCCGAGCCGGGGCTTGTCGATCATCCGGTTCGCGAAACGCAAAGGTCGAGAACACGCCACTCACGCAGCGCTCATCGACGACAAGCCCGCATCACCCTCGCCGTCACTGGTTCCCGCTGCGACCATCTGCGCGATGGCGTCGACGCAGTCGGGGTCGAACTGACGCCCCTTGCCGCGGATGAGTTCCTCGACGGCCTCCTTGGCCGAACGCGCCGCGCGGTACGCGCTGGGAGTGGTCATGCTCACGAAAGCGTCGGCGACCTGCACCACGCGTGACTCCATCCGATGGCAGGCCTCGTTCTCTCCCGCCGCGACACGCATGATCTCCGCCGCATCGAAACGAACGCACTGCGTGCGTACGAGTTCGACGATGCTCTCGCCGACACCCAGACGCTGCGCGAGGATCGCGCCCTCTTCGCCGGAGCGATGCACGATGTTCCACTCACCCACGTGCAGCCCCGTCGGCTTGTTCAGCAGGCTCTCGGGAACGACGCACTTGCCCAGATCGTGAAGCAGCGCGAGGTTCTCCGCGGATTCGACAACCGACGTCCGGCCGCCGAGACGACGGGCGATCCGACGCGCACACGCGGCGACAAGGTTTCCGTGCTCGCGAACGTGCTGGGTCTGCGTCGGACCGAGCCACGACTGGCAGCGTGTCAGGAAGCGGTCGCGCAACTGCCTCGGGGAACACGAGTCATCCTCGGGCTTGAGGTCGAGCGCCACCTGCTCCGCGGCACGCTCCATCGCGACCATCTCCCACGTACAGACGCGGTTGCGGCCGCGCTCCTTGGCCAGATACATCGCGTGATCCGCGAGATTGATCGCCTCTTCGCCGAAGTCCTCGATGTTCAGACGTGCGACGCCGATGCTCACCGTCACGTTGACGCGCTGCCCGCCGACGATCACCCGCGCGTCGGCGATGCCGTGCCGCAGGCGCTCGGCCCATAGCCACGTGTCAGCGGTGTCGCTGCTCGGGCGGATCGCCAGAAACTCCTCGCCACCCCAGCGAATAGCCGAGTCCGAGGGCGACAGCGACTGTCGGAGCACTCCCGCGACCGCGCGAATGACCTCGTCACCCGCCGCGTGACCCATGGTGTCGTTGATCTGCTTGAAGTGGTCGATGTCCATCATCACGACGCACAGGTGACGGCGACGGTCTTTGCGGAACCTGTCGCTCTGCACCAGTCGCTCGAGGTGCCGGCGGTTGAACAGTCCCGTCAGCGCATCGGTCTCCGCCAGGGCCGCCAGCTCCTCCTCGCGCCGCTGGTGCGTCCGTCGATCCGCAACGCTTCGGCGAGACTCCGCGACCGCCCGCTCGATCCGCGTCAGCAGCGCGCCGTCGGTCAACGCCTCGATCTTCGGCAGAAAGTCCGTCACTCCGGCCCGCAGTGCCGCGATCACCACGGCCTGGTCCTCGCTGCTGGAGATCACCACGACCGGGCACGAGGCCAGCGAATCGGCGACCTCGATCAGCAGCTCATCCGCGCGCCGCGGCTTGAAGTTGAAGTCCACGACGACGCAGTCGTTCTGCTGAGTCCGCACCAGCTCGATGAACTCGCCGGGCGTGCCAACGCTGTGAATTCGCACCGAGCGCCGTCCGCGCTGCAGCGCCAGACCGAGCAACTCCCGATGCTCCGCGTCGTCATCAGCAAGGAGAATCCGAAGCTCGTCCATAAGGCTGGTTCCCGTTCTGAGATTCCTGCTGTCGGCCGACCGGGACATCCACGGGCGGTCATCTGCCTCCCTCTTGACTTTGGTCGGCCAAAGCGCCGCCAAACTTGGGTCAACTTCCCGGTTTTTATCAGCATCCGGAATCTCGGGCCCAAGTCAGTGGGTTTCACCGCGACTTCGTCATGGCACTCCAATGATTGGTCATAGTGATTGCCCCGCATAGACTAGGCGAAACCGCTTGGTTCTATAGATTCACATTGCTGAGACCCGGAATCATCAATATCGTTCCGATACACGTTATGGGCCTCGTAGGGAGCACTTTTGCAGTGGGCCAAGCCTCTACGTGAAGGCCCATTCTTGAGCCTGAGTCTTATTCTCCAGTGTCAAAACGCATCCGCCCATCCCGTCGAACCGCCCTCCTCGCCGGACAGGCGATCACCTACTTTGCGGGGGTGACCACAACCGCTTTGGCGGTTGAGGCGAACTCGGTCTGACTCGGCGCGCTCGGCGGTGCACTGCTTGCCGCCGCGGCTGCGCTCCCAACTGCGTGGATCTATCGCAAAATCCAGGCTCGCCGCGGACAACGCCCCACCTCCGCGCAATATGTGCTCGCCGAATTGGCGGAACTCGGGCTCGCGACCCTCTCGACTGACCTGCTGATGCATCGCGCGGTCCGATTGCTGTCGGATGTCCTTCAGGCCCGGTACGTCAAAGTCACCAATCCCCAGCCCGATGGCAGCGGTCTCTTGGTGCGGGCGGCTGTCGGGTGGCCGTCTGGCATTGCCGGTTCCGCGACGATTCCTCTGGATGATCGCTTCGCGGCGGCTCGGGCCTTCATGACCCGGGAGATCGTCACCGAACGGGGGCAGATCCGCGCGACGGTGCCGACATCAGAAGACGTGCGCTTATCGGCTCACGTGCCGATCATCGCCGGGTGCGAGACGCTCGGCGTGCTCGGTATCTTCTGGGAAGATGATCGCGAACTGACTGCGGCGGAAGTCGATCTGATCACCGCGGTCGCACGCGTGCTCTCGCTGGCAATTTCGCGGCATCGCACGGAGAAGGCGGAACGCGAGAATCGGGAACGCTATCGCACGGCCGCGGAGGGCAGCCTTGACGCCTTCTACCTGCTTGAAGCCGTCACCGGCTCTGATGGTGATGAACCCGTGGACTTCGTCTTCAGCGATGTGAACTCCCGCGGCGCCGAGCTCATCGGGCGGAGTCGCGACCAGATCGTGGGCCAGCGTCTGTGCGAGTTGATCCCGATCAATCGGACCGGTGGCTTCTTTGACAAGTATGTTCGCGTCATGCGGACCGGGATCCCGCTCTCCGAGGAGTTTGCGATCAATATCCCCGAGCTGCCGGACAGGTGGCTCCAGCATCAGGTCGTGCCGCTGGGCAACGGTGTAGCGATCACGACGCGCGATATCACTTCACGCAAGCGCGCAGAGGCGGACTTGAACGACTTGAACGCTCGCCTGCGCACGAAGAATAAGGAGCTCGAGCAGTTCGTGTACACGGTTTCGCACGATCTCAAGAGCCCTCTGGTGACGATTTCGGGGTTCATCGGGCACATCATCCGCGATGCGGATGTGCAGCGCTGGGACCGCGTCCGCTTGTTCGCCGAGCGGATCAGCTCCGCGACGACCAGACTCTGCCTGACCATCGACGATCTGCTGGAACTCAGCCGCATCGGACGCGTGACGCACAAGTCATCGACCGTGGACGTCCATCGGCTCGTGACAGGCCTGGGCGAGGACTATGCCGAACGCCTGGCGAGCGTCGGTGCATCGCTGGAAGTGCAGTGCGGCATGCCGCTCATCACGGCCGACCCGATCCAGATCGGCGAGGTGTTCGACAACCTGATCGGCAATGCGCTGATTTACGCCTGCACGAAGCCCGGCGGGCGCATCGTCGTCGGCTGCGTACGGGGCGAGGGAGAGCTTCGATTCTTCGTGCGCGACAACGGTCCGGGCGTGCCGCCGGTGCATCACGAGCGGATTTTCGGGCTCTTTCAACGCCTAGACTCGTCCTCTCCAGGAACCGGTGTGGGCCTTGCGATCGTGCGAAAGATCGCGGGCCTTCATGGCGGCAGGGCGTGGGTAGAGTCTTCACCTCCGGACGGCGCGACCTTCTGGTTCTCGCTTCCAGAGACACTTCTGGCCAAGGAGCCCAGTCATGCCGAGGTCGCATGAACGACCCGTGCATCTGCTGTTGGTTGAGGACGATGACTCGCACGCCGAACTGGTGCTCCTCGAACTTCAGGACAAGGGCGCGGCCCACAGCGTGGCCCGGGTGCGTGACGGTGCAGAGGCGATCGCGTACCTCACTCGAGCGGAGCCCTTTGCCGACGCTCCTCGCCCGGATGTCGTGCTGCTGGATCTGAAGCTGCCCAAGATCGATGGTCACGAGGTCCTGTCCTTCATCAAGGACAATCCCTCGCTCTGCACAATACCTGTCGTCGTGCTCACAACGAGCGAAGCCGAGTCTGATCGCGCTCGCGCGTACGCCCATCGCGCAAACAGCTACGTGGTCAAGCCCGTTGACCTCGAGAAGTTCCAGCGGCTCGTCAATGAACTCGACCGCTACTGGGGCCAGTACAACGTACCGCCCCCGGGCCGGACCTGATGGACCGTGGTCGGCCGATCACTGATCGACGACGAGCTTTGCATCCTCGATGATGTACAAGCCGAGCAGCCAGCCCTGATCCTCGTACGGATCCACCTTCATCCGGCCCGTCAATGTGCCGTGGACACTCATTCGCTGCGCGGGAGAGGCCGGCGACGCGAGCTTCACTTCCGCGGCGTCGTACGCCGTGGGCGGCACGCCGAGACAGCAGCCGTCCCACTGATTGAGCATGACCAGCAGTTCTTGCGGGTTGTTGCTGGCGATCGGAAAAGCGATGAAGCCGGACACCCGCACGTGCTTTCCGTCGAGCCACGCGACCCGCTGCGGCAGCCGCGTCTGACCAAGCCGCGGCTTGTAGGTCTCCTGGGCCGAAACGAGAAGATCCCACGACAAGCGGTACGGATCCTCCACCGTGCCGGAACCCGGAACAGCAAAGCGACCGTCGAGCATCACCGCGCCGTCACTCGTGCGCTCGGCCTTGGCGGGAAACAGGCGCTCAACCGGGAATCGCTCGCTCATCGGCAGCGCAAACGCCGAAGCAGAGACCTCCGCCGCCGGAGCACCGGGCGTGTCGCTGGTCAATCCAACGGGAACCTCTCGAAGGATCATTGTCGAGCCACTGGTCGAAAGCCCTTCCGGGTCGTAAGCCGTCGGCGAGGGGAGCAGTTCCTCGATCCGCGGCGGCTCGGTCGCCGATGACGCCGCCGTCGCGACGGGCGCGAGCGCATCGTCGGCCGGCCCGCTCTTCGGGGCGACCCGATCGGTCCCAACGCTGGTCGCAGGCGGCTCCGGTGTTCGCGTGTCGGTGGCCACCGGCATCGCTCTGGCCGATGGCGGCTCGGAAATCGGAGTCGTCGCCCCGCCCGGACTCTGCGACCGCATGCGCAGGCCCAGCGCGGCTCCGCCAGCGACGATCAGCAGCAAGATGAAGACCCAGAACACTCGCATGGTTCGCCCCGTCTGTCCGCCTCCCGGTGAGCGTAGCCGAGTTTATCCGATCGGCCGAAGACTGCTGATCACCGGCGTGCGATACGCGCGAATCGCGGGCACGAGCCCGGCCAGAGCGCTCAGCAGCACGGCACCCGAAACGACGATGATGGCCCACACAGGATCGACAGCCCCGGAAATCGGCACGCCCAGCGCGCCGGACAGAAACGCCGCCGTGACCTGACCGGCGATGGCCGCGACGACAAGCCCGATCACCGCCCCGATCAGCCCGATCGCGGCGCTCTCGGACAGCACGAGGCTCAGCAGACGCTCCTGACTCGCGCCGAGCACGCGCAGCACCGCGAGCTGTCGCCGGCGATGCTCCATCGAGTTGTACAGGGCCAGCATCACGCTCAGAGCACCGGAGAGCATCACGATGATCGCGATGCCGATGAGCACGACGTCGGCGTTGCCGACGATGCCCAGCAGCCGACGGATCTCGCTGGCCGGATACGCCGCGGTGAGACCGAGTTCGTTCCGGACAATTGTCGCGACCTGCGCGATCGTCGGCGTCGCACGCATCTTGACATAGATCGCGGTCACCGGCTTTTCCGCGGGTGTGAGGTTCGCCGTGGTCGGCTCCTCGTGCTCGCTTTTGCCCGCGGCTCGCGCCGCTTGCGCCCGAAACTCATCGGCGTGGACGATCCACTTGCTCTCAGCGGTCACGAACACAACGCGATCGTGGGCCGTGCCCGTCGGCGAGAGTACACCCGAGACCGTGAACTTGAACTCGTCGTGAACGTGCCCCTTCTCGTCGGTGCCGTGCGTGATGGTCAGCGTGTCGCCGACCTTCAGTCCCGTTCCCGCCGCGGCGGACGAACCCAGCACGACATCGAACACCCCGGCTTCACCCGCGCGGAAGAAAGTCCCCGAGGCCAGCGTCATGGGCGACGCGCCATCCGGCAGAAACTTCTCGAAAAACGGAGACTGCACGCCCATGGTCGCGTAGCCGCGGTAGTTGTCCCCCTGCACCGTTGCCAGCGCCCAATCCACCGGCGGCAGCGATGCGACGGCCTGAAACTTGTCCCACGTGACAACGCGCTGCGGAATGCCCGAGTGGAACACGGAGTTCAGCACGCTCTCGAGCCGGCTTTCCTGTGCGCTCACGAGCAGGTGCATGTTGCCCGTGCCGCGAAGGAACGCGCGGGATGCCGAGTCCCGCACGGTCAGCAGCACCATCAGCAGCGCCACACCGATGGCGACCATCAGCGCGGTCACGATCGTCGAGAGCCTGTGGGCCCGGAGCGACCGCGTGACCAGGGACATATCGGTCATGGGCATCAGCGGGCCTCCTGCGGGTTCGACTCACCAGCGAACGTCGCGATGGACTCCAGCGCAAGACTCCGCGGGAACCGCGCGACCATCGACGGGTCATGGCTCGTGCACAACAGCGCGGCGTTCTGATCGCGGCAGGCCGACTGAATCACATCCATCGCCCTGGCCGCGTTCTCGGGATCGAGGCTCGCGGTGGGCTCATCGGCCAGCACGAGCGCGGGCCCGCACGCGACGGCTCGCGCCACCGCGACGCGCTGCTGCTGCCCGACCGACAGCTCGCCCGCGGCCGCATCGATGCGCTGCACGCCGAGCCGGGCGAGCAGATCCGCCGCACGCTGATCGTGCTCGCGCGGCGGGATCGAGCTGAACATCAGCGCCGCGAGTACGTTTTCCCTCGCGGTAAAGCCTTCGAGCAGATGAAACGTCTGGAAGATCATGCCGACATGCTGGCCGCGGAACAGGTCTCGCTTTGCGCCCGCGAGCGCGTGAACACTCTGCCCGGCGATCTCCACGCGGCCCTCGGCGGGATCGATCAGACCGGCGATCAGATGGAGGAGCGTGCTCTTGCCCGTGCCCGAACCGCCGGTGAGCAGCACCTGCTCGCCAGCACCGATCTCGAGCGTCGGCAACTGCATCGTCCATCCCCGCCCGTACCCGAACCGCAGCCCGCGCAAGCTCAGTGCAGCGGGCGCATCAGGCGTTACGCGCTCATGGTGTTTTCCCATCGTCAATGCACGCTCCGATGCTGGCATCAATGTGAATCCGACGCGCTATGGGCATCATCAGATGACCCGGCTGCGCGTTCGCATCTTGACCGACCAGCGATCGTTGTACAAATCCGCCCATGTTGCGATTCAGAATCCGTCGATCCAAGACGCGAGGGTCGAGCGAATCGACCGATGGCCACTGAGCGGCAGAATTCGGCGGACGTCGGTGCGTCGCACACCCGAAGGTGAGCGGGACACGCGACCCCCCGGCGAAACCGGGAGGGCCTGCACAATACGGGCGAAGGGAGTCGAACCCCTAACCTCCTGATCCGTAGTCAGGTGCTCTATCCAATTGAGCTACGCCCGCAGGGAGAGCAAGCGTAAGGGCGTTACGGCCCGGAGGCAAGCGCGGGCACATTTCCCGATCGAGGGTTCCTGCACGAACGCAGATATTCGGGCTTGAATCGGGGTCGGTGGCGCTCTATCGTTCGGGCCTTTCCCGACGAGCCTCCGTGTGGAGCGCTCGACCCCGGCCGATGCGCCGGTTTCGGGAAGCCGACCGAGGACCTGGATCGCTATGGCTCACTCACTGTCCGCGAAGAAGCGCGTTCGTCAGAACCTCAAGGCCCGTGCCCGTAACAAGTGGCGTCTGAAGGCGATGCGCACGGCGGTCAAGGAGCTCATGGACAAGCTCGCGCACGCGTCGCTCGCGGACGCCGAGGCGGCGTTCAAGGCCGTCAGCAAGACCATCGACCGCACCGCGGCCAAGGGCGTGATCCACAAGAATCAGGCCGCTCGCCGCAAGAGCCGCCTCGCCGCCCGCATCAAGGCTCGCAAGGCCGCCGGTCAGGTCGATGCGCCTCCCGCGAAGCGCTCCGGCGCCGACAAGGCCGCCGCGAAGAAGTAATCTCGCCCCCACTGCCTCTTTCGCTCGCGTTCGCCGGGCTCATGCCGGCACTCCGCGGCACCGCCGAGCCGCCGGGCCGCTGCGCTGAAGGTACGCTCACCGCATATGGCCATGCGCCGAACGCCAAGGCGGAGCGACCGGGCCACCCTCCGAGGGGCGAGCGATGACTACTGGTCGCTCTCTGCGCGCCCGCTGCACAGCCTTGTGCTCCTTCTGCCGCTGGTCATCGCCTACGAAGTGATGGCCCTGACCTATCTCACCGAGTGGTCTTCGGGCATTCAGCGCACCGTTCTGGCTCATCGACTGCTCAGCAGCTTTCTCGAGCTCTTTGGTGTCATCGGGCTCATGCTCCCCGGGCCGCTGATGCTCCTGGTCCTGCTCGCCTGGCACATCTTCAGCAAGGACCGCTGGACCCTCCGCCCGCTTGTGCTGGTCGGAATGGTGCTCGAGTCGATTCTCTGGGCGTTGCCACTGGTGGTCTTCGCCGCGTTGCTCCAGCGAGCCGAGGCCGCCGCAGCATTGGCCGCGGGAACGGACCTGCACACACTCTCGACCGGGGCTCGCGTCGCGATTTCGCTCGGCGCGGGGCTGTACGAAGAACTGCTCTTCCGCCTCATCGCGATCGCGCTGCTGCACGCGATCGTCAAGGACCTGCTCGACCAGAGCGAGAGCATCGCCCGGGTCGTGGCGATCGTCGTCTCATCGCTGCTCTTTGCGATCTATCACCCGATCACCGGCCCGGCGGGGATCGAGTGGTGGAAGCTGATCTTCTACTTCACGGCGGGCGTGTTCTTCGCCAGCCTCTATCTGGCCCGCGGCTTTGGCGTGGTCGTCGCGACGCACGCCGCGTACGACATCATCGTGCTCGTGCTGCTGCACCGTCCGTGACCGCAGATCGACGCGTACTGCCGCGGATCGATCGTGACACCCATGATGCGTTCAGTCGTCATCGCGCGAGATGCCCTGCCGCTCTTCATGCCAGAGTTGCTGGATCGTCTCAAGGATCCGCTCGTTGACAGGGTGGTCCGGATCGGGCGTGAATCCGGGAAGTTTCTCGACCAGCCCCCGCAGCGCCGTAAATCGCAGCGTCAACGGATCGACATCTCGGTGATGAGCCGCGAGCAACTCCGCGATCATCTCGACATCCAGCCAGCCGAACTCATCGCTCCGTGCCATGCATCGGCTCCCATCGATCGCCTTCGCGGGGTCCTGGTCCGCGTCAGGCCGCGGCGTATCAGTGCGCGTCTTCCTTCACCGCGTTGCGGTTCCACGACGGCACGCGCATGTGGATCGGGCCGTCACCCTTGATCATGCACTGGCAGCTCAGTCGGCTGTTGCGCTGGAGGCCCGGGGCCTCCTCCACTCGATCCTCCTCGGCCTCGGTGGATTCGGAAATCTGATCCTCGCCCTTCTCGATGTACACGTGGCACGTCGAGCAGGCGCACACCCCGCCGCAGGCGTGCTCGATGTTGATCCCGTTGGCCATGGCGACCTCGAGCAGGCTCCAGCCCTTGTGGCCCTTGACGACCATCGTGGGCTGGGCCTTGCCGCAGAGCGACTCGGGGTCCTCCATGTGGACATGAACCGAGACGGACGCGGTGGCGGGATCGATCGGTCGAACGTGCATGAACAACTCCGGACTTTCGGGCTCCGCCGCGGCCGCCGCGAACAACACGCGGCTCGGTCGGGGACAGATGCTGGCCCGATTCTAGAAGCCCTTTCCGCCATCGGCTCGGCACCCCTGCCGGCGCGGCCCCATCTCCCATCGGCATAGACTCCGACTTCATGGCCGACGCCGATCAAGACGACCCCGCGGGCGACGCAAATTCCGCCTCCACGCCCGGAGGGCCCACGCTCTCCGTGGTGGCCCCGGCCCACAACGAGGCCGAGAACATCGCCCAACTCGTCGAGCAGACCGGTCGTGCGCTCAGCGTCGCGGGCGTGAGTTTCGAACTGATCATCGTTGACGATGGCTCGACCGACGCGACGCGCACGCGCATCGCGGAGCACATGCCGACGCGCCCGTGGTTGCGCGGCCTGAGCATGCGCCAAACGCCACCGGGCAAGGGCAACGGCCAGTCCGCCGCGTTTCACGCCGGCATCCGCGCCGCCCGCGGCGTGTTCATCGCCACCATCGATGCAGACCTGCAGAACGACCCCGCAGATCTGCCCGCGATGCTCGAACTCTCGCGAGAGCGCAACGCGGACTTTGTGCAGGGCGACCGCTCGCACGCTCGGCGCGACAACTTCATCCGGCGCGCCAGTTCCCGCGTCGGGCGGTTCTTCCGCCGGCTGATCCTGCGCGATGTCGTCCGCGATACCGGCTGCTCTCTCCGCATCATGCGCCGACAGGTCGCGCTGCGCCTTCCGCTGGAGTTCCGCGGCGTGCACCGCTTCATGCCCTTTCTCGCCCACTCCATGGGCTATGTCGTCGTCGAGATGCCCGTACGCCACCGCGAGAGAGCCGCCGGGGTGAGCAAGTACGGCATGGGCATCACCCAGCGTGCCATCCCCGGGCTTATCGACTGCTTCGCGATCCGATGGATGACCAGCCGCCGCCGCGGCGTGCTCTCGGCGGACATCACCACCGCTCCGGCCCGTCCGGGGCGCATCGAGCAGATCGCCGCGAACAGCACGAGCCACGCCGCGTCCGCGGGGTCGCACGCATGAAGTGGGAACCGCTACTGGCGATGGTCGCTCTGCTGGCGCTCGGGCTCTGGATCGTCATCGGGCCGCAGGTGCGGCACGAACTCCGCCCCGATGCCCAGACCGCCCGCCTGACTATCGGCTCGCTCAAAGGCGAACTCGAGGCCGCCCGAGAGTCCGACGGGCGAACGACGTATCGCCTGCTCTTTCGCGATGCGCCCCCCACCGGCCCGTTCGAGGCCGATGAGCTTTCGCGGATCCTCGGCCCGGAGGGCCTTGCGCAGGCCGGCCAATCGCTGGGCAACACCGCCTTCCGCGCTCTGAACGTCACGTCGTGGGTCGGGGTGGCGTGGATCGTGCTTGGCTTTGCCGGTCAAGGGCTGTTTTTCGGGCGGATGATGATCCAATGGATCGTCAGCGAACGCCAGAAACAGAGCGTCGTGCCCGAGGCGTTCTGGTGGTTGAGCCTTGCGGGAGGCATCGCCCTCTTTGCATACTTCGCATGGCGGCAGGACATCGTGGGTGTGCTGGGCCAGACCAGCGGTGTCGTCATCTATGCACGGAACATCCGCCTCATTCACAAGCGTCGCCGGCGCCAACCCGCCATCGAGACCGGAGCATCCGCATGAAGGCCTTCCTTGACGGTGCAGAACTCAAGCTCCCAAGCCCCACGCTTCGCGTCGCCCTGAGTCTGGCCCGCGAGAGCGCCGAGGCGTCACGCCGCGTCATCGTCGAGGCCACCATCGACGGCGAGCCCTGCCGGAACGATTGGCTCGAGTCCCCTCCAGAAACAGAGATGCCCAACGCCGAGGTGCGGTTCGTGTCCGCCGAACCGACCTCGCTCGTGTCGACCACATTCAGCGAACTCGCCGATGTGCTCTTGAGCGCCAAGACCGCACAGATCGAGGTCTGTGAGGATCTCCGTGGCGGCCGGTACGACAAGGCCTTCACCCAACTGGAGGAGATTGTCGGCGTCTGGGAAATGGTGCGCCGAGGCGTTGAAGAGGGCACGCGTCTGGTCGGCCTGCCCCTCGAGCACTTCCTGGTCTCCGCCGGCACCACGCCCGCTGGTGAACGCGACTCGCGTGTGGAACTGCTCACCGGACACGTCGGTCGGCTGGTCGATCTGCTCGCGGACCTCAAGTCCGCGGTGCAGTCCAAGGACTGGGCCGGCCTGGCCGACTTGCTCGGCCACGATCTGGTCGACGCGGCCGACACCTGGCGACGGATCCTCAAGGACATGGCAGCGACGGTGCTGAAAACTCGTTAATCTGCTCCGGGTCGGAGCCGCGCATCGTCCCCGGTCTCACGCTCACGCCGTCAACCCTCGGAAGCACGTCGTTGAACAAGACCCGCGAGAACACCCTCCGTCAGATCGACCAGGCCATGGAGTCGGCCAGCGTGTCGCTCATCGCCGGGCGGTACTTCGAGTGCGAGCGGCTCTGCATGGAGGCCCTCGACGCGGCGCACCGCGCCCACGACTACGAGCGCATGGCCAGGATCATCCTGCCGCTGCAGGAAGCACGCCGACAGAAGCGCGACCTGGCACGCGATGCGGGAAACGTGACGGTGATCGACTCGTCGTTGCCGTCGCCGGGCGACCTGAGGCCGGGCTTCTACTTCGTCCGTCCGCCCCGCGTCGGGCTCGATGGGCGGCTGCTCCGCGAAATGGCGGATAAGACCGAGGTTCCGATCATCGTCGTCGTGCGCGAGCCGACCACGCGCGCCGGGCTCTGCCCGGTGGTGGCCCTCGGCCCGGTCACGCTTCGAACGCGAATCGCGCCGCCCAAGCCGCCGGCCCCATCGGCCGCGACGCACGGCGGAAAGTCGAGCAAGGCCAAGGGCTCATCCGCCGGCGGTGCGGCAACAGGACGCGCGGCCAAGGTCAAGGCCGCGGCAGCGAACCCAACAACGGTCGACCCCGAGCAGATCATCCCCGACGCGTGCTGGCTGCTGGAAGCCAACGAAGCGCTCGGGGATGCGGCGATCCGCGATGTGCCGCCGATGCGCTCGAGCGCCGCGCTTGCAGAGGAACTTTACCTCCGCCTCCAGTCCATGCCCGACCACGAAAAACTCCATCAGGCCCTCGCCGATGCCTGCCGACGCGCTCTGCTTGATGGATTCAGCGGCATCGGTCCGCGTGCCGGCGCAACGCTCAGCCACGACGACGACACCGCCGACGACGACGCGGTCGATGCGATCTGAACCGTTGAATCTACATCGTTCCGCGCCGTCGCCGCGGCCAAAAGCAACGCCGCCTCCCGGAGGACCGGGAGGCGGGCGAGGAATCGTTTTCACGTGACGCGATCCGCGATTCGAGGCGGGCACGCTCCGGCGGATCGCATCCGGACTTACTTGGCCTTCTTGCGGGCCTTGGCGTCCATCTCCGCCGCGGCGAAGGCGTCCTCGAACGTCGCGAGGTTCTTGCTGGCGGGGTTCTTCTTCTTGCTCACCGCATCGGCGAACGCGAGCAACTGCTCAAGGAACCGCACGCCGCAGGTCTTGATCGGCGTGACCGTCGCCTTGCCGAGCAAATCCTTGTGAACCAGCTCCTCGGGCTTCTCGTAGTCGTACGCGAGCATGCCCTGATCGCCCAGCAGCGCGACGGTGAAGCGGCTCGTTTCGGCCCAGCCGCTGATGATCACGCCCGTTGCGCCAACGGGGATGTTCACGCCCTTCTTCGTCGCCCGCGTCAGCACCACGCCGCCCGTTTCGGTACGGCCCTTCCACTTGTGATCGAGCGAGGCGCCGGAGATGTCGCTCGGGCCGACCATGAAGTGCAGCAGATCGAACGAGTGGCTGCCCATGTCCAGCAGCGCGCCGCCGCCGGCAACCTTCGGATCGCTGAACCACTTCTTCTCGTGCCCGGGAAGGTCGCACGCAAAGAAGTTCTCGAAGCGCGTCAGTCGCCCCAGCTTGCCCGAAGCCAGCTGCGCCTTCATCTCCAGAATCGCGGGGCTGAAGCGGTGGCAGTAGCCGACAAACGCCGGCGTCTTCTTGAACTTGCGCGACAGCGCCGCGAGCTTCTTCGCATCCGCGAGCGTGTGCGCCAGGGGCTTCTCGCTGAGCACCGGCAGGCCGTGCTTCAGAGCAGCGGTGACGATGTCGATGCGGATGCTCGGGGGCGTTGCGATCAACACGCCGTCGGCGATCTTGCTCTTCTTGTTCGCGGCGAAGAACTCCGCGTGGCTCGGGAACGCCGCCGCACCGAACTCGCCCGCGAGTTTTTCGCGGTTGGCCGCCACCGGGTCGATCACCGCCGTGATCATGAGCCGACCGCCCGAATCCTTCACCGCCGCTGCATGGGCCGCGGCGATGCCGCCCGCACCGATGATCGCCAAACGAAACGCATTGCTCGCCATGGGAATACAGTCCTTGACTGCCTCGACCGACTCGCCCGGGCCGACGCACCCGCGTCACGCCCGCGAACCCGATGAAGCAGCACGAGGGTACACCCATGACCGCGAAGTTTCTTGCTTGCGTCCTTTCGGGCACATTGGCGATGACCGTTGTTCTCGCCGCCTGCGCCGCGCAGAACGCCGACCGCTCCGCCCCCGCCGCTCCACTGGCCAGCCCGGAGGTCCGCGGCACCTGGCTAACCACGACCGCCAACACCGCCATCGCCGGTCCGGCAGAGTCCGCCGCGAGCATGAGAACGCTCGCTGAAATGGGCCTGAACACCGTGTACGTGGAAACGTGGAAGAACGGCTACACGCAGTACCCGTCGAAGGTTCTTCAGCGCACCATCGGCGTCGACCGGCGACCGGCGCTGATGAAGAGCGACCCGAGCGACGACCCGAGCAAGATCAAGGAGCCCGGACGCGACCTGCTCGAAGAGACCCTGATCGAAGCCCATCGGAACGGCCTGCTGTACATCGCGTGGTTCGAGTACGGATTCATGGCCGCGCACAAGGACACGGACAACCACCTTCGCCGGATGAAGCAGGAGTGGCTCAGCCGAGATCAGAAGGGCAACGAGGTCGCGCCCAACGGCTTTGTGTGGATGAACCCGCTCCACCCGGAAGCACGCCGATTCGTGCTGGATCTGGTCCTTGAGGCGGTCGACAACTACGACCTCGACGGCGTGCAACTCGATGACCGCATCGTCTGGCCGTACTACACGATGGGCTACGACGACTACACCAAGAAGATCTACGCCCGGGAGCACAACGGCGCCATGCCGCCGACGGACCCGAAGGACGAGGCCTGGATGCGCTGGCGCGCCGACAAGGTCAACGAGTCGGCCAAGAAGTTCGTGCAGGAAGTCCGCGCCGCTCGCCCGGGCCTGATCGTCTCGCTCAGCCCGGCACCGTACCCCTGGTGCTACGAGAACTATCTCCTTGAGTGGCCCAAGTGGGGCGCATGGACCGGCAAGGACTCGCTCTCGGTCAGCGAGCCAAACTGGAAGGGAGCGGGCGTCGCGCCTCGCTGGGACGAGTTCATTCCGCAGTGCTATCGGTACAACTACAAGGCCTTCGAGGGCACGTGGAACCAGCAGATCGAGATGCTCCGCAAGTACAACGCGGCGGATCGCGTCAAGGACATGCTCGCCGGGATCCTGATCCTCGGAAGCGAGCCGAACCCCGTTCCGTGGGCCGACCTTGAGCGTTCCGTCGATCTTGTCCGCAAGACCGGCGGCGGCGGCCACGTTTGGTGGTTCAGCAAGGGCGTGCTCGAGGTCTACCCCTCGCAGGTCGCCAAGCTCTACGACGTTCAACGTCGCGGCCGGGCCCCGCACCCGGATCGTCCCATGGACTGGCGTTCGCGCTCGATCGTCATGACCGCCGGGGCCGATGGCACGTGGAGTGCCGAAAACCTTCCATCCGGGACCTGGCGTGCGATCGTCCGTAGGGACGGCCGTTGGTCGTACGCCGCGAATCCCGTGACCGTTTCCGGCAGCCGCGCGAGCGTGAAGGTCGACAGCGCCGAAGCCGTCGAGTTGCTCCGCGATCGCCGACCGGAGATGCGCACCGCCGTGGGAAAGTGAGTTGCGATTCGCCGCAACGCGGCAATCGGCTCACTCAAGATTCGCGAGACGATCAGGCGCCTCGAGCACCGCCGAATCCGGAGCGATCAGCCCCGCATCGATGGCGATGCGCGCAAGCTCGACCCGGTTTCGGGCGTTGAGTTTCGCGCCGAGCGCCAAACGATGGGCCTCGATCGTCTTGCGACTGCGACCAAGAACATCCGCGATCCGCTGCGTCGTAAGACCGCGCGCGATGTACGAGAGCACCTCGATCTCGCGGGGCGTCAGACGCGCCAGGTCGCCGCGATCCTCATGACGGATCGTGACAACCTGATGCTCAAGATGCCCCGGCCTCGCCTCATCCGCGGGGACAATTCCGCGGCTGAGAACAAGCACGCTCCTGGCAATGCCCGCGTCATCGAACAGCGGGCGGAAGACCGAACGGGTGCGGATGCCGCGCCAGATCGAGTACGACACGACGGGACGCTGCGACTTGAGCACCAGACGAATGATGCCCAGTCGCTCATCGGCCTTGTCGCGGTCGATCAAGTCATGCATCGTGCGCCCGATCGCCGACTGATCACTCGCGCCCTTCTCCCACCATGAGCACAGCGGTGCGATATACAGGATACGTCCGTCTCCATCGATGACGCAGACATCTGCGCCGCTGTCCAGAGCCAGCGCATCCCAGACTTCCCGGGCGTTGATCCCCAGCGACACCGCCGCCGGAAGTCCGCGAGCCGCGGCCACCGAAGAATTGCCGCTGCCCGGGCTGGAGATCGCCGCCGATGCATGCGGGTGGATGGGATTGACCATGGTCGACCCTCCGATGCTCCACGTCTCCGCCTTGCAAAACGTGGATTGACCAACAAGCCACCGCAACGCCGCGACGCCGCGACGAGGATTGGCAGATACAACTCAGACGCTTTATCTACGAACGAAACGCCAAAAGGTGGCTTCAACACCGGAAGTTGCCCGAATTTCCGCTGCTAAACCCTTGATTATCAGGCTTGTTGCCTAGGGGACCACTTAGACATTCAGCAGCATCCGCTCAGGCTTTTCCAACGCATTCTTGATCGCCACGAGGAACGACACCGCATCCGAGCCATCGAGCAGGCGGTGGTCGTAACTCAGCGCCAGATACATCATGGGCCGGAGGACGATCTCGCCGGGCCTGTCGGGGTTCTCGACCGGGCGGTTCTTGATCGTGTGCATCCCCAGGATCGCCGTCTGCGGCGCGTTGAGAATGGGCGTGCTGAGCAGCGACCCGAAGATTCCGCCGTTGGTGATCGTGAAGGTGCCGCCCTGAAGATCATCGAGCGCAAGCTTCCCATCGCGGGCCTTGGTCGCGAGATCCTTGATGCCCGACTCGATCTGCGCGAAGCTCAGGCTCTGGCAGTTGCGCAGCACCGGCACCGTCAGCCCCTTGGGCGTGCTCACCGCCACGGCAATGTGGGCCGCGTCGTGGAACTCGACCTCCATCGCGCCGTCAGCACCGGCGACGAGATACGCGTTGACCTGGGGGAACTTCTTGAGCGCCTGCGACGCCGCGGTGACGAAGAACGACATGAACCCCAGCCCGACGCCGTGCTTCTTCTCGAAGTCCTCCTTGAACTTGCCGCGGAGGGCCATGATCGCCGACATGTCGACTTCGTTGAACGTCGTCAGCATCGCGGCGGTGTGCTGGGCCTGCACCAGCCGCTCGGCGATACGGGCACGCAGCGGCGAGAGCCGCTCGCGACGCGAACCGCCGGCCGGAGCCGACGGCGCCATCGTCGCCGCGGGCCTGGTCGAAACCGCTGCGCCGCCGCCGGGCGTGGACCGCGCCTGAACCGCGGCGAGCACGTCTTGCTCGCGGACCTTCCCGCCCGCGCCCGTGCCGACGATCACATCGATGTTCACGCCGTGCTCGTGAGCCAGTTTCTCCGCCAGCGGGGTCGCGCGGGCATGATGACCATTGGCCGAGGCGGCATGGGCCGCGGCAGAAGCAACGGGATCCGGGGCCGCCACCGGTGCGGGTGCCGCAGCCGGGGCCGGCGCGGGAGCCGCGGCGGCGGAAGGCGCGGGCGACGCCGCGGCGCCTCCGGCGGGTGCCGCGGCCTTTTCATCGATCGACCCGACCTTCGCGCCGATGAGCACCTCGCTCCCGGCCTTCGTGCTCGTGCTCAACACGCCGCTGGCCGGCGCCGGAACCTCGAGCGTGACCTTGTCCGTCTCGAGTTCGAGGATGCTCTCGTCGCGCTTGACGTAGTCGCCGTCCTTCTTGAGCCACCTGGTCAGCAGGCCCTTGTTGACGCTTTCGCCGGCGGAGGGGATGAGGACATCGACGGGCATGGTGCGATCCTTGCGTTGCGCGGTCGTGTGAACGGGTCTGCGAGAGAACAGTCAATCCTAGATCAACGGACTTCCGCACCGGGCCTCAGCCCCGGCGCTTGGATGATTGCGGCTTGCCCGCGGCCGCGGCGGCCTTGGCGATCGCGGGCTTGCCGGACTCCGGCGCGGGCTTGACATCATGGCTGCCGTTGCTCCCGCCGCCCGTGGGCAAGGGCGCGATCGCCTCGCTGAGCAGCCGATCCTGCTGCTTGAAGTGCGCGTACTCGCTGCCGGTCGCCGGCGAGGCGCTGGCCGGACGCCCGATGTACCGCACGCTGATCCCCGCGGCTTCCCGCAGCGCATCGGCGATGTACAGGAACGCGCCCTGGTTTCGCGGCTCCTCCTGCACCCACACGCGCTCGGCGGCGGACGGATACCTCGCGTCGATCTGCTTGAGCATCCGCGCGTGCAGCGGGTACAGCTGCTCGATGCGAACCAGCGCGATATCGCTCACGCCCGTGGCGTTGCGCCGGGCGACAAGCTCGTGGTAGATCTTGCCCGTGCAGTACACCACGCGCCGGACACCCTTGGCCTTTGCGCCCTCGAACGCGGCGTCGTCGATCAGGTGGCGGAACTCGCCCTCGACCAGCTCACGCGACGTGCTCGTCGGCACCTTCAGCGCCTCGAACGTGTCGCTCCGCAGGTACTTCTTGGGCGACATGACGATCAGCGGCTTGCGGAACTTCCGCAGCGCCTGGCGACGCAGCAGGTGGAACATCTGCGCACCGCTGGACGGGTACACGACCTCCATGTTCTCCTGCGCGCACAACTGGAGGAACCGCTCCAGCCGCGCCGACGAGTGCTCAGGCCCCTGGCCTTCGTAGCCGTGCGGCAGCAGCAGAACCAGACCGCCCCACCGGTCCCACTTGGCCTCGCTCGCGGCCAGGTACTGATCGATCATCACCTGCGCGCCGTTGACGAAGTCGCCGAACTGCGCCTCCCACATCACCAGCGTTCGCGGGCTGCCGCGGCTGTAGCCGTAGTCAAAGCCCATCACACCGAACTCGCTCAGCGGGCTGTCGAACACGCTCAGCATCGCGGTCTGGCCCGCGCGCAGGTTGTTCAACGGCACGTACCGCTCATCGGTCTTCTCATCGCGCAGAACCGCGTGACGCTGCGTGAACGTGCCGCGACGGCAGTCCTGCCCGCTCAGCCGCACCGGCGTGCCCTGCAGCAGCAGCGAGCCGATCGCCAGGATCTCGCCGTCGGCGTGCGCGACCATCGCATCCAGGTTCGCCAGGTTCGCCCGCTTCTCGAGCAGACCCTTGAGTTTGCCGTTGAGGTTGAAGCCCTCGGGCGTCCGCGACAAAGCCCGCGCGATCTGCGCCAGTTCATCTTTGCTGATCGCCGTCGCGGGCGAATCAAAGTCGTACCTGCCCGTGAAGCCCTTCCAGCCGCCCTCGCCCGGCGGCGGCACGGGGTTCACCGGCGCGAGCTGCGCCTGCTTCTGGGCGGCGTCCAGCTCATCCTGCTGCTGCTGCATCATCGCCTCGGCACGCGCGGCCGAGACCACGCCCGCGGCGATCAGCCGATCGCGATAGATCTGCGCCGGGCTCGGGTGCTGCTTGATCTGCGCGTACAGCGTCGGCTGCGTGTACGTCGGCTCGTCCTGCTCGTTGTGCCCGTGCAAGCGGTAGCAGATCAGGTCGACGAAGATGTCGCGCCCGAACTCCGCCCGGTACTCCACGCACATCATCGCCGCGGCGACCACGGCCTCCGGCTCATCGCCGTTGACGTGCAGCACCGGCGTGTTGATCATCTTGCCGATGTCGGTGCAGTAGAGACTGCTGCGTGCATCGCGGGCATCGGTCGTGAAGCCGACCTGGTTGTTGATCACGACATGGATCGTGCCGCCGACGTGGTAGCCGTCGAGCCGGCTCATCGCCAGACATTCGGCGACGATCCCCTGCCCCGCGACGGCCGCATCGCCGTGAATCAGCAGCGACACGATCTTGCGACGCTCGGCGTCGCCGATCCGGTCCTGCTTGGCGCGGGTCCGGCCCATGACGATGGGGTTGACGCTCTCGAGGTGGCTCGGGTTGTTGAGCATCGACAGATGCACCGCACGCCCCGCCGGCCGGCTGGTGAACGGGACCTGATCACCCGAGTATCCGCGGTGATACTTCACATCCCCGCCGAGTTCGGTCTCCGGGTTCTGCCACTTGTCCTCGAACTCGGTGAAGAACTTCACCAGGTTCTTGCCGAGGTAGTTGCGCAGCACGCTCAGCCGCCCGCGATGGGCCATGCCCATGACGATCTCTTCGCAGCCAAGTTCCCCCGCGCGCTGCGTGAGCCACTTCAGCAGCGGGATGAGCGCCTCGCCGCCCTCGAGGCTGAATCGCTTCTTGCTCTGGTACCGCTTGCCCAGGAACTTGTCGAAGACCTCAGCGCCGGTCAGGTGCTCGAGGATCAACGCGCGATCTTCGGCGCTGAACGCCGGCACGACCGGCCCCTGCTCGAAGCGCCTGAGGAACCACGCTCGCTCGCGCTCATCGGGGATGTGCATGAACTCGACGCCGATGGGGCCGCAGTAGGCCTGCTTGAGGTGCGCGATGACCTCTCGCACGCTCGCCGCACGCCCACCGGGCATCACATCGGTCGACACCACACTGTCCAGCTCGCTGTCGGCGATGCCGTAACGGGCATGGCTGAGCACCGCCGGCTCGCTCGGCACGCGGCCGAGCGGATCCGTCTTGGCGGCAAGGTGCCCGAACTCGCGATAGGCAACGATCAACTCCTCGACCTTGGACCCAAGCGGCGAGGCGGCAGAGGTCGTCGAGCCGGGGACACGGGCCGAGGCAAGATCGAACCCGGCGAAGAACGACGCAAGATCGGCCGGGATCGACGCAGGATCGCGACGGTACGCCTCGTATTGCGCATCGATGTACTCGGCGCTCCAGGCGTTCACGGCGGGGGGAATGGCGGCCAGGGTGCGTGCTGCGCTGGACATGGTGCTTCCGTCTTCGTTCGCGGTTCGGCGGGCGGCCACAAGCCGGAGATTCTTCATCGACCGGCGCGTGCGCGGACACCCAAACTTGGCGAGAAATCCGCTCAGCGACCATCGCCAAGCCCCTCGCCCGCCCGGGACAGAAGGCATGCTAGCCCACCCTTCCCGCCCCGTGGACAAGATACTGTGCGCATCGATGTATGGGATTCCGTGGACCCTCGGAATCAATCGCTCGCGCCCCGATGTCGGCAGGAGTCGGGCCTCTTCATGAGGGCTCCCGACTCAACGATCCACCGCCGGACACGCCGCCACACACCCGACCAACCGCATGACCGCCCGCTCAGCCCCCATCCCCCGCCTCCCGCCACCCATCCCCCGCACACCCCCGACCCTGCTCAGATCCCGATCGCGTTCGCCGAGCGGTCGATCATCGGGGCCACCGGGTTGGTCAGGTCGATCAGCGGCGAGAGGTCCATCGCACCCGCCGACACCACGCCGAGCCGCTTGCGGACCTCGGGGTTGAACAGCACCACGCGCAGGTTGTTCATCTTCGTCGTCGCCGACGGCTCGCCCGGCTTGAACTCCGTGCCCGTGACCGACGGCGGGGGCGAGCCCCACAGCACGCGCCGACCCTCGCGGGTCTGCACGATCAGGTGCCGACGGTTCCCCGGCACGTACCGCGAGACATCGATCGCCGTGACCTGGGCGTAGACCTCGCGGTCCTGCTGCAAGTACGCCAGCAGGGCGATCGCCGCATCGACATCGCCCCCCGTCCACTCATCGCCGTAGCCCTCCGGCGGCGGCTCGCTCGCGCCGACGATCGCCCGCAGGCCCGCGCTCATGGCCGTGCCGATGGGGTAGCTCAGTTGCAGCCGCTCGCCGCCGGCGCTGACAAGGTGATCGCGCTCCTGCCACCGCACCACGGCGACGGGCGCGCGCCAGCCGCCGGAGATGATCACGCGCCCTCCCGGCTCGCGCCGCGCCACCGGCCCGGTCATGAACCATCCGGTCCGCCGCAGCTCATTCGCGACGCGCTCGAGCCCCGCGGCGTCGAGCGGATTGGCATCCACCGCCGAACGCGCCACCGTCAGAAGGTTCTCGCGGATCGACCGGCTCATCCACACCGCCACGCGCGTGCGATCCTCACGATCCGCTGGCCAGAGAATCTGCACATCGGCCTGACGGAAGTTCAGCGCCCGCAACTCCGCGGCCCGCGCCGCAAGCGCGTTCTCACCGACGATCAACCCCCCGACAAGACCCACGAGCAACGCCGCGGTGGTCACGCCCGCCACCGCCCGCCCGAGACGCGCCAGCCCGCCCGCGGCAACACCGAACTTGGAGGATGAACCCTTGCCCATACGTCAGAACGGTATCGGCACAGACCCGCCGTCCTCCGCAGTTTCTGCGCTCCCGACCCAAGTGCGGCCCATCTCTCGACCGCCCGCCCCGACCTCCATCCCCCCGGCCCCCGGCCCCCTATAGCCCACCCGCCACCCTCCAACCCTCACGCCCCACCCGCCACCCCTCAAGCAAGCCGAAGGCCTGCCCGTTCCTAGCCGGGGCGTGCGGCGAGTCGTCGAGCGACACCCCCGGAACGCGCTCGCCAACGCGTGCGTGCCGCCCTTTGCCCCGCAGTCTGAAGGGCTGCACGCCACGTTCGCAGCTTCGATGACCCCTTGAGGGTTGAATCACTCCGCGGCCACCCAAGGGTCGCGCTCGCCGACTCGCTCGACCCCCGGCTAGGAACGCCGCAGCCCTTCGGGCTGAATGCGGCGGCGCGGCACCCGTTGCACTCATTGACGTGCCGTCGCTTCATAGGGCCTTGGGGGTGGCGACGACCCGGTGCGTTCTCCCGTGGTCGACGTCATCACAATTTCGTCTATTGCTCATCTCGCAAGCCTCCACAGCGGCACGAAACACACTCGCGGCCCGGGGTGTCGGCGGCACGGCTCCGGTGCCGCGCTCCCGCGGCCAGCAATCACCGTGGCGTGTTGCGAAGAGAATCGAACAGCTCCTCCGGGCGTCCACCGCCCAACTGCCGCACGCGATCTAGCACTGCTGTCTGGGTCTCCAGGGAGACCGCGTCGAATCCGTCGGCGTTCAGCTCCGATGCGGGGGCTTGGACCAGCCAGTCGACAACCAGTTCCCACTCGCTCGCCCAGACGGGCGTGCTGACACTGAGGCCGCGGGTGTTCACGCTGGCCAGGTGTTCGTCCCACACCGCCCATCGGACGCCGTGCGCTGAGCGGAGGACCAGGGCGGACTCTCGGCGATCATCGAAGCCCATGACCGTCTGGCCCGGGTCCAGCACCGCCGACCGGCCCGCCCGCGCAAACACCCGGCGCGACGCCTCGGCCCCGAGCTGTCCGACGAACTCTCGCTGTCGTCCATCGGCCGACTCAACGCGATAGAGCATGCCGTCGGGCCACAGAATCGCGGTGCGCTCGGGCTCGCCGCTGATCCTGTCGATCCGCGTGTACGCGAGGACATCGGGCAGCGGTCCCGGAGATGCATCGCCGCGCTGGCGGACGGTGTCGAACAGCCCGAGCAGTCCTTCGGACTTCGGGAGTGCCGAGAGCCGACGGCGCGCTTCGCCGATTGCCGAATCGTCGGGACGCGAAGCCGGGAGGCTCATGGCGGCCATCGCGAGCGACCGCTCAAGTAGCGACCACATCTGCGCAAAATCCTCGGCACGCTCGCTCGGTCCGGCGACACCACGCCACGCGTTCCATGTCGGCCCGCCGGGCTCCCCCGCTGCGTGCGAGCCGTCATGATCGAGACTGACCAGCCAACCATCCCACCCGTGCGAACGTGCGCTGCGGGTGTCGAAGACCGTCAAGGAGTCGGCGGCCATGCTCCCGGTGTGCCACTCGGCCGCGCCCATCGCACGCGTGAGAACTCCGGATCGCCCGAGCTCGCTGGCGATCGCCGCCGACTCGGGTGTGGCGCCTGCGTTCACGCCACGGGAGAACGGCCCAAAGCTCAGCCTGACGCAAAACCCGTCCGCCCAGAGGATCACGACCGGTCGGCGGGCGCTCCACGAGCCGCGGCCTCCGCCGGGATCATGCGCAACGGCGGTCCAGCCGGCACCGACCGACGTGCCGACGACCATACCGGCGGTACTCGTGCGTTCGGGTGCCACGGCGCAGCCCCCACCGGCTGCTGCAAACACCAAGACAAGAAGCGAGAGCGATTTGAGCAGTTGCAAACTCTTGCTCCGGATCTGGGCACCCACGAACTCGGAACCACTCGGTCATTTTACGCTGATCACTCAACGCGGGATCCCCGCTCCTTTGCAGAAGCCATCTCGGTTGTGCTGCGGCGGGGTCGCGGCACCGCCTGCACCCATTGGCGTGCGACCGGTTCGTCGGGCTTAACGGGAAGTGGTGCCGACCCCGTGCTCGCTCGCCGCGACGCTCGATCAACACAGGTCCGGCTCCGCATTCGGCAGTCCTGCGACGCCGACTCCACGCCAGAGCCCACGACGAGTCACTGACGCGGGACCGGTGCCGCGCGCCCATCTCACGCGCCCTCACCCCCTCACTCCCCCACCCCAGCCGCCGCATCCACAGCCAGCGGTTGCAGCGCCCGGCAGCGCGTTACCCCGGGGGTAAACGGGGGTCGCGATCGCTCGGGAGCTGTCATGTTCGCGTAATGAAAGACGCCGGGAGCTTGCGAAAGTACGGACACTCCAGCCGGCGCGATGCGTCAGGCTGACGGTGCGGACCGCATGCGCGAGCCGCTGATGTTCGCCGATCGCCGCCGAACCAGGAAACCGCACGTGAACGCTCGCCCCCCCCCCCTCCATCCACCCCTCCGCCCACGCCCCCGCGCTGCTGACCGTGTCATGGCGATCACACATCCCGGCTTGATGGCCTGCGCCCGGAGGCTCGGCGCCAGCGTTCAGCGTCGCCGCTGAGAAAGCGGAACTCAGCCTCCGTCCCGCGCCGTCGCGAGAGCGGCGGTGCGGGCTTGCTGCCGGCACGCGTCGGCACGCTCACCTTTGGCCCGCACTTTTCCGGAGCCCGACATGTCCCTGTTCCCGACCGTCCATCACGTCTCGATCGCCACCGCGCTGCTCTCTGCCAGCGTGAGCGCCGCGCAGAATCTCCCGGCCGGGGCCGAGGAGCGGCCAATCGCCACCGCGCAGCCGGCGAGCACCGACCCGATGCCGCTCACCGAGAAGATCGACGAGCCATCGCTCTCGCTCTCGCTGACAGCGGGCTTCATCGCCTCGGCCAAGACCAAGGGCGGCGGGGAGGTCCAGCGCGCGACCATCGGCATCGACGCGGGCTATTCGTGGTCCGTCAGCGACAAGCTCACGCTCGGCATCAACGCCGGGGCGAGCCGCCAGAGCTACGACTTCAAGAACCCAACGCTGCTGGCCGGCGGCCTCAAGCCGTGGAAGAACGTCAACACCGTCGAGCTCGGCCTCTCGGCGGCCTATCAGCTCGACGAGCGCTGGACACTCATCAGCGGCGGCAGCGTCGTCGCTTCCGGCACCAGCGACGCGGACTTCAACAAGTCGCTGACCTACGGCGGCGCGGTCGGGGCCAGCTACGCCTTCAGCAGTTCTCTCAGCCTCGGCGTGCTGCTGGCCGTGCAGACACGCCTTGAGGACAACACGATCGTGCTGCCGCTGCCGATTCTTGAGTGGACGCTGCCGCTGGATGAAGACGGCCGCTGGAAGCTCGGCCTCGGCTCGACGGGCTCGTCGGGCGTCGCCTCCGGCGGGCTGGCCCTTACCTACAAAGCCAGCGACGAGCTCGATCTGGCCCTGAGCCTGGGCGGCATCGGTTTCGGCGGCGAGTTCCGCCTCGACAAAAGGGGACCGGTTCCCAACGGCGTCGGCCGGGACAATTCCACAACACTGACCATCGGGGCGGACTGGCGGCCAACACCGGCGGTGCAGATCGGCGCCTATGCCGGCGTCGCTCTCAGCGGCTCGCTGGAGGTTCTCAACCAGAACGGCGTCCGCATCCGAAAGCAGGACGTAGAGTCGGCGCCGACGTTCGGTCTGCGAGCAACCATCGGGTTCTGAGCACGAGAATGGAGGCGTGATCCGTGCGCATCTTGATCGTTGAAGACTCTGACAAACTCCGCGGCGCGCTGGTCGCAACCCTTCAGAACGCCGGGCACGCCGTCGACGCGGTCGGCGACGGCCGCCGGGCGGTCATCCACCTGCGCACCAGCGACTACGACGCGGCGGTGCTCGACGTCGGCCTGCCGGTCCTGGACGGCATGGAGGTGCTCCGCGAGGTGCGGCGGCATTCGGTGCGGACCGCGGTGCTTGTGCTCTCAGCGCGGGACACCGTGGCCGACCGCGTCGCCGGCCTGCGCGCCGGTGCCGACGACTACCTCATCAAGCCGTTTGCGATGGAGGAACTCGTGGCGCGAGTCGAGGCGATGATCCGGCGGCGGCACCAGCAGGCTTCAGCACGAATCGTCGTTGGTGACCTGATGATCGACACCGATGCCCGCCAGGTCACGCGCGCGGGCGCACCGATCGACCTGACCAAACGCGAGTTCGCCATCCTGGTCTGCCTGGCCCTCCGGGCCGGCAAGATGACTTCGCGTGCCGCGATCGAGGAAGCGATCTACGACCAGAGCACGCAGGTGCAGAGCAACGCCGTCGACTCGGCGATCTCGCACCTCCGGGCCAAGCTCAACGCCGGCGGCCGACCCGAGATCATTCACACCAAGCGCGGAGTCGGATATGTCCTCTCGCAAACAGCCCCCGCCCTCAATACGTAGACGCCTCACCCGGAGGCTCACCGCGCTGGCCGCCGTTACCTGCGCGCTGTGCGCCGTGGGGATGTTCCTCGGGACGCTGGCCATCATCGACGGCGCCATCCAGTCCCAGCTCGTTGCGACCGCCGGCCGCCTCAGCCTGATGGTCGAACCCGGCCGCGACTCCGCGAGCGATCGCCGCGCGGAACCTGATTCAACCGCCGCGACACCGACGGGCTCGCCCGCGTCGCCCCCGCCGTACGTCTTTCGCTACATCCCGATCGGCACCGACCAGTGGTTCGCCGACAGCAAGAGCGGGTGGTACTTTCAGGTCTGGACCGCCGACGGGACAACCCTCGGCAAGTCCGCCTCGCTCGGCGAGAAGAGTCTCCCGGTGCCGACGCGCGAGATGCTCGACCCCGATTCCCTCCTGCCGACGGCCGAGGAGCTTGAGATCACGGACACCACGCTGCCCAATGGGCGCAGCGCGAGCATCCTGCACATCCGGTGGGACCCGATGGTGCGGCCCGATGGCGTTCGCCCCGCGCCGGCCGATGACCGGCGCATCACGGTCGCCGTCGCCGTCGAAAACCGGGTGACCTGGGCGTTTGTCATCCCGATCATGGCCGCGGTGCTGATCGTGCTGGTGCTGGTTTTCGCGGTTGTCCGCGCCGCCGTCGCGGTGATTCTCCGCAGCGGGCTTTCGTCGATCACCCGTCTCTCATCGGAGGTGCTCGCGCTGGACGAGAGACGGACCGATCAGCGCGTCGCCACCGAAGGACTGCCCGAGGAGATCGCCCCCCTGGCCGGGTCCGTCAATTCCCTGCTCGAGCGGATGGGCAACACGCTCGACCGCGAGCGGGTCTTCTCGGCCAACGCAGCGCACGAGCTGCGGACTCCCGTGGCGGAGATTCGGGCCGTGGCCGATGTCGGTCGAAAGATCGTTACCGAGCAGGCCGGACGCGATGCCCTCGAGAGCGTCCTTTCCACGTCGCTCCAAATGGAGAAGACCCTCGAGTCGCTCCTGCGGCTGGCTCGCCAGCGCCGTGAGCGGGGCCGCAGCGCGCTGATCCAGATCGACACGCTCGTGCAGGAGCTGCTTCGCCCGCACCGCCCACGATTGGCCGAGCGTGGCATTTCAGTCGGGATGGACGTGCCCAAGGCCCTGACGGTCGAGTTCGAAGCCGCGACCTTCGAGATGCTCATCGGCAACCTGCTGAGCAACGCCGCGGAGTACACCAAGCCCGGCGGCACCATGGCGGTGGTCGCGCAGGTCAACGGAGGTTGGCTCACCGTCACCGTCGTCAACTGGCCGGTCGACCTGACCGCCAGAGATCTGCAGCACGTCTTCGAGCCGTTCTGGCGAAAGGACACAACCAGAGGCGACGGCGGCCATAGCGGCTTGGGGCTGCCGCTGGTGCGGTCGATCGCCGAGGATGCTGGCGGAACGGCCGAAGCGTCGCTCGAGCCCGGTACGGGCTTCCGCGTGACGGTCATGCTCCCGACGAAGGAGGCCATGGTTGACCGGCCGAGCAGACCAAGTGGCCGCGGCACCGAAGACTCGGCACCCTGACCGGAGCCTCAGTGTTGGACGCGTTGGTGCAGCCAACAACGCCGACTCCAATCGGCCGTAAAGCCCTCTGCTCGAACCCGAGCGCCGTCAGAGGCACGAGGGAGCCCCCCGCCCGGCACCGACGCAAGCCGCACGGCCTGCTCCTCAAGCTGCGGGGAACAAACCTCTCGGTGCATGCTCAGACTGCTGAGGAACCACGCCGCGGTCCGTCGGTGACCGAACGTCGCGGGCAAGGCCACGAGCAGTCGCTCGCGCAGGTCCGGCACCACGCCGCCGCCGTGATCGCCCGTCACCGGTCGGATGACTCGGCGGGGCTGCGGGTGAAGATCATCGGCGGGGCGTTCGGTCCGACGGGGAGGCTCAGGGTTGCGGCGCGGCCGTCGGGGCCTTTGGTGAAGGTCAGCGGGATGCGGTCCTGGCCGTCGAACATCGTGACGGCGTTCTGGTCGTCGACGGAGAGCGTGCCCCGAGTGACCGGGCCGGCGCCGGTCGAGCCGCCCCAGAGGATGCGGATGCGGGCGGCGCCGGGCTCGATGATCGCCACGCGGCCTCGGGCATCGCGATATTCGCCGGCGAGGGTGGTCGCCAGTTCGGCGGGCAGAGGGACCGGCGGGGTCCAGGTCGGCTTCTCGCCGAACAGAAGGCTCTCCACGCCCGCGGCAACCTCGCGGACCGGAGCATCGTCGGAGTTGGCCAGCACGATCACGCAGGCATCGTGCTGCGGCAAGCGCCGCATCTCGGCAAGAAAGCCGCGAACAGCGCCGCCGTGGCTCTGCGTGGTGCGGCCGCTCGGGCCGGTGGTGATGCGCCAGCCCAGCGCGTAGTCGCCCGGGCCGGGCGTGAAGAGCACTTGCCGCTGGGCGTCGTTGAGCACCGTCGAGCCGGTCAGGGCACGGTCCCAGCGGTAGAGGTCCCGCACGCTGGCGACCACGCCGCCCATGCCCCGGTACTGGAAGCCGTACGCGCCGTAGGGGTGATCGAGCGCAGAGCGGCTCGGGCCTCGGGCCGAGCGGCCGATGGCGACCACGGCGCCCGCGGGCGCGGCGTCGCCGGTGAACAGCGTGCCGCGCAGGCCGGCGGGGGTGAAGATGGCTTGCGTGCAGTAGACGGGGTAGTCCTGTCCGCTGGCGCGGGTGATGATCTCGGCGAGCAGCGCGTAGCCCTGATTCCAGTACTCGAATCGCGTGCCGGGGGTGTGGCGCGGGCCGCCTTCGAGGAACAGCGGGAGCACGGCGGCAAGGTCGCTGCCGGCACCCTGGGAGTTGCCGCCGGGGATGCCGGAGGTGTGGTGCAGCAGGTGGGCGATCGTGATCGATGCGCTCTCCTCGGGCACGCCGGGCAGGTGCCTGGCGATCGGGTCATCGATGTTCAGCTTGCCGTCCTGCTGCAATCGCAGGATGGCCGCGGCGGTGAACTGCTTGCTCAGCGAGGCGATTTCCAACAGCGTCGCGGGGGTGTTGGGCACGGTGCCCGACTCATCCGCGAAGCCGACGCCGGTGGCGGCGATCACCCGGCCGTCCTTGGCCGCCAGCACGGCACCGGAGAATCCGGCGGTGGCGACGCTGCGGGCGAAGGTGACGATCGCCTGGCCGCGATCGCCGATGGCAACGGTGGCCGAGTCGTCGGTTTCGCCGGGGCCGGTGGCCGGTGCCGTCGCCGGCGCGGAGGCCGGTGCGGGACCGGGGTTTCGGGCCGCTTCTGGCGGCTCGGCGATGGCCGCGGCGGGCGCACCGATGAGCGTGAACAGGAGCATCGCAACGGTCAATGTGCGTGGGGGCATGGCAGAGAATGATAGACGCGTGATGGGCACAGGCGCTCGGCCGAATCCGGGATCGTAGCGCCGGTCACATCCCGTGACACGCCACCGGCTCGGGGGGCTTGGGGGGGCTTGGGGGG
>JAJTHN010000056.1 GCA_021297895.1 Phycisphaeraceae bacterium | reverse complement strand
GTGGGGGGTGTTCGGGGCGTTCGCCCCCTCCGCCTCGAGGACTCGGCACCTCCCCCGTTGGGAAACGGGGGAGGAGCTTGCGGATTTGGTGCTTTGCCCTTTGTCGCTTTGCCCTTTGCCCTTGGGCACTCTGCCACTGTGCCACTGCGCCACTGTGCCACTGCGCCACTGTGCCACTGCGCACCCCCCCCCGTCCCCTCCGCCTCGAGGACTCGGCACCTCCCCCGTTGGGAAACGGGGGAGGAGCTTGGGGAGTCGGCACGGAGTGCCGAGCGACTCAGATGCACGATGGCCCGTGGCCCACGGCCGATGGCCCACGGCCCACGGCCCACGGCCGCTGGCCCGCCCCCGGCTGCGTTTATCTCGCCGCTTGGGGGGCCGTCGGGGCCGGTATCGGGGCGTCGAGGGCTTTGGACAGGGCGCGGAGGTTGGTCTCCATCAGGCCGAACCAGTCTCCGGTGCCCAGCGGGTCGAGGACTTCGACGCGGGCGCCGGTGGTCTCGGCGATGCGCTTGGCCGCGCGCGGCGAGAGCTGCGGCTCGATGAAGACCGTCGTCAGGCCCTCCGTGCGGATCGTCTCGATCGCCGTGCGGATCGCCGCGGGTGTCGGTTCGCCCGCGTGCAGGCCCGCGATCGCCACCGCGCGGATGTTGTATCGCCGCTCGATCTCGCCGAAGGCGTCGTGCGCGACGATGATGGTGCGGCGCTTGGCCGTGGCCAGCGTGCGGCGGTACGACTCGTCGATGCGCTCGATGCGGGCGAGCTGGGCGCTGAGCTCCGGCCACGCGGTCATCGCTTCATCGATCGCGCTCTCGATCGGGCGGCCCGCCAGCGACTCGGGGCTCAGGCGGGCGCGGAGAACCTCACGCGCGACCGCCCGCGTCAGGGCCGCGGCGTGCGCGGGGTTCAGCCACAGGTGCGGGTCCGTCGCGTGCGTGCCGCAGACCGAGCAGGAGTGCCCCGGGCCATCGTGGTTGTGCGCGTGGGCGGGGTTGGCCTGCGCGGGCGCGGCGGATTCGGGGGCAGTGGCGGCAGGATCGGCCGCGTGCTCGTGTTCGTGCGGCTTAGCGGCCTCGCCGGTCGAGTCCTCCAGCACGATCACCGCCCGCGAGGGCCGCGGGTTGGCCTGGATGAACTTCTCCACCTGCGGCTCGAGCCCCGCGCCGATCTTGACGACGATGTCCGCTCGCGCCAGCCGCGCGAGCGAGGCCGGCGGGATCTCGTAGCCGTGCTCCGACACGCCCGGCGGCACGAGCACCGTCAGGCTCGAGCCCGGCGGCAGCAGGCCCTCGACCAGCCCCCGCAGCGGCGCGATCGTCACCACGACGTTCAGCGGTCGCTGGGCGATGGCCGCACGCTGCACGCTCGCCGGCGCGGGCGCAGCGGTGCTGGCCGCGGCCGGTGAGCCCGCGGCGGCCATCAGCGGCATCGCGGCCAGGGCCGACAGCGCGGCCGTCGAGCACAGAGCCAGGCACAGCGGTCGGCGGAGCAACCGGCCTAGCGGCCGGGCCAGCAGGGCAAGAGGCCGGGGCGTGCGGGCGGAGCGAGCGGGGTGTTGCGGTGTCATGGTCCCTCCCGGGGTAAGTCCCAACGTGGCGACGGCGCGGGGCCGTGCAAGGTGCAACGGTGTTGCAGAACAGTACCGTCGCTCCGCGCCCGTGGCAAGCCACAGGTCAGGGGTGAGCGGGATCGTGGTCCGGGTCGTCAGACGGGTCCGGAGGGAAAGGCGTGGCCCGGGTGGCGGGGGAGTCGGGTTGCCGCGGCTGGCGGTAGACCAGCATCCAGGCGTACCTCCGGCACGCCGGGCAGCGAAGGAGCGTGCGCTTGGTGCCGGAGGCGTACATCCGCACGTACCCGGTCTCGCCCAGCGGGCCATCGGCCCGGCACTTGGGGCAGGCGTACCGCCAGCCCTGCTCATCGGTCAGCCGCAGCATCGCCGGCCGGTAGCGGCGGAAGACCGCCGACAACACCGCCAGGACAAGCAGCGTCAGGCCGATCGCGATGGCGATGGACCACCACATGCCGCAAGCGTACCGAATGGTGGGGGTTGGTGGGGGCCGCGGGGCCGCGGGGGCGCGGGGGGCGGACTGGGCGGCTGGGGGGCGGCGGCCACCCGTTTCGGCGGGCCGCAGGCCCCCGGATGCCGTCCTGACATGGGGGCTCCCCCCTCGGTCGGCCATCCGGCATCAAGGTCTTGATCCGGGGCTTGGCAAAAGCCGATTGCCATGCTACCATCCTCTCCCCTCACGCCGGCCCCGGCCGGAGCGAGGGACCAGTGGACCCCACCCGGGGGCATAGCTCAGTTTTGGTAGAGCGCATCCATGGCATGGATGAGGTCAGGGGTTCGAGTCCCCTTGCCTCCACTGATGAGAGAACCGACGGCCCACGCGGGCCGTCGGTTTGTTTTTGGCGGTGCTTTCGGCGGCCCGGTGCCGCGTGGCCGACCTTTGCGGTCGGTGGTCCCTGTGCGTATGCTCGCCACGCTCGCACGGGTCGATGGACGGCCACGGCCCGGCGTCGCAGCAGGAGCACGCGGATGCAGACAGCCCCGGTACAGAGTCACGGTTCAGCGGCGGCCACGCACATCCTTCGCGGGGTGATCGAGGAGTTCACGCCCGCATCGGGCGATCGCCCGGCGGTCGCGGTGCTCTCGGTTCCGGGGAGCAACTACCGGCTGTACCTCCGTCCCGAGGCCGGCGCGGAGACGGCGCTGGCGGCCAAGGTCGGCCGCCCGGTCGCGGCGGTGGTGCGGGTCGAGGCCCGGCGTGTCGACACGGTTGGGGCCGGCGGCCGGTACATCGAGCCGCTCTACGGCCGCCCGCGCCGGGTGCAGGGCACCGTTCTGGCGATCGATGCCGCACGCAACGCGCTGGTGCTCAACGCCGGCGGGGCGATCGCCGTCGACGGCTTGCCCATGCCGATCATCGCGACGCTGACCGCCCCGGGGCAGCGGGCCGAGGGCTTCGGCATCGGGAGCCTGGTGAGCATGGATGTGAAAGAGGGCGGAACGATTGCGCTGGGCTGAGGCCCGGGGGCCGACCGGACGGAAGGGAGGCTGCGCGTGAGCACATCGATCGTTGACCTGGACACCCTCGCCGCGGGCCGCGCGGGCGATGCGCCGGCGGTGCGGATCCCGGTGCTGGGCGGGCGGCGCTTCGACGCGACCGTGCGCGTGCCGGGGAGCAAGTCGCTGACCAACCGCGCGCTGCTGCTGGCATCGCTGGCGGGGGGCAGCAGCACCATCACCGGCGCGCTGCTCGGGGCCGATGACACCGAGCGCATGATCATCGCGCTCGAGCAGTTGGGGGCGAGGATCCATCGCACGGGCACCGCGTCGGTCCGTGTCGACGGCGTGGCGGGGGTCTGGAACCCCGCGCAGCCGAACACCAGGCTTGATCTCGGCAACGCGGGCACGGCGGTGCGGTTCCTGACCGCCGCGGCGATTCTCGCGCCGGTCTCAAGCGAAGGAATCACGATCGACGGCGACGCGCGAATGCGCGAGCGGCCCATCGGCGAACTGGTCACGACGCTGCGGGCCCTTGGCGTCGAGGTCCGGCACGAGGGACGCAACGGCGTGCCGCCGGTGCTCATCACCCCCGCGCGGGACCGCTCGCACATCGCCGATCGCATCGAGTTCGGCCGTGTCGCCTCGTCGCAGTTCGTGTCGGCGCTGCTGCTGATCGCCCCGTGGCTCCGCCGCGGCCTGACGGTGAGCCTGCCCGATGGTGTGACGAGCCGACCGTATGTGACGATGACGCTGCAACTGCTGCGGCGCCTGGGGGCGGACGTGCGCGGATCGGTCGACGGCGCGCCCGCGGAGGTCTTCGTCGGCCCGGCGCACGAACCGGAGGAGGCGATGCCCGCGATCCGCCCCGACAAGCGTGTGACGGTGCTGGCGACGCGACTGGGCGTCGCGCCGTTCGACCTGGCGATCGAGCCCGATGCCAGCAGCGCCGGGTACTTCTGGGCCGCCGCGGCGATGTGCCCGGGGAGCAGGGCCCGCGTGATGTTCGAGGCGGTGACGGGCGACAACGCCAGCGCGGCGGCGCCGGCCCGCGGCGATGGGGGCAACGCGCGAAATGGGCACGGGCGTGAACGCACCGCCGCATCGCCCGCGGAATCGCTCGGCGGCTGGGGTGCCGCGCTGCAAGGGGATGTGCATCTTGTCGACCTGCTCGAGCGCATGGGCGCGCAGGTTGAACGCACCGCCTCGCACTTTGCGGTGACCGGTCCGGAGACGCTCCGCGGCATCGATGCCGACCTCGCCGACATTCCCGATGCGGCGATGGCGCTGAGCGTGGTCTGCTGCTTCGCCAGGGGCCCGAGCACACTGCGCGGGCTCCACACGCTGCGCGTCAAGGAAACGGACCGCCTCGCGGCCCTGAGCGCCGAACTGACCCGCGTGGGTGTCGGCGTCGAGATTCTCAGCGATGGCGACGGCGAGGCCTTGCGCATCACGCCGCCCGCGGCAGGGCTGCGTTCGCGGCCGCCCGCGGGGCCCGTGAGGCTGGAGACCTACCGCGATCACCGCATGGCCATGGCCCTGGCGCTCTTCGGGCTGGCTCTGCCGGGGATCGAGGTGGCCGATCCGGGCTGTGTCGCCAAGACCTATCCGGCGTACTGGCGTGACCTGTGGGCGATGATCGGCTGAGCACGGGAGCGAAGTCATGTGGATGGACTGGATTGATCGGCGGGCGTGGTTGCGGTGCCTTCTCGCGTTCCTGGTCGTCGGCGCGTGCCTGACGGGGCTCGCCGCATGCGCCGGCGTTGAGAAGCGACCGGGGCTGCTCGATGCGGTGCTTCGCCCGCGCGATATCAATGTGACGATGGCCGCGTACACGTTCGCCGAGCCGGCAGAGACGGCGGCGGCCCATGATCCCGCGGCCGTGGCGGCGGCGCTGCTCGCGGCCGAAACCGATGTGATCGCGTTCATCGGCGCCAGTCGCGGTCAACTCGACGATCTGGCCTCGCGTCTGCCGGGGTTCACGGTGATTGGTTCGGGCTCGGTCGACGGCATCGCGGCCGGGCCGCACAACGCCGTCGCGGTCCGCGCCGCTCGCTTCGATGTTGTCGACGAGGCGACCTTCTGGCTCAGCGACACGCCGCAGACACCGGGAAGCGCGACCTGGGGCAACGCGCGGCCGCGAACGTGCACGATCGTCCGCGTGATCGAACGCAGCCGCAGCCGTCCGCTGACGATCGCCGCGACGCAACTGGATTCAGCATCGCCGCGAGCGCGAGACCTCGCCGTGCAGGCGATCGCCCGGCGCATCACGAGCCTGTCGCCCGAAGGCACGCCCGCGGTCCTGATGGCCGATCTGGCAATGCCCCTGACGACGCCCGCTTCGCGTCTGCTGCTCGGACGCATGCGTCCGGCGCTGGAGCCGCTCGAGTGGCCCGTGACGGCGGGGGCGGACCCGCTGCGCGACTTCCGCCCGCTGTCCGCCGCGGCGACCAGCGCGACCACGACGATTCTGATTCCGTCCGCGGCCACCGCGAAGCCCGCTCGCTCCATCCCCGATGCGCCGTCCGGGCTGCTCATCACCCGCGCGTCGATTCCGGGCTGAGAACGGTGCCGAGTTCCCGCACCGCTATCATCGGCGATGAGCGTGAACGAGCGTGCGTTGGCGGGGCGAAGGGCGATTGTCACCGGTGCTTCGGCGGGTATTGGCGAGGCGATCGCACGAGCACTTGCCGCGGCGGGGGCATCGGTGGTCATCAATGCGAGGCGTGCCGATCGGCTCGCCGCCGTCGCGGAGCAGATCGCCTCCCGTGGCGGGCGCGTCGCGTGCGTGAGCGGTGATGCGGGTGATGATTCCGTCGTCGCGGCGATGCTCGACACGTGCCGGGCGGAGTTCGGCGGGCAGGCCGATCTGGTCATCGTCAATGCCGGACGCGGGCTTCGCGGCAGCGTGTACGACTCGGACCCGTCGCAGTGGGAGGCGGTGTTCAGGGTCAACGTTCTCGCCGCCGCGAAACTCATGCGTGCAGCAAGCGAGCGCATGATCGGTGTCGCAACGCCGCAGGTCGGCGCACCGCCCGCGGCCAAGCCGCCCGAAGTTCCCGGCGACTGGCCCGCCACGGCGCGTGACATCATGGTCCTCGGCTCGACCGTCGGGCGCAATCTCTCGCCGTTCTCGAGCATGTACGGCTCGGCCAAGGCCGCGGTGCACATGCTCGCCGAGAGCCTTCGTCGCACCTGTGGCCCGCGCGGCGTGCGCGTGACGACGATCGAGCCCGGCATCGTCGCCAGCGAGTTCCAGAGCGTTGCGGGATACGACCCCGTGTCCTTCGGCGCCTTTATGAAGTCGATCGACCCCGTGCTCACGCCCGAGGATGTCGCTCGCGTGGTGCTGCTTGTGGCCAGTCAACCCGCGGGCGTGCATCTCAACGAGGTGATGATGCGTCCGACCAGGCAGGAGTACCCATGAGCCGCTGAGGGTGAGGGGGGAACCTGCCTTGCGGCCTGGCGCGCCTGTGGTATGTTCTCCGCATGAGTGACTTGGAACGTCGGGCAGTGCTTGGAGCGGCCGGTCTTGCTGGAATCGCGGTCCTCGCCTCGCGGGCAGCGGCCGGGCCGTTGAATCCGCCGGCCGGTTCAGTGGCCGGAACGGGACGGACGCTCGATGAAATCTACAACCGCATCCCCGCGGCCAGCACCGCCGTTGGGCTCACGGCGATCCCCGGCGGAACATCGGGCGCGACGATCACGCAGCCGGGTTCGTACATCCTTACGGGCAACCTCTCCGGCAGCGGTGCGGCTGTCATCACCATCTCGGCCAGCGACGTCAGCTTGAATCTCAACGGTTACACCGTCACCTCGTCGAGCACCGCGGCAAGCAGCCGTGTGATCTTCATCTCGGGCGTTCGATCCCGCGTGACCATCCGGAACGGCAGGGTCGTTGGTGCCGAGTTTGGGCTGGGTCTCACCGCGGCAAGCACGGACTTGCTGATCGAGGACCTGTGGGTGCACAACAGCAAGTTCACTGGCATCGCGACCAACTTCGCGGGTTCGACCCGAACGATCGTGCGGCGCTGCACGGTTACGGGCGTGGGCGCCGTCGCCGCCGCAGCCGAGACCATCAGCCTCATCACGGGCATCACCGTCTCTGGCGCCAATTGCCGAATCGAGGACTGCAACGTCGGCGGGTTCGATTGGAACGGCAGCGGCACGCCTTTCTACCGCGGCATCGTCATGTCCTCCGGCGGCGGCGTCGGCAATCTCATCACCCGCTGCTGCGTCTCCAACGAGGTGTCGCTGACCGGCGAGGGGCTCCGGTTCTTCGGCACCGGGATCTATCGCGACAACACCGTCATGTCGTTCTCCACAGCCTTCTCCTCCGGCACCAATGGCGGTGGCAACACCTCGCTCTGAGCCCTGCTCAGAACGGTGCGGGCTCATCATCGTCCCGATCCGGACCTCCGCCGTCACGGTGATTTTCCACCGGCCCCTGCATCCGCCCCGAGTGCCAGCCGCCCCGCGGCGCAGTGGGCGGCGGCGATGCGAACGGATCGGCCTCCACCATCGAGTCGTCGACGGCCATCGGAGCGGCACTCGGGCCCGCGTTGCCTGGGGAGGCGAACGGGTTGGCCGGAGTCTGGGCCTGCGACGCCGGCTTCGACCCGTACTGCTCGTACGGCACCGCCTCTGCGTGATTCTTGAAGCGCGTCGTCGTTGAGTCCCAAGTCAGCTTGACAACGCCCGTCGGACCGTTGCGCTGCTTGGCGATGATGAGTTCCGCAAGGCCGATCTTGTCCGGGTTGCTGCTCTGCCACTCCGGATCCTGGATGTGGTAGTACTCCTCGCGGTGCAGAAGCAGTACGACGTCCGCGTCCTGCTCCAGCGATCCCGATTCACGCAGGTCACTCAGCCGCGGCCGGTTGCCGTCGCGCCCCTCCGGCCCGCGATTGAGCTGGCTCAGGGCGATGATCGGCACCTGCAGCTCGCGGGCCAGCGCCTTGATTCCGCGACTGATCGCCGACACCTCGACCTGACGGCTCTCCCGCGCCTGCGCCGGGCTGCTCAGAAGCTGGAGGTAGTCAATCATGATGACGCGGACCTTGTGCTGCGCGACCATCCGCCGCGCTCGGGCTCGCATGGCCATCAGCGTCAGCCCGGGCGTGTCATCGATGTAGATTGGCGCGGTACCCAGTTGCTGCGCCGCGGCCAGCAGCAGCGCGTACTCGTCGTTGGGCGGGCGCTTGCTCAGTTGACCCGAGCGGATCTTCTGCGAACTGATCCCCGACCACGAACTCAGCAGACGCTGGCTGAGCGAGCTTTTGCTCATTTCGAGGCTGAACACCCCGATCGGCACACCCTCGCGAACCGCGTGCGTGCTGGCAGGCTGGTCCGTGCCCAGCGCGATCTGTTCGGCGATGTTTAGCACCAGCGCCGTTTTTCCCATGCTCGGACGCGCCGCGAGGATCAGCATTTCGCCGCGTTGCAGACCGCCAAGGTCGCGGTCAAGATCGTGATATCCCGTCAGCACGCCCATGTCGGCGTTCTGACCCATGTCGATCGCGATGAGCCGGTCGTATTCCTTGCTGAGCAGCTCGCTGAGGCTCTCGACCTGGCTGACGTCTTCCTCCTGAGCAATCTCGAAGATGCGCTGCTCAGCCGCATCGATGAGTTTCTTCGCCTCCTCGCCGGTGGCCTGGCCTCCCTGATAGGTCTCAAAGAGGATCGTTCCGGCCGCGTCGATGAGCTTGCGCAGCTTGTACTTGTCCGCGACGATCTTGGCAAAGTGCGGCGCGTTGACCGACGGCGGCGCCTCTGCCGCGAGTTTCTCCAGGTACGCGGTTCCGCCGACCGCCTCGAGTTCGCGTTTGTCGCGCAGCGTCTCCAGCAGCAGCACCAGGTCCACCGTGCTCGTGCGGTCGTACAACTCCGTGATCGACGCGTAGATCGCCGCGTGATGGTCGGCGTAGAACGACTCCGGACCGCGGACGATCTGCATCACATCCACGATCACGCGAGGATCCAGAACCATCGCCCCCAGCAGCGCCATCTCGGCTTCGGGGCTCTGCGGCGGCTGCTTCTCGAACAGCGGCCCAAGCGCCGCCGGGCGACGATCGCGGTCGCGGTCGCGCCCTCTGCCACGGGTCTCGGTTTGTTCCGGCTGGAAAATGCTCATGTGCTCAGCGGGCCCATTCGTGCATGCGATGCTCGGTCGGCTCGTGTCGGCGCCGACGCTCGGCGGAGTTCCGATCGAAGACTACGTCGGATTCGTGGGGCGTACCGGCCTTCTCGCGTTTCTCCGCGCAAGCGACAGGCCTGTCCGCAATCTGTCCACTGACATAGAGCCGTCAGACCCGTCCGGTACCCGTTCGCACCCGGCGGGATCGCGGGCGATTCGGTCTGGCGGCGGCCGCGACTCCGCCTCCTTCTGGGTGTTCGGTCACTATCGTTGAGCATGGTTGATCCAGCTCATCCGACCGTGATCGATCCGCTCTCCGGCGCGTGCATATTCAGCAACGAGACGCTGCCGGAGGAACTTCCCTCGGAACCGCTGAGCACGCTCCAGGCGTGGATGACAGAAGCCGCGAGCAAGGGCGTGCAGCCCAACCCCAACGCGATGTCGCTGTCGACGATCGATCCCGACGGCTGGCCGAGCGCCCGGATCGTTCTCTGCCGCAAGATCGATCTCGAACGTGGATTCTGTGTCTTCTACACCAACGAACAGTCGCGCAAGGGTCGAGCGATCCTCGCTAACCCGCGCGTCGCCGCGACGTTTCACTGGGATCACCTTGATCGCCAGGTGCGCATCGAGGGCCTGGCCACGCGGAGCCCCGCGCAGGAGAGCGATGCGTACTTTCGATCGCGTCCGGTGCTCAGCCGCGTCGCGGCGTGGGCGAGCAACCAGAGCGAGCCGCTCGAGAGCCGGGAACTCCTTCTGCGTCAGAACGAGCAGGCCGAGGCCCGTTTTGGCGTTGCGGGCCGGCGTGCCGAACTCGAGGCCCTGAGCCGGGCTGCATCGGCGGGCTTCGATGTGCCGCGTCCCGCGCACTGGGGCGGGTTCCGAATCTGGATCTCCCGCTGCGAACTCTGGCGAGGTCACTCCGCCCGCCTTCACGACCGAGCCGTTTGGACACGCACCCTCACGCCCGCCCGGATCGATGATGCCGATGGCTTTGTCGCCTCGGCGTGGACCAGCACGCGGTTGCAGCCGTAGGCTCGTACGTGAAGTCCTTGCTGCTGTCCACGCCTGTCGCGCTTCTGGTCGCCCTCGGCGGTGCGTGCGGTTCGCTGCTGCGATTCCTGCTCGTCGGTGTCATTCGCCCCTCCAGCCCGGGCTTCCCCGCCGGAACGCTCGCGGTCAATCTGCTCGGCTGTGCGCTCATCGGTGTTTTCGCCGCGAGGCTGCTGCCCGGCGGCTCGCCGATGCAAGCCGACGCGAGCCCGGTGGTGACGCGGCTGTGGATGCTCCTGGCCGTCGGCGTACTCGGGGGATTCACGACGTTCTCGTCGCTGGCCATCGAGAGTGTCCAACTGCTCCGCGACGGCCGTGCCGGCACGATGCTCGTGTACGTGCTGCTGAGCAACGGCCTGGGAATCCTCGCTGCCGCTGGCGCCTTCGTGTTGTTCTTGCCAAGGGGAGCTCCGACGCCATGACGAACGGCAGCGACAGGAAAACAAGCCACGATCCCGGGAGCCGTGATGCGGGCGTGCCGAGCCTAAGCGTCGATGCCGTGATCATCGGCGGCGGCATCGCGGGGCTCTGGACGCTCTGGGCCCTCCGCCGCGCAGGGCTCGCGGCGTTGCTTGTCGAGCGCACGGCTCTCGGCGACGGTCAGACCATCGGCTCGCAGGGGATCATCCACGGCGGGGTGAAGTATGCGCTGACCGGGAGCGCCAGCCGCGCATCGCTGGCCATCGCCGCCATGCCGCAACGTTGGGCCGATGCGCTCAGCCCACGTGACCTCTCCACTCGCCGCGATGATCCGGCGATCGCTACGCCCGACCTCTCCGACGTGCGAGTTCTCAGCCGATCGCAACTGCTCTGGACAACCACGGGCACGCTTTCGCGCCTTGCGGGCCTCGCGGCGAGCAAGGCTCTACGGACCCCCGTACGGGCGCTCGCGGTCGGGTCGCGGCCCGATGCCTTCGTCGATGCGCCTTCGAACGTTGGTGTCTACGAAGTCGACGAGACCGTCATCGACCCGGCGTCACTGATGGCATCGCTGGCGCGAGCGGCGCAGCGCGCAGGCGGCACAGACGAGCACTCGATCGTGCCCGCGCTGCTGATGGGCAACGCGCAGATCATCGCCGACGGTCCGCTGCAGGTTGCGATCACTTCGCCCGGCGGCGGCGACCGCCTGACGCTCGCCGCGAGGGCCGTGGTCATGTGCGCCGGCGAGGGCAACGCGCCGATGCTCGCAGCGCTCGGCCTGGCGTCGCGCGCGCCGTCACAAGTCCGGCCCCTGCACATGGTCATGGCTCGCGCGGCGAAACTGCCCATGATCTTCGGCCACTGCATCGCCGGCAGCCTTTCCGACAAGCCACGCATCACCATCACCAGCCAGCGCGACGACGCCGGTCGCGTGGTCTGGAACATCGGTGGCCTGCCCGCCGAGCGCGGCGTGAGCATGAGCCCCGCGGACCTGATCGCCCACGTGCGCGATGAGTTGCGGGCCTGTCTGCCGTGGGTCGATCTGACGCAAGCGGAGTTCGCTACCACGAGATGGGTTCGCGCCGAGGGCCTGACGGCAGACGGCACGCGGCCGGATGAGCCGGTGATCACACGTGTGCCCGTTGCGGGCGGCGAGGTCATCGCGGCGTGGCCCACCAAACTCGCCTTCGCACCGCTTGTCGCAGACAAGGTGCTCGCGATGCACGCAGATCTGCCGCGCGCGGCTGCGGCGTCTGAATCGATGGTGAGCCCGGATCTGTCCTCCTGGCCCGTTCCCCGACCCGCGGTCCTGCCGTGGCTCGATCAGAATGTGCGGTGGACGGCACCAACGCACCGCGCGGCAGGGGCGCGATCATGAGCAGCCCATCGCCCGCCCCGACTCAACCTCTCCCGCTCCGCCCATTGGGCAAGACGGGGCTCATGGTCTCGGCGCTCGGCCTTGGCACGGTCGCCCTCGGTCGCAGCGAGGGGCTCAAGTACCCCAAACCTGTGCGCATCCCGAGTGATGACGAAGTCATCACGCTGCTGTCGACCGCGGCGGATCTCAATGTCCGGCTCATCGACACCGCACCGGCCTACGGCACAAGCGAGGAGCGGATGGGCGTGCTCCTGCCGCGGGTCGCCCCGCGTGACCGCTGGGTGCTCTGCACAAAGGTCGGCGAGAGCTTCGACCCGGGCTCGGCGACCTCTTCGTACGATTTTTCAGCCGAGGCGATTCGTGACAGTGTCGAGCGCAGCCTCCGCAGGCTCGCGACCGATCGGCTCGACATCGTTCTTCTGCACTTTGCATCTTCAGGCCCCGGGGCGGCCGATGTCGCTATCCTCCAGCGCGGCGAGGCCATCGGCGAGCTCCAGCGCCTCCAGCAGCGCGGGCTCGTCCGATGCGCGGGCGTCTCCGCCGGCACAAGCGAAGGTGCCGCGCTGGCGGCGGTCGTCGCCGATGTGCTCATGCTCGCGCCGGTGGCTCACGGTCAGGTCGAGCAGCCCGCGCTGGCCTTCGCGCGTCGTCGCGGCGTGGGCGTGCTCATCAAGAAGCCTCTCGCCAGCGGACATGCGGGCGACCCGTCAGCGACGCTTCGCGCGATCTGCGAAACTCCCGGCGTCGCGTCGGCCATCGTCGGCACCGTCAGCCCGACGCACCTGGCTCAGAACGTTCAAGCAGTTCGCTGACGCTCGATCTTTCCGTTTTTGTGGATGATTTGGGCGCGTCGCATCAAGCTTGGCTCGCCAGAATCGAGGGTGAGCATGCCCAAAAGTGGGGAAAATCACCCCAACCGGTGAATTGAGCCTCTTTAGGCCGAAACATACGGCACACTCAGGCGTTCAACTGAGTGGGTCTTTGTGGGTCCGTTTGAACATCTCGAAGAGGGGCCTCGCGTCACGGTCCTTGTGTCGAGTCTGTTCGTGCGGGAGGGCCGGGCGCGTATCTCGTATTCGCCCGGTCCGCCAGATTGCAGAGGGCATCATGAGCGAGTTGCAGCCAATGAATCTCGAACCGATTCTCGCCCGGCTCACACCGGCACAGGCACAGATCCTGCCGATGCTGCTTGAGCCGATGACGGAGGCCGAGATCGGCAAGCGGCTTTTTCGCAGCCGCGAGACGGTGCACACGCATGTTCGGCGGATCTACGCGACGCTGAACGTTCGCAGCCGCATCGAACTGGTCCGCCTCGTGCTCCAGGGTGTCGTCCCGGAGCGAAACGAGGAAGTGGCCATGCTCATGCCCAATCCGGCGTTCCGCGAACTCAAGCCGGACCCGGCGGGATCCATGCGGGCGTGAGTCACGTCGGGAGCATCTTCCCGGTACGTGCGAGGTTGAGGTGCCAGGCGAATGCGGTTTCTAGGTTCTGCCTGAGGTGCGCCGGTGCGCACGAGCGGGTGTACGCGCGGAGCGCGTCGCGGTACATCGGGTGAGCACACTTGGAGATGATCGTCTCGGCCCGCTCGGTCGGCCCGAGGCCGCGCAGGTCGGCGAGGCCTTGCTCGGTGACGAGGATCTGAATGCTGTGCTCGTTGTGATCCACGTGCGGCGTCATGGGAACGACCGTTGAGATGCTCCCGCCCTTGGCGGTGCTGGGTGCCATGAGGATCGAGAGGTAGGCGTTCCGGGTGAAGTCTCCCGACCCGCCTACGCCGTTCATGAGTTGGGTGCCCATGACGTGCGTCGAGTTTGCGCAGCCGGTCAGGTCCATCTCCAGTACGGTGTTGATCGCGATGACGCCCAGCCGCCGCACGACGCCGGGGTTGTTGCTCAGTTCCTGCGGCCGCAGGACGATGCGCGGCGCGAAGAAGTCCATGTCGCTGTAGACCTCCTGCATCACCGCATCGCTGAGGGTCAGCGAGCAGGTGCTCGCGCCCAGGAGCCGGCCCGAGCGCATCAGAGCGATCTGCGCGTCCTGAAGCACTTCCGTGTACATCGAAAACGCGGGGATGTTCTGGCTCTGACCGAGCGCCGTCATCACCGCGTTGCTGACATTGCCCACGCCCGCCTGCAAGGGCAGGAACTGCGGCGGAATGCGCCCGGCCTTCATCTCCGCAACCAGAAACGCCTCAACGTGCCCGGCGATCTGTGTGCTGATCGCGTCGGGCGGGCTGAATGGTTCATTGCCGTCGGGCTGATTCGTGCGCAGGACGCCGACGACCTTCTTGGGGTCAACGACTGCGAAGGGCGTGCCGATTCGATCCAGCGGGTCGAGGATCGCGATCGGCGAGCGGTGCGGCGGTGGCAGCAGCCGAGCGATGTCGTGCATCTCGTACAGACGCTTGCTGACAGCCTCGTTGATCTCGATCACCACACGCTTGGCGACGCGCAGGATCGACGGCGTGATCCCAACGCCGCTGGTGAGATAGACACGCCCATCGGGCGTGATGTCGGTCGCCTCGACGACGGCCAGGTCCATTTCACCCAGGAACCCGAACTCGAGTTTCTGGGCGACGTCCGACAGGTGCATGTCCATGAACGCGACTTTGCCGGCGTTGATGGCGTTGCGGAGGCTCTTGGCGGACTGGAACGGCGCACGCCAACTCAGGGCCTCGGCGGCCCCGAGATCCTCATCAGCCTTGCCGCAGGATGCGCCGGAGAGCAACTTGAACTTGAACTCGCGACCGGCGGCGCGCTCGTCGCGGGCGCGTTGGGCGAGCGCGGCGGGCACGGCCTTGGGGGATCCGCTCGCAGTGAAGCCGGAGAAACCGACCATTGATCCAGTTCTTACGAGGTTGGCGGCTTCCTGAGGCGTGATCGAGGGGTAGGTGTGTGCCATGACTGACGCTAGCCGCGAGAATGCGCGAGTGGCGGCGTCTGGAGCTATGCTGCTACGAAATGCCGCAATCGGCGGGTGATAAATCCCGCGTATGTTCGTAAAAATGGTGCCGAAATTTGGGGGCAACTCAGGGGGCCCCGATTCGGCCAATCGCACGGAGCAGCCATGGCCGGTGGACAGTACTTCTCGCCGTATCAGAAAAAGATCGTTGGTCGGTTTTACGAGCATCGAGACGCGGCGGTGACGCAGAAGTTGGGCGAGACGCTCAGCGAGCTGGCGCTGAGCACGCCGGGCAAGGCGCAGGACAAGCTCTGGGCGAGGCTCGGTGAGTGGCTCGTGAAGGCCGGTGCCGAGCCCGCGAAGGTTCAGGCGGTGCTGGCGAGCAAGGACCTCAAGGCGGCAGGTGGTCTTGTGGAGAAGGCGATGCGGGTGTGACGCCGCGCTCGGGGTAACGGAACGATTCGCCTTACGGAAGGCGATTGCGGAAGACTCGGCGCGACGCGCGGGTCTACTCGGCTCCGTCCTCGATGAGGCTGTTGAGCCATTGAACGGGGTGGAGTGCGTGGGGGGTGGCGGGGGATGAGGCGTCCTTGATCTGGTGGCGGCAACTCGTGCCAGTGGCCAGGACGATCGCGTCGGCGTTGGCGGCGCGGTGAGTGGAGATGAGGGGCATGACGCCGCCGCCGGGTTCGCCGTTCTGGCCTGACAGGTGCGCGATGCGTATGGACAGGTCGAACTTGTCCGCGTCATAGCCGAAACTGCCGGCCATGCCGCAGCAGCCGGTGTTCAGGACGGTCAGGCGGCGTGCGGCGATTCGGCGCAGGATCCTGGCGGAACTCTCTGCGCCCCAGAGGGCCTTCTGGTGGCAGTGGGCGTGCAGGAGAATGGGCGGGCCGTCGCTTCCGGCGGCGGAGAGCGCCTTGACGGTGCTCTGGTTCGGGTGCCGCGTCCAGCGGGACTCGATGAACTCTTCGACGAGCATGGCTTTGGCGGCGAGGTCTTTGCGGAGGTCCAGCGGGGACTTGCAGTTGAGCTCGAGCCAATCGTCCTTCACCGCGCTGAGGCAACTGGGTTCGACAAAGAGAATCGCGTCGATGTTCGGATCGAGGATGGCCGGGCGGAGCGCGGCGATCGTGGCGTCGGCGGTTTCGATGGCTTGTTCGAGCATGCCGACACTGATCATCGATCGGCCGCAGCAGCCGGTCCGCGGCAGATCAACATCCCATCCGAGCCGCGACAACAGGCGGAGCGCGGCGATGCCGACGTCGCTCTCGTTGTACGTCGTGAAGCAATCCGCGAACATGGCGACGCGTGAGGTGGACGCCGCGGTTGCCGCGGCGTCATCGTGTCGCTTCAGTGTGCGTGCGCGGCGGTACAGGCTCGTCGAGAACTTCGGCATGCTGCGAGCCGGGTGCATGTGCATCACGCGGTTGATGAGGGCTCGCATCGGCGGGAGGGAATTGACGAAGTTCGCGAGGCCCGGAGTGAGCGAGCCGATGCGATTGAGTGTGCGGACGTGGCCGACGAGGAGTTCGGAGATCGGTACGCGGCCCTGTGCGCGGTAGCGCTGGGCGGTGTACTCGGCCTTGAGTTTGCTGATGTCGACGTTGCTGGGGCACTCGCTTTTGCACGCCTTGCAGGACAGGCAGAGATCGAGCGTGGCGATGGTCTGCGGATCGGCGTAGCGGTCCGTGTCGGTGGCGTTTGCGTCGGCGAGTTGGCCGGTGATGGCCAGACGGAGGGCGTTGCCGCGGCCGCGGGTGCTGTGACGCTCGTCCATGGTGGCGCGGTATGAGGGGCACATCGTGCCGCCGGACTGCTTGCGGCAGACGCCCGCGCCGTTGCAGCGTTCGACGGCGTGTGCGAAGCCCTCATCGCGGTCGTAGTTGAAGTAAGTTTGCGTCGGCGGAACGTGGGGGAGAGCGTTCGGGTCGGTGTGTCCGTTCGCGTCCTGCGGAGCGCTCGGCTCCATGCGTGTGCGCTGGAGGATCGACGCGACGGGACCCGGATTGACGATGTTGCCGGGATTGAGGATGCCCGCAGGATCGAAGGCGGCCTTGACCTGGCGGAAGGCGCTGAGGAGTTCGGGGCCGAAGAACCGCTCGATGAGCGGGCCTCGGACTTTGCCGTCGCCGTGTTCGCCGGACATGATCCCGCCGCAGGCCCGGGCGAGGTCGGCGACCTCGACGGCGATGCGGATCAGTGCGTCCTTGTCGGCCTGGTTGTGGGGGTCGAGCAGTGGGCGCACGTGCAGGACACCGACACTGGCGTGGGCCCAGAATGCGGCGCGAGTGCCTTCGCGCTGAACGATTTTGCGGAACTCGCGGACGAATCGGCCCAGATTCTCAACCGGTACCGCGTTGTCCTCGACAAAGGTCAGGGGCTTGCGAGCGCCCGGAAGGCTGTGCAGCAGCGGCTCGCCGGCTTTGCGGAGTTTCCACGCGTCGGCCATTTGTCCGGGGTCGGAGAGGAAGCGGGCGGGAGCCGCGGCGATCAGCGATCGCAAGCGATCAAAGCGTGAATCGACGTCGGTCGGGGCGGGTTCCTGATACTCGACATAGAGCACCGCGCCGGGAAGGTCGCCCGAGGGCAGGCGTGGGAAGGCCTCGACGTAGCGTGCGCACTCGATGTTGCCCAGTGCGGCTTCGATCACCACATCGTCGACAAGTTCGACAGCGCTCGGGCCGGTCTGAAGAATCGTCGGAACGAGGTCGATCGCGGCGTCGACACTCGGGAAACTCAGGAGCGCAAGGCCCTTGCCGCGGGGCGTGGGAAAGAGCTTGCAGAGTGCGCCGGTGGTGATGGCGAGCGTGCCCTCGCTGCCGCAGAGCAGCGGGGCGAGGTTCAGCGTGTGCGCGTCGGCGCCCGCATCGAGCTGGGCGAGGATGAGGTCGAGTGCGAGGCCGGCGTTGCGGCGGAGGGTCTTGGGGAATCGCTCGCGGATCAGGGCCTCGTGCGCGCGGGTGATCTCGATGACACGGTCGGCGAGTTTGAGCGCGATGGCGTTCTCGCGGCCTGCGGCGGGCGCGAAGCGGACGCGTGCGCCGCTGGAAAGGATGGTGTCGATGGCGAGAATGGAGTCGACCGTGCGTCCGAACTTGACGCTGCGTGAGCCGGCGGCGTTGTTGCCGATGCAGCCGCCGATGGTGGCCTGCGCGGTGGTGGCGGGGTCGGGGGCGAAGAACAGACCGGCGCCGCGGCGTGCAAGTTCGTTGTTGAGTTCATCGAGCGCGACGCCGGCCTCGGCGTAGACGGTGCGGTCGGCGGTGTTCAGGTCGCGGATGCCGCGGAGGAACGCGGAGCAGTCCAGGACGATGGCCTCAGCGGTGCATTGTCCGGCGAGCGATGTGCCGCCGCCGCGGGGGAGGATGGGGAGTTTGTGCTCGAAGCAGTACTCAACGACGGCTTGAGCGTCGTTGATGTCTGCCGGGACGACGACGCCGAGTGGCTCGACCTGGTAGAGCGAGGCGTCGGTGGCGTAGAGCATTCGGTCGTGGCGGCCGAAGCGGACTTGGCCGCGGGCGAGTTTGGCGAGGTCTGCGGCGATTGCGGAGCGGCGAGCATCGGAGGGCGTTTCGACGCCGGAGATGGGAAGCTTGAGAACCGGGAGTTGCATGAAGTGCTCCGGGGGACGAACCGACGCGTCGCGGCGGGCGGAGGTGGGGCGAGCCGAGCGCGGAAGGCCCCGGAAGGGTAGAGAGGGACGGGTGGGGTTGGGAAGCGACGTGGAGGGCCGTTTGCGTTGAAACGCCGCGGATTGTCAGGAGGGGAGAGGCGGGCGGTGCTGCGGTGGGGGATTTTCGGGCATGCGGCCTTTCTGGGCCGACCTGCTTGAGAATGGGCGCAAAGGGGAATCTACTGGCAGGAAGGTGGCCGCATCGGTGACGATCGGGCGGATATCTGCGGATTGTGTGAACCCGCGGGCCGCTGGCGAGCATGTACGCTGTGGCGGGAACCGGGTGTTTGTGAACGCGTTGGAGATGTCTGTCGAGCACCCTCTGGAGTTGAACATGAGCAGGAAGATGAACGGAAACGCGGTCGCGGTGGTGATCGGTCTTGTTGCGGGGACGATGATGGCGATCGCGCCGATGGCGGCGGCCCAGGGGCGAGACGGCGGGAACGCCGCGCAGGGGGCCAAGGCGGCGGACGTTGCTCAGGCGGAGCGAGCGGCGGGTTTGAATCTGAGCCGGGTGGTGCTGTACCGCTCCGGCGTGGGGTACTTTCAGCGCACGGGAACGGTGAGCAACGACGCGAAGTTGTCGATGCCGTTTGACGTGAGCCAGATCAACGATGTGATCAAGAGCTTGCAGGTGCTGGACCTGGATGGCGGGCGGGTGGACAGCGTGTCCTACCCGACGAAGGACCCGATCTCCCGTCGGCTCGGGTCGTTCGCGTTGCAGATCGGCGACAACCCGTCGATCCCGAGTCTGCTCTCGCGGCTGCGAGGGTCGATGGTGACGCTCATGACGGCCGATGCGCCGGTGCGTGGGACCGTGTTGAGTGTGGAGACACGCGAGGTTCCGCAGGGTGGCGGGAGCGGCGGAGGATCGCCGGCGGTGATCGACACGGCGGTGGTGAACATCCTGACGGAGAAGGGGATTCGGTCGGTGCAGGTGCCGACGATCACATCGTTTGAGATTGAGGACAAGGATCTTGCGGCGGACCTGAATCGGGCCCTGATGGCGCTGGCGGAGTCTCGAGCCGAGCGGACCAAGACGCTGGACATCACGCTGTCGGGGCCGGGCGAGCGTCGCGTCGCCGTGGGGTATGTTCACGAGACGCCGGTCTGGAAGACGAGCTACCGGATGATTCTGCCCGAGAGCGATGCGAAGGCGGGCGGGGCATCGACGGGTGTGATGCAGGGTTGGGCGATTGTTGAGAACACGACCGACCAGGATTGGACGAACGTGCGGCTGGCGCTGGTGAGCGGCAGGCCGGTGAGTTTCCAGATGGACCTTTACGAGCCGTTGTACATGGGGCGGCCGCTGGTGGCGGTGCCGACGATCCCGGGCGTTTCGCCGCGGGTGTTTGAGTTGGCGGTGAACAACATGGAGGCGGGGTTGCCGCCGAGCGGCGACCCTCGGAGCGGTACTACGGGATCCCCGTTCCGGATGCCCCAGCCGATGGCCCCGGCGGCGGATGCGGCACCGATGCGGATGGCCCGAGCGAGCGCGCCGGGTTCTCCGGGGTCCGGTGGCGGCGGGGAAGCGGGGCGCGACCGAGCGGGCTATTCGGGATTCGACGTGCGGGCGCAGAACATGAGCGACTACGCGCCCAAGGCCCAGGCGACCGCGGGCGAGGTCGGTGAGATCTTCCAGTTCGAGATGAACACGCCGGTGACCATCGAGCGGCAGCGCTCGGCGATGATTCCGTTCCTGACGACGAATGTGGATGCGCGGCGGGTGAGCATCTTCAACCAGGGCGATCGGGCGGATCATCCGATGCGCGGGGTGGAGATTCGCAATACGTCGGAACTGCAGTTGCTGCCGGGGCCGATGAGCGTGTTCGACGGGGCGTCATACGCCGGCGATGCGCAGATCGGACAGATCGCCCCCGGTGACAAGCGGCTGCTGGCGTACGCGGTGGACCTTGACGTCGCGGTCACGGTGCGTAACGCTGGCGACCGGACGGTGCGGCAGATCAAGATCGTTCTCGGCACGGTGCAGCAGAGCGTCGCGAGCGTGAGCGATGTGACGTACACGTTCGATAACAAGGACCTCAAGCGTGGACGAGAGATCATCGCGGAGCATCCGCGGCTGGATGGGTGGGATCTCAAGGCGCCGGCCAAGGCCGACGAGCAGACGCAGTCGATGTACCGATTCCGCCTCGATGTACCCGCGGGCAAGAGCGCGAGCCTGACGGTGCGACAGGAGCGAACCGATCTGGAGACGCTTGGCATCTTCGACTTCTCGCGAGAGACGCTGATGGCGTATCAGAAAGAGGGCAAGATCAGCCCGGCGGTCATGGCGATGTTCGAGGAGCTCGCGCGGCTGCGCGGCGCGGTGGAGGCGCAGGAGCGCGTGATCACGCAGATCGATCAGGAAGTCGAGAAGCTGCGCAAGGATCAGACTCGCGTCAGCGGCATGCTCGGAACCCTGGACCGAAACACCGACACGTACCGGAATCTGCTGACGAAGATGAACCGCCAGGAGTCGGAGATTGATTCGATGGTCGCCCGGCGTGTGACCGAGCAAACCAAGCTCGAGCAGGCACGCGCGACCCTCGAGAACGCCGTTCGCACGGCCAACGCGCAGTGATTCGGGTTCTCGGGCCATAGGGGGCTCTCGCCGGCTCAGGACGACAATTGCACGAGCGATCATGACGGGCCCGGGAGCCGCGAGGTTTCCGGGCCCGCGTTCGTTTTGAAGCGGGGCGGTGTGGGGAGCGGGCGTGGGCCGAGAAGTCTGGAGAGGTGCGCGGGGTGTGAGGGGTGTGCGGGTGGGGATGGGGCGCGGAGAGAGGCGGGTGAGGGCGATCGCTCAAGCGGGGCAAGCAGGCGGAAATTCCGGCCGAGAAAGGGGATGATGCGCGGCGGTGCGCGGCGCGATGGGTCTGACTCTGGAGCGAACATGAGCGCGACAGCCAATTTCTCGACGTCCAACATGGGCCTGCTGGAGGTTCTCAAGGCGGCGCAGGACGCGGACGCGTCGGACATCCACCTCATTGCCAATCACGTGCCGATGGTGCGGGTGAACACCGTGGTGCAGCCGCTCGCGGGGCTCGGGATTCTGACGCCCGAGAACGCGCGGCGGTTCCTTGAGCAGATGGCCAACAAGGAGGCGATGGCACGGTTTGAGCAGAGCAAGGACTCTGACTTTTCGTACTTCGCCGAGGGGCTGGCCCGGTACCGTGTCAACGCGCACGTGCAGAAGGGGCAGCTCGGCTTTGCGATGCGTGTGGTCAAGACGAAGGTTCCGCCGCTGGAGAAGCTGAGCCTGCCGGAGGTGATCACGAGGCTGACGTACCTGCCGCGGGGTCTGGTTCTGGTGACGGGCGAGACGGGCTCGGGCAAGAGCACGACGCTGGCGGCGATGATTCAGGCGATGAACGAGCGGTACAGCAAGCACATCATCACGCTCGAGGATCCTGTTGAGTACACGTTCAACTCGGCGCGGTCGCTGATCGAGCAGCGTGAGCTGGGGTCGGACATGCCGACGTTCGCCAGTGCGCTCAAGCACGCGCTGCGTCAGGATCCGGACATCATCCTGGTGGGCGAAATGCGCGACCTGGAGACGACGCAGCTCGCGATCACGGCGGCCGAGACGGGCCACCTGGTGCTCAGCACGCTGCACACGTGCAGCGCGGCCCAGACGGTCGAACGCATCATCGACATGTATCCCGCGGGCCAGCAGAACCAGATCCGTTCGATGCTCGCCAATACGCTGCAGGCCGTGGTGAGCCAGACGCTGTTCTCGCGGAGCGACAAGCCGGGCATGTGTCCCGCGGTGGAGGTGCTGCTGTGCACGCCGGCTGTCAGGAACCTCATCCGTGAGAGCCGGACGTTCGAGATCCCCAACGTGATCGAGACGAATCGCGCGATGGGCATGCAGACGCTGGATCGCTCGATCGGGGAGCTGTACTTCAACGGGATGATCTCGCGTGAGGACGCGATCGCCGCGGCGACCATGCCGGACAAGCTTGACCGCATGCTGGCCGCCTGAGCAGGACGCCGGAGCGCACGATGCCGAACTATCGCTATCAGGTTCGCAACAGCACGGGGCAGGTCGTCAGCGGCGTTGTCGTTGCCGACAGCGTGGCGACGGCCGCGACGATCCTGCGCAATCAGGGCCAGCACGTGCTGCAGGTCAACCCGATGATCGCGGGTCTGGACCGTGCATCGCTGATGGAGAAGTTCCGCGACATGAACGCGGGACGGCCCAAGGCCAAGCACGTTCTGGACTTCACGACGCAGCTGGCGGTGATGATGCGGGCGGGCATCAATCTGCGGTCGGCGCTCGAGGGCATCGCGGAGCAGACGCAGCATCCGGGCTTCAAGAAGGTGATCCTGTCTCTGAAGAACGATGTCGAGGCGGGCAAGCAGTTCAGCCAGGCGCTGCAGAAGTACCCGAAGCTCTTCGGCCCGCTCTACATCAACATGACGCGTGCGTCGGAAATGTCCGGTTCGTTCGCGGAGATGCTCGATCGCATCGCCGACTACATCGCCCAGCAGATCGAGACCCGCAAGATGGTCGTCGGTGCAGCGATCTACCCGGGCGTGATCGGCACGATGGCGGTTCTGGTGACGGTGTTCCTGCTGACGTTCGTGCTGCCCAAGTTCAAGACCGTCTTCCAGGGCAAGGAGGACGCGCTGCCGTGGGCGACGAACTTCCTGATGGGTGTGTCGGACTTCATGGTGCAGCGGTGGCCGTTCATCATCGGGGCCCTGGTTGTCGTCGCGGCGGGCTTCTTCGCCTTTGCGCGAACGGAGGTCGGCGGCTTCTTCCTGGATAAGGCCAAGCTGAGCATCCCGGTGGTCAAGGGGATGTTCCGGGCTCTGTACATCTCGCGATCGCTCCAGACGATGGGCCAGCTGGTCAATGCCGGCGTGCCGATGCTTGACGTGATCAGCATCACGGGCGATATCTCGGGCAATCGGCTGTACGAGTCGATGTGGCGGAGCGTGGAGGCGAGCGTCAAGCAGGGCAAGAAGATCTGCTCGACGCTCACGCGGACAAAGCTGCTCCCGCAGGCGGTGGTCCAGATGATCAGTGCGGGCGAGGAATCGGGCAAGCTCGGCGAGGTGCTCGATGAAATCAGCACGTACTACGCCAAGACGCTCAAGGATCAGATCAAGGCGGTTACCAGCATGATCGAGCCGATCATGATCATCCTGATGGGCTCGGTGGTGGGTTTCATCGCGATGGCGATCATCCTGCCGATCTTCAAGATGTCGCAGATTGTCAAGTGATGGTTCGGATCGCGGGGCCGCGATGTGCGGCCGACCGGGTGCGGAGTGTCGGACGGAAGGAGCGGAGCACGCATGAACGCGCATGAAGTGATCGACCGTGCGGGCGTGCAGGGGCGCGTGGGGCGGCGGGAAGGCACGCGAGGGCGATCGCGTCGTCGCGGCGGATTCACGCTGCTCGAGGCGGCGCTGGCGCTGGTGATTCTGGGCGTTGGCGTGCTGGCCTTGATCGAAAGCCAGGCGATGTTCTTTGCGCACAATCGCTACTCGACAAGTGCCGCGACAGGGATGTACCTGTGTACGGAGCTGCGTGAGCGGATGCGGCGTCTGCCCCGTCACGATCCGGTGACGGGCCTGTACTTCGAGGGCACGGGGCAGTCGGCGACGCTCCAGGGGTGGGGGCCGGAGACGAGTGAGACATCGTTCCTGTACTACAACGACCTTGATGACTACGACGGCGCGACGTTCGGCGCGGGCGCGACGTTCGCCGGGCCGATCGACTCCGCGGGCCTGGCGATCAGCGAAGTGATGCCCGACGGCACGATCATGGAGAACGCCGAGGGTGAGCCGGTCTCCATGCAGGGGTGGAGCCAGCGCGTGCGGGTGGAAAAGGTGCTGCCCTTTGACACATCGACGGCGGTGGCGAGCAACGCGACCCAGAGCAGCCCTCCGGTCGCGGTGGATCAGTTTCCGCTGCGTGTGACGATCACGGCGTTCTACCAGGGACCGTTGGATGCCGCGCCGCGGGAGATGGCGAGGCTTGTGTTCATTCAGCCGTAACGGCGGGACGATCGGATGGTGTCGGGGAGCGGGCCGAGCAGGGCGACGGCGTGTATCGGGTCCGGGGGCTTGAAGGGAACTGCCATGCGAGCGTTTGAGCGTGCGACCAAGCTGATGTTCGCGAATCGACGGCGCGGCGTGGTGTCCGTGCTGGCGATGATGTTCCTGGTGATCTTCGGGTCGCTGAGCGTCGCGCTTGCGGTCGTGAGTCAGGGCAACCTGCGTACCGCGGCGACCCACATTCAGGTCAATTCCGCCCTGGCGGCGGCGGAGACCGGGCTGAGTGTTGCCGCATCGCGGCTGGCGTCGGCTTCGGCAAGGTTTGTTGTTGAGCGCGGGCAGGTGGATCAGGGCTTCGGAGAGCGAATCTGGGATGGCGCGCCCGAATCGGGCGACGGTCAGGTTCGGGTGATGCCGCCGATCGGATACGCCGAGCAGACCACGCCGCGAGGCATCGCTGATGCGTTGGTGAACATCCACAACGCGGATGTGAACACCGTGTCGATCTCCGGTGTTCCGGAGGACGCCGCGAAGGTCAGTGCGCCCGCCGGCACGGATGACGATGAGTACCGCGATCGCAACTGGGTCAGCACTCCGGCGATTGCGCTGGAGGGCACGACGCAGGATCGCGAGAACGGGGCCCCTCCCGCGAGTCCGTCTGCTTACCAGATCGTCTATGCCCCGCTGGCCGACGGCGTCACGGTCCGCGTGTTCGTCACGGGGTACTCGAGCGTTTCGCGTGACGGTTCGAGTTTCGCGTACGGTGCGGCGTCGGCCGGTGAGGCTTCGCGGGCGCTGACGCGGACGATCCAGCAGGATTTCCGCATCGCAAAGCGCCACCGTCACGGCATTCTCTCGGCGTCGCGCGTGCTGGTCGGTCGCAACGCGATGGTCAACGGCAATCTCGGCGTGACCTACAACGATGTCGCCTCGACCAACGGCGATCCGCTCGTGACGCGATCGGACTTCTACGAGCTTGACAGCACGCTCGACCGGAAACTCAACGACTTCTTCACGGGCGTAAGGGCCCGCGATGTCGACAGCGACTCGCGGCTTCGCGTCAATCACCGCACGGAGTCCCTGGGCATTCCGTCCAATGCGCTCGACTACAACAACGATGGCCAGGCCGACAGCGCGTTCGCCGACTTCACGCGCGATGGGTATGTTGACGACTACGACATCTTCCTGTCGCACTTTGACTCCAACGGCGATCGACGCGTGACGCTGAGCAACGCCCTGACCGCTGGCACGCCCGCGGCGGGCAACACGGCGGAGTTCACCGTCAACGAAGATCTGGCCCTGCTGATCGACAGTTGTGTGCCGGACCGCAATCGGAACCAGGTCTCCGGATTCACCGACTCGAACAACAACGGCCGGTGGGACTCGGGCGAGGCGATCACGGACTTCGACGCGATCACCGGGCTGTATCCTGATGTGATGGCGGGCTGGCGCAACGGCGTGCTGGATCGGAACGATCCCTACGCCAAGGTCCGCGGCCGTCTGGAGTTCCGCGCGACGAGCCAGGCGTGGAGCCTGGCGCGCGGCGGGGCGAATCTCTCGACATATCTGCAGGGCTCGACCGTCGCCGCGAAGGGAACAGCACCGACGCTCTTTGGGCGCTCCGCCGATGACTTGCCGAGCATCTCCGACAGTTCGTTCACGAACTCGCGTAACAGCATGACCAATCTCGCCGATGGGCAGACCTTTGCCCAGCAGGTCGCGGCGCAGCTCGGCATCGGGACTTCGGATCTGGCGACATACGTCGAGACCAAGTCGGATCGCAGCCGGCCGCGGTACTTCAATCCCGCGACGATGACCAACGCGCAGGCTCGGGCGCTGACGGGGCAGGACTTGTGGGAGAAGATGCCGTTCAACAGCCCGCAGTTCACGGACTGGTACATCCGGCCGCGGTACGAGAACATGACCTTCCGCAATGTGCGAATCCCGCGGGGCAACAACGCGCTGTTCGTCAACTGCACGTTTATCGGCGTGACCCATGTGCAGTCGATCCAGGGCAACACGCATCAGAACTGGGCGCTATACGGACGGCTGGAGTGGAACGCGACGCAGGGCCGCCCGGTCGCGACCACGGCGCCGCTGGATAAGTCGGACTTTCTCCGGTACACCACCGGCAACATCATCGACGGCCCTGCGAACTACAACGACTTTCCGGATCCTCCCGTGATCGACGGCCAGACCCGAACGGGTGCGGCCCGCGACACGAAGCTGTACAGCAACAACATCCGCTTCCACAACTCGACGTTTGTGGGGAGCCTCGCGACGGATACGCCTCAGGTGTTTGAGAACGTGCGTAACAAGATCCAGTTCACCGGCTCGACGCAGTTCAGCCAGAGGCACCCGACCAGCCCGAGCGACCCGCAGATGAATCCGGACTCGGCGGACCTGCCGGAGATTGCCAAGAGCTCGCTCATGGCACCGAATTACTCAGTGGATATCGGTCACTTCAACTCACCGACGGATGCCGCTGTCACCGCCGGGCTCGCCAGTGCTGCGCAGAATGTCACGCTGCAGGGCACGATCGTCGCCGGAGTGCTGGACGTGCGCGGCACCACGACGATCAACGGCACGCTGCTGACAACCTACGCCCCGGTTCGCGGCGAGGGCCCGCTGGTCCAGTACGGTCAGCCCGTGGGCAACACCGCGAACTTCAACGTCTCGCTCGGTTACTTCGGACCGGATGATGGTGATCGCGAGTCGCTCGACCCGGCGACCCTGCCGCTGGTCAACGGCCAGCGAATCGTCGGGTGGGACCTGGACGGTGACGGCCTGCCGGACCTTGGACCGACGCAGAATCCGACCGCCGCACAGATCGCGGCGGGCGCGCGTGCGGTGCCGTTCTACGGCATGGGTCGAGTCGCGTTGAACTGGGATCCGGATGCGCCGATGCCCGACGGGATCATGCTGCCTTTGTCCGCGTATCCGGTCCTGGGCACCTACAAGGAGGGCCGCAAGTGAAGCACTCCGAACTGAAACAGGCCGGAGCCTCGAGGCGAGAGTGCGGGCGAGGTTTCTCGATGATCGAACTGCTGATCGCCCTGACGATCAGCGCGACGATCATGGCCTCGACGCTGGTTGCGCTGGACGTGCTCTTCAAGCGATTCACGTCGATAAGCGAGGGCGCAAGCACGCAGGTGCTGGCGCGAACGGTGATGCATCGCATGCTCGCGCTGGTGCGGACGGGCGATGAGTTCGGGCCCTATCCGGGCGATGTGCTGGACCCGGATGAGAACCCGATCGTCGGCGATCGCATCCAGTTTGTCTCGGCTGAGGATCCGGATGCGGACCTTCGCGAGGTGACGACGCTGGAGGTTCGCGATGCGACGAGCGTGAGCATCGGGAGCGTGACGCAGAATCTCCGCGGCCCGAAGGTGATCTGGCTCATCGTCGATCGCACCGTCGGCTCGGAGGTGACTCGGACCGAGCGGCCTCTGCTCGATGGCGTGCTGCGGGCGACGTTTGAACTTGAGTACGACATTGGCCCGAGGCTGCGCCGCGCGACGATCGACATGACCGTCATGCCGCAGGGCAACAGCTACGCGGAGTACGACGGCGAGCGGCAGGCATGGGTGGTCAACGAATGGGACGCGCAGCGCGGCGAGTTCGTCGAGAAGGCACTCATGGCCAACGCCGACCGGATCGAGCCGATTCGGCTGGTCGCGAGCACATCACCTCGCAGCCTTGAGGACACAGGGCCCTGATGCCGCGCGGGCGGCGTTCAGGGGGTCGGCGGTTTGCCGGCGGGGCCGTAGAGCAGCATGTCCTGGCGCAGGTCGCGCTCGCCGGGGAGTTCGCCGGGCGAGACGGCGATTCGCATGGTCAGCGCTCCGGGGCGGGAGAGGTCCTGCGAGAGCTTGTTCGCTTCCTCGGCACTGAATGACCCGGCGAGCTGGGCCTGACGCCCGACGCGGCTGGCGATCTGCGGGGCGAGATAGACCACATCGTTCACGATGATGGCCATGTTGCGCCCGATGTTGGCCTGTGTCAGATCGCCCAGGAGCCTGGCGCCGGTGTCGTCGAGCGTGAACTGCACGAAGTGGCCGTTCGCATCGTTGGCCACGAGCGTTCGGAGAACCCGCCATGCGCCGGTCTGCTGCGTGAGCCGGAAGCCCGGGCGATTCCACACGAGCAGGTAGTGCGTGCCGTTGTAGGTCTCGACGATGAAGCCGTAGCGGGCGAAGAAGCCCGCAGGGTCCATCGAGGCTTCGCGGAGTTCGGCATCGCCCTGAACCCAATCGGCGATACTGCGGATGGGCAGCCACGCCGGGTCGCGGATGAGTGCCGTGGCCGGAGCGGTCGCCGAAGCGGCGGGTGCGGTGCGCTGCTGGGCCAGGCGCTCGCGTTCGGCGCGCGCATTCTGGAGTTCAAGGGCCATGCGGGCCTGCTCCTCCTGCGCGGATCGGAGTTGATCAGCAAGGATCTGCTGCTGAGTGCGGAGCTCTCGGAGTTGCGCATCGACGGCGGGGGTCGAATCGGCACTCGGCTGGGCGGGCGTGGTCGGAGCGGGGGCGGGCTGCGGCGTTGGCTCGATCGGAGCGGTGGGGGGCTGCGGAGCGGGCTGGGCGGCCTGGGCTGCTTGCGCCGCTTCGGCGGCGAGTGCGGCCTGACGTGCGGCCTCTCGCTCCCGTTCCAGAGCGGCGATCTGGTCCTGCATCTCCTTGCGGATCTGCTCGGTGCGCTGGCGCGCAGCCTCGAGTTCATCCTGCATTCTCTTCTTTTCGTCGCGGAGGCGCTGCTGCTGGGCTTCGGCCTCCGCGGCACGCTGGCGAGCGAGTTCCGCCGCCTGGCGTTCCTGTTCGGCGCGTGCCGCGGCCTCCTCGCGGGCGCGACGCTCTTGCTCCGCCTTCAGCGCCGCGGCCTCGCGAGCCTGTCGTTCCTGCTCGGCCTGCAACGCTGCGGCTTCGCGAGCACGGCGCTCCTCCTCCATGCGGGCGATCGTCGCCTCGCGGGCGGAGCGTTCCTGTTCGGCGCGTTGGCGTTCGGCGTCGCGCTCGGCCTCGAGTCTCTGCCGATCGGCATCGCCGGCCAGCCGTGCGGCTTCCATGGCCGCCCGGTCCTGTTCCAGCCGCTCGCGCTCCTGGCGGACCCGTTCCATGTCCGCGGTGCGAGCCGCGTCGTCCTGAGACATCGCTGCACGGAGTTGTTCGGCTGTGAGCGCGGCCTGTGCGGCTAGGCGCTCGCGTTCGGCACGCTGGCGATCCTCCTCCTGAGCGCGGGCGAGGGTGGCCGCCGCGGGATCGCTGGCCCTTCGCGATGATTCGAGCCATGCCTGGGCCTGCCGCTTCTGATTGTCCGACCGGGCTGCGCCCGCGTGTCGCGTGAGTGCCTCGCCTACACGAGGATCGGCGAGGGTGCTGAGCACCTCGCCGGCGCTGCGGACGACGCGTGATTCGCGGTCGAGCAGCAGCGGCATCAGGGCTTCGGCGACCTGCGACGGGGCGACGGGGGCGAACTCCCCGATGGCGCGGATCGCCGCGGCGCGCGTGCGATTGAGCCTTCCGGGGTCGGTCATGCGGACGAGCGCGGGGAGAGTTTCGGGGCGCTTCATTCTGCCGAGCGCGTCGATCGCGCCCTGGCGGATCTGGTCGTGCTGGCTTTCCTGCTCCAGTGCCGCGAGAATGATGGGGATCGCGCGTTCGTCGTTGAGCCGTCCGAGGGATCGCAGGGCGCTGGCACGCGTCGCGAAGCTCTCATCACTCTGGGCCAGCGGCGCAAGCGCGGCGAGCACAGCCTGGCGCGTCGGCTCGTCCAGATCCCTACCCGAATCCTCGCCGATGAGCCGGCCCACGGCATCGGCATACGCGCGGCGTACCCGTGCGTCCTTTGCGGGGCTGCGTGCGAGATCGGTCAGGAGCGAAGCGGAGCGGGCGCGGCCCAGTGTGGTCAGCGCGTGCACTCGGGTGGCGAAGAACGCGCGTTCGTTTCGGGCAATCTCCACCAGCGGGCGAGCGGACTCGGCGCTGAGCGCGTTGTCCGGACCTCGGGATGCGCGGTCGAGGTCGGACATGGCCTGAAGCCGCGACACGAGCGTCGGACCGTTGTTGATCAGTCGAGCGAGCATCGGGGCGGGGCTCTGAACCTCGTAGATCGCGGCGCTGGCGAGCATGGGGTCGACGGTAATGAGCCGCGGCTCGCGGTTGAGCTCGAAACGAGCGACATTGGTGCGTGTTTCGGTGCGTGCGGGGAGCTTGATCCAGTCGCTCACGCCCGGGTCGTCGGTCATGGAGACCCATACCGGTATGTCGAGGTCGAATGCCGGGTTCCACGCGTCGATGTTCTGCAGCTGCTCGATCTCGACCTCAAGCGTCTTTGTGCCCGCGATCCAGCGCGGCGAGACGCGCACCCGGGGCACGCCGGGCCGATACACCCACTGATTGAAGAACCGCTCGAGGCTCTCGCCCGAGAGGTCCTCGACGACTTTGCGGAAGTCGCTGGTCTCGACCGTTCGGTTCTTGTGGCGCTCGACGTACTCGATGAGCATCTGGCGGAAGAGGTTGTCTCCGTAGCGGACGCGGAGCATGTGCAGAACGAGCGATCCCTTGGGATACGGATTGGCCGGACGGCGGAAGACGTCCCACGGCTCGCGGTAGACCTTCGAGGCCATGCCCTGCGCCTCGGGGGCGCTTGGCGTGTCGTTGCGGGCGTCGGGCGCGTCGTTCATCGCAAGGCGCGTGCGGTCGTTCCAGATGCCCCAGTAGTAGCTGTTCACGCCGTCGCGTTCTTCGAGCCAGACGCTCTCGAAGTATGTCGCGAAGCCCTCGTTGAGCCAGATGTGCTCCCAGGAATTGCAGGTCAGGAAGTTGCCGAACCACTGGTGCGCCAGTTCGTGGGCGATGAGCCGGTCAAGGTCGCCGTCGAGGAGGGCCTGCTTCGAGAGAATCGCCGTGTCGTACATCGTGGTGGCGCTGGTGTTCTCCATGCCGCCGGCACCGAAGTTCCAGACGACGGCCTGGGCGTACTGATCCCACGGGTACTGCTCTTCCAGGACGTTCTGGAACACGCGCATCATCTGCGGCGTCCGGCCGTAGGTCTGCTGCACGAGCGGCCCCGTTCCGGGCGGCACGAACACGGGCATTGGCAGTTCCTTCGTGCCCACATCGACGACATCGAACTTGCCGACGATCAGCGAGACCAGGTACGGGACGTGCTCCTTGCGCTGGAGGTAGTGGAACGTCTCGGCCTTGCCGCCGACGAAGTCGGGGTTGTCGGTGACCTTTCGCGAGAGCAACTTGCCGTTGGAAACGACCTGGTATCCCTCCGGCACCGTGACGATGGTCTCGGTGCTGAGCCGCTCGTTTGGTGAGTCGTGCGTTGGGAACCAGTAGCGGTTGGTTTCCGGCTGGCCTTGGGTGTGGATCTGCGCCGGTCGGCCCGGCCACGCGGGCGATTCGAGCGTCCAGGTCAGTCCTTCGGGCGGGTCGTTGAGTGTGTAGCGAACGGTCACGTCATCGCGCTGGCCCTCGGGCAGCGGCGGCTCGATGCGGATGCGGAGCGTGCGGCTGTCGTGTTCGTACGGCACGGGCTTGCCCTGGAACTCGACGCCCTCGATCCGCAGCAGGTGGGCGTTGAGCACGATTCGGTCGACCGGGGAGCCGATGGCCTCGAAACTGATCGTCGCGACGCCCGAGAGGCGCGGGATGTTCATGTCCGGGATCGACAGTTCGAGCTTGAGGTGCTGAAGATCCGCGGAGCGATCCGGCGCGAAGTTCCGCAGGTCGCGGCCGGTGGCCGCGTCAAACTCGTCGGCGCGCGGGCCTGTGTCTCGACGGGCCATGGCCCGCGCGAACTCTGCGCGGCAGTGCTCGCACGAGAAGTCGTGCAGGTCGAACGCGAGAGCGGCTGCCGGGGCGATCAGGCCCACCGAGGTGCCCGTCAGGACGAGGATCCTGGCGAGGCGTGCGGGGGCCGAGGAGCGGCTCGATACGCGACGGGCATTGAAGCGATCGTGGGTGATCATGGGTGCAGGTGTCGGAATGGGGGCGGAGGATGGACGGGCATGGCGCTCTGGCGGAAGCATCGGTCGCAGAACTCAGCGGTCGCCCGGGACGTCGGCGGGCGGCGGCTCGACGGGAGCGGGCTGGGGCTTTGTCACGCGGTAGACCGCGAGGTTGGTAAGGTCAGGATCGACGGAGAGGTTCGTCGGTGCCGCGGGTAGACGCAGCCTTGACTCGACCCGACGCTGCGCGGTGTCGATGTTGATGGTCTGGCGTGTGCCGTTGGCGAGCGTCGCGACAATCGGGATGCGCAGGGCGTAGGCCGGGTTGTCCGCGTCGATGAACTGGGTTTGCTCGGCGGTGACGGTCAGCGTCTGGGTCGGTGCATCCCATCGCAGGTCGATCGACAGGCGGGGCATGCCGGGTCGGCGTGTCCACTGGTCAAAGAACCTTTCGAAACTCCGCCCGGTGGTGTACTCGAACGCCCGGCGGAGATCGTCGGTCTCGACGAGGCCCGTCCGCTTGCCGCGTTGGAGGTAGAGCCGCGTCGCCCGCCAGAAGAGGTCATTGCCGACCTGCTCGCGGAGCATGTGAAGGACCATGCCGCCCTTGATGTACGCGTCCTCCGGCTTGACGAAAGTGTCGTCGGGCTCGGAGTATCGGTTGGAGACGAGCGGGATGTCGATCGGCGCGCGACCGGTGAGCGTCTTGTCCAGACGCTCGATCGCGGAAGCCACGCGCGCGAGGTATGCGTCGCGGCCGTCGCGCTCCTCGACCCAGAGGGCCTCGGCCAGCGTGGCGAATCCCTCCTGAAGCCAGACATGCTCCCACGACCTGCATGTCACGAGATTGCCCAACCATTGATGGACGATCTCGTGGATGATCAGATCTTCGCGGGCGTTGACGTTTCCGCCGGCGACGAACTCGTTGAGCGTGCTGGCACCGGTGTTCTCCATGCCCTGCCAGCGGAAGTTGCGGACGATGATCTGCGCGTACTGATCCCACGGGTAGGGCTCGCCGAGCAGCCGCTCGAACATCGCGATCGCGCGCGGCGTGATCTTGAAGACCTCCCGCAGGGCGTCGGCCGAGCCCGGCGGGCCGTAGACGGGCATGGGCAGGCCCGGGCGGAGCGTGTCGGCGCCGCCAACATCAACGATGTCGAACTTGCCGACGATGAGCACCACGAGGTACGCCGGATGGGGCTTCTCCTGAAGCCAGTGCGATCGGACGCGGTCGCCTTCGGACTTGCGGTCGACCTCGCGGCCATTGCTGACGACGGTGTACCCGGCGGGCACGGTGGCGATGATCTCCGTGCTCAAACGCTCATTGGGGAAGTCGTGACAGGGGAACCAATAGCTGTTCCAGTTGGCCTGACCCTGCGAGTACAGCATCGCGCCTTCGTTCTCTCTGCCGGGACGCGTGCGGAACCAGTTCAGCCCCACGCCCTCGCCGAAGGGCTCGTCGGCGGAGTACTCCATGCGGACCATCGCCTTTGCACCGGGCTGCAGCGGCGGGGTGATGTCGATCGTCAGCACATCGCGCTCGTGCGTGAACTTGGCCGGCGTGTCGTTGACGCGGATCGATGAGAACGTCATCGTGCGGCGTGCGTCGAGGCGAAGGCTTGACCGCGGCATGCCCAAGGCCTCGATTTCGAGCGTCGCGGTTGCCGCGAACTGGGGCACCTCCATGTCCGGAATGTCGATCTCGAGCTTGAGGTGCCGATGGTCGAAGTCCCGATCGGGCGGCCAGTTGGCCAGGTCGCGTCCGGTCAACGGGTCGATGCGCGGGTCGCTCGTGACCGTGCCGGGGATGGTCTGACGCGCCTCGGCGACGTTCGGAACGAGCGTGCCCGTGAGGATGCACAGCAGCGTGAGCGTCAGAAGGACCAGCCGCGAAACGCGGAGATCCGTGGCGGCCTGCTTCGGGATTGAGGATGCGGCGGTGAACCGTGAGACCGTGTTGAACATGCGTGGTCCTGTTCGGGGCCGGGATGCACGAAGCCGGGCTGGTCGGAGCGCGGCGTTGCGGTCGGCGATTGCTGATCGGTCGCGCTGCCCGCGGGCCGCCGACAGGCGATGAGCGGAGCACGCTCACCGTGTTCACGCCGGGCCGGGGCAGGAGGGAAGTCTACGTGAGCGGTAGCGGCCGCGGCTTTTGGGCGGGCAAGGCCGGATTCATGAAGGGACCGACGACCCCGCGTTGGGGCTGGTAGACTCGGGTATGCCCGACCAACAAGGCCCCGACAACGCGTTCCATCGGCGAGCACGTCTGAGCCAGGACTTTGCGCGTGACCCGCGCGAGCCCAACGGCGGAATCGAGCCTGAGGCCGAGACCGACCCGTCCAGCGATCTGCTGGCAGGAACCGCCAACACGTCCGCGAGCGAGCATTACTCCCCAGTCCCGCCGGGCTATCGGCGCGGCCTGCACAAGTACATCGTGGTCTTCGGCACGGTCATGAGCGGGCTGGGCAAAGGCATCTTTGCCTCGAGCCTCGCCAAACTCTTCAAGGACAAGGGCCTTTGCGTCGCCCCGATCAAGCTCGAGGGCTACTTGAACATCGACGCCGGCACGCTGAACCCGTATCGCCACGGCGAGGTGTTCGTGCTTCAGGACGGAACCGAGTGCGACATGGACCTCGGTACGTATGAGCGAATGATCGATCAGGACCTGACGAACAAGAACTTCACCACCAGCGGGCGGATTTTCTCTCAGATCCTCGAGCGCGAGCGGCACGGCGAGTACCTGGGCCGCGATGTGCAGATGATTCCTCACGTCACCGGCGAGGTGAAGCGGAAGATCCGCGAACTGGCGGTTGCGGGTGATGGTGAGCGTCCGGCGGACGTGGTGTTTGTGGAGGTCGGCGGGACGGTCGGGGACTACGAGAACGGGTTCTTCATCGAGGCCCTGCGCGAACTGGCGTTCGAAGAGGGGCCGGGGAGCGTGTGCTTTGTCGCGCTGACGTACGTCATCAAGCCGCAGGTGCTGGGCGAGCAGAAGTCCAAGCCGGCCCAGCTCGGCATCAAGAGGCTGATGGAAGCGGGCATTCAGCCGCACGTGATCGCCTGCCGGGCGACCGAGCCGTGCACGCCGACGGTGTTGCAGAAGATCGCGATGTTCAGCAACGTTCCGCTCAAGCGGACATTCAGCCTGCATGATCGCCAGAGCATTTACACGATTCCGGATGAGATGCGTGCCGACGGGCTGGACCGCGAGATTCTGAGCATCGTGGGGCTGCACGAGCGTGTGGACGCGGCGCACGAGGACCGTTCACGCGAATTGTGGGGAACGTTCGTCCGCCGGCTGACCAAGGCCCACCCGCGCACGATCGAGCTGGGCATCACCGGCAAGTACGCCGACCTGCGCGATGCGTACGCGAGTATCGGAAAGGCGGTCGAGCACTGTTCGAGCCACCTGGATACGAACATCAATCTCCACTGGATCGACACGACGGAACTGACCGATGCGAGCGTGCCGACGAGGCTGATGGGCCTCGATGCGGTCATCGTGCCCGGCGGCTTCGGGTCGCGCGGCGTGGAGGGGAAGATCTCGGTCGTGCGGCACTGCCGCATGAACAAACTGCCGTATCTGGGCATCTGCCTGGGCTTCCAGGTGGCGGTGATCGAGTTTGCGCGAAACGTGCTCGGGCTGCGCGAGGCCAACAGCACGGAGTTCGACCCGCACTGCGCCGCCGCGATCATCAGCGAACTGCCCGAGCAGAAAGCCATCGAGGGGCTCGGGGGCTCGATGCGTCTGGGTGGGCAGGACGTGCTCATCCGCGAGGGTTCGCTTGCCCACTTCTTGTACGCCAAGCGTCTCTCGGTGCGCGAGCGGTTCCGTCATCGCTATGAGGTTGAGCCCGGCTACATCGATCGACTTGAACGGGCCGGTCTGGTCTTTAGCGGGCGGCATCCGACGCAGCCGATCATGCAGATCATGGAACTGCCGATGCCGGGCGATGTCACGGCCAAGAGCGAGGATGTCACGCATCCATTCTTCATCGGGGCCCAGTTCCACCCTGAACTGACGAGCCGGCCTCTGCGGCCGCAGCCGATGTTCATGGGCCTGATCGCCGCGGCACTGGCGCGGAAGCTCAGCGACACACCGGCGGGTGCCGCGGAACTGCTCGGCGATCCCAACGTTTCGCGCTGGATCCGTCGAGTTCCCGGTTCGGCGAGCGTCCAGAGCGTGTCGGTGCAGCAGCGGTAGCATCGGGACGCCAGGACAGTGACCCGCGATCTGCGCCGAGAAGCAGTCGGGCGGGCTGTTACTTGGCAGGCCTGTAGAACGGCATCTTGGTGACCACGCCGGCAATCCGGTCTTTGCCGGTGTCGATCTCGATCGCGGTGCCGTCGGCCAGCAGTTCCTTGTCGAGGTAGCCCATCGCGATGGGGTACCCGAGTGTCGGCGACGGGCAGCCGCTTGTGACCGTGCCGACGACGCGGTCCTTGACCATGATCTTCATGCCCTGGCGTGCGGAGCGCTTGCCGTCAAGCTTGAACCCGGCGAGTTTCTGGGCGGGGCCGCCCGCGTCGCGCTGGCGCTTGAGTGCATCCATGCCGATGAACGACTCGCCGCGGTCCCCCTGGTCCTTGTCGAGACTGACGGCAAAGTCGAAGCCGGTCGCAAGCGGGCTGGTCTCTTCCGAGAGTTCGTGGCCGTAGAGCGGCATGCCTGCTTCCATCCGGAGCGTATCGCGGGCGCCAAGACCCGCGGGTCGGATGAGGGCGTTGGGATCGTTCGGGTCGACATCCTTGAGGATCATCTTCATTGCCATCCCCACCATGCCGCCGGGCAGGATGACCTCGACGCCGTCTTCGCCCGTGTAGCCCGTGCGGGAGACCGTGAGCTTGACGAACACGAGGTTCTTGACGGCGAACGCGTAGCGCTTCAGTGTGGGGACTTCGCGCGAGACCTTGCCGATGAAGTCGATGACTTTGGGGCCCTGAACGGCGACCATCGCGGTCGACATGGTCTGGTCATCGATCTTGACCTTGAGCTGCCCGGCCTCGGCGACGCGTCGGAAGTGGGGGAGCAGCTTCTCGCGGTTGGAGGCGTTGACGACGACCAGGAAGTCGTCCTCGTCGTAGCGGTAGACGATGACGTCGTCCATGATGCCACCCTGCTCGTTGCACACGAACGAGTAGCGGCACTGGCCCTTGATCATGCTGCGGATCGCCCGCGTGCACAGGCGCTCGAGCAGCCGCGCCGCGTGGATGCCCGTGATCTTCACGCGGCCCATGTGCGAGACATCGAACATGCCGCCGGAATTGCGCACTTGGTGATGCTCCTGCACGATGCCGCCGGCCGGAGCGCCATCGGGCCCGGAGCGCGGGTAGAATATGGGCATTTCCCACCCGGCAAAGTCGACCATCTTGGCGTTGTGCTGGACATGGAAGGCATTGAGCGGCGTCTTGAGCACGGGCGATCCTCGTGTGTGCGGGTGTGAACCGCGAGGATAGCCCATCGGTGCTCGTCGGTGCAATCGACCGGGCGGGGGATCGCCCTCAGGCAACCTTGTTCTCGATCAGCCAGCGCTGGAACTCAACGGTGCTCGGCGGGGCGCCGAACCGCACGCCCACGATGTACATCGCCTGCTTGCTGTAGCGCGAATACTGCACCTTGCCGACCATCGCCTTGTTCTGGCCGCCGTTCAGCGGAAGGAGCAGCACGACGTGGGTGCCTTTGTGGAACATTTTGCGGCTGGAGACGGCGACTCCGGAGCGGGACACGTCGATCGATTCGCACTTGCAGCCGGGGCCGACGATCGAGAACTGATCGATTTCGTGAATGGTGCACGCGGCCTTGAGGCGCTTGCGCTCATGTCGGCGACGCTCGCCCGGGGCGAAGTCGTGGTCGCTGAACATGTTGAGCTTCTTCAGCAGCGCGGTTCCTGAGGCGTTGCTCTCGTTCGTGTCGCCCATGGGATCATCCTCCCGCCACGCACGACGCGAGGCGATAAGGTCTGATCGGCTCTGCGTGAGGGTTCCCCTCGGGTGCGAAAGTATGCCAGGCGGGCGGGCTGGCAAACTGGGCCGATGCCCACGGTTGGTCAAACCTCGCCCGAGGGCCAAGGGGCGTTATCGATCAGTCGGACCGGTCCGAGAACCGCGGCGATCAACGCCCGCCCCTTGACGTTTCGTTCCCGCCAATCGATGGGCATGGCGGTGAGCGTCGCCGCTTGACGGACGACGGCGTATTGCACCTCCAAACCTGCTTCCGCCAGCACCCGGCGCATCGCGAGTTCCGCTGCCGCCGGGCTCCCGACCGTGCCGGCGGCACGCAGAGCGGCACTGATCTGTGCCGCACGTGGTCGATCGGCAGGCGGAATGAACCGGTTCCGGCTGCTCATGGCCAGCCCGTCGGCTTCGCGAATCGTCGGTCCGGGCACGATCGCGATGTTCAGCCCCTGCTCCTTCGTCATGGCCGAGAGCACGGCGAGTTGTTGCCAGTCCTTTTCGCCCAGGATGCAGGCGCGCGGTCGCACGAGGCGGAAGAGACGGAGCACGACCTGACAAACGCCCGCGAAGTGGCCGGGGCGGAGTGCATCTTCCAGCCCGGGCTCCGTCGCGGCCATCGGCAGCGTCGGCACCGGGGGCATGTCGCTTGGCGGGTACATGGTCTTAACGCTCGGAGCGAAAATCACGTCTGCACCGCTCTGAGCGCACAACGTCAGATCGCTGTCAAAGGTTCGCGGATATCTAGAGAGGTCCGCCGGGTCGTTGAACTGCGTCGGGTTGACGAAGATGCTCACCATCACGCGGGGGCGAGCTCCGCGTGCCGCGTCGGCGAGCGTGCGAGCCTGTCTGATCAGCGAGGCGTGGCCTTCGTGCAGCGCGCCCATGGTGGGCACAAAGATGCAGCCCGCCGCGGCGTCCAGCCCGTTCGGCTCATCGATCACGGTCACCGTTCTTGCGTCGCTCATGGTTGGTGAAGGTATCCGCGCGATCGCCGGGACCGCTGGCGCCTCCCGGCGCGGCCTATGAATCACCATGAACGCGATGCGCGAGCGACCGGTTGCGATCGTCACGGGGGCATCTTCCGGCATCGGACGCCAAGCGGCCGTAGCACTGTCCCGACGCGGATTCGCACTGGTCATCGCAGCGCGACGGCGGGCCGAACTGCAGCACACCGCGGCGATGTGCCCGAGTGATGGACTGATCGAGGTCGTTGGCGCGGATCTGAGCGATCCGGAACAGGCCAGATTGCTCGTTGCGCGGGCGGTCGATCGGTTCGGCCGGCTCGATATTCTTGTGAATAACGCGGGTCTCGGTGAGCGCAAGCCGATGTCCCAAACCACCGCCGGCGATGTCGAGCGAGCGCTGCGGCTCAACGCGCTCGCGCCCGCGGCGGCGATGATCGCCGCGTGGCCGATTTTCGAGCGGCAGCATCGAGAGCATCCGTCGCGCATCGGCCGCGTGATCAACGTGTCGAGCATGGCCTCGTTCGATCCCTTTCCGGGTTTCTTCGCGTACGCGGCGAGCAAGTCGGCGATGGACATGCTCACGCTCAGCGCCGCGCGCGAAGGCGAGCCCATCGGCGTGCGTGTGCTGAGCATCAATCCCGGAGCGGTCGAGACCGAAATGCTCCGCGCGGCGTTCAACACCAGCGAGGTTCCGGCGGATCAGTCGCTCTCGCCGAGCGACGTTGCGGAGGTCATCGCTCGCGCCGCACAGGGCGAGTTCGACGAAAATTCAGGACAGCGGATCCCGGTGCTTAGCCCGGCTGCTTCGGCGTGGTTTGCCCAATGGTCGCTGGCGCATCGCTGGCCTGTGCCGGTGGTGCCGACGCCGCGGGCGTAGAGGGTGAAGAGTCCGCGGCCACGCCCTTGGCGGGCGTGTGGGACGATCCTTCAACGGCCGCCGCGGGCCGTGAGCGGCTGCGCCAGCGCGAGAGCCCGAAGATGGCCGCGGATGTCGTCGCGACCATGAGACAAACCACGACGACGAGCCACCATGGATTGATCTCCTGCAGCGCGGGCATGCTGGCGATCAGGTCCGCGGCCAGGAGCATCAGGGCGTTGCCGAGTGTCATTCCGGTCATCACCGTGACGAATGCCGCGGGGCGGCTCATGCCGAGGGCCATCGCAAGCAGTGAGCCCAGGGCCGCGCCGGTGAACCAGAGCGGTGCGGCGGTGTACGCCAGAACGGTCAGCACGGCAGACTGCCGGGCCCAGGTGCTGGCCAGAACGCGATCGCGGACCCAGAGCCGGTAACGCATGAGCGCAGGGCCGATGCGCGGCAGCCTGTACACGAAACCCGTGTGGAAGCATGCGTATGCGCAGATGGTCGCATCGACGAGCGTCACCAGCACGAACAACTGCACCGGGCTCAGGAACACCGACTCGAACGCGCTGCCCGGCTGCGTGCCCACCAGGATGATGAACCGTCCGGCGACGCTCTCGATCAGCGCGATAAGTCCGCCGAGCTTCACGACCCAGAGCGGGCCCCATCGGATGAGGACAAGAGCAAAGAGCACCGCCCAGACGAGCAGCGGACCGACGAGCGTCGCCCAGTACCAGATCGGGTGGCGAATATGCAGCTCGCGCTCGGCGCGCATCGCTTCGTCGAGCGTGCTCTGCGCGTCGCGGGCCTCCTGCATCGGGCTTTGCGCGGCGTCTGCGGGCATGACCACTTCCGATCAGGCCTTGCTCGGCTCCGGGGTCCAGGTGCTGGCGATGAACAGGTCCTTGAGTTGCGCGGGCGTCGCAGCGCTTGGGGCGCGGGTCATGAGGTCCGCGCCGACCTGCGTTTTGGGGAACGCGATGACGTCGCGGATGTTGTCCGTGCCGCAGATGTGCATGATGAGCCGATCGAAGCCGAAGGCAATGCCCGCATGCGGGGGCGCGCCGAAGGACAGGGCTTCGAGGAGGAAGCTGAACTTCTCCTTGGCCTGCTCGGGCGTGAGACCGAGGAGCTGGAAGACCTTGCTCTGCACGTCGCGGTCGTGAATACGGACAGATCCGCCCGCGATCTCGCTGCCGTTGAGCACGATGTCGTACCCGGCGCTGACGATCGACTCGATGGTGTCGTCGTCATCGACGCTCGCGCTCACGAACAGGTCACGCTGATCATCGCGGGGCGCGGTGAAGGGATGGTGCATCGCGATCCACTTGCCCGTGTCCTTGTTCTTCTCGAACATCGGGAAGTCGATCACCCACAGGAAGTTCCACGGTCCGCCCTCGGCGCCCGGCTTCGGGACCACGTTCGTGTCGCGGGCCACCTGTTGTCGGAGTTCGCCGATCGCCTTGGTTGCGACCGAGTACGTGTCGGCGATGAACAGAAGCGTGTCGCCCGGTTCAAGGCCGAGCGCGGCGACAAGCTCGGCCTTGATCGGCTCGAGGAACTTCGCGCAGCCCGTGTCGAACTTCGCGCCCGCAGGGTCGGCGATGTACTTGGCCGTCGCGACTCCGCCCGCGCCGAAGCGCTTGGCCAGATCGCTGTAGCCGTCGGTGATCTTGCGCGTGAGTTTCTCGGCTCCGCCCGGCACACGAATGGCCTTGACCACGCCGCGTTTGGAGTTGAACCGCGGGCGGTCGGCGCCCTTGGCAAGAGCATCGCGGAACACCTTGAAATCGGTCTTCGCGGCGATCTCGGAGATGTCCGTGATGTGCAGCCCGTAGCGCGTGTCCGGGCGGTCGATGCCGTAGGTCTCCATCGCGTTGCGATACGTCATGCGCTGCATCGGCGGCACGTCGTAGCCGAGCATGTCCTTCCAGAAGTGCCGGACGAAGCCCTCCATCATGGTCATGATGTGCTCGCGGCGGACGAAGCTCATCTCAAGGTCGATCTGCGTGAACTCCGCCTGGCGGTCGGCGCGCGGATCCTCATCGCGGAAGCAACGGCAGATCTGCAGATACCTGTCGCACCCACTGACCATCAAAATCTGCTTGAACAACTGCGGGCTTTGAGGCAACGCGTAGAACGACCCCGGTACATTCCGGCATGGCACGAGGAACTCGCGTGCGCCCTCGGGCGTGCTCTTGTAGAGAACGGGGGTCTCGACCTCGGTGAACATGTTGGCGTCGACGAAGTACTTCCGCACCGATTGCAGAGCCTTGCTCCGGGTCGAAACGATCTTCTGCATCGCGGGCCGCCGCAGGTCGATGTACCGGTACTTCAGGCGAACTTCCTCGTTCGGGAGTGTGCCGATGACATCGGGAAGGAAAGGCGGGTTCTCGGTCTTGTTCAGCAGAACGAGGCTCGTGACGACGACTTCGACCTTGCCCGTATCGAGTTTCGGGTTCTCGCCGCCGGAACGGATGCGAACCGTGCCCTCGACGGAAATCACGTCCTCGTTGCGGAGTTTGTCCGCGGCGCCCATCATGCCTGTGTGGGCGTGCTTGTCGCCGGCATCGGCGGCGCCGGCGTTCTTGGCGTCGTCGGTGTCAAAGACCAGTTGCGTCACGCCGTAACGATCGCGCAGATCGATAAAGATGAGGTTTCCGTGATCGCGATAGGAGTTCACCCAGCCGTTGAGCCGGACGGTCTGGCCGATGTGGGATGCACGAAGTTCGCCGCAGGTATGGGTTCGCGTAAACATGGGGCCAACTGTAGGGTGGCCTCTCGGCGCTCGCAGATCGTCCTGTCCTCGGCATGGGAAGCGTTCTTCGCCCACGAGCGACCCGCGTCGAGACAGCGAATAATGGCCGATGGTCGCTGACCCTCACCAGTCCGAGCAGTCCGAGCCGATGTGGCGTTCACCGACGTTCGTCTTTGTCGCGAGCGTGTTTGTGGCGATCGTCGGCATGGGTGTGCTTCTCCTGGCGCAGATGCCCGGTGCGGCGATCATTTGGGGGGGCTTCAACGCCGCGATGCTGCTCATGGGGGCGATGGTCCGGCGAGTCAGCGACCGAATGCTCCGGGCCAGCTCGTCCAGCGAGATGATCATCTCCTGGGTCATGTCGCTGATCTTCAGCGTCGGCGTCATCGCTCTGTTTCTGATGAACCAGGGCGGCTGGGCGACCACTCTGCTCGGCATCGTGACCGTGTTTTACCTGATGGGGCTGTATATCTCCGTTCGGCAGGATCAGGTTGATGGCGGGGCGGGGAGATAGCCCCGGTTGGACTTCAACACCGCGATCGCATGCGGCGGTGAAATACTCGACTGTTTGGAGCGTTTCGCGATTATGCGAGCATCGTTCAGAGCCCGGGTTGTCGTCGCGGCCGTCTGTATGTCTGGCCCGTCCGCGGTTCATGCGCAGAGCGTTGTGCGGACCGCCGTGTTTGCTGAGCGAACAGGGCTTGTCCAGCGCACGTGGGTCGAGTATCGACCCGTGGGGGTGCCTGCCGGCGAGTCTCTGCCGACGGTCCTTGTGCTTCATCCGGGGGCCAGTTCGCCGCAGAACATCGCCAACACATCGGGCTGGAATGCGGTCGCCGACGCAAGTCGCCTGATGATCATCTACCCGGGCGCGATGCCGGGCACCGCGCCGACCAGCGGCATCTGGAACGCGTGGCGATGGGACGGCGGACCAGTGCCCGAAGGCACTCCGCCGAGCATCGCGGCCCGCGACGATCTCGGGTTCCTCGCCGCGCTCATCGATCACCTCGGTACTCGGCCGAGCGAACGAGCCGATTCATCGCGGGTGTTCATGACGGGCTTCTCCAGCGGCGCGATGATGACCGCGACGTTCGCCGGTGCCGGGCTGAGGAGCGTCGCAGCGTTCGCGCCGGTCTCAGGCGGATGGTGCGACGCTTACGGAGTCCCAGAGTCGTTCTGCAAGCCAGCAGGCCCGGTGCCTGTCTGGTTCTGGCGCGGCAAGGGCGAAGATTCGATCGTGACCTCGGGTGTGTCACGGATCGTTCAGGATCAGCAGCAGCGAGAGTTTTGGATTCGCTGGAACGGTGCCGCGGCAACTCCCGACGCGACAGACTCCCGCCCCGTCACCGGCACGCGAACGACGCAGTCGGGCTCCACGGTCGTCACCGTCACCCACAATACCGCGATCTATCGCTCAGGCGGCGCGGAGTTCCGAGCGACCGAAGTCATCGGCGGCACTCACGAGTATCAGGTCGGCAGCGCGCCGCGAATCTGGTCGGAGTTCTTCTCGCGGTTCTCACTTGTAGTTCCAGGTGTGAATAATGCTGACCGGGACGGTGACGGCCGGGTCCGCATCGAGGATCTGTACCTGATGTCGACATCACCGGTGGATCTCACGGGCGACGCTCAGGCGAACTTCGGGGATACGAGCGCGCTCGAGGCGTTCCTGCGTCGAGGTGAGGTCGGCACCATGGCCGGCGGCTTTTGACGGTGCGATACGGCGGAGCGATTGGAAAGGGGCGGTCCGGGCGGGCGGGCCACCTCAGCGGTCGTGCTCCGCCGCGACAAACGCTCGCAGTTCGCTCGCGCAGTCCTCGAGGATCACGCGGCTGAACCGGTCCGCACGCCCAAGGCTTACCTGGGCGTTGACGAGCATCGTGTCCGCGTACAGCTCCGCTTCGCCCGCGAGCGCATCGTCGATATGAGAGAGAAGAAGAAAGACATGCAGCGCCCACGGATGGTTCGTCGCGTTGTCCGGCTGCAGGTGTTCGATGAACCACCGTGCCGACGCGAGCGTCCGCGTACGCAAGTCCGAGCGCATCCGAACCCGGGAGAGCGCCCAGCACGCGTGCATCGCGATCAACTGCCGCTCGGTCTGGACCTCGATCGTGCGCAGATCCAAATCGAGGAGCGTCGGTCCCGGTCCGAGCAATGCGTCGATGTCGAGGTGGCCATCACAGAGCGCTTCGAAGAGCCTCACATCCGTTGATGGGTTGTCGGTCTGGATCGCACTCGTTGCTGCAAGCGTGCTGACCGCTCCGATGCTCGCGCTGTTGCGGCTCCGCCAGGCCAGCAGCGCCCGGTCGATTTGCCGCCGATGCCCGAATTCATCACCCGCCGTTGCGAGCGAATCGGGCATCGGGTCCGCGGCACGCGCTCGCTCAACCGCGGAATCCAGCCGACGTATCCATGCATCAAGATCGATCCCCACGCCGTCCTCCTTTTTTCGCCGGCCTGCACCCTCACACTCCGGACCGTGATTCACGCGACCGGCACGGGCTCAAAAACCTCGACCGAACTCGCCGGCTGATTCTTCGGGTGGTCCATTCCGAGTTCACTACGTACTCGATAGCGTTCGTTGAACCGCACGACGCCCGGCGCGTTGTGCCAGTCGGTGGGGGCTCGCGATACGTGCCACTGGTGAAACACCAGGCACTGTCGCACGCCAACGATCGGACGCACGCCCGCGTCGTACAGCCTGCGGCCGAGGTCGTCATCCTCCTGCCCGTATCCCTCATACCCCTCATCGAAACCGTTCACGCTCATATAGTCGCCGAGCCGAACGGAGAAGTTCCCGCTGGCGAGTTTGGGCTTGTGGGCCTTCTCGAGCCAGATTCGCTTCAGGAACATCTGTCGGCGGTAGCGTTTCTCGCGGTGGGCGAGTTTGCTCAGCAGTTTTGGATCGACCTTCGCGGGCCAGTTCCCGGCACGCAGAGCGGCTTCATCGAAAGCCTCGGTCTGTTCCGGTGTCAGCGGGATCCAGTGCCCGAGCACCACGCCGCGGGAGCCCGATGCTTCGTGAAGGCGGCTGTGCTGCTCGAGCGCATCCGGCGCCGGGCAGCAGTCGCCGTCGTAGAACACGACGATGTCGTCGGGGCGGGTGATCACACCCGCGCGCGGATCACGCAACGCCCGTACCGCGTTGTTGCGGACCTGCGCAGATCTGCACACCCCCTGATGTGGCCGCATGGTCAGAACAATCCGCAGACCGAACTCCGCGCTCGCGTCGCGAACAACCCGCCGAACATCGTCCGGGTCGCCGTCCACGCTCACGATGACGCTTGTTGCGGGACGAGACTGCACGCTCACCCCCAGCAGCGTCCTGCGGAGGTGTAGCGTTCGGTGCGTGCTGAGGGCAACGTGCACACTGGCCATGTCGGACTGTACGACATCGCGCCGTGGCCCGTGGGCGATACCATCGCGGCATGGCCAAGTATGTCATCGTCTTCCTGTTTGCGGTCGTGCTCGCGGTACCGTTCTTTGCTCAGCGTGCGCGCCGGGCGGATGTTGCCGGTACCGACGGCGCGGCCGCGGGCGGGGCGACTCTCAGGCTGATCGTCGTTACGCCGCACATCGAGCAGATCCGTGATGAGTTCGCGTGGGCATTCGATCGCTGGCACCGCCGGAACTTCGGTCAGGGCGTGGCCATCGACTACCGGGCTCCGGGCGGAACGACCGAGATCCTGCGATTGCTCGAGGCCATGTTTGTCCGTGAGGCGCAGCGGCAGCTTTCCGATGCCCGCGCCAGCGACGAGAGTCGGCTGCTCGACCCCGCATTCTCCCTCGAGGCCGGTTTCGCGACCGGTTCGACCAACTTCGACATCATGTTCGGCGGCGGCACGTTCGATCACGACCGTCTCCGCTCTCGCGGCGTGACCGTCAGCACGCGGCTTCCTGCCTCCGCCGGCGTGCAGACTGTCACGATCGGCCGTCCGCGTGAGCCGCTCGACCCGGATGCGCTCGGCACTCTCCGTCAGGTCGACGCGCGCGTGTCATGGCAGGGCCGATCTCTGACCCTGCGCATCCCGTCCGAAGCGCTGGTTAAAGGAGCCGCGAGCCTCCGGCCACTCGCGCTGGCCAAAGCAGCGGGTGGCACCGACACGGTCGAAACCCGCTTGGACCTCGCCCGCTGCGAGAGGCTCTTCCAGATCCGGATCAGCACCGCGCCGTCGCCGGCCTTCACGCAGGATCACCTCGACGCAATCTACGGAACCAACAAAGTCGGCACCGGCCAACTCTGGCAGGATAACCGCACGAAAGACCGTCCCGAGGACTGGCAGCACTGGTTCGGCTCGGCCCTTTCGGGTTTCGGCATCGTCTACAACCGCCCGATTCTCGCCGAACTCCAACTCCCCGAGCCCGATGGCTTTGACGATCTGACCGCGTGGGGCTATCTCGATCGCCTCGCGCTGGCCGATCCGCGTCAGTCCGGCTCCGTTGCGACGCTCTACGACTCGATCCTCAATTCGTACGGCTGGGAAAAGGGCTGGCGCGTCCTGCGCGAGATCTCCGCCAACGCCCGCGGGTTCGCGTCGGCCAGTACCGTTCCGCCGCAGGATGTCAGCCAGGGTGACGCCGCGGCGGGGGTTGCGATCGACTTCTACGGCCGCGGCCAGGCTCAGGCCATCATGCGTCCCGGCGAGACCGCCGCGACCTCCCGCGTCGGCTACATCGACCCGCCCGGCACCGTGTACATCGATGCCGACCCCGTCTCGATCCTTCGTGGCGGGCCGCATCCGGAGCTTGCGCGCCGCTTCGTTGAGTTCTGTCTGACGGTCGAGGCTCAAGCGCTCTGGCAGTTCCCCGCCGCGAGCGGCGATGCATCCGAGGGCGACGCCGCGGCGCGACCGACCGTTCCGGCGGAGTTTGCCTTTAAGGCCGACGATCGCGTGCTCGGCCCCAGTAAGCACCGCCTGCGCCGAATGCCCGTGCGGCGCGATATGTACGCGAAGCCCTATCTCGAGCACTTCGCCGATCAGACCAATCCGTTCGAGATTGCCAGCGATACCGGTACCCGCGGCTGGCGCGACGGCATGATCGTGATGATGGGCGCCTTCGGCATCGACACGTCCGATGACCTTCGCGCAGCCTGGATCGCGCTGAACCAGGCCCGCGGCAACGAGGCCTTCCCGCCCGAGAAACTCGCCGAGATGGAGCGGCTGTTCTACGCGCTCCCGCCGCACACACTTCGCGATGGACGAACCCTTGAGTTCACCGAGGCGAACTATCGAGCCATCGCCGACGATACCCGCCGCTGGCGCGACCCCGAACGCGGCACTCGGGCCAAGATCCAGGCGACACAGTTCTTCAAGACCAACTACCGCAAGGTCGTCGAGATCGCGCGGCAGGTCGGCGGCTGACCGCCCGAGACGGTCAAGGGGTGACGCGGGGTGTCACTGCGGTGCTCGCGGGGCGGCCGGGGCCGCGATGCCGCCGGACTTGGCGGGCGAAAGAGCGTCCAGACTCCTGATGCTCTCGGTGATCGCCATAAGCGTGATCGCGGTCGCGTCGACCGGCATGCGTTGATCCCACGGCGCCGAGCGGATGCCGCCTCGGGCGCTCCCGGGCAGCGCCTGCATCCACGCGGTCGAGTCGTCGGCCTGCAATTGCCGCAAGAATCGCAGCGACGTGAGCAGCCGCACCAGTTCGCGTGACCGCTCGTCGGGTGCCGTCAGCCGCGGATCGCCGAGCATCGTGGCGATGAAAGCGATAGGTCGGGCCGCCTGCCATGTCGGGAGCGGATTGCGCGACTTGGTGAACACGATGCCGCCGACGAGATCCGGGCCGTCGGCTCCGGCGTCGTCGGGCCGGATCTGGTGGACGTACACCAGATCCCGCATCCTTCGGAGCGAGATCGCCGCGGGCACATCCGCACCGGAGCCCGCCAGATCGAGTTCCGCCCAGCCGAGCCACGGCATGTGCGTGACCAGCGCGTCATCCTGCGTGCCCTTGAACAGGTCGCGCACGAGCGCTCGCGCTCGGTCCGCCTGCACGGGGATGCGGGTCGCGGCCAGCGCGACAAACGCCCGTGCGGGCTGCGGGATTGCCTCGCCACCCCGGCTGCTCATCGCCGAGAGCACGGTTTCGGTGCATCGCTCGATCAGTCGCCGAACCTCGGGCGTCGGGGCCTTTGCGGGGTCGCCCATCGCCAGCAGCACCGCCGCGGCGTCGACCGGATTCTCCCACGCCATCGCGCGCTCATCCGTCGGCGTCGCAGCCGCACGCAGCAGAACTTCGGCGAGCGTCATCGCCTCCCGCGCTCGGTCCGGATCGACGCCCGGGGTCTGGGCGAACATCGTCAGCGCTCTGTACGCGAGCATCTGCTCGGGAATGCTCGCGATCGCGGGGTCAAACTTGCCGGTCCACGGCAGGTGCGTCCCGAAAAGCCCGAGAGGCTCAACGCCCGGATATCGCCTGCGGATGAGATTGCCGGCGAGGTCCGCCGCAAAGGCCACCAGGTCGGCTCGCGAATCGACACGGTCCAGCCCGATCAGGCGTGCTCCGCGATCGAGGAACATCGGCTCAACCCCCACTGTGGGCTGCGCAAGGTGTGTGGTGCGGAAGCGGTAGAACGTCACATTGTGCCGTTCGCGGAGCTCTCCGGGCGAGAGCAGAGCGAGCGTTGGCTGTCCGGTTGCTTTGCTGACCAGCGGTCGCATCGCCTCGCTCGGCGCGAGGTTCGCCGCGAGCATCGCGCCCGGGAACATCGCCTCCAGTTCGCCCGAAGCACTCTGGTCGGGCGTGCCCGCGACACGAACCGCGAGGCCATCAATTCCCGGAGCGAGCATCGCGTCGAGGTCATCCAGCGTCTTCGGCTCGATGGTCACCACGGCTCCGGCAAGTTCGAGCGAGAGCGCGATCGACGGCCCGAGTTCGCGGAGTCGCTCGCCGCGCAGCACGTCCCGCTCCACCGGCAGTCGCCGGTCCGCCTGCTCGAAGGTCCGCACCACCGCTTCCCAGATCGCGCGGTCGGCGGTTTCGCCGGCTGTCGTGAGCGCCATTCGCGTGCCCTGCGCGATCACCTGTCCCTCCAGACGCAGGGCCACGTTTGCGCCGCTGGCGATCGGCAGGTCCCCGGCAGCAGGCCGCGGCGGAAGGCCCCAGCCGTCAACCCACGTGCGGATCGATCGGTACGCGCGCATCGTGTCCGCCGGAGTCGGCGGCACGGTCGCGAGCGCAGGCTTGGTGATCGGCGTCGGCGGGCGGATGTCGGCTTGTGCGAACGTGGCCTCAGCAAGCGCGGCCATCATGCCCAGCGCGCCCGCCGGCAGAAGCAGCGAGCAGAGTCCGCGTCGAGCGATCCCGCGGACGACAGAGCCGAACGCATCGGTCCGTGCCATGGGCGAGGCGGATATCGGACGGGTTGGCGTTGGAGCCGTTGTGGGCCTTGTGGTGTTCATGCAACACTCCGTGTCGCTTGGCGACAGCACCCCCGCGATCCGCAACACGGAACAGCATACGAACCCGCCGCGGCCCGCGCTCGGTCACGGGCGGTGAAAGTCCTCGAACCTGCCCGGTTGGTCCGAGAGTATCCATCACCGCGGCGTGTACCGGCACGAAAGCCCCACGGCGACGACCCGGCCGAGAGCCGAAGGGGCGAGAACTTGCACGAGCCACAGCCCTGAGGCATGTTGGATTACGCCACAAGGCCGTTCCTGCGCTGCTGGCACGCAGGTTGTTTCTGTCCCTTCGTCGAGCCGCTCCTGTCGCGGCCACGACCTTGTCGCCCGGAACGGTCGCCAGGAGAACCGAAGATGAGCCGCACGCTTGCCTGGAACGCGATCGAGCTGACAACCATCCGCCAGCGAGTGCTGATCCTCGCTCTTCTGAGCTTCCTGGCGATGTGCTGATCCCACCGTTGATGCGAAGTGGCCGCGAATCGATCCGGAGCAGAGCACGCGATTCAGCCGGAAGAATGGCACGAATTGCTGTTCGAGCATTGAGCCCCTGACGTCTTCCCTTTCCAAGCCCTACTCCACCGCCGGTGGTCGGCGGACAAAAAGCAAAGCCCCGGGATGTTCCCGGGGCTTGTGCATTTTGGACAGTGAGATTTCGAGGCCTGACCGACTTACTGCTTCGGGTTGAAGGAGATCTTGTCGGTGCCCATCGCGCCGTGGGAGTCCATGCCGCCGCGGGTGGGGGAGCCACCGCGAGCGGGCGTAGAGGACGGCGTGCGGGTCGAGGCGTCGCGCTCGGACGTGTCGCCCCACTGGGCGCGCTTGAGCGAGAGGCCGATCTTGCGGTCGGAGGTGTCGACACGCAGGATCTTGACGTCGATCTCGTCGCCGATCTTGACGACGTCCTGCGGGTTCTCGACCTTCTGGTCGGAGAGTTCGGAGATGTGCAGGAGGCCTTCCAGGTCGGACTCGAGTTCAACGAAGACGCCGAAGTTGGTGATCTTCGTGACCTTGCCGCGGACGACCATGCCCGGCTTGTAGTGCTCGGGAATGAGGTTGACCCACGGATCCTCGGTCAGCTGCTTGACGCCCAGGCCGATGCGCTGCTTGTCGCGCTCGACATCGAGCACCACGCACTTGACGACATCGCCCTTCTTGAGCGCCTCGTTGGCGTGCGTGACCTTCTTGGTCCAGGAGATATCCGAGACGTGGAGCAGGCCGTCGATGCCCGGCTCGATCTCGACGAACGCGCCGTAGTTCGTGAGATTGCGGACGGTGCCCTCGATGACGGTGCCGCGGGGATACTTCTCGCTGACCAGCTCCCACGGATTGACCTCGACCTGCTTCATGCCGAGGGAGATTTCCTGCTTGTTCTTGTCGATCTCGAGCACAACCACATCGACCTCGTCGCCCGGCTTGACCAGCTCCGACGGGTGATTGACGCGGCGGGTCCAGGACATCTCGGAGATGTGGACCAGACCCTCGATGCCGTCCTGCAGGCGGACGAACGCGCCGTACGAGACGATGTTGACCACCGAGCCGCGGACGCGCGAGCCGACCGGGTACTGGTTCTCGATCTCCTCCCAGGGGCTGGCTTCCTTCTGCTTGAGGCCCAGGGCGATCTTCTCCTTCTCGCGGTCGATGTTGAGGACCTTGACCTCGACCTTCTGACCGATCTTGACCATCTCGCTGGGGTGGTTGATGCGGCCCCAGGACATGTCGGTGATGTGCAGCAGGCCGTCGATACCGCCCAGGTCGATGAACGCGCCGAAGTCGGCGATGTTCTTGACCTCGCCCGGCACGATCTCGCCTTCCTTGAGCGTCTCCATGAGACGCTTCTTGGCGCTCTCGCGCTCCTCCTCGATCAGCTTGCGGCGGGAAACGACGATGTTCCGACGCTCCAGATCGATCTTCAGCACGCTCGCACGAACCGTGCGGCCGATGTAGTCGCCGATCTCCGCCGGACGACGAACGTCAACCTGCGACGCGGGCAGGAATGCGGGGACGCCGATGTCCACCAGCAGGCCACCCTTGATCTTGCGCGTGACCTTGCCCTCGATGACATCGCCCTCGCGGGTCGTGTCCACCAGACGCTGCCAGTTGATCTGGCGGTCGGCCTTGCGCTTGGAAATCTGAACCAGCCCGCCCTCGCCATCGATCTTGTCCAGCAGGACCTTGATCTTGTCACCGATCTTGACCTCGGCGCCGTCGAACTCTTCCTTGGGCACGAGGCCCTCGGACTTGAGGCCGACTTCGATGACCACATCATCACCAGCAAAGCCGACAACCTCGCCCTCGAGGATCTGGCCTTCCTGGAGATCGCCCATCTGCTGGCCGAGAATGGCCGACATGTCCATCGTGCCGCCGAGGAGCTTCTCGGCTTCATCACCGGACAGGTTGAGAGAGGCGATCAGGGTTTCGTCGATCATGGAGCGTGTACTTTCGTTTCCCGCGGGCGTGCGTGTGTTTCTCGACCGGACCAGCGGATTCAGAGGGCGCGATGCCTGTCGGCGCAATGCGACCGGGCAGGCGGCCTCCGCCGCGGGTGCTGATCTGGCGAGACGTTGGGGGAACAGTAGGAGGCGAGGTCGCCCGGAGCCAGCGTCCGGAAGGGCGGGCGAGGGCCCTCCGCTGGGTAGCAAAAACAGACTATCGGCCTGTTTCCGGCGGAGAATCACCACGGATCCGGGTCGCCGGCGCAGACCGCGAACAAACCGAACCTCGCAGTGGCCGATCGGTCAGTTGTGGAGATCGCTCGCGACGGCATTTCCCGCATTCAGGGCCGCAAGTAGGCCCGGAAGCGATCGGCTGAACGCCCCGCGGGCCATGACGGCATCGGCACCGAGCGCCTTGGCTTCCTGAAGGCCCGCGACATTGACGTGCGGAGCCCAGGCGACGATACGCACCGTCTCGACTGACGCACCACCTGATTGAGTGGTCGTCAAGGAGGCGGGCTCGGAAGTGCGAGCGCGTCTCAAGCGGCGGATGAGGGCCAGTGCGTTCTCGCCGGCTTCAAGGTCCACGAGCAGCGCTCGCACTGGGCTGTCGCTCAGCCGGGCCTCGAGCATTTCAACGGTCCTTGCCGGGCGGCAGGGCACGCCGAGAGCATCGGCGGTGGACTTGATCCGAGTCGCCCACAACAGGTCCGCAGCGCAGTACAGTACCATCAGTTCCCTTTCGGTCGCGCGAACGTGCACGCGCGAACAACCGTAGATCGTTCCCCCTCCGGTGAAGGCGAAAGAACAAGGATTTCGGAAGGGACTTGAGTTCCGGTGGGCTTGTAGCCGATCGGACCAGAAGGACCAAGAACCGACGAACTTGCGTGTATGCGCGTGTAGACACGCAGCGACGATCACCAAAGACCGAGACATCCATGAGCATGACGACAACAAAGGGCGGCAAAGGAAAGTCCAACGGGCAGGCCAAGGCGGGCGTGATGCGTTCGCCGGTGTTCGCGGAAGTTGGCCTCCCGCCGGACCCTGACAACCTGTACACGCAAACCGTGGATGTGATGCTTCACGCCGCGGAACTGCTGGGCGTGCCGCACGAGGTGCAGATCATCCTCGCGCAGCCCAAGAACGAGATCATGGTCCACTTCCCCGTCCGCATGGACAACGGGGACTACCGGCTGTTCAAGGGCTATCGCGTTCAGCACAACAACGCGCTCGGCCCGTACAAAGGCGGCCTGCGATTCCATCCGCACGTGCATCTGGACGACGTCAAGTCGCTCGCGCTGCTGATGACGATGAAGTGCGCGCTGGTTCGGCTTCCTTTTGGCGGCGGCAAGGGCGGCGTGAAGTGCGATCCGTACTCCATGTCTCCCGCCGAACTCATGCGGGTCACGCGGCGCTTCTGCGCCGCGATCAGCCACGCCATCGGCCCGGATTACGACATTCCCGCGCCGGACGTCGGAACCAACGCGCAGGTCATGGCGTGGTTCGCCGACACGTATGAGTCGCTGACCGACAGCAACCGCTCATCGTGGGATGCGCTCCGCGTCGTTACGGGCAAGCCCGTTGAAGTCGGCGGCTCGCTGGGCCGTGAGAAGGCCACGGGCCAGGGTGTCGTTGACGTCTGCGTCGAACTCCTGCCCGAGATGGGCATCAACGTCAAGGGCATGCGATTCAGCGTGCTGGGCTTCGGCAACGTCGGGTCGTGGACCGCCCGCATCTTCCAGGATCTGGGCGCGAAGCTCGTCGCGGTCATGGACCACACGGGCGGCATCCGCAACGACGGCGGCATCGATGCGCACGCGCTGGCCGGGTACGTCGCCAAGAACGGCGGCGTCGACGGCTTCGAGAAGGTCCAGGCCGTCACCGGCTCGGGCAACAAGAAGGGCCAGGGCGCGACGAAGATCTCCGCCAACGAGTTCTACTCGACGCCGGTGGACGTGCTCGTGCCGGCCGCTCTGGAGCAGATGATCAAGCCCGATCAGGCCAAGATCATCAACGCCAAGGTCGTTGCCGAGGGTGCCAACGCTCCGACGACGCCCGCGGGCGACCGCGTGCTGATGGACCGCGGCATCGAGATCATCCCGGCGATTCTGGCCAACTCCGGCGGCGTGACCGTGTCATACTTCGAGTGGGTGCAGAACAAGAGCTGCACGACCTGGAGCGTCGAAAAGGTCGATGCGGAACTCAACCGCCTCATGGTCGCCGCGGCGACGCGGACGAAGATGGCTCGAAAGAAGTACAACACCGATATGCGCTCTGCGGCGTACATCGCCGCACTCGAGCAGATCGGCAAGGTCTACGCGGTGCGCGGCATCTTCCCGTGAGTCGACACGCGGAGCCGATCAGTAAACCCAAAGGCCCGGCGTGAGATGCACGCCGGGCCTCTTTCATTTTGTGTTCGAATCAAGCGAGAAACGTGCCCGCGGCCCCCAGAGTGCATCGGGGAGCTTGATGTCGATTTCCGGCACGGTTGAGTGCATTCCGGTTCGAAGCGTCCAAACCTCTTTCTTCAGTGATGACGGGTATCCGATCGGAAACTTGGCTTCGTCGTCGTGGGCATCCATGCCGCGTGAGTAGAGCACAAAGCCCCGCGGCGGCGCGATCGTGATGGGCTCTTCATTGCCGTTGAGTTCCTCGGGGGCGATCCTGGAGTATCCCAGAAGGCCAAGGGAATAGGGATCCTTTGCATTCGGGTCGGATGTGAAAATCCGCACGAAGTCCCGCTCTGTGGGATACTCGCCGAACGCAAGGGCGTAACGCTCGAGCTTTACGGTGAGTCGTGTCGACTGCAGCAAAAGTGTGATGCGATCAAAGTCCTCGGGAATACTCAGGTACTCCAACACCGACGGCACCGTCTCGAGCCGCCGAAGCGGTGAGTCCGGCCGCACGATCGCCAGTCTCCGCGCCGTCCATGGTCTTTCTGCTTCGAGATCCGCGACGTGCTGATAGACGTCCGTGGCTGCCTTGAGGGCAACCGTGATTGACCCTCGTGGAAGCCTGCCGTCCGGCTCGTCAAGACCAAAGATCTCGCCCAGGAGCATCTGCAAGCCGCTCGCGCGATTCTGGACGTTCGGTGAAGCGGGTCGAGCGCGCGAGCGGGCAAGTTCGATGCACATCGAATCCCTGTTCAGGATCGCCATGTGCGTCAGCCGCTGCTTTGGTGGCATGGGCTTGATGCCTGCCAGGCACGCCTCAATCGCGTCAAGCCATGGTTGTGTTCGGCGAACTCGCGCGGCCCAATCGAGGTGGCGGCACAGCTCAACGAGATACCGGTTGCCCTCCCCCATTCCCGAGATGCCTGCGGCGTCATCGATGAGTGCAAACAGCGACCAACAACCATCGAGCGCGATGGAGAACGACGCAAGGTCACCGACGATCACGGAATGCCGAAGGAGAGCGAGCGAGAAAGATCCCACTTCATCGGCCTCGTTGAGAAAGGTCCACCAGAGCGTCGCCTCCGGAGTGCTCCGATCTGCGTCGTCGGGAACGAATACTCGGCGAGCCGGCAAGGGCGCCGATGCCATGGCGACAAGGCGATCCGACCAGTCGCCGGACCGAATGAGCGCGAAGAGTCGATCCGTTGTGTCGGGGGTTGGCACGAGTGCCTCGCCCACGTTTGTGCCAAGCGTCGAATCCCGATACACAAGCGGTCTGAAGAGATTCAGATCGGGCCGGAGGCCGACGACCTCCGGAGGCCCCGTGGCCAAGCCGAGTTCGGGCGATTCGCGCAGTCGACGGAGATCTGCACCGAGCGTCGCAGCCAGCGTCAGCCGATCAACACGGCCTGTTGGCGGTGCGGTGCGATCCTCGTTCAAAGCTGCCTCGATTTCCGTAACGCTTTGACGCAACGCGGCCGCTTCGGTCCTGCGCCGATGCTGCAGGTGCTCGAGCCCAGCCTCGCGGATGAGTACGCCCAGAGCGAGTACCGCCAACGCCGCAACGGGAATCCAGAATCGCGTCCGGAATCGCCCGACGCGAACGCGCGGGCACGCCTCTCGCTCGAGGAAGACAACCGGCTTGCCACTCGCCCATCGGCGGAGCGAAAAGACGGCGCCTGCGCGAAGCCATACGAACGTCGTCGCCGCGAGTGCGAGGAGGGTGAACCCGATGAACGGAATCACCGCCGCGGGCGAGCCCAGATACGAACCGCTGAATAGAAAGGCAACGAGTTCGGCAACGGATTCGGCGCGATATCCCAATGTGTCGAGGAAGAGTTCGCCGCTGAACCTTAGCGAGAAGAGCACACCTATGCCGACGGAAAGCAGGAACGCTGCACAGAACGAAGTCCCCATTGCCAGCCGCCCGGCATCTCCGAATATGCCCCATCGCGGGGCAGCGGCAAGGAGCTTGCGCCGTTGTTCGGATGTGAGCGGCGGCCGGGGTTCGCCGGGAACCGCACGAACAAGTCCAATCGTCGCAATTGCGGATGCAAGATTCATGGAGGTTCATGATAGCGGAATGTGCATTGCGCGAGAAGTGCCCCTGCCGAATGCACACCGCCCCGCACAAGTTGTGCGGGGCGGTGGGGGTGAGTTCACGTGTTGTGAAACGAACTACGACGGTGCTCGCACCTCATCGGCGCGAGATCAGTTCCCGCAGCCGATGAAGAACGCGGTGAAGAAGGACGAGAAGTCACCGTTGTCGACCACGTCGTCGCGGCAGGGGTTGCCGTCGGTGTCGGCGATGTCCGCCGCGACGCGGGCGGGGTCGGACTCGGGGAGGAAGAACGCGGTGAAGAAGAGCGTGAAGTCGCCGTTGTCGATCACGCCGTCGGCACCGGCATCACCGTCGGTGTTGGCGATGTCCGCGGGCGAGCACGGCCGCGTGGCCAGCGGGCCGCAGGAGAAGGTCGGTGAGCCGGAGAAGTTGGGGAAGAACGAGGCGTCGCCGGTTGTCCAATCAAGGGAATTCTGGCCGCGATCGGTGCAGCCGCTGTTGAGGCGAATGCCCTTGATCGCATTGTCCAGGCGCGGGGCCTGGCTGACGCCGTTGAAGGTGATCGCGGTGCCGTAGCCCACGAAGTCCAGCACATTCAGGCCGCAGGTCGTGTTGCCGATGGGGTCGAGACCGTCGACCAGAGCGATCCGGCCGGAGGAGTTGTCCAGGCCGATAGAGGGGTTGGCGACAAGATCCGGCGGGGAGACGAGACTGAGCGGGAAGCCGGTGCCGTCGGCGCCGGTCTGGATCAGGAAGTAGCCGTTGGCGGCGATCGTGCCCGTCAGCGGGATGACGCCGGTCGCACCGAAGCCCTGGGTCGCGGCATTCGAGGCGTACTGGAGGCTCTTGCCGGCGAGGTTGATCGGGCTCGCCGTGCGGTTGAAGATCACGACATAGTCCGCCGACGGCGTGAAGGGCAGGTTGCCGCCGCCGCCGAAGATCTCGGAGATGACCAGCGGCGAGGTCGTGGCTTCGCAGCGAGCGACCGCCAGCGTGATAGTCGAAACGTCAACGCGGCCCTGCGCATCGGCGGTGGTGATGGCGATGGGATAGCGGCCCTGCACGGCGTTGGACGGGATCGCGTAGTTGAGCGTCCAGTTGCCGAGGTTGACCAGCGGGAAGTTCGACGGACCGCCGAGGCTTGAGAGGTCGGCGGTCACCGTGATGCCGGTGCTCGGCCCGGGGGAGACGGTCGCGGCGGAGACGGCGACGTTCACGGTCGCGGTGTCGCCGCGGCAGACCGTCACGACGCTTTCGGTGGGGAAGCCCGCGAGGAAGCCACCGCTGGCGCGGTTGCGGGGCGTGCCGGCGCCGACGACGAAGTCATTGAACGACTGGTTGGAGTCCTGTGCACCCGAGCTCTTGCGGAGCAGTGCGCCGTCGACAGCGCCAAGGCCCGGGGCAGCGCCGGCACCTTCGAAGCACACCGCGGCGGAGCCGTACCCGACGAGATCAACGACGCTGGCGCTGCCGCAGCCGGTCAGCAGGGGCGAGGTCGTGGTGGCGAGGGCGACACGTGCGGTGAGGTTGTTCAGGAGGCTGCCACCGGCGGGACGGATGAAGTCCGCCGGCGGGATCGCGGCGCCGAGGCTGGCGGGCGTGGTCCAGCGGATGAGGCGGTACTGACCGGGGTTGATCGTGCCAGAGAGGGGCAGGACGTTGGCGGGATCTTCGAACCCGGCGCTCGTGCCCGCGCCGGTGACCTGGACCGACCAGCCATCAAGGCTGACGGGGGCCGCGGAACGGTTGAAGATCTCGATGTAGTTGGCGTTGAGCGAGGCGCCGCCCTGACCCGCGTTTGCGTAGACCTGACTGATGACAACGGGAGCGGTCGAGACGAAGCCGCAGTCGGCGATCGTGATCGGGATGTTGGCGACGGTCGAGCGGGGCGTGGGCTGGCCGTTGGCAGGCTGGGCCGCGTCGCTGACCGTGACGGCGATGTTCTTGATGCCCGCCGTCAGTCCGGGGGCGATGCTGGCGTTGAGCGTGTAGACGCCCGCGGTCAGGGGCATGGGCACGCTCGCGGAGCCGCCGATGGCCGAGAGGTCCGCGGTGACGGTGATGCCCGTGCTGGTGGGGTTGTACCCGGGACGAACCGCGACGGAGAGCGCGGTGGAGCCGCCGGAGGTGGAGCAGGCGAAGTTGGGCAGCGCGGTGCCGTTCGCCGCGATGGGCGAGAGAGCGCTGGGGGTACCCGAGACGGTGACCATGTCATAGCGGTTGGTACCGCCGGCGCCACCAGCGCCGGTGCCGTAGATCGACGTGTTCTGCTTGGGCTGATAGGCGGAGTTTGCCGGGGCCTGCTGGGGCGGGGTGGTGTTCAGGCTCCAAGCGACGGGCGCGAAGACCTGGACGACTCGGAACGCGAAGTTCGGGTTGTTGTTCGCCGCGGGGATGCCCGACAGGTCAAACGACCGATTGCGGATCCACTCGTCGCCCGTCGCGCCCGTGCCGGCGGCGAACGGGTCGGTGCCGCCCACGGGCGCGAGCGGCGTGAAGGTCGAGCCGTCGGTGGTGTAGAAGAACCTGGTCCATCGGCTGCTGCTGGACGAGAAACGGCAGTCGTAGCGGACTTGAATCGCAGAGAAGCCGGTGGTGGGCACTGCAAACTGCACGCCGCGAACGCCGTTGTCGGTGCCCTGCGGGGCGTACTGCGTCGTGTTCCAGCCGAAGTTCGCGGAGGTCGGGGTGACGGGGTCGGTGGAGCCGCCGGTGGCGGATCCCGAGGCGTATGTGGCGACCGTGCCACCGATGAGCGAGGCGGTTCCGGCGCCGACCGAGGGCGGCGGATTGGCGGTGCTCTGGGTCGTGGCGTTGAAGTTCCACTGCGTGATCACCTGCTGCGCCGAGGCGAGCGACGCGGTCCCGAGCACCGCTGCCGCGAGAATGGCCGACGCACGGAGACGGGTGCCAAAGACGACGGACACGGGCGGATGGGCATTGATCATGGGGACTCCAGAAACAAGTGCGGGAGGACTCACCAGTGGACGCCTTAGCTCGAAGCGCAGCCAAAGCATGTCGACGCGAACGCGCCGATCTTTGTGCGCAGCGGTGTGCGCAGCAAGTGCTGATCGAGAGGTCACAATAGACGAACGGCTTGTGAAGGCGAGCACGCCAACGTCAAGAGTCAATGAAGATCGGGCAGCAAGTTGCCCAAACTCTCACTGCTGATTGTGCACGATCGGCTCGGTCACGGATCTCAGCGGCAGCCCGTGAAGAAGGCGCCAAAGAACGCCTGAAAGTCGCCGTTGTCGACTTGCCCATCGGGGCCGCCGGTTGACGATCCGCCCGGCCACATCGATGCTACGACCCCATCGGTGTTGGCGATATCCGCGGCCAATCGTGCCGGGTCCCCTTGCTCGGCGAAAAACGCCGTGAAGAAGACCGTGAAGTCGCCATTGTCCAACTGGTTGTCCGGGCCGCTGTTGGGGTCACCGTCGGTGTTGGCGATGTCCGCTGGTGAACAGTCAGCGATGAACGAGCCGGTCGCGCGAACGAGGAAGGTGCCCCGGACGATGTTCTGCGACATGTTCAGGATGTAGGGCGACGCGGCGAGGTCGGGCAAGGTTGGCGCGGGGAATGTGAAGGTGTTCGCGCCAAAGACCCACGCTCGAGCTGCTTGGGAGTTCGTTTGCGGATCCAGTCGGCCAGGGCGGAGTGAGACGCCGTCGACCTGGCAGCTCGCGGCGACGAAGAAGGTGCCGCGGACGATCGTTGGGGTGATGGGATAGTTGATGAAAACGTTGGTCCGCGGCTGATCGCTCAGCCCGGTGGTCGTTGCGACGAGCACGGCGTCGCGCGGGTCGAGATCGTCAGTGGGGTCTTCGAACAGATACAGGCGGACCGGCGTGGCCGGAGATGTTGGCAGTGAGCCATACGCGACGGAGATGGTGTTGATCAGTCGACCGGCCGGGGAGGCGTCGAAGACGTTCCCCCACATGAACTCGGCGGGAAATGTCGGGCCGATGTTGACCGAGCCGGTCCCGTCATCGAGTGCATACACGACCTGCGCGGCTGCGTGCGACGTCAGGAGCGACGAGACGATGGCCGCCGAAAATGCGAGCGAGTGCAAACCGCTTGAAGTGAGTCGAGAATTCATGGGCGGAGCATAGAGACGTGAAGTCCCAAACTCCAGCGGGGTGATCCGGGGTGATGGCAAGACCTGAGTTGGCGGCAGGGGCAAACAGGGGACCGGAGGCCGTTATCGCGGCAGTTGGAGTTCGCTCAGGTCATAGGCCAGAGACGAGACGCGCTGCTCCTGGCGGCCATCGGTGTACGTGATGGTGCGAGTGATGGTGGCAACGTGGATACCGGCCAGTGAACCGTCGCGATGAAAGACGGGACCGCCGCTGTCGCCGTGGGTGCTGGGGAAGTCAACCTCAAAAGTCGCTGGAAGACTCGCCTTGCCCGTTTCGATCGTCACGTTGCCGGCGCGAACTCGCGGCGTTTGCGGATCCTTCAGACCCACGGCGGTCATGAGGTCGTTTTCCTTGGCCTTGCTGCGGGACAGCCGTGCGGGTGTGACCCAGGAGGGCGTGTCGACACCGCCGAGCAGCACCACATCGGTGCCGGAGAAAAACCAGATCTTCTGCTTGTCCGGGTTCCAGTGGGAGGAATGCTGAAGGCGGACGCCGCCGCTACCCGGGCCTCCCAAGCCTCTGAGGTTGCGGCCGCCGAAGACCACCTCGACGCTGCTGTACGTGCCGAACATGTGCCCGGCGCTGAAGACGTAGCCGTTTGGGAGGACGACGCCTGTGCCTTGCTTGACGGTGACGCTGCCGTCGTCATTGTTCACTCGAACGATGACCTGGACGATGGAGGTGTCGACAGTGCGCAGGTCGAATGGTGCCGAGACTTCGGTGGCGGCGGGCGGCGTGGTGGCTGTGGTCGCCACGGGGTTGGCGAGGGCGACGATCGGGCATGCCAGAAGTGCTGCAAGGCGGAGGGGCATGTTCGATGGTATGGCTGGGCGCCGCGCCGGTTGCCGCGGGCGAGTATCTCGTGCCGGGCGAATGGGGGCTGTGAATCACAGAGAGTCCGGGAATTGTCGGATTGTCGTGAGCGGACTTGTTGTGTTCAGTTCACGCGGCGGTCTTTGGGCCCGGCGGAGTGTCGCGCAACGCGCACGGGCGCAACTCCGATCGATCATCGTCGTGGTACAGGAGCGTTGGTGCGCTCGGCGGCCCCGCTCCTTTGCCCTTGTGCGCGATTGTGGGCGAAGCTCGGGCTTCGCATCGGCGGGCGTTCACGCCTCGGGAAACACGGCGTTGGAGTAGACGTGCTTGACGTCGTCGTTGTCTTCGAGCGCGTCGATGAGCTCCGCGAGAGGCTCCGCGTCGGCCGGAGATACTTGGGTGGTCGTGATCGCCAGCATGTCGAAGCCCGAGCGCTCGACCTTGATCGTGCCGACGGCCGCGAGTGATGCCTTGACCGCGGCGAGTTCGGTCGGCGGGCAGAGCACGTCCCAGGTGCCGGGCTGGACGGAGTGATCGTCCTCGCCGGCGGACTCGACGCAGTCGTCCGCTCCGGCGTTGAGCGCCGCTTCGAGGGCCGCGTCGCTGCTGAGCGGCTGGACGGACTTTGACACGATCGTGATCCGGGCGACGGCCTTGAACAGGTGAGCGACCGAGCCCGAAGCACCGAACTTGCCGGCGTTCTCGGCGAAGATGTTGCGCACGTCCGCGGCGGTTCGCGTGCGGTTGTCGGTCAGGGCATCGACGACGATGGCCACGCCGCCGGGGCCGTATCCCTCGTAGCGGACAGGCTCGAAGTTGTCGCCCGTTCCGCCGCCAGCACCCTTCTTGATCGCGCGTTCGATGTTCTCCTGCGGCACGTTGTAGTAGCGGGCCTCATCGATCGCGGCTCGCAGCGCGAAGTTGAACTCCGGGTCCGGACCGCCCTGGCGGGCGACGGAGATGATGGCACGCGAGCACATGCTCCAGGCCTTGGCGCGTCGCTTGTCGACGACGGCTTTGCGGTGCTTGACTTTGCTCCACTTGTTATGGCCGGCCAATCGTGCTCCTTTCCCGGATGGGCCCAGAGGGTAGGATTCCCCATGACTTCCGCGAAGAACGTGCTCGGCACGCCGCTGCAACCCTGCTCAACCGCCCCCATGACCGGGTACTTCCGCACCGGATGCTGCGATACCGGCCCGGGGGATGTCGGGGTTCACGTCGTTTGCGCGGTGATGACGGAGGAGTTCCTCGCCTTCACGGTGGCGGTGGGCAACGACCTGGTCACGCCGCGGCCGGAGTACCGATTCCCGGGGCTGCGCGCGGGGGATCGCTGGTGCCTGTGCGCCAGGCGATGGCAGGAGGCATTCGAGGCGGGTAAGGCTCCGCCCGTTGTGCTCGAGAGCACGCACATGGCGGCGCTGGAGTTTGTGGATCTCGATGCCCTTCGGGCCCACGCGGTCGTCCGCTCGGGCGACTGAGACTCTGCGTGTCGCCCGCCGGTCGGCTTAGAGGTTGCCGCGACGTTCCTGCTCGAGCTCCAGGGCTTCGAAGAGAGCCTTGAAGTTGCCCTTGCCGAAGGACTGGCTGCCGCGGCGGCAGATGATCTCGAAGAAGAGCGTCGGGCGGTCCTGAAGCGGCTTGGTGAACAGCTGCAGCAGGTACCCGTCTTCGTCCGCATCGACGAGGATGCCGAGCTTCTTGACCGCGTCGTGGTCTTCACGAACGGCCTCGTGGCCGTGTTCCTTGAGCATCTTGTTCACGCGGCCCCAGACCAGGTCGTAATAGGCATCGGGGAGCGTGAGGAAGTCCACGCCGCGGGCACGCAGTGCGGCGATGGAGTGCAGTTCATCGTCCGTACGCAGCGCCAGGTGCTGCACGCCCGGCGTGTGATGGTGCCAGTCGAGATACTCCTCGATCTGGCTCTTCTTCTTGCCCTCGGCGGGCTCGTTGATCGGCATCTTGATGAGATGATTGCCGCTGGCCATGACCTTGCTCATCAGGGCCGAGTATTCGGTGCTGATGTCCTTGTCGTCAAAGTGCTTGAAGAGCTTGAACTCAAGAACATCTTCGTACCACTTGACCCAGTAGTTCATCTTGCCGAGTTCGACGTTGCCGACGAGGTGGTCAACGTACTTCAGACCGCAGGGGTGCTTCGCGTTGAAGTCATTGACGCTGAGCCCGGTGACCTTCTTGAAGCGGGGCTTGAAGATGCCGCCCTGCTTGATGTTGGTCAGGTCGTACGCGCCGGTCCGGGAGACGAATGAGTGGCATGCGCGCCCATAGGTGCGGATGCCTGCCATGGTGACGGTGCCGTGCTCGTCCTTGTACGTGCGCGGCTCGTATGCGGACATCGCGCCGTTCTTGATCGCGCGGTCGTAGGCCTTCTCCGCGTCGAACACGGTGAACGCGACGTCCTTGACTCCGTCGCCGTACAACGCGCACTCCATCGCGGCCGGGTGTTCGGCCGAGAGGCCCGTCGAGAGCACGAGGCGAATGTTGCCCTGCGTGAGGAGATAGTGGGCGGCGTCTCGCGAGCCGGTGGAGAGATCGCTGACCTGATCGATCGTGAAGCCGAAGCAGTTGGCGTAGAAGAACGCCGCCTGCTTGGCGTTACCAACGTAGAACTGAACGTGATCAACATCGATGAGCTGCAACGGGTCGTTCGACGGCTTGATGTGGGCGGCGGGTGCGGGGGCCATCGTGCTCATGTTCGGTTCCTTTGCTCAAGACGCGTGTGTACGGGTCGCTGCAACCGCGCTTGCGCCGTGGGCGGTCAGCGTGGCCGCGAGTGAACTTCGCTAGAAGCATAACTCACTCGGGACGCCCTGTGGGGCAGTGGGGGCCGGGCTGGCCGCGTGAGTGGGCGGGGCGGAGGATGGGCCGACCGCGGGCATCGGGGCGGGTCCAGGCCTCTATGATGTCTCCGTGACAGTCTCTGTGTCCCAATCTGCTCAGGTCGGCCCGTACGTGCTCCTGCGTGAGTTGGCACCCGGTGTGCTCGGCTCGCGATGGCTCGTTCAGCACGAGCGGACCCGGGAGAACCACGTTCTTTACCGCGTGCGACTGCCCGATACGGTGGCGGAGCGGCCCGGGCTACGCGTCGAGTTCGAGCGGGCGTGGACACAGACGATGACCGCGGCCGCCCGGCTTCGGGATGCACATATTCTGCCGGTCACGGCGTGGGGAAACGATGCCGACGGTGAGCCCTACGCCATCACGCCGTTTACGGGCGACGCGGACGGCATCGTGACGCTGGACCGCCTGCTCCGGCTCAAGGGCGGATCGCTGAGCGTGGAGGAGTCCAAGCACGCGCTCGAGCAGCTGCTCGGGGCCGTGCAGGCCGCCCATGCCCAGGGGCAGGTTCATGGCGAGTTATCGATGTCGGAGATCCAGGTCGATCGTCGGGGGGCACTGTTCGTGGAGCTCTACGGCGTCGCTCGATCGCTTGGGCTCGCCGCGCGGCCGGCCGGACAGGGGCCGAGCTTTGGCGATGATCAGCGAACAGAAGTGCGGGCGATCGCGGCCATCGGCTACCAACTCGTGACGGGATTGGCGGTCGAGCATCCAGTGATTCGGGCGAGCAACGTGGTGCTCGGGCTGGATCGCTCATGGGACGACTACTTTGAGACTGGCCTGGCCCTGCACGGTTCCCCCGGCTTCCGCACGGCGGCGCACGCGGCCACGGCTGTGCGATCGCTCCGGCTGCTGAACACGCGTTCCAGCGTGGGCCGCGTCAGCGTGTTGTTCCGCTCGCTGCTGCAGGGGCGCTAGTGTCCTGACCGCGAGATAGCCGCACGATTCTTGGCAACGCGACCGAGGATGGTGTTGGCGTCGGCGGTCCAGACGAACGGCCTGGCGTCTTCGTTGCGGGCGTCGAGGTAGTCCAGTGCGGCTCGCTCCAGCTTG
>JAJTHN010000039.1 GCA_021297895.1 Phycisphaeraceae bacterium | reverse complement strand
GGGGGGGGGGGGGGGGGGGGGGGGGGGGGGGGGGGGGGGGGGGGGGGGGGGGGGGGGGGGGGGGGGGGGCGGAGCGCGGGGCGCGCGTGACGACGATCCTGATGAAGGCCGCGGCGGGCTTTACGGCGGACCAGTTGCGCGACCGTGCGGAGGCGATCTACGCGGGCTTTTCGCAGGACTTTCGCGGGCAGGTGCCCGATGTGCGCAGCCTCACCGGCAACCGCCTGATCCGCACCTGGGCGATGAGCAACGCGACGCTCATCGGGGCGGTGGAGCGGGAGACGGTGCTGGTTGTGGGCATTCTGTGCTTCATCTCGTTCACCGCGAGTTTCCTGATCCTGGCGATCTTCTGGGCCATGGTCAGCGAGAAGACCCGCGACATCGGCGTGCTGCGGAGCCTGGGGGCCACGCGGCTGGACATCGCGCTGATCTGGCTGCTGTACGGCGCGGCGATCGGGTTGCTGGGCTCGGGGCTGGGCGTGGCGCTGGCGTACGTCGTGGTGCTGAACATCAACCCGATCCATGATGTGCTCGTGAGCCTCGGGGCGGGCGTGTGGGACCCGCGGGTGTACTACTTCACGGAGATCCCCAGCCGCGTGGAGACCTCCAAGGCGGTGCTGGTCGGTTCGATGGGCGTGGGCTTTTCGCTGCTGGGGGCGCTGGTCCCGGCGCTGCGGGCGGCGTTGCTGCACCCTGTGCGGGCGCTGCGGTTTGAATGACGGAACGAACACTTCAAGTCCGGGCGGCCGCGGGCCGATTACCGGTTCACCATCTGGCACGGCACGCACCATGACGACCGCCTCCCCCACTCACGCCGCCGGCCCCGCTCCCGAGCCGGATGCCGCGCGCGCGGCGATCGTGTGCACGGGCATCCGCAAGACCTATCACCTCGGCCGCGTGCCGGTGCCGGTGCTGCACGGGATCGACCTGAGCGTCGGTCGCGGCGAAGTGCTGGCGATCCTCGGCTCGAGCGGCTCGGGCAAGAGCACGCTGCTGCACCTGCTCGGCGGTTTGGACCGGCCGGATGGTCCATCGGCGGGCGGCGGCCGCGAGAACGCTCGCGCGTCGATCGATGTGCTCGGCACCCGGATCACCGAGGCGGGCACCGCGGAGCTGGACCGGTTCCGCGCCCGCACGGTCGGGTTCGTGTTCCAGTTCTACCACCTGCTGCCGGAACTGTCTGTGCTCCAGAATGTGCTGGTGGCGGGGATGATCCGCCACGGTGCGGGCATCGGCCGGGCGGGCGTGCCGGAGCGGGCGCGGGGGCTGCTGGAGGCCTTTGGCCTTGGTCACCGGCTGCGGCATCGGCCGGTGGAACTCTCCGGCGGCGAGCGACAGCGTGTGGCCATCGCGCGGGCGTTGATCAACGACCCGCCGATTCTGCTGGCCGACGAGCCGACGGGGAACCTCGACCGCAAGACCGGCGAGACCATCCTCGATGCGCTGATGGAGCACCGCGCCAGCACGGGGCGGACGATGGTCATCGTCACGCACGACCGGCTGGTGGCCCAGCGTGCCGACCGCGTCGTTGAGATTGTCGATGGCCGCCTGGCCACGCCGGGCACGGTCTGATCAGGCCGCGGCGTGCGTGCGGCCGGGGTCGATCATTCCATGCTGCCGTCGGCGACGATGCTGAGGACGATCTCGGCGTTGATGCGGTCCTGCTGGATGCGGACCTGCTTCTGGCGGATGAGTTCGAGCAGCGCCAGGAACATGCCGACGGCTTCCGATCGTGTGCGGCCGGCGAACATGCGCTGAAGCGTGATGGTCCGGGCGGGGGCGTCGGCGGGGGCATCGGGGTCTGGCGCGAGTTCGCGCTTGAGGCGGTCGAGGATGTCCGCCGCGTGGAGGGCGATCGGCGTTTCGTCGTCCTTGACGTGGTGCTCGCCGACGCGCGAGAAGTCGACGGTGGCCATGATCCGGCCGAAGGCCTCGACCAGGTCCATGATGCTGATGTCCTCGAGTTCCACCGGAGCGTCGGCCGCGGCGGCATCGGCGGCGGGATCGGGCGGGGCATCGGCGAGGCCGGCGCCGGCGGCGGGGCTGCGGCTGGCCCAGGCCTTATGGCGATCTTCGAGCACGAAGGCGGCATCGCGGTAGCGCTTGTACGCCAGGAGTTTGCTGACCAGATCCGCGCGCGGATCGACGGTCGAAGCGGCCGGGGTCTGCTCGGCCTGGGCGGTGGTCGCCTCGGCATCGAGCGGCGCGATCATGCGGGACTTGATCTCCATGAGCGTCGCGGCCATGACCAGAAACTCGCCGGCGGCCTCGATATCCAGGCCCGCGTCGTTGCCCGAAGCGGCGGCGATGAGGCCGCTCGCGCGGATGACCTTCATGTACTGGTCGGTGATCCGCGCGATGGGGATGTCGTGGATGTCGATCTCATCCTTGCGGATGAGGTACAGCAGCAGGTCCACCGGGCCTTCGAAGGCGTCCAGCCGTACGCGGTAGTCGGCGAGGGTCATGCGTTGAGTGTATCGTTCCCCGGCATGGGCACCAGCACCGATCCGCACAAGCCGACGAATCCGCCATCCGCCCCGCCGGGGACGCACGACGCCGCCGCGGAGGCGGATCTGGCCCGGCGCATTTTTCAGGCCGAGGCCCGCGCCGTCGCGGGGCTGGTCGATCGGCTCGGCCCGGCGTTTCATCGAGCCGTCGACCTCATCGTCGCCTGCCAGCGTGCGGGAGGGACGGTGCTGGTGACGGGTCTGGGCAAGAGCGGGCTGATCGGCCAGAAGATCGCCGCGACGCTTACGAGCCTGGGCGTGACCAGCCACTTCGTCCACCCGACGGAGGCGGCGCACGGTGATCTCGGCGCGTTCCGCAAGGCCGACCTGTGCATCGCGCTTTCGTACAGCGGCGAGACCGACGAACTCATCGCCCTGGCAACGGTGCTGCGCCAGGATGCGCTGCCGGTTATCGCGATCACGCGAGCCAGCGACACCACGCTCGCCCGCGAAGCGGTCGTTGCGCTTGCGCTGGGTGATGTTGAGACCGAGGCCGATTTGTCGCCCGCGCCGACGGTCTCGACCACCGCGACGCTCGCGCTCGGCGATGCGCTGGCCCTTTGCGCCGCGGCGAGGCTGCGGTTCAGCACCGATGACTTTGCGCGGCGGCACCCCGGCGGCTCGCTTGGCGTGCAGTACCGGCCGATCGTCGAGGCACTTCGATTCCGGGTGGGCGAGAACCTCGTGCCGATCCCCGAGGGGACGAGCGTGGCACGGGCGATCGAGATGGCGGAGGTGCCCGGCCGGCGTCCGGGCGCGCTGCTGATCGTCGGCGCCGACGGAACGCTGCGCGGGATCTTCACCGATGGCGATCTTCGCCGGCTGGTCCGCAAGGGCGCGGCGGAATTGAGCGGGCCGATCGATCGCTTCATGACGCGCAACCCCGCCTCGCTGACGACCGCCGATCGTCTGCGCGACGCCGTGCGGCTGGTGCGCGAGAAACGCTGCGACGAGATCCCGATCGTCGATGAACTCCGCCGACCGGTGGGATTGCTGGATGTGCAGGATCTCATCGCGCTGCGGCTGGTCAAGGACTGACAGGGGGGGCCATCGGCCTCGGGCCATCGGCCAGAGCGGGCCGCTTGCCGCGACTCGCTCCTCAAAGTGTGCTCCAGCCGCCGTCTCTGCTTTTCCCGCCGCACTCAGCACTCGTTCCTCATTGCCCAGCACTTCTCCGGAGCTCTTCATGATCGATCTTCTCGCTCTTGATGTCGACGGCGTGCTCACCGACGGCGGGATCATCCTCGATGCCGACGGGAGGGAGCTCAAGCGGTTCCACGCCTCCGACGGTGTCGGCATGCGGGCGTGGACGCGACTCGGACTGAAACTGGCGATCGTTACGGGGCGATCCGGCAGCGCCGTGCTGCATCGCGCGGCGGATCTGGGTGTGCACCCGGTGATCCTCGGGAGCAAGGACAAGGGCTCGGCCCTGAGTGAACTCGAGGCTGCGAGCGGCGTCAACCGCGATCGCATCGCGTTTCTGGGCGATGACTGGCCCGATCTGGCGATCCTGCGGCGCGTGGCGTATCCGATGGCCGTCGCCAATGCCGACGCCCGCGTCAAGGCCGCGGCGAAGTACGTGACGGCTCGTCCGGGCGGCGCGGGCGCGGTGCGGGATGCGATCGAGCACCTGCTCGCGTCGATGAATCTGCTGGACAAGGCCGTGGCGCTGTACGATGCGGGCGCGTGAGCGGGCCGATCGGCGGCCGCCGCACGCCGACGCGTACTGCCGATGAGCATGGCCCACAGCGACCACCCACCCATGAAGCCCCACTCGTCCGCGACGGCCAAACCTGACGATCGCGATCCCGGGACCAACTTGCGGCGTCGCGGGGGCGGGCCGCGCGCGGGGCTGGTGCTGGCCGTCGGCGTCGGGCTGGTCTCGGCGGGTGTGATCGCGCTGTTTGCGCTGCGGTCATCGGGAACGGGGGCGGGCGGCACGGGAGCGCCCGGCACGATCGATCCCGCCGCGAAGGGCACGCTGCCCGTTGCGGACATCACGCAGACCGGGCTCCGCGGCACCGGCGAGGCCCGCGTGCAACTGGTCGACCGCAATGATCCATCTCGCGTCGCGGGGCTGATGACGTGGACCCGACTGGAACCGTTGCCCGGCGGCCGCGCCAACGTCAACGTGCCGCGAGCGTTCGTGTACCTTCGGGATGGCCGGACGATTCACCTCACCGCCGAGCGCGGCGTGCTGCTCTTTGCCCCCGGCTCGCAGGAGCCCGAGAGCGGCGTGCTGGAGGGCACCGTCCGCGTGTCGCTGTTTGCCGCGATGCCCGCGGGACAGACTCTCGACCCCGAAAGGGCCAGCCCGATCGCGACGCTGACGACCAGCGCCATCACCTTTGACCGCGCGCTGGTTGAGGTTGCTACTACGCGGCAGTTCGAGATCGCCTCCGACCTTGTACGCGCCAAGGGGCGGGGTCTGCGGCTGCAGGGCAATCAGGCCGCGGAGCAACTGGAGTTTCTCGAACTCGACGAGTTGATGGGCGACGCGGTGGTGTCGCTTCGGCCCAGAAAGGACCCGGCCGGGAGCGAGGCGAGCGGTCGTGACACATCATCGCCGACAGCGAACGCCGCGGGCGCTGGAACACGGGCCGCGGCTCCTGCGCGCGAGGCCTTCTACCGCCTTGACATCGTCAAGCCGTTGACGGCGCGTCTCGGCTCTCGCATTGTGCGGTCCGCAGCAACGATCGCGGGTGTACGCCTCGTCGACGGCCGCCTGAACCTTGACGAGGCCGACCCCGCCGATACGGAGCGCACGAACTCGGATACGTCCGCCAGCACCGCTGCCGAATCGACCGGCGCAGGTGGCGTGGCGTCACAGGATTCCGGCGATCTGCTCGTGCGTTTCGATGGGCCGCTGACCATTCGCGCTCTGTCCGCGGCCGACCGCCGGGCCGATGGCCTGGATCGCGACGATGCGGTGGTGGTGCTCAAGGGCGCGACCGAGCCGGGCACGCCGATCTTTGCCGACACGGTCGCGGGGCTCACTGCGCACGGTGCACGTGCGGTTCTTGTGGCGGGCTCTGCCGGGTCTGCTCCGGCCGCGGATTCGCGCGAGAGCGGCGAGCGTGTCTCGCCGATGGGCGCTCTGGTGCTCGAACTCCGCGGCGACGAGACGATCAGTGCGTCGCTCGCCGCGGCCGATCGCGGCGTGCTCGAGGCCCGCGCGATCGCGCTGGACATGCGGACCGGCGTCGGTGCGCTCGACGGCCCCGGCGAGGTTCGCGCTGTTCGCGTGCGCGATGTGCGGCCCGGGTCCGCCCCTGCGGAGCGAGCTCTTTCGTGGTCCGGCCCGGGGTCGTTCGTGCTGGCGACCCGCGACGGCCTGGCGAGCGGTGAACTGCGCGAGGCCACCGTGACCGGCGATGTGCTGGCTCGCGATGCGGGAAGCCGCGTGCGCGCGGGCGTGCTCCGAGCCGTCTTTGCACAGGCCGCGTCGACTTCGGATGATCCGCTGCGGTTGTCGCGGGTCGAACTTCGCCGCGGAGCGATGGTCGAGTCTCTCGGGGCGCTCGCGCAGCTTGTCGGTCCGCTGAGTGAGCAGGAGCGCTCGCGCGTGCAGTCGCTCTCGGCCGAGGCGATCAGCGTGCTGCTGGATACATCGAGGTCCGACACGCCGCCGACTCGCGTGCTCGCGCTGGGCGATGTCATCGCGCGGGCGGGCCAGCGCGAGTTGCAGGGTGATGGAGCGGGCGACGGCGTTCTCCGCGCAGAGTTCGTTGATGCGCTGCTCGGCTCAGACCCGGAGCGCCCCACACAGAACAGCCCCACGACGATCGTTGCGACCAGCCCCGCGATGGTGACCTACACCGACTCGGGCGGCACGATCGATGTGCCGCGGCAGACCGTCGCGTTTGCCCCGCGGGTCGTGCTCGACGCCCGAGCGCAGACCGCCGAGTTGCTCGGCGACGCTTCCGCCGAATCGCCGCGTACGGCTGGCATCGCCCAGTCGTCGGGGAGCGGTGCCGGCTCGACCGCGGCGGAGGTTGTGGCATCGCGCATCATCGTCCGCGCGGCGGACTCGACGCTCGATGTGCCCGGGCCGGGCACGCTGGTCGTTCGACAGCCCGCTCTTGCCGACGCTGAGGCTGCGAATGACGATGCTCGCGCGACGGCCGCATCCGAGACCGTTGGGCCGCCCGTGGCGGGTGATCCGCGACTCCGAGTGGCGTGGAGCACGAGCCTGCGCGTGAACGACGCGACCGGCATGGCCTCGGCTGCGGGCGCGATCGAGGCGATCAACACGCCCACACCCCTTCAGCGCGACACGCTCCGGGCCGAGCGCCTGGACATGACGTTCGCCCGCACGGGCGGCAGCGGTGGCGGGCGCGAACTGGTGCGTGCCGAGGCCATCGGTCAGCCGGGTGATCGCCCGCGCGCGAGCGTTGAGTCTCGCCGGTTCGCGCGGCCGTCTCCGGGCGCGGCCGCGGATGGCTCGATCGCGGAACCGTTGCTCGATCGCCTGCTCTATCTTGAGGGCGAGCGGATCATCGCCAGCCCGTCGGCGCAGACGCTCGAAGTCCCCGGCCCCGGGCGGCTGCTTGTGGATGATCGGCGAACCTCCGCGGCGGACGCGGTCGGCATCGGTGGTACGGGTGCGAACGACGCGGGCTCGCGCGGCACGAGCCTGTTCTCGTGGTCCGGCGGGCTCACGCTCGATCAGGCCGCGGGGAGCATGGGCATGCGCGACAGCGTGCGGCTGATCCATCGGCCGGCACAGTCGAGCGCGGGCGCGGCCGGCGTCACGCCTGCTGGCGGCAGCAACATGACGCTCGGCTCGATCATCACGCTCGACTGCGACACGCTCAGCGCGATGGTCCGCACGCAGCCCGCGGACACCGGTGCGGCGGGAACCACGACCGCGGGAACGCTCAGCGCTCAACTGCTCAGCGTCACCGCCGAGGGCACCGTTCGGGCGGCCAGCGGCTCGCAGGAACTCTCGGCTGATACCGCCCGTTTCGACGCGGTTGCTCGCCGATTGACCGCCGCGGCACTGGCGGACCGCTGGGTGACGTTCCTGGACTCCTCACGGCCGACGCCCGTACAGGCCCGCTCGCTGACGTGGGATATCGATGCAGGCCGATACGAGGCGACGGATCTTCGCCCCGTGACGCTGCCGCGCTAAACGTCGCCCGGCCTCGCACGCCGGCTGCGCAGCACGGGCTATGCACGCCGGGGCCGCCCACAGAGGGTCCGTGCGTTGCTACCCTTGGCGTCTATGACGCTCGCCGAACTTGACACGCTCCAGACCGATGCACTCTCCGCTCTTGCCGCCGCGGGCGATGCCGCCGCGCTGGAGGCGTGGCGTGTCGCGTGGATCGGGAGCAAGGGCCGGGCCAAGGGCCTGCTGGCGGGAATCAAGGATGTGCCGCCGGCGGACCGCGCCGCGTACGGCGCTCGTGCGAACGCGCTGGGCAAGGCACTGGAAGAAGCGTTTGCGTCGCGTGCGGAGGCTCTCGGCGCCCGTTCGGCGGGGGCCGCCAGCGGGCCGATGATCGACATGACCGAGCCGGGGGCGATCTTCAGCGCGGGTGTTGGCCGCAGGCACATCCTCTCACGCGTGCGCGCGGATCTGGTGGAGGTCTTCGCCCGCATGGGCTTTGCCGTCGCTGAGGGCCCGGAACTCGAGGACGACGAGCACAACTTCATCAAGCTCAACATTCCGCCGGAGCACCCGGCTCGCGAGCCCGGGGACAACTTCTACATCGACGACCCGGCCAAGACCCCCACTCCGCGCATGCTGCGCAGCCAGACCAGCACGGTGCAGGTCCGCGTGATGGAGGATGCAGTGCGACGCGATGGAGGGTCGCTGCGGAGCCCGATCCGCGTCATCAGCCCGGGCCGCGTGTACCGACCCGATGCGGTCGACGCCACGCACTCGTTCATGTTCCATCAGATCGAAGGGCTCGCGATCGATCGTCGCATCACCATGGCCGACCTCAAGGCCACGCTGACGAACTTCGCCCGAGCGTACTTCGGTCCTGAGTCGCAGATCCGTCTGCGTCCGAGTTTCTTCCCCTTCACCGAGCCGAGCGCCGAGTTGGACATGATGATCCGCCTGAACCCGGATCAGCCCGCGCGCTGGATCGAACTCGGCGGTTGCGGCATGGTCCACCCGCGCGTGCTGACGCACTGCGGCATCGATCCAGAGCAGTGGTCGGGCTTCGCATTCGGCTTCGGCATCGAGCGGCTGGCGATGGGCAAGCACGGGATTCCCGACATCCGCCTTCTGTTCGAGAACGACGTGCGGTTTCTCAGGCAGATCTGACCAGCGCCCGGCACCGTCTGGGCCGTCGCCTTTGCCTCCTCCGCCCGATGGATCCAGGAGCTTTGCGTGCACGGACTGAACCTGTATCTGGCCATCGCCATGCTCGGGGCGGGCGCGAGCGTGGGCATCGGACTGGTTGGCAGCGCGGCCGCCGCGAGCCCGAACACTCCGCCGACGATCGCGGACTTCACCAGCACCACGCCTCGGGGCGAGCGCATCACGCTCCGCAATGGTCGTCTGAGCATCATCGACGGCGCCGAAGGCCGGGACCCCCGCGTGCTCATCGGGCACCCGACGGGAATCGCACACGATCAGCCGCCGCGGTTGCCGGGCCCGTCGTCCGTCATCGCCGACATTCCGCCGGTGAACATGGTCTATCCATCGCCGCTGAGCGTGCGGATCGAGGCCGCGGCGGCAACCCCGGCCGCGAACGATGAGCACCTTCAGGCGGGCGGGCTGGACCTGATCATCAGCGTGACGAACTCCACTACGGCGTCGCATCCTGTGCCGCCGATCACGATCGGCCGCGTGCTGATGGACAACGTGACGGTGTGGAACCTCTCGACTGTCGCCAAGACCTCAACGTGGGATCTGCGCCCCGGACGCGGCGGGGCAGCCGCCGCGGATGAGGCGGACACGCCACGGAACGCGCCGAGCCTTCCGCCCCCCATCGTTCCGGAGAATCCGCCATCGGCCCCGCCCGCCCCGACGAACACACCACGCCCCGCGCCCGGGCGACTCGCCGACCCGCCCGCGCTCGAAACGACCACAAGCACGCGGGACAACCGGCCAGTCGCGCAGCCGTCTTCAACCGGGACGGTGCCCATCACACCCCCACAGCTTCTCACCATCCACGCGGCCAACTGGCCTGAAGAGTGGTACTCCCCCGTCATGGTCTTTCGCGACGACCGCACCACGATCGGCGTGAGTGTGATGTACGACGCGGTCGCGTACGACCAGTCGATCGAGATGCGGCTCATCGGCTATCGCCCCGCGGGCGATGGGCCCTTCGCCCCGGGTATGGATCTTCGTCTGACGCTGCTTGGCGAGGTGCCTGCGGGACAGACTCGAACGTATCGGGTCGCGCTTCGGATGGCCGGGCCGTCGATGCACTGGCTCGAGACGCTCGTGCCCTATCGGGACTACTTCCGCGAGACCTACGGCGGCGTGTCGTACACCGCAGACCCGCGCCCGGTCGCGGGCGAGGCCTTTGCTCATGAGCACCTGCTCGCGGCCGACAATCCCCGGGGCTTTCAGCATCCGGAAATGCGTCCGGACCTTGTCGGCTACGGCCCGTGGGCCCGATCGCTCCGCGACAATGTTCCCCGCCGCGGATTTCGTCGCGTCATGCTCTGGGCCGTCAGCGGTCTCTACAACGAACACCGCGCGTTGAACTACCCGTTCAACATCATCACGGGCGTGCGCGGACAGGAGAAGATGGTCCGCTCGCTGGGCGAACTTGCGGCCATCGCGGGGCCGGAATTGAGCGTGGGCTTCTGGTGGGGAACAACGTGGGACATCAAGCGCGGCTGGGACGATGGCCGCGTCGAGCGGCTGGATCTGGACAATCCCGAATTGGTCGCCATCGCCAACCGTGAACTGGACGCGATGGTCACGCTGAACGCGACCATGATCGGACTGGATGCGTTCCCCGTACGCAGCCCGGGACAGCTGCATCGCTGGCTTTCGGCCATGCGTGCCCGGCATCCGCATGTGACGTTTATCACGGAGGTCAGCGGTCCGGACTTGCTCCATGTTCTGGCCCCGACTTGGGTCAACGCGTACGACGCATCGGGACCGGACATTCTGGCCCACTTCCTTGTCCCGGGGCACGAGACCTGGGCGGGCGTGCGATACGACGTGATCGAGAAGCGCACCGGCCAGAAACTCGACGCGTTCGACCGCTTCGCCGAGGCCCGCCGCCTGGCCGATGCGGGCTATGTCGTGATGGACCTTTACGGCATCGCGGTCAACGAGCGCCTCAACGCGAGCCCCGCCGCGGCGGAGATCGTCCCGGGCCACCTGCGTCTTCCCCCCGCACCGCCCAAAATCCCGGTGCGACGAGACGGCGACTCAAAGTAGCCAGAGGGCTCCGCATTCACGCCGCACCCGCGGCCGACACACTCATGCCGAGGCCATCGCGCGATCGGCTTCCTCGCGGCGGCGGCGCTTGAGTTCCGCATCGATGAACGGCTGCAGGTCGCCGTTGAGCACGCGCTGCACATCGCCGGACTCGTGGCCGGTGCGGTGATCCTTCACGCGCGAGTCGTACACGACGTAACTGCGGATCTGCGTGCCCCAGCCCGTGTCCATCTGGCCACCCTTGGCAGCGTTGATTTCCTTGGCCCGCTTCTCCTCGGCCATCTGCTCGAGGCGGGCCTGGAGAATCCGCAAGCACTGGGCCTTGTTCTGCGGCTGGTCGCGGTAGGTGCTGGCGACGACCATGATGCCCGTGGGCTTGTGCACCACGCGGATTGCGCTGGCGACCTTGTTGACGTTCTGGCCGCCGGGGCCGCTGGCGCGGACGAACGCGGTGACCTCGAGATCATTCTCGGGAATCACGACCTTGACATCCTCGAACTCCGGCGTGACTTCGACGCTGGCGAAGGACGTCTGCCGCTTGCCCTGGGCGTTGAACGGGCTGACGCGCGCCAGCCTGTGCGTGCCGCGCTCGCACTTGAGGTAGCCGAAGGCGTATGGCCCGCGCACGTGCAGCGTGACGCTGTCGATGCCGACCTCCGCGCCGAAGCCGCGCTCGACCTCCTCGATGTCGAAGCCCGACTTCTCGAGGTAGTTCAGGTACATGCGGAAGAGCATCTCGGCCCAGTCGTTGGCCTCGGTGCCGCCGTCGCCGGCGCTGATGGTCACGAAGCAGTTGCGATGATCGTGCTTGCCGCTCATGAGCGAGCGGAGCTCGATGCGGTCGATTTCCTGCGAGAGTTTGTACAGAATCTCGTCCGCTTCGCCCAGAAACTCCGGGTCGGGCTGGCTGCTGGTTCCCGCCTCGCGGGCCATCTCGAAGGCCGTGCGGGCCTCCTCGAGCTGGACCTTGGCCTTCTCGATCGGCTCGATCTGGTTGTTCAGGATGCGAAGTTCGTTGACGACGACGTTGGCCGCGGCCTGGTTGGTCCAGAATTCCGCGTCCTCCATACGTGCCTTGAGTTCGTCGCGTCGCTTGGCCTTTGCCTCGAAGTTAAAGAGAGTCGCGGATCGTCAAAATCCGCGCCTCAATCTCGTTGATGATGGGTTGATGAGCATGAAAGTGCATCGCTTCGGTTCCTTTCGCGTCTACCCGTGAGTATACGGCCCCCCCCGGGCCGAGCGATCGTGCCGTGTTCGGCCATGGCGCGGGATCTCCACGGGTCGTCCGAACGAATAGCCTTGCACGTATGACCGGGGTGAACCTCATCGCGATCGCGGCGGCGGGACGGCTGGGCGAGCAGTGCGCGACAACTCCCGCGGCACTCCTCTTCGCATCGCAGGAGGCTCCGCCCACGCCACCCGGCGGAGCGCCACCACGATCAGGCCACCTCGCGTCTCTGCTCGCGGTGATCGTTGCGGGGACGATCGTGGCGATCATCGGGATTTCGGTCCTTCGGGTCATTCGCCGCAGCATCACCGATACGCCACGATCCCGTCGTGTGCGCAGCGGCGTGCTGGTCGACCCATGGACAGAGTCCGGCCGACGAACCGCTGTACCCGATCGCGACGGCGGCGAACGTGGCGACAATCGCGATGGGCGCTTCGGCGATACAGATCGTCTCGACGGCCGCAACTCCATCGGTCACGACGGAGGGGACGGAGGCGGCGGGGGGGACGGAGGCGGCGGGGGCGACTAGTGCCGTTGGCCCTCCGACCATCCCGCCGCGGCCCGCGTTGCACCACAAACCTGCATCTCTCATCGATCACGACACGAGCAAGCATGCCCACCAAGAAGTCCGCGAGCACGACCCGCATTCCCGAGAACTTCTCCGGCGATCGGCCGATCGTCCTGATCACCGGCGGCACGCGCCGGCTGGGGCTTGCGATCGCCGAGCGTTTCGCCAGCGACGGGCACGACATCGTCATCACGCATCGCAGCGATGCGGCACTCGCTCGCACCGCCGCCCGCCGGCTCGAAGCCGTCGCGGGCGAGGGCCGGATCGTCGTTCGAGTCGAACGCATCGATCTGAGCAACATCACGCTCGTCGAGGACTGGGCGCGCGACATGGCCCGGATGCTGCCGCGGCTGGATGTGCTGGTCCACAACGCATCGACGTACAACGCCGCGACGCTCTCGAGCATCGAACCCGGCGATGCGATCACGGACTTCACCGTCAACGCACTCGCGCCGGTGATCATCACCAAGCATCTCGCGCCGCTGCTGGCCCGGGATAAGGCGATGGTCGGCGCGGCCGCCGCGGCCGAGAGCGACGTTGTGCCGATGCCCTCAAGCGGATCGGCGGCGGGCGCGCAGGGCTCGATCGTCACGCTGTGCGACATTCACGCCCTGGGCGAGAGCGGGCGACCGCGCCGGACGCACCTGGGCTACAGCCTCAGCAAAGCGGCACTGCTGGAAGCGACGATGGTCATGGCCCGCGATCTCGGGCCGAGCGTGCGTGTCAACGCCGTGGCACCCGGCATTGTGGAGTTTCCGGCATCGGGTGTCGAGGAGGAGCAGGCCCACCAGCGTGAGTACATCCGGCGCGTGCCGATGGGCCGCGTCGGCACTATGAACGAAGCCGCGGAGGCCGTGTGGTGGCTGGCGACGCGCGCGACGTACACCACCGGCCAGGTGCTGCGGATCGACGGCGGACGCTCGATCACCTGATTCGATCCATGCGTTGGCGGTTCAGATGCATCCGCTAAAGAACGCCTGGAAGAACGCGGTGAAGTCGCCGTTGTCCACGCTGCCGTCGGCCCCGACTTCCCCATCGGTGTTGGCGATGTCGGCAACGGTGCGAGCGGGCGAGCCCTCGTCGGCAAAGAACGCCGCGAAGAACGCGGAGAAGTCGCCGTTATCGACCGCACCATCGCCGCCGAGCATGGGCTCACCATCGGTGTCGGCGATATCCGCGGGGCTCGGGAGCGCGAAGGTCGCGAACTGCACCCCGCCGATGGACTGGAAGTTGGGCGAGCCGCCAAGGTTGGACGAACCCGCGGGGAGCGTCGGCAGGTTCTGATTCGAGAAGAAGCCGCCCGACGAGACGATGAACGCCTGAACCCGAACGCTCCCGCACGTCGCGCCGATGCCCAATTCAGACAGCGGGATCGACATCTCAAATCCGGCCCGTGCCGTGGCCGCGTTGGCGGCCGATGAGTCTGTCACGCCGTCGCGGTTGATGTTCATCATCGCGATCCGCGTGCCGCTCGGCGATGCGCCGCCGAAGAGCGTGCCCGAGCCGCTGTTGACCCGCTGCTGCCCGCGATACAGCTTCGTGGCCTGTCCGCCCGTGGGCAGAAGCACCTCATCAACGAACAGGTTGTTCGCGAAAGCGTTGACGAAGAACATGCGCTCCGGAGTAAAGCCGCTGTCGAACCGCGTGCCGCTGATCGCGCCGAGGCCCGCGGGCGGCGCGGGAATGTTCGCCGTATTGAGCACATTCTGTCCGCCGGCCGCGCTGTCAACGAGCACGACGATCGCGTTGCCGTCGGCGGCGATGTTCCCGGTCAGACCCACGAGCAGATCGGTCGACGTGGAGCGGACAAACAACTGGTTGAGTTCGTTGAAGTTGTTGCCGAAACCCGTGCCGTTGGCCTGCGTCGCCAGAGCGCCGCGCGTGCCCACGTCCTCCGGGATGTTCAGCCCATCAATCCGCGGCCCGGTCGCCTGCGGAATCGTGATCGTCAGCGGCTGGCCATCGGTACCGCTGGCGGTGATCTCGCGGCCGTCGTGCAGGAACAGCCGCACGTTCATCGGCCGGCTCAGGCGGGCTCGCGAGCCCTCGGTCGCGGCGATCTGAACCGTGACGCTGTCGCCCGAACGCTGCGCCGTGTAGGTCGTCAGCAGATAGTCGCCGGTCATGTAGCCGTAGCCGTCGCCGGCGTCTTCGTAGAGCTTGCCCGTTGCGCCGCCGTTCTGATCGAGGTTGATCAGCAGCGTGAGCGGGTTCAGCGGCAGTTGTGCCGTGAACTCCTCAACCGGCCCCGACGGCACGATCGCGCCCGGGCGGAGGTACAACTCGGGCAGGTCGAGGTTCGCGTTGTCATCACCCGCGAAGCCCGTGAACCCCACACGCATCCAGTTGTCCAGGCCGGCGGGCGCGCCGGGGTACATGCGCGGGCGCATCGGCTGCCGCGTACGCTCGAAGACGGGCTGCGTCGAGACCATCAGGTCCGGGCCGACCAGGAACGCGTCGTCCTCGCCGTGAAGCCGCGTGTCCGCGGGATCGGCGAAGAAGAGCGGCTGCATCATGGGCACGCCCGTCAGGTGCGCCTCGCGGAAGGTCGTGTAGATGTAGGGCATGAGGCGGTACCGCCGCTCGATCGCCTGGCGGCAGGTGCGCTCGGTGTCGGGGCCGAAGGACCACGGCTCCTTGAGGTTCGAGCCGCCCTCGTAGTGCCCTCGTGCAAAGGGCATCATCGCGCCAATACCCATCCACCGCCCGTAAAGCTCGCCGTCGCCGAGGCCGACAAAGCCGCCGATATCTGGACCGCTGAAGGCCTGAGCCGAGATTCCCAGATTCAGCACCATGCTGATGGACATCTCAAGATGTTCCCACGACGCGACGTTGTCACCCGTCCACGTCGCGGCGTAACGGTGGCCGCCGAGGTGATTGGCGCGCGTGAGCACGAACGGTCGCTTGTTCGGATTGGCGGCCTGTACGCCCTGACGTGTGGCGCGGACCATTTCCATGCCGTAAATGTTGTGGAAGCGGGCGTGCGTGTTCAGCCCGGGGCGATCGAAGGGCGCATCGGGACGGTGGATGTTGCTCTCCGGCATCGTGTTGGGCGTGGTGTTCAGCAAGGCCGGCTCGTTCATGTCGTTCCAGACGCCATCGATGCCGCTGCCCATGTACGACTGGCCGCCGAGCTGACCGAGCGGCGCGCTGTACAGACCCGCGAACCAGTTGCGCGTGCTCTGGCGAGTGAAGTCGGGGAATAGGCAGTTGCCCGGCCAGACCGTGCCGACGAAGTTTGTGTTGTTGGACCGCTTGACCCAGTGATCGCCGGCGTTGCCCTGGTCATGAACGAAGTAGCCGGACTCCTGCTTCACACCCGGGTTGATCATCCAGACGGTGCGGAATCCATGGTTTTCAAGGTCCGAATTCAGTTGCGTGACGTTCGGGAAGTTCGACTGATTGAACGTGAACACCCGGTAGCCGTTCATGTAGTCGATGTCGAACCAGATCGCGTCGCACGGAATGTCCTTGCTGCGGAAGTCGTTGGCAAGGGCCCGCGCGTAGCTATCGCTCCAGTACGAGAAGCGGCACTGGTGATAGCCGAGCGCCCACTCCGGCGGCATCGGTGTCGTTCCCGTCAGTTCGCCCAGCGCACGAAGGACCGCTTTCGGCGATTCGCGGTCGATCACGATCAGCGCGAAACTCGGACCGTCGGCGGCAAAGCGGATGCCCGTGCTCTGCGGCTGGCTCAGGTCGATGTCGCACCGGAACGTTGTGTCGGCGATCACGCCGAACGCCGTACCGTCCGGCCGCACCGCGAGCACCCACGGATGGCTCTGGTAGAGCTGGTTGTCATTGGCACTGTACGCGTAGGAGTCATCGTTCCACGCTGTCACGCTCCGCCCGTTGCGAAGCAGCGGCCCGGCGACCATGCCGGTGCCGTAGAGCGACGTGCCCGCCGGGATCGCCAGCGTCGCGGTGCTGCGTCCCGAACCCGCGAAGCTCGGGACCAGAGCCCACCCCGACGGCAGCGGCCCGCTGGCCGGAAGCGTCGGGTTCACCAGCGCGTAACTGGGGAGAGCATTGGTCCGATCCAATGCGGACCGATGAAAACGCGCGATGCCCGCGCCGAGGGATTCGCCCACCACCTGCGCGGAGACGCTCGAGCCGCTCAGCAACACAAGCGCGCACGCACCGACAACAAACGAGCGCGTCGCTCGCACAGAACAAACACCGTTCATCATGTCATGATCCTCTCGTTGGGCTTCACGGGCTTCGCCGAGAGTTTACACCACACACCGCCCGCCAGCCGCACGGGACTGCATGGTTTTTCCCCTGATTTCCTGCGCGTGGGCGCAAGGTCATTCTCGGACGCTCACGCGATCACACCCGCTGCTCAGGGAGCCCCGGCCTTCTTGGCGGCCTCGATCGCCGCCGCACGCTCTCTCTCGATGTCCGCATCGATCTCCGCGAGGAGTTCCGCGGCCTTCGGGTGGCCCATAGACCCGGCCATGTTCACACGCAGCCGAGCGCCGCGGAGGTCGCCGGATCGCCGGGCCCATACCGCCGCCTGATAGTGCAATTCCGGATCTCCGCTGCGCCACCCGATCGCGTTGCCGTAAAGCACCGCCGCGGCGGTGGGGTTGCCGACCATGCCGTAGCTCTCGGCGAGCGTTGACAGAAGACCCGGCTCCGAGACCTGCTCCTGCGGCGTGAGCCCCTGGAGGAGCTCGATCGCTTCGTGCGGGCGGTTGTCGCGCTTGACGATCTGCGCCAGAACATGCCGCCAGCGTGGTGAGGCGGGCTGAAGCTCCCGAGCCCTCTTGGCGTGCTGCTCGGCGATCGTCAGGTTGTTCTCCTTGAGCATCAACTGGGCCATCGTGCCCCATGCCTCCGCGATCCCCGGGTCCAATCGAACCACACCGAGCAGCGTGGCCATCGCCTTGGCGTCATCGCCCTTGCGCAGATGGATCATCGCCAGGTAGAGCGGGTACCGGGCCTCCTTCGGGTCGATCGACATGGCCTTGGAAAAGTGAAAGAGCGCCCGGTCATCAAGCCGCGCTCGGCTGGCGACGGTGCCCGCATCGCTGTGGATCATCGCGAGCGCGGGGCCGATGCGGATGGCCTGCTCGAACTGCTCCAAGGCATCGGCGAACCGCTCCTGAAAAATGAGCACACGCGCGAGCCGGAGCCGGATCTCCTGATCGTCAGGAAACTTCTGCGCCGCGCGGTCGAGAATCAGACCCGCATTGACGAACTGACTCTTGCTCGTGTACTCGTCGCTGGCGCTCAGGGCGGCCTGAATGGTCTCGATCGGCCGATCCATCACGCGCGGGTCCGCTCCCGGCGGCAGCGATGGTGTGCGGAACGCGAACACAAGGCCGGCGATGATCCCCGCGAGGAGCACGAGCATCACGACCACCAGTGCGATGACACCGACCCGTCGTCCCGCGCTGGCCGGCGCGGCGGAACTGGTGGCGGGAACCGTGCTCATTGGCTGGTTGGTGTTTGTCGGCGCTTCCATGCGAGAAACATCGTAGTGACGTGTACCATCCTCCCGCCATGTCCAGCATCACCCCCACCGACCAGTCCAGCAAACCAGCCGAGAAGGGCTATGTCCCCGCATCGCACGAGCCGCGGATCCGCGCCGCGTGGGATGCGGCGAACGCCTGGCGGGCCGACCCGTCGCGCGTCGATCCCGGCGCATCTCCGACGCACGCGCCGGGTGCCAAGCGTCCGCCGTTCTGCGTGCTCATCCCGCCGCCGAACGTTACCGGCGCGCTGCACCTCGGTCACGCCCTGAACAACACGCTGCAGGACATCCTGACGCGCACGCACCGCATGCTCGGCTATGAGTGCCTGTGGATGCCCGGCACGGATCATGCGGGCATCGCCACGCAGGCCGTGGTCGAGCGCCGCCTGCTCAAGGAGCAGAACAAGCGCCGGACCGACTACTCACGCGAGGAGTTCGTCGGGCTCGTGCAGCAGTGGAAGGACGAGTACGAGGCCCGAATCTCCGAGCAGCTCCGCGCCATGGGCTGCTCGTGCGACTGGTCGCGCCAGCGATTCACCATGGACGAGATCTGCGCCCGCGCGGTTCGCGAGGCCTTCTACCGGCTCTTCGAGCAGGGCCTGATCTATCGCGGCAAGCGCCTGGTCAATTGGGATCCCGCGCTGCAGACCGCCGTCGCGGACGATGAGTGCTACGACGAGGAGCACAACGCGTTCTTCTACTACCTGCGATACCCGCTGACCGCACCCGCGACTATGGCCGATGGCAGCGTGCTCACGCACGTGACCGTCGCGACGACGCGTCCCGAGACGTACCTCGGCGATACCGCGGTGGCGATGAGCCCGCACGACCCGCGTGCCGCGGCCCTTGCGGGCAAGCGCGTCCGCCTGCCGCTGGTCGGCCGCGAGATCCCGATCATCGTCGATCCGTTTGTCGTGCTCCCAAAGGCGATGGCCCGCACGGATGAAGAGCGCAACGACCCCAAGGCCGAGTTCGCGACCGGTTTCCTGAAGGTCACGCCCGCGCACGATCCCAACGACTACGAGATCGGCGTGCGTCACAAGCTGCCGATCATCAACGTCATGTCGCCCGATGGCCGCGTGAGCGACCAGTTCGGGTGGAGCGACGTGAACGAGGCCCGCGAGTTTGTCGGCATGAAGTTCGCCGCGGCACGCGAAGCGGTGCTGAAGAAGTTCGAGTCGATCGGTTTGCTGGAATCGAAGCGTCCCTACTCGCACAGCCTCAAGCACTCGGACCGGTCCAAGGCCGTCATCGAGCCGTACCTGAGCGATCAGTGGTTCTGCAAGGTGACCGACCCGCGGATGGCCGAGAGCGCCAACGAGGCTGTTCGATCAGGCCAGATGGCCTTCACGCCCGCGCGGTACGCCAAGATGTACGAATCGTGGCACGACAACATCAGAGACTGGTGCGTGAGCCGGCAACTCTGGTGGGGCCACCGAATCCCTGTTTGGTCGCGTGCAATCAGCGCGGCCGAAGCCCCCGGGCTGGCCCAGCTGGCCGCGCGGCTCGACGCGTGGGCGGCCGAAGGTGTTCTGTGCGTGCGCGACTTCGCATCGCAGAAGGCCGTCACCGCGGCCGCGTCGCTCTCGGCTGTACCGGCGCAGGGGCTGCGCTTGTTCGTGTGTCTGCGCGCGGATCACGCCGAGGCGATCGGCGCGTTGAACGCCGCGGGCTTCAGTCAGGACGAAGATGTCCTTGACACGTGGTTCTCCTCGGCGCTCTGGCCGCTGTCGACGCTCGGATGGCCCGACCCCGATGCCTTCGCCGACACCAAAGGCCTTCTGTCGGCCTTCAACCCCACAAGCGTGCTTTCGACGGCTCGTGAGATCATCACGCTGTGGGTCTCGCGCATGGTGATGATGAACCGACTGCTGCTGGCCACCCCGGCCGGACCCGGGCCGGCCCCATTCCGCGATGTGTTCATCCACGCGGTCGTGCAGGATGGCAACGGCCATCGCATGAGCAAGTCCGCCGGCAACGGCGTGGACCCGTTGGACATCATCGCCAGCCACGGCTCCGATGCCATGCGATTCACGCTCTGCCAGATGACCACGCAGACGCAGGACGTCAAGATGCCCGTGGTCAAGGATCCGCACTCCGAGCGCAACACGTCGCCGCGGTTCGACCTCGGTCGCAACTTTGCGAACAAGCTCTTCAACGCGTGCCAGGGACTGGTCATTCCGAAACTCCGCGGCGCGCAGTTGCCCGAGGGCGAGGTCGATTCCGCGACGCTCAGCACGCTCGACCGCTGGATGCTCACACGCGTGTCCCGCGGCGTGGACCGCGCGACGCGGGCCATCCGCGGGTACGAGTTCAGCGAGTACGCCGAGGCGATCTATGACCTGCTCTGGCGCGACTTCTGCGACGTTTACCTCGAGGCCATCAAGCCGACGATCGAGAGCGACGCCGGACAGCGTGCCGCGCTGCGCTGCGGAATCGACGCGATCCTTCGCATCATGCACCCGGTGATGCCCTATGTCACCGAGGCCACCTGGGAGCACATCCGCCCGCTCCCCATGTCCCGCATCCGCGGCGTCTCCCTGCCGCAGACAACACTCCTGGCACTTGCGCCCTGGCCCGTGTTCTCGCCATCGATTCTCGATGAGCACGCCGAGCGCACGATCGACCGCACACGAGCCATCGCCGCGGCCATCAACCAGGTCCGTGCGTTGCAGAACGTCGCGCCCAAGCGGAAGATCATCCTGCACGCGGGTGCCGCCCCGGCGGACCTTGCCGCGATGATCCGCGGTGCCGAAGGCGTGCTGGCCACGCTCGCGGGTCTCGCCGAGATCAGCTCCGCGCCCGCGGGCAAGGACGCGCCGAGCGTTGTTGTTGAGGGGCTGGAACTCAAACTCAGCTCGCTCGCCGATGCGCTCGACCCCGCGGCGGAGCGCGATCGTCTCACGCGCCGAATCGCCGAGGAGGAAAGGAAGGTCGCGACGATCACCGGCCGCATGAACAACCCGGGCTATATGGCCAAGGCCCCGCCCAAGCTCGTCGAGGAATCCAAGGCCCAGCTCGCCCAGAGCCAGGCGGAACTCGAAACCCTCCGCGCGGCACTGGGGAGACTCTCGTGACCCATCGCGTCCTCGCCGCGGGCCTGCTCGCGCTGACCATTGCGCTGCCGTCGTGCGGTCCATCGGGCGCGACGCCCGCCGCATCGCGTCCGGGCGACACGACCATCCGCCCGGACGATCCGCGTTCCGGCCGAGCCAAAGCCTCGGGCGCCGCGGCATCGTCCGAGGGAGCGCCCCGCGACACCACGGCGGCCGCCGTCGCATCGACGCCGTGGACCTTCGAGTCCGCTTCCGGACGCCAGTTCACCACCACCCACTTCAACATCTTCACCACCGAGCAGGGCGACGCGATCGTCTCTCGTCTGCCCACGTTCGTTGAGTCGGCCATCGCCCACTACACCTCCGCGATCACCGCGCTGCCCGAGCCCGCGGGACGCATGAACACGTACGTTATGGACACCCGCGCGCAGTGGGTCCGCCTGACGCTGCTGACCTTCGGCGAGCAGGGGCAGCGGCTGATCCAGATTCCTCGCGGCGGATTCGCGGCCCGCGGCCAGGCGTTTCTTTTCGACATCGGCTCTGGCGACACGCTGCTCATCGCCGCCCACGAAGGCTGGCATCAGTACACGCAGAGCACCTTCCGCGAGCGTTTGCCCATCTGGGCCGAAGAAGGCATCGCAACGTTCATGGAGGGCCACCGCTGGACCGGCCGCGAGGTGCGATTCCAGCCGTGGTTCAACGTCGAGCGCTTCGACCGCCTCCGCGATGCTCACGCCGCGGGCGAGCTGCTCACGCTCGAAGAACTGCTCACCTACACGACCGACGGTCTGCTCGTCAGCGCCGATACCCGCGCCATCACGTGGTACGCGCAGGTCTGGTCGCTGGTGCACTTTCTTCGCGAGGGAGAGGGTGGCAAGTACCGCGGCGCGTTCGCTCGAATGCTTACCGACGCCGCCGAGGGCAAGTTGGGCCAGGTCGTCGTCGCCGGAGTCGCCCGACGGCCCGACACGCGTCCGGCACTTCTGGCCGGCCAGACCGGCCCCGCGGTCTTCCGCGCGTACTTCGAGCCGGACCTGAACAAGGCCCAGCGCGAGTACACGGCATTCGTCAGCAAGATCGTCGGCTCGGGCGCACGCCAGAACATCGTCTCCGGCAAATCGCCGCTGCGCTGATCCGCTCGCGGCACCCTCGCCGCGAACGGTCCTCGCTCCGGTTTACCGCTGCGAACCCTCCATCCGCAGCGCCTCCTGCTGGCGCAGCGTGCTGGTGAGCGTGATGCGGTCGGCGTTGTTGACCACGCCATCGACCAGCACGTCCGCCTCGGGCTGATAGGTGCCGGTCGGCACGCCCAGACGCCAGTGCGCGTACAGGTCGTCGATGTTGAGCAGACCGTCGAGGTTCACATCGCCCGAGCCGATGGCGACCTGGATGTTCTCGTACCGCTGCACCGAGACATTGCCCGACGCCTCGTACGCGACAACCGTGATCGAGTTGTTGCCCGCAGGAAGCGCCCCGACGTTGCGACGCCACTCCTGGCGATCATACTGATACGCCTGGTTCGCCGAGCTCACCACCGTCAGCGGGTCGGTCGAGATCGGCAGATTCGGAATGATGTGAACCGCGTTGGTCGTGCGGTCATTGGCCTGAACTCGGAACTCGAACTGCCCTCCGCCAGAGGGTGCCTGCTGGGCGAGCAACTGGACGTTCGGCGGCGAGCGGTCGACGTAGAACACCTTGCGGAAGTCGCTGAAAATCGCGCTGCCGCCGTCGGTCCGTCGGCGATAGCAGACCACCGACAGATAGTGGTAGCCCTCGCTGAACTGGCTGGTGTTGATCACCTGGCGGTACACGCCCGTCGTGCCGGTTCCACCGGGGCCGGAGATCGGCGAGCGCTGCGTCAGGAACTGCTCGGCGCCCGCATCCACCCACGCGTTGAGCGGCTGGTCATAGTTGCCGTTGCCGTTGTAATCGACATATCCCTTTCCGATGCGGAACACGGCAAAGTCGTCGTGGTTCGGGTCGCTGGGGTCGGCCTTGGTGGTGTCAAGGCGGATCTCGAACGTCGGCGTCGTGATGACGTCGACCGCCGTCAGCCGCCGACGCCAGGTCGGCGTGCTCTCGGGGTCGGGCGCGATCTGTGTTGGCGCGGTGCGTGCGCCGCCGGGCTGAATGTTCAGCACCGACAAGGTGCCCGCGGGAGCGATCGGGCCGTAGGCGACAAGGCCGCGATGGTGCTGCACGCCGTTGATGTTCGTATTGTTCGGAATCGTCATGAACACGCGGCGGTTGTTGTCGACGGTCATGACCTGCGGGATCGCGCCGCCCGCGTTGACCACGGGGTCCGTCGCCGCGCCGGTGAGTTCCCAGAGCCGCGTCCCCGGTGGGAAGCTCGTCTGGATCGAGCGCTGCTGGAAGCCGTTGTCGTAGCGATCGTTCACGCCCACCAGCACATTCGCCGCGGCATTCACGCCGATCTGGTTGCGGGCAGGATCGGTCGCGAGGAAGTTCGTCCGCTCAAAGACCAGAACATCGGCCTGAGACGGATTGACCGTGTCCGTGCCGTTAAGAACGTAGAAGTAGGTCCGGGGCAGGCCGGAGACGTTCGCGTTGTCGGCACGAACGTACGAATTCGCCATCTGCGTGAGGCGACGCAGGTTGTTGTCAAAGTTCCCCAGAGCCGTCGGGTTGCCCTCGCGCGGCCAGAAGCCGCGGTTGCTGAACCGATCGTGCATCTCGCGCGCGTTGTAGTACACCAGCGGATAGCCCGAACGGAAGAGCACATAGGTCAACTGCGGCAGGCCGTAGTTCGCAGCGGGAACGATGCCCGGCGCGCTCGAGCCGTTGCCCACCGAGCCGTTGTCGTGGCTGTTGAGGTGGTGCACGCCCTGCGAGCCATCGTTGAACCCGTTGTCCTGCTGATCGATCGAGGCGTTGAGCGCATTGGTCCACGAGCCGAAACCGCGGGCGTTGAGGATGTCGCGCAGTGCGCCGGCCTCGTTGAGGTCCAGCGCATCGCGATTGCCGAAGCCGTCCTTGTTGCGGATGTATGTCTGGACGAACGCGTTGCTCTCGACGCTCTCGCCGAAGCTGTAGGCGTTCCCCTTCGCGCCCCAGGGGAGCGTGCGACGCTGGAACACCATCGGGTCGTAGTAGTTGTTCCAGAACCACTGCGGGATGTGCTTGGCGGCGTCAAGACGGAACCCGTCGACCCCCTGCACCTCGAGCATCCACTGCGTCCATCGCGACAGCAGGCCCGTCGCGTTCTCCATGTACGCGTCGCCCGCAAGCGGATTGGCCAGGTTGTACGGATAGATCGTCCAGTTCTGCCCATCCGAAGGGTTGGTGAACGTCAGCGGTGTCAACGCATTGTCCGGATAGAACCTCGCATTGTTCGGATCGGGACGATTGCGGATCGTGCCCGCGGGTAGATTCACCTGTCCGGCCGGCGGTGTCGCCGTGACCGGATGACGAATGAACCGGTAGTTCTTGGCCTGCGCGATGTCCTGCAGACCCACCAGGTCACCATCGAACAGGTTGTAGTTCGCGTCCTGCGGCTTGTACGACTGGGTCGTGCCGTCGTTGAAGTCGCCCCACGGATCGGCTCCGGTCCCGGGCTGATAGAACCCCGGCCAGCCGCCCGCCGCGAGGAACCCGGGGTCGTTGGTCCGACCACCGTTGTGGTTCATGATCGACTCGGGATACAGCTCAACGTTCGCGGCCTTCATCTCCTGGACCATCGAGCGCCAGTACGCCTCGGTGCCGTACGTCGTCTCGCTGCCGGGCGAACCAAGGTCGAAGCGATCGAACACGTCGTAGCCGGGAGAGTTGAAGCTCGCCTTGCTCGGCGATGGCAGCCACAGTGCGCCGTAGCCAGCCATGAACAGGTCCGGAGCACGCCGCTCCATGTGGGTCCAGCTATTCTCAAACCACTGCAAGAAAACGCGGCGGTCCTGCGCCATCGCCGGCGTGCTCATCATGCCGCCCAAACCCGCTGACGCCACAAGAGCCCACAGGGCCGCACGTCCGACGCCGCCCTTTTCCGCGCGCGTGTTCCGGCTCAGTTCGACGCGAACAACACCCATGTCGATCTCCCAAACGCAGTGCGAACACAACCGCGCAGCGCGCGGATCATCTCTGGCAAGGAGGGTACTACAGACCCGAACCCGAGGCCAATCTGAACCCAGAAATTAGAGCAGACCAGCGCATTCACGTGTATACAGCCTATTGGGGTACCCCGGAGGTAGCTCCACGAAGACGGTACTACACAACGTGCTGGGCGGGGCTTGGGGCGGCGCTGCCGCAGATAAGTCCGCGGCCTCCGTCATCCTCTTCGGAGCGGGCGTGCAGCAGGCAGAACGTCCCGCCGCGTCGCCATGGGCTGATCAGTCACCCTCGTGACCAACGCCGTCACCCGTCGGTTTGGCCGACGCCGGAACGCCGAGGTACGCCAGCGAACGGTCCATCACCCGCCGCACGACGGGGCCGGCGACCCAGGAGCCGTAGTGCTGCTTGCGGGCGATGCGCTCCGGACCGGGATCATCGATGATGACCAGGCACACCAGCTTCGGCTGCTCGAACGGTCCCGCGGCGATGAAGCTGGAGTTGTACTGCCCCTTGAAGTAACCATCGCTCCCGCGCGGGCGTCGCTTGCCCTTGGGCGGCTCGCCAAGCGGGATCTCCGCGGTGCCGGACTTGCCGAAAAGTTCATAGCGCCAGCCTTCCTCGCCGGTGGCCTTCTTGAGGTTCTCGTCCATCTTGTGAGTCACGCCTCGGAGAGTCTCGCGCGTCGCCGCGGCGGTATCGGCCCGCAGAACGCGATGCAGGAGCGTGATCTTGCCATTCGCGCCGGCTTCACTCGTCGCGCCCGGGTCCTTGGCCAGGAGCGTGACGTCGGGCAGCAAACCCGCAAGTTCGCCGCCCCGCGCCACCGCCGCGAACGCCCGCACCATTTGGATCGGCGTCACGGCGACCTCATGGCCGATGGCGACGGATGTCTGCGTGTACTTGGTCCAGCGTGACATCGGCGTGACGATGCCGGCGGTTTCGCCGCCGAGGCCGATGCCCGTGCGCGAGCCGAAGCCGAACTTTGTCACCGCGTTGCGCATCTGCTCGAACGTCAGCCGGCTGGTTCCCTTGACCATGCCAATGTTCGACGAATTGACGAGCACCTCGCGCCAGTTCTGGGTGCCGCGACGGACCACGTCGGCGATGGGCCGGCCGTACGGCGTGGTCCAGCGCCCGCCGCCCGTGTCGAAGACCTCATCCAAACGCACGACCCCCGCCTCCAGAGCCGCGGCCCACATGAACGACTTGAATGTCGATCCGGGCTCGTAGACGTCTTCGACCACACGGTTGCGCGGGTTGCTCGCGTTCTCGTCGGGCTTGATCGTCAGGTACCGCGGCCCGCCGAGGCCCTTGTCCTTCGGGATCACCGTGAGCCAGTCGTACTCCACGACATCCGGCAGTGTGCGGCGAACGTCCGACATCGCCAGCACCTCGCCGGTCGCCAGGTCCAGAATCACACCGCGGCCGCCCTGCGCGTCGGCATCGATGACGCCGCGATTGACTTCTTCGTCGAGGATCCGCTGAATCTCAAGGTCGAACGACAGCCGCACATCGCGACCGGCCGAAGGGGGCGTCACGCCGCCGAGCGGCACCCAGAGAGGCCTGCCGCGAGAGTCTCGAACAAAGCGGAACTCGCCGTCCTCTCCCTGCAGCTTCTCGTCATAGCGTGCCTCGGCACCGGTCAGCCCGGCACCCTCGAAGCCCACCACGCCGACGAGCCGCTCGGCGATCGGCCCGCCGACGACCGATCGAACCTCGCGCCGCTCAAGGTGAACACCGCGGAGACGCAGGTCGCGCACGGCCTGCTCGGTCGCCTCATCGATCACATCGGGAGTCAGGAAGATCACACGGTCCAGCCGCGGCTTTTCGCCGGTGGACTGCGCCTGCTCCTTCGCCTTCTCGTTTGCGATCATCGCGGCGCTGACCTTGGCCTGCACCGCCTCGCGATCCTGCCCGAGCACCCGGGCCAGACGCTCGAGATTCAGCTCCTTGTCCTTGACCGCGAATTCCTCAGGATCAACGAACACGCGCACGCCGAATCGAGTCGCAGCGAGCACACGCCCACGACGATCCAGCACGTCGCCCCGCCTGCCGGGCAGGTCGGCGCGGCTCTGGCGATCGCTCAAAAACGGCACAAGCCCCTCGGGCGGCGCGGCCTGCAACTGCGCCACCCGGGCGACCAGCCCGAGCAGCACCAGCGACATCATCACCACAACGAACAGCGCCCAGCGATCCGTTATCGCACCCGGCCTTGCCGGAGTGGCCCGCGTGCTCTTGCTCATCTTCATTGCCCCTGACGCCCACGCCCCACTCTGGCTCTCGATCACAATGCCGACCTGACCGTCTGCCGGAACCGATCAATCTCGCGATGCCGTCCGCGACGGGGTTGGCGTTGTGCTGGGATCCTCGGTAGCGACCCGCGTGCGCCCCCTTGTCGCCGGTTCGCTCCGGCGATCTTCCGCGATCGCCGGCAGGCCTGCCGGAACATCGCCCCTGGGCAGCGGCTGATCCACCCCGATCGCCGCGAGCCGGCTCCGCTCGCCCGGCAGCGCCGCGGCAAGCGTCTGCACGCTCATCGGCGCAACACCGTGGGCGATCTCGATCCGCAACTTCAGGAGCTGCTCGTCCTTCTCGCTGATCTGCCGCTGGATCATCGCCATCTGGTGCACCGCCTCCAGCCGCTGTTGACGCAGCGTCAGCAGCATGCTTGCGCACGCTCCGATGCACAGAATCAGGAACGACACTTTCCAGAGCACGGTGCTTCTCTCGTCGGCGGTCCTTCTCGATCTCCGCAGCCAGGAGTTCCGACTCCTGCCCTGTCCGTGGCAAACCTTGCCGACGGCGCCCGTCAATCCCCGGACCGGTCGCTTCCGACCGGCCGGGAGTGTTCGTTATGGCTCGTCGACGGCGTGACCTTCGCGGGCCAGCGCCCATCGATTATCGGGCCGGGATCTTCAGCTTCATACCGACCTTCAGACTGTCCTCGTCCGACAAAGTCGTTCGGTTGGCGTCGAAGATCTCACGCCAGCGCTTGCTCGTGCCGAGCGTCGCGCGGGCGATCGTTCCGAGCGTGTCGCCGGCCTTGACGGTGTAGGTCGTCGCGGAGGCCGTCGATGTCGACGACGGCGTCGTCCGCCCGGTCGCGGTCTCGCGGGCCGTGTTCGTCGGCGAGTTCTCCGCACGCCGCGAACCCGAGGGGATCACGCTCGGCGAGGCATCATCCGCAAGGCGAGCGCGGCCCATGAGCACATCCCTCGGCGGGATGCGGAGCGTCACACCAACCCGGAGGCTGTTTCGCGGCCCGACGCGGTTCTTGTTGTACGCCGCCAGACGCTCGACCACGCTCTCATCGCCGTAGTACCGGCGAGCAATCGCGATCAGCGTGTCACCCGCCTTGACCGGATGGGCCAGCAGCCGGCCGCTGGTCAGGGGCAGCGCCTTGTCCGCCTCCGGAGCCGGCGTCTGCGGCCGCGATGTGGCATCTCGGCCGGACTCTCGAACCTGATCACGCGGACCGATCACCACCACGCCGCCCCCAGTGGCGGAGCCGCCATTCGCGTTCGGATCGGCGGGCACGCCGCCGTTGACGTCGCGCGTATCGATCGTTGTGCTCGGCGGCACACGGGAGAGGTCCTGGTCCAGAATGCGCGACAGGCCCGACCCCGTCGTCGAGGTTCCATTCGCGTTCGACGAACCCGACTGACCGCCCATGCTCAGATCCACCGCGTGCTCGCTCACCGGCACGCCGTCCGGCCCAACGGCAATCGTTCGACCCGCACCCGGGGCGGCCTGTCCGCTGCCGGCGATGCCATCGACCTGCACAAAGGCGGGCGCGCCGCCGGCCTGCGCGGGCTGACCGACCACTTCCTGACCCGGCGGCACCATCGTCGACGTCGGCGAAACCGCCGGCGGAGCGGGGGCAACCGTCGGTTCAGGAGTCACTTCCACGACGTCGCGCGCAACGGTCCCGGTGTCCATCGCCAGGCGAGACCGGCTCGCCTTGGAGAAGTGGTCACCGATCACCACGGCCACCAGCAGCACGAGCGCAAACGCCACGATCAGAGCAAGCTTCACTTCGCGGGTCACCTGGAGTCGTCCTTGACTTGAGGGTGTCGCCGAGATCGCCCGAATCACACGTTGACCGGACTTCACCTCGACCATTTCTTCGATCGTCGGCCTCGCCGACGCTTGGGTCCTTCCTGTGTCCGCCCCCGCCGCACCTGCTTCGCTGATCGGCAAACTCCCGTCAGCGATCCCCTGCCCTCCCGATTCACCAGTCCGCTCCGCATCACCATCAACCGCCGTCACGTCCCCAACCCCGTCCGCACCGCCAATCTCCGAACCGGCGGATGGCTCAATATCTCCACCCTCTGCCGCCGCGGCGTCCGCCTTCGGCCCCTCGGCCGCCGCAGCATCCGCGTCTACCCCCTCGCTCGGGGGCCGACCGGAGTGGTCAAAGAGCGTCGGGCTGTCACCGCGTTCGCCCATGAGTCCGTCATCGGCTCGCCGACGCTTCCGAGTACAAAATGAAGCGTTCACCCCAGTGTTGCCGACGAGACCGTCGTTTTCAACTTTCCCCGCGCTTTCAGAGCGAGCCAACGACAACCGCCCGCAACTTTGCCGAGCGCGATCGCGGGTTGGCCAGAACCTCGGCGTCGCTGGCGCACGCGGGCTGCTCTCCGATGAACGCCAGCAGCCCATCCCGAACCCCCGCCGACAGCCGCTGCTTGACCGGGCGATCCTCGAGCGAGTGGAACGTGATCACGCCCACGCGTGCCCCAACGGCGAGCCATCCGCCCCGCCCGGATCCCGCCGCCCCCGTCGCGGCCACCCTCGCCCCGCGCTCGATCGCATCCAGCAGCGCATCCAGGTGCCCGAGCTCATCGTTCACCGCGATGCGCAGGGCCTGAAACGTCCGCGTTGCCGGATCGATGCCCATCATGTGCCGAGCGCCCGCCGGGAACGCCGACCGCACGACCTCCGCCAACCGACCGGTCGTCTGGATCGGCCCCTCGCGTCGTGCCGCGACGATTTTTCGGGCAATCGCCCAGCTGAGTCGCTCCTCGCCAAACTCGCGGATCACCCGCTCAAGCTCAGCCTCGCCCGAGGTGTTGACGAGCATCGCCGCCGTCACCGGCGCGGCGGGGTTCAGCCGCATATCCAGCGGTCCGTCCCGGCTGAAACTCAGCCCCCGCGATGCGTCATCGACCTGCGAAGACGCGAACCCAAGATCCGCCAGAACGACATCCGCACGCAGTTCCAGCCGATCCATCAGCGACGCCACACCCGCGAACGACTCATGGAACGCCAGCACCCGCGGCCCGTCCGACACCGCTTCCACCCGCGCTCGAGCGATCTCGAGGTTCCCGCCGTCCATATCCAGCAGCACCATCGTGCCCGTTGGCCCCAGCCGCAAGGCCACCGCGGCCGCGTGCCCGCCATGCCCCGCCGTGCAGTCGACCGCCACCTCTCCCACTTTGGGCGCGAGCGCCGACAGCACCTCCCCCATCAGCACCGGCGTATGGCCAAGTTCGCTCACGCCGGATCCTACCCGCCCGCAGGCGAACGAAAAAGCCCCGCACGAGGCGGGGCTTTGTTGGTGATCATGATCGGCTGCCGGAGTCGTCTCCCTCGCCATTCGGCAGGAGACCAAGACGCACAAGCCGGCTCGGCGGTTGCCGAATTACTTCTTGGCCTTGTCGCCCTTGGCGGCCTTCTCGGCCTTGGGAGCCTTCTCAGCCTTGTCCGCCTTCTTGGACTCCTTGGCCTCCGGCTCCGCGGCGGGGGCCTTGGCCTCGCCGCCCTGATCCGCACGGGCCGACTTGTCCTTCTGACGCTTCTCGCTCGGCGTAGTGCCCTCGGCTTCGACCGCGGCCTTGAACTCAGCCGACAACTCGTCGCTCTTCTTGATCTCCAGCGGGCGGTCCGCCTGGATCTTCAGCCGGATTTCCGTCTGCAGTTCCGAGTTGAACTTCACCGTGATCGGATAGGAGTCCACACGCTTGATCGAGCCGCCGATACGAACCTCGCGGTCCTTAATGCCCTTGAAGCCCGCCGCGTCGAGCGCCATCGCGATCTCGTGCTGCGTCACCGCACCGTACAGAATGCCCTGATCGTTGCACGAACGGATCATCGACAGCTCGAAACCCGCCAGACGCTGGATCAGCGCCTCGCGCTCCTTGCGCTGCTCGGCCAGCATTCGCTCAGCATCGGCACGCTTGCCGGCGAGCTGCTTGACCAGCTCCGCGCTCGGCGTCGTCGCCAGCTTCCGCGGCAACAGGTAGTTGCGAGCAAAGCCCTTGCGGACCTTCACCACGTCGCCCACGATGCCCGTGTTCTCGACGTTCTCAACCAGCAACAGTTCAACGTTCTTCGCCATGTCTGCTGTCCTTTCGTGGTGCCGAAGCCTTAAGCCGGCACCCGAGAGTTAGGAGCCCCGCGACGACCGACCTTCGATCCTCGCCAAGCCCCAACGATTTGCCCCGGAAAAGCCGCGTTCCGCCGCTGGCCATGGGCCATCGACAGAGACACCGACCGTGCCCCGGAGTGGAAGGAAAGTGTTCGCACGAAGTGCGTGACAATCAAGCCCGCGCGGCCGCTCGCCCTATTCCTTACAAAAACAGATCAGACCGATGCGTAGACCGCAGCGACCGCGCCGTGTTGGACCGCTCGGTCCAAACACCGCCGCGTGATCAGAACGGGATGTCGTCTTCGCTCATCGACTGTGCCTGCGGCTGCGCCGGCCCACGCGTCACGACGCGGCCAGCGGGCGGCGCGCTCTCCTGGAAACCGTCATCACCACCGCCGCCACCGCCGCCAGGCCCGCCCTTGGAGTCGATGAACTGGAATGTGTCGATGACGACCTTCAGTTTCGTCCGCTTCTCGTTGGTCTGCTTGTCCTGCCATTCATCGAGTTTCAGGTGGCCCTCGATGAAAATGGGCTTGCCCTTGGAAAGGTACTTGCCGATCGCTTCGCCGGTCTTGCCGAACGCGTCGCAGTCCACGAACGTGACTTCTTCCTTCTTGGTCCCGTCCGCGAGCGTGTACCGCCGATTCACCGCGAGCCCGATCTTGCAGATCGCGTTGTTGTTGCTGCTGTACCGAACCTCCGGATCGCGGGTGAGGTTGCCCATCAGCATGACCTTGTTGTAATTCGCCATCAGCGTTCTCCAGTGGAGGACCGAGCCTCTGCGCCTCGCGCAAAAAGAAAATCCGGGCCGCCCTGCGGGACGACCCGGATGAAGTGTACACCGAATCCTTACAGAGTCCAACCGACAGGCTATCCACACCGGGCAAGCCCGGCAGGATCAGCCCTCGAGGCTGAACTTCGACTTACTGCACCGGGGCCGCGGCGGGCGCCGGGGCCGCTGCCAGAGCCGGGGCGGGCGTCGGCATCGATGCTGCACGCAGGTTCGCCTCGACCAGCAGGTCGATCACGCCCTCGTTGTTCTGCATCTCCTCGGCGCTGAGGTGATCAACGCGGATGATCAGCTGCCGCAGCACGGTCTCGGAGAGGTTGAACGCACGCTCGATCGCGCCGAGCTTGTCCGTCGTCGCGCTGAAGTACGTCAGCAGGTAGATGCCGCGCTTCTGCTTGGCGATCGGATAGGCCAGGGGGCGGTCGGCCCACTTCTTCAGCGCGATGATCTCCGCGCCGTTCTTGGTCAGCACTTCCTTGACGTGCTCGACCGCGCCCTTGAGGTCGGTCGCGGCCGACTGGCCGAACAGCAGCATCGCTTCGTAGTTCACCTTCGGATTGCTTCGCATGATCTTTCCTTTCAGATCGTTGGTTGCTTCTGGTCGTTCCGACCGCCGAGCGGAGACGCCGGAGACGCCGGCTGCGCCGGTGTCGCGGCCCGTTCGGCGGGCGCGGTGCCTTGCTGCACCTTGGTGTTGAACGCGTTCATCGCGCGGGAGACGCCCGCCGCGACGAACGTGTGCACTGCCTGGACCACACGGTCCAGACAGGGACTCAGCGACTTGATCTGCTCGTCGGTAAACCGTCCGAGCACCCAGTCCGCCGGGTCGCTGTAACCCTGCGCCGGCGGGTCGATCCCGATCCGCAGACGCGGGTACGCCTGCGTGCCGAGCACCCGCTCGATATCGCTGAGCCCGTTGTGTCCGCCGCTGGACCCTTCCGCACGGATGCGGATCGCGCCCAGCGGCAGCGCGTAGTCATCAACGAGCACCAGCACGTCGCTCGCGGGGGAGAGTTTGTAGAACCCGACACACTCGCCAACGCCGGCGCCCGAGCAGTTCATGAACCGCATGGGCTTGAGGAACGCGACCTTCTCACCGGCGATATCGCCCTCGACGTATTCCCCGCCGAAGCGCTGGCGTACGCCCGCGCCCGCGGCGAGCTTGGCCACCGCACGATCGACAGCCATGAAGCCCGCGTTGTGACGCGTCTTCTCGTACTGCGATCCCGGGTTGCCAAGGCCGACGATGAGCTTCATGTCCGTCTCGTTGGTCTCCCCGCTCAGGCGAGGATGTGCGTGCTTCGTGCCGTTGTCTGCGAGTCCGGTGCGCCCGGGGCCGATCGGCCCCGGGCGCGACCGATGGTGACGGGATTACTTCTTGGCCGCGGGCTTGGCCCCCGCCGCGGGCGCTGCACCCTTGGCCGGTGCGGCACCGGGCTTGGCGGGAGCGGCGCCGTCCTTCGCGGCCTTCTCGGCACGCTCCTTCTCGCCGATGACCTCGGGAGTCGCCGCGTCGGCGCCGACAACCGCCGCCTCGGCAACGACCTCTTCCTTGGCCTCGATGATCTGCGCGATGATCGAGTGCGGATCGGTCAGCAGCTTCATGTCCGCCGCCGGCAGCTTGATCTTGTCCGCGGTGATCAGCTCGTTCAGGCCCAGGCCGGAGATCTCGACCACAACCTCGTCCGGCAGGTCCGCCACGCGGCACTCGATCTCGATCTCGTTGGTCGGGTGCATGAGGATCGCGCCGGCGCTCTTGAGGCCGATCGCCTCGCCCTGCAGCCGCACGTGAACCTTCGTCTTGACGCGCTCGTTCAGGTCGACGCGGGCAAAGTCCGCGTGGATGATCGTGTCGCCCAGATAGTCAAACTGCAGCTCCTTCAGCAGCACCATCTGGTCCTCGTCCTTGTGGGTGCTGCCGGGCATGTCCAGCTTGAAGACCTTCTCGCCCTTCTCGATCTGCGGCACCAGTTCACGCGTGTCAAAGCTCACGCTCACCGGCTCCATCTTGTGGCCGTAAATGACCCCGGGCAGACGACCCTGCTCGCGGATCCGCTTGGCAAAGCGCGAGCCGTTGCGCTCACGAACCGTTGCGCTGATCTTCGGTACACGATCCTTCATATCTCGTTCCTTTCATCAAAGAGAAAACCGGTTCAATCCTGTCCCATCACTCACGTTCGCTCCCCGCGCACCCGTTCACCGGGCCGCCTACCGCTTCGTCCCCATCGTCTGGCGGAATAGCGCCGAGATGGACATGTTGTTGTGGATGCGGTAGATCGCCTCGCCGAGCAGCTTGCCGACGCACAGTTCGACGATCTTGCCCGAGATCGGCGCCAGACGCTCGCCGAGCGGGATCGTGTTGGCCACGACGATCTGCTCGATCGGGCTCCGCGCCAGACGCTCGACCGCCTTGCCCGCCAGCACCGGGTGCGTCGCCGCGGCGATGACCTTCGTCGCGCCGTGACGCATCACCAGATCCGCCGCCTCCACCACCGTCCCCGCGGTCGAGATCATGTCGTCGAACATCAGCACGGTCTTGCCCTTGACCGAGCCGATGAGGTTGCCCGTGGTGATCTCGCTGCCGGAGATCCGCCGCTTGTTGATGATCGCCAGTTCGCCGCCGAGCAGATTCGCGAACGCCTCGGCGACCTTCACGTTGCCCACATCCGGGCTGACCAGGCAGAGCTCTCCCAGCTCCTTCCGCCGGGCCATGAAGTACTCCGCGAACACCGGCGTCGCCGAGAGGTGATCCACAGGCAGATCGAAGAAGCCCTGGATCTGGGCCGCGTGCAGATCGATCGCCAGCACGCGATCTGCGCCGGAACTGGTGATCAGGTTGGCGACGAGCTTGGCCGTGATCGGCACTCGCCCCTCGTCCTTGCGGTCCTGTCTGGCGTAGCCGAAGTATGGGATGACCGCCGTCACACGCCGGGCACTGGCCCGGCGCAGACAGTCGATGAACACCATCAGCTCCATCAGGTTGTCGTTCACCGGCATGCACGTGCTGAGCACGACGAAGCAGTCGCGTCCGCGCACGTCCTCTTCGAGCTTCACGAACGTTTCGCCGTCCGGAAAGCTCTCGATCCGCACATGCCCCGGCGTCATCGAAAGGTGCGCGCACAACCGCGTGGTCAGCTCGATGCTGGTGCGCCCGGAGAAGATCTTCAGAGCGCTGTTGGTATCGGGTTGTGCTTCGCCGTGGTTCAACGACGGGCTCCGGTTCCCGCACGCCCGCGGTAGATCGCATCGACCTCCGCGAGCTGCTCGGGCGTGTTGATGCTCAGGACGTCTTCCGCGGGGACCGCATCGATGACTTCAACCGTCTTGTGCTCGGCGAGCATCATCGCCGGGACGTCGGTGATGTAGTACTCGCCCGAAGCCTCGTTACGCTTGACGCGAGCCAGCGTCGAGAAGAGTTCACGGGTCTCGAAGCAGTAGTAACTCGGGTTGACCTCACGGATCTTCAGCTGCTCGGGCGTGCACTCCTTGTGCTCGACGATCCGCTCGAGCTTGCCGTTCTTTCCGCGCACGATCCGGCCGTATCCGCTCGGATCCTCGATCACGCTCGTGGCCAGCGTCGCCGACGCCGCCGAGCGACGGTGCAGATCAAGCAGCGTCCGCAGCGTCGCACCCCGGATGAGCGGGCCATCGCCCGCGAGCACGAACACGTCGTGCCGCTTGCCCGACTTGACGTCCGCCGCGAAGAGCCCCTCGGCGCAACGCACCGCGTGGCCCGTGCCGAGCTGCTCGGTCTGTTCGGCGAACTCCAGCCCCGCGTTCCACGCCGCGCCCTGCGCCGCCATCAGCGACCGTACAACTTCCTGCTTGTACCCCACCACCAGCACGACACGCTTGCACCCCGCCTCGCGGCAGGCATCCACCACGGCGCACACCATCGGCCGACCGCCGACCTCGTGCACGACCTTGGGCAGATCGCTCCGCATCCGCGTGCCCTTGCCCGCGGCCAGAATGATCGCGCTCGGCGCGTTGTCGTTGCTCTGCCCGCTGTTGCCGTTGTGATGATCAGCCATTGCCCGCCGGCCGATCAACCGTTCCTCGCGTGCCCGCCGAACCGCCGCGCAAACTCCCGATGATCACCGGTCCCGGCCGCGGAAAAAGCTGGCCGACCTGGATTCGAACCAGGACAAGCAGAACCAAAATCTGCTGTGCTACCGTTACACCATCGGCCAGTTCACGAACGTCCGCACGGCTCTCGCCGTTCTGCACGCCTCTTCAGGACCGATCGACCTTGCCGCTCCTCATTCATGCGCGCCCGACGCTTTGGCATCGAGTGCTGGACTACGGATCGCAACCATCGTCGCGGCCCGCAGCCGAGCTCCACGCTCGAATGACGGAATCCGCGGCCTGCACCCTTGCCAGCCCGAATCGGGCAGGCGGGTCGGGAACTGGACCGTCCATCAGCCGCGATAGAACGACCCATGCCCGTGCCTCGGCTTCAGTCAGTGGCTGTTGAGCGCACCAACCGAAGCGTCCGTCACGGACGGCTCCGGCGATATTGTTCGCACCATGATCGGGAAGGTCAACCGGCGCGGACGACCGATCCACGTCGGCGACGCCCGGCGATCGCCACCATCCCGCCACAAACCACCGCAACTCCCGGCGTGGGAACAACTTGCGGGATGAACTCGACCCGCGACACCGTCGTCGTCGCCGACGCCGAGCGCGTGTTGTCGCCCAGGAACAGGAAGTTCGGGACGATGTACGGGCTGAACGGCACCCCACTGGCGACGGGGTCGAACAGCGAGTAGTCGCGCAGTGCCCCGCTAAGCACCAACGCGCCATTGCCGTAAAGGCTGTAGCTGCCAGCACTTACCGCCAGGTCATACCGCACGATCGCCGCGGCGGTATTGAATGCGACACCCTCGCCCTGAGTGAAGAGCGTCGGCGATGCTCCGCCGTTCTGCGCCCAAATCCGGTCGGTCCAGAAGCCCAGTTCGATCGACTCGGACGGCGTCGCCCCGACGATCAGGACGCTAAATCCCGCACGATTCACGCTCGCGTGGCTCTCGGCGTCGATGCGCACGTCAAACCTGAGCGTGTACCCGCTGGCGGCGTTGAAGCTGGGCCACCCGGCATCCAGCGGCCCGCCTGCGTTACGAAAAAGCCCGGCGACTTCGCCCAAGGACGACGATGTGTTCATCGTCAGGGATGTCGGATGAAGCGTCTGGCTTGCCCCGGAGGTGAACGGAATGAAGCCGATCCAGCCCTGATCATCCGCGAGCGTGCCGAGCGTGCCGTCGTAGAACACCGGCGCAGCGAACAGCGAATGAGCCCCCACCGCCATCGATGCCGCCAAAGCCACGCACGCCGAAGCGAGTTTTCGCACGGACACTCCCTTTTTTGCCGCGAATACGAGTCCGCTTCGAGGGGCGGACCATCTCATTTGCCCGCCTCGGGGGATTGAACCGAACCCCGCCGAGGACCGGCGATCTCTATCTCATCAGGTCTGAGTGTGACTCAGGATCAGTCGTCGGACAAGGGTGCGAATGCGAGGACTTCACAAAGTCAGAAACAAACCGACTGTCGGTTTGTTTTACTCATTCGTCCGCGGGGGGCTCGGTCGCGGCGGACTGGCCGCCGGGGCTCAGAACGGAGCCGTTGATCGCGCGTTCGCTCACAACGTCGTAGCAGGTCGCAAGCAGCCCGACGAGCGGAAACTTGGCGTTCTGGAACGGGCTGACACCGAGCCGACGGAGCAGCGGGTGCGAGACGGCGGGGGGCGCGATCGAGAGGTCGACCCGTGCAGCATCGGGATTGAGGGTCCAGAACTGATCGATGGACTGCTCGAGCGTGGTGGTCGCCGCGTCACTGATGCCGGGCAATCGCGGGACGTAAGCGGGGATCGGTCGGTCGCCGCTGGTGCGGGTTGCGCCCGCGACGACGCGCCGTTGGCGGAGGCGTTCGAGCAAGTCCTCGCGCGCCAGGCCGCGGAGGGAGAAGATCATGAAGGGATCCTGACCGAGTTTCTCGGCCAGGATGGCCATGGCGCAGCAGACGTGCTTGCACCAGACATTGCCCGGGGTTTCGCGGGCGATTGCGCACGTGCATGAGCGGGTGATGTCACCGGCTTCCTGCGGGAACAGGCGTAGGTTCTGGGGTGCGAAGACGTCCTCGATACTCGAGGGAACTTCACCGGCCAGGAGCATGGCGACGAGCTTGGTCTCCGACGCGAGCGCATCGAGCACACGCTCCCACTGCTCGAACGTGAAAGTCTGGAGTTTGATATCGACGACATACGGACCGGGCAGGCGTCCCTGAACGCGAGCCTGAATGTGTCCGTTGGTCACGTTGAACCAGCGGGACTGGCCGAGGCGCGCGTAGTTGATTCCCTCGGCGAGTTGATCGTTGGGCGCGAACTCCTCGGAGAGCCGGAACCAGCGCTGGCCGGACCAGACGCTGGAGACGGGGCCGGACTTTGAGTCGATGCGAATCCCGCCGCGGACCTTGCGGGGGTGCAGCGTTGGCTGCGGCGGGCGCGGCGCGAAGCGGTGATACGGGTTGTTTGTGCCGAGCAGCGAAGGCACGCCGGGCGCGCCGCCGCTCGGTGCGGCGGGCGTCGAGGGATTCGCGGCGGCCGGGGTGTTGGGCGGCGAGGGGGGCTGTGAAGGGGGCTGCGGCTTGGCGGGCGGCTGATTGCTCATGCCTGGTTCTCCGCGATGGCATCGAGGTCGGCAAGGTCGGCATCGACCGCCGCGGGACGGAGCATGAGCACATCGCGCAGTTGGGCCATGTTCAGGTCCGTGAGCCAGTTCTCGCCCGAGCCGATGACGTTCGCGGCGAGATCTTGCTTCTGCTCGATCATCTGGTCGATGCGTTCCTCGAGTGTTCCCGAGACAACGAACTTGTGGACCTGCACGGTTCGTGTCTGACCGATGCGGTACGCGCGGTCGGTCGCCTGGCTTTCAACGGCGGGGTTCCACCAGCGGTCGAAGTGGAACACGTGATTCGCGGCGGTCAGGTTCAGACCGACGCCGCCGGCCTTGAGCGAGAGGATGAAGATGGGCGAGGAGCCGTCGCCCTTCTGGAACGAGGCGACCATCGCATCGCGCTGGCTTGTGGTCGATCCGCCGTGCAGGAAGAGCACCTCACGGTCGAGCTCGTGCCGCAGCATGGCGGCGAGAATGGTGCCCATCTGACGGAACTGCGTGAAGACCAGCGCCTGACCGCCCGAGGCGACGACCTCGTCGAGCATTTCAAGAAGACGGACGCACTTGCCGGACCGCGAGGCGCGTTGAATGGCAGGGCCCAGATCGCCGGATTCCCCGTCGCCGGTATCGTCGCCCTTGAGGTACAACTGCGGATGGTCGCAGATCTGCTTGAGTCGGACCAGGCCCGCGAGGATGATGCCTCGGCGCTGGATGCCCTCGGACTCTTCGGCGGCTGAGAGCATGCGCTTGACGACGGTTTCGTAGAGGCCCGCCTGCTCCGGAGTGAGGTAGCAGAACTCCTTGGTCTCGACCTTTTCGGGCAGGTCGGCGATGACGTTCGGATCGCTCTTGAGGCGGCGCAGGACGAACGGCTGCACGAGCGCCCGCAGACGGCCGGCGCGGGCGGTGTCGTGGTAGCGCTCGATGGGAAGGGCGAACCGCGTGCGGAATTCGCTGAGCCCGCCGAGCAGGCCCGGATTGAGGAAGTCCATGATGGACCACAGTTCGCTGAGGCGGTTCTCGATGGGCGTGCCGGTGAGCGCAACGCGGCGAGGGGCGTCGAGCGCGCGGATGGCCTGCGTCTGTTTGGCCGCGGGGTTCTTGATGTTCTGGGCCTCATCCAGCGCGATGCGGTGCCAGCCGACGGGCTCGAGATCGGCGCGATCGCGGTGGGCAAGGGCGTAGGTCGTGACGACAAGGTCGGCGTTCATCGCCGCATCGAGGAGATCCTTGCCCTGCTTGCGTTCGAGGCCGTGATGGATGTACACGCGCAGTTGCGGGGCGAATCGGCGTGCCTCGCGGACCCAGTTGCCCACGACGGACATCGGCACAACCAGCAGCGTCGGCCCGGGGCTGAACCGCTCTCCCGCGGAGCCGATGATTCGCCGCTCTCGCAGCAGCAGCGCGAGGAACTGGATGGTCTTGCCGAGACCCATGTCGTCGGCCAGGCAGGCGCCGAGCCCGACCTTGTCGAGGAACGCGAGCCACGACAGGCCCTTGAGCTGATAGGGCCTCAGCGAACCGACGAAACCCTCGGGCGCATCGATCATCTCGAGCGTTTGCGAGCCATCCAGCCCGCCGAAGATCGATGAGGCCCAACCGGAGACATCCATGCCGACAACGGGCAGGCCGGTCGTGCGCATGTCCGCCGCGTAGGCGAGGCGGAGCGCTCGGCCGAGCTCCATCTTGCCGCCGGGGTTCTCGCGGATGAACTCGACCGCGGCCTTGACATCCTCCGGACGGACCTCGACCCATCGCCCACCGATCATCACCAGCGGCGAGCGCATGGCGGCGATCCGCTCGAACTCCGGCAGCGTGAGCGTCGCGTCGCCGATGGAGATCTGCCACGAGTAATCGACCAGCGAGGCGAGACCGACCTGGCTCGACGCGGCGGCACCCGCGGCACCTCCGGCGGCATCGCCGGGAAGACCGGAGTCAATTCGGAGGCGCACGCCGAGTCGCGTGTTGGGCGAGTCCCACCACGCGGGCACGATGACACCGAAGCCCTGCTCACTGAGGATCGGTCGGTACTCGCGGAGGAACTCGTACGCCTGCGTGGTGGTCAGATCGAGGCCAACCGGCTCGGGGCTCGAGAGTGCCTTTTCGAGTTGCTTCCAGACGCGGGCTCCGGCGGCGATCTGCGCCAGAAGCAGTTCGGCGGGCTTCTCGACTCGAACGCCGCCGACGATCGCTCCCTCGCCGGGCAGAACCCAGATGTCCTGCGCATCGAGCATGACATCCGGAGACTCAACGGACTGCAGGTGGAACGACAGCGGCCAGGTCAGGCCTGGGCCGGGCGTGCCCAGCGGGTCGAGGCCCGAAAGGTCCAACGGTTCCTTGAGTTGGATACACAGGCGCCACTTGCTGTCGGTGCCGCGATGATCGAGCGAGCCGACCCAGAAGCGGATGCGCTTGAGCAGATCTGCACGCTGCTCGCCCCGGGAGATGACCTTGTCCTGATCGGAGAGGAGCCCGGTGAGCCATGCGACGTGCGCATCTTCATCGGGCGAGCGGCCGTCGATCGTGTCGCTCATGGTCTCGGCGGTCATGACGCCTCGACAGGCGGCGTCGCACGTGCGCGTGATGAAGTCCTCGAGCACGGGCCAGGATGAAGTCGCCGCGGCGTCGGCGGAGCAGCGGGCGCTGCCGGGCATGGCGTGCAGGACGGCCCGCACGCGTTCGAGCGTCGCGTCGTCGGCGAGCCAGGGCTGCCAGAGTCCGCGCACGCCGCCGCTCGAGTCCTGCATGATCGCCGGGACGAATCGCTGCTGGGCCAGGAGCCATCGAACCAACCTGCCCGCCAGGCACCAGTACGCCAGCGATGCGCCGCAGGCGATCGCGTGAGCCGAGGCGTGCTCATCCTCGAGAAAGATCTGTTCAAGACGATCGAGCACGCCGAGCGTGTCGGCGGCCGAGATCGGAACCGCGGCGACGCGCAGGCTCTGAAGGACCATGACGCCGCCGGCATCCTCGGCGAAGGTGTGGCCAACGGCGTGCGAGAGTGTCGGACTCGGGACGGGGATGATCGACTCGCCGAGGACGTGCGTCGGAAGGCGGAGGGAGAGTTCGCCCGCGGCGGCGATCGATGGCTCGAAGGAACTGCCGAGCGTCGCGATCAGCGTTTCGCGGAGTTCGATGCCGCTGGCGGAGAACGGGTGCACCGGACCGACCGAAGCCGGGGCGGCGCCGGGTGCGGGCTCGCGGTCGGACGCAGGGGCATCCTGGCGAACGCCAACGGAGAGGGCCTGTGCCGACTCGGCCTGTTCCATCCAGAGCCACAGGCGCGACTCGGACCAGCAGGCGTGGATCACTCGGATCTTCATGCGGCGGTGAACGGCTCCTTCCGGAACGATGCGGTGTCGGCGAAGCCGATGGAGGGGAATGAGGACGCGGGGACTTGAACCCCGGACCTACGGATTAAAAGTCCGCTGCTCTACCAACTGAGCTACGTCCTCGATGGCGATACACACTCCTGACAGCCGCGGGAAACGTGCCCGCGGCGCTGATGCGGACAAGCCGGAAAACACCATGAGCCCCGGTCGCACGCGCTGTGCGCACACCGAGGTTCGTCGGGACAAAACAGGACGGTCGATGGTAGCACCAAGGGCGAGCCCCGTCACGCCGGGCGTGCGCCGAATCAGTTACGCTCGTCCACGCCGCGACGGGCCGCTTCGCCGGCAAGATCCCGGAGCAGCTCGGCGTGACGCGCGGTCGCGCCGCGATTGCGGATGATGCACGCCCGGCCGGCGGCGGCCATTGCGGCGCGGACATCGGGCGCGGCCAGGAGCGATGCGACGGTCGACGCGAGGTCGACGGCGTCGACAACACGAATGGCGTTGTCGGCACGGAGCGCGTCGACGATCAACGCAAAGTCGCCGAACCGCGGTCCGATGATCGTGGGCTTGCCCAGCGCGACCGGCTCGATGGGGTCAGAACCGAAGAGCCTGCCGAACGATCGGCCGACGACGACAAGATCGGCGAGGGCATACGCGGCGCGCAGTTCGCCGATGGTGTCCAGTAGGAACCGGCCCGACGCGCGCGAACCCTGGTCCGGCGAACTTCGGCGAACGCAGCCGGGCATCGCTCGGGCGGCCTCATCGAAACGCTCGGGCTTTCTCGGGGCGCAGAGCAGTTGGACGCCGGGAGGCATGGCGGTGTGCAGCAGCGACTCCTCGTCCGGGCCTGTGCTCCCGGCGACGACGAGCGGGCGGGCACGATCGATGCCCAGCGCGCCGGCCAGGGCCTCGCTCCCCGGAACGTTCGCGCCGGGCTCGGCGAGCGTCGCGGCGTCCCACTTCATCGAGCCGGTGATGCGGCAACGCTCGGGCGGCACGCCCATGTGGAGGAACCGCTCGCGATAGTGCTCATCCTGAACCGCGGCGAACGCGAGGCGTTCGAATGTCGAGCCGAGGATCGGTCGAAGACGCGAGTAGCCCCGGAAGCTGCGCTCGCTGAGCCGGCCGTTGATCACCGCGACGGGAATCGCGCGCGATGCGCACGCGCGGATGAAGTTAGGCCAGAGTTCGAGTTCAACAAGGGCCACCGCGTCCGGGCGCACGGCGTCGAGAAATCGATCGACGCTCGCGGAGAAGTCCAGCGGGTACCTTCGCACGTGCGCGACGGATGCGAAGAGCTCGGTCGCGCGGGCCAGACCGGTGTCCGTGCCCGTGGTGATGATCAACTCCGTGTGCGGCGCGAGCATCGGGACGAGTTGGCGGAGGGCGTTGGTCTCGCCGACGGAAACAGCGTGAATCATCAGCCGCCGGCGATCTCCCGGCGGGGGAAGCTGTTCGACGTGTCCCATGCGCTCGCGCCAGCCTGAGCGGCTTTTGCGCAACCAGAGCGGGCTCAGGGCGATCGCTCCCAGGCCGTAGGCGACGTCGAGAGCGTTCATGGCGGCGCGGACACCTCGAAGACGTGCCGCGGTCGCGGCGAGATTCAGGACAATGGGCAGGCCGGGACTTGAACCCGGGACCCTTCGCGTGTAAAGCGAATGCTCTAGCCAACTGAGCTACCCGCCCGGACGCATGAGCGTAGGAGGCGTCGGCTCAGTGTTTCGAGCGGTCGATGGCCATCCGCCGCCGGGGTGTTATGACGATCGCCGGCGGTGCGGCGGAGCGCGCGGGCGGAGGGGCCGGGGCTCTCGCGGCGTGCGGGCGGGCGCTCTCGGTGCTCATCGCGGTGCCCTTGGAGGCCGAATCCGATTGCTGCCAAACAAAGGTCGGCGCGAGCGCGAAGACCTCGGCAAAGAGCGGGCTCTTCCGCTCGGCGCCCCAGATGTCCACGGCCGGGTCGGCGGGAGCGTGGACCTCAAAGCGTGCGGCCCGCGCGGCGGCATCGACACGAACACGAACGTCCGTGACCGTCTGCGTGTGGGTGCGATCCAGGCCCACGGCCAGCCGCACGATCGAGGAGAGCACGCGGACGAGTTGCCGCTCCGCCGGGCGGAGCCGCTCGAAGCACTCGTGCCTGCTGCGGGGCGAGGCGCCGCGGTGGTAGCGGGCGATCGCGGCGATGAGTTCGACCTGACGCCGCGAGAGGCCCGGAAGGTCGGCGTGAGCGATGAGGTTGTACGAGTGAATGTGGTGCTTGTCGTAGTTGATGATGTACCCGACATCCAGCAGGAGCGACGCGGAGCGGACGAGCAGGCGTGCCTCGCTGAGGGACCATGTGCCGCGGGGATCGCGATCGGTGGCTCGCGAGGCCTCGCGTGATGCCGCGGTGATGTCGGGCGAATCGGGTGTGATGATCGGGATCAGGCCGGGCGTCGTCACGAGCTGATCGAGGATGCGTACGGCCAGATCCGCGACGTGCTCGCTGTGCGGCTGGTCGTATCGACATGCTTGCGCGAATCGCCGGACCGCCCGCAGCGGATCTCCGGGAGTCGGACGGATGTTCGACGAGGACGGGAACAGTTCGCCGGCCATGGTCAGCAGCAGGCCATCGCGGATGCCCCCCTCGTGAACACGGACGCGCTTGGCATCGAGCCGCCGCATGATCGCACGAAGGACGGCAAGGCCCGCGACGATGATGTCGGCACGGTCAGGCCCGAGGCCGGGGATGCTCAGCCGGTCGGCGATGTCGACCTCTCGCACATCCTCGAGGATCGAAGCGAGGCTCGATCGCTTGACCTCAAAGCCCTGCACCGCGGCGATGGGTGCGCGGGCCTCCGGGGCCTTTCTCGCGCGGTTCAGGGCCATCGCGCCGAGGGTCGTGACGGTGCCGCCGGTGCCGATGAGCAACTGAAGCGGCGCCGGAAGGTCGGCGACGTGCCGGGCCATGAAGTCGTCGAGCCAGCGGCACATTTCTTTGTAGCGGACCGTCGAGGAGGCGACGGCACCGCCGAATCGCTCGGTGATCTTCACAGCGCCGAGGTCGAGCGTGTCGATGCGCTCGATCGCGCCCGCGGAGGCGAGAACAACCTCGGTGCTGCCGCCGCCGATATCGACGGTGGCCATGGTCATTGAAGACAGATCGAAGGCGCTGGAGACCGAGCGGTAGGCGAGCCAGGCTTCTTCTTCGGCGGAGATGACCTCGACCCGGACGCCGGAGTCGCGGGCGATACGCTCGATGAGTTCTTCGCCGTTGGTGCTCTCTCGCGTTGCGCTTGTCGCGACGGCGCGGAGGAGATCGACGTTGTACCCCTCGGCGATTCGACGCATGCGGTCGACTGCACGGGTGGTGCGATCGATTCCCTCGTCGCTCATGCGGCCGAGTGCGCCCACGCCCGAGCCGAGGCGCGTGACCTCCTTCTCATCATCGAGCACCCGGTACGACCCATCGGCGAAGGCTTCGGCGACGATGAGGCGGATGGAGTTCGAACCGATGTCGATCGCGGCGAGTCGGCGTGACCCGCCGCTGTCACGGGGCATCAGGCCCGCGGCGTTGCTGCCCGGCCGGGCGCCACGAACAACGCGGATGGTTTCGACCTTCGTCGGTGCGGCGGCGGCCGGGGATACGGACGCGATGGCCGGATCGGCGGAGGTGTGATCGGAAGGTGTCGGGGTCGCCGCGCGGGGGATCAGCAACGAGGCGGCTTCGGCGAGTTCGGCCAGAGCATTGCCAAGAGCATCACGCTCGCTCGCTGTCCAGCGTTTTTGCAGGGCCTTGTACCGCCGCTCGACAAGCCGCTGAGCGTGACGCGCAAGAGGCCTGAGGCCCGGTAACTCTGGAAGTTGGCAGGAGATCAGATCGCTGAGGGTCGATGCGTCGTGAAGCCGGCCCAGCGCGTGCTGCACCTCCGCGAGACGATCCACCGTCTTACGGAACGCCCGACTTTCGGACGTGCGTTCGGCGAGAAGCTCGACGGCATAGCGCAGGACCTTGACACGCACGCGAAGGCGATGGCAGCGCTTGATGCTGCGCGTGGCGCGTCGGGACGCACGCGCTACCCGACGCACAAGGCGCTCAAGCCGCTCGGCGACAGTGGTCGGATCATCGACGCCCGAGGGACCTGCGGCAGCGGCTGCGGGCGGCGTCGCCAGATGCAGGAGCGCGGGCGAGTCGCGCAGCGCTCGCACGAGCATGGGACGCTCGCGCCGCAGACGCGCGATCAGCTCCGCGCACGCGCGGCGGATGGGGCCTGCATCGGACTCTTTGCGCATCGTTGAGAGCGCATGGATCGCCACATCGCAATCGCGAAGCGGGCCCGAGGCGCGTCGGACCGCGCGGAGATCCTCGAGAGTCTCGGATGAGCAGCCACCGAGCTCACACGCGGCACTGGCACGGCGCAGGGCCACTCGCAGCGCGTGAACCGCATCCGGCTTTGGCGCACGAGCACGCGACATCTCCGCCGCCAGGCCGGCGACGGCGACGAACGCATCGCGCACCTCGGCGGCGAGCAAGGGGCCTTCGGCGATAGCCTTCAACGGGCACCTCCGTGCGACAGAGACCCTTGCATCCTTCGCGTGTCGGACCGCCACGTACAGACCCGATCAGATCGCGAAACGAGTGTAAAGGAGATCGGATTCGTTGCCAACATCGCGGAGATGGGCAACACTCCCCCCGCTCGGCCCGGTGGTTTCCGGACGTTCGTGTGCCGCGGCCCTTCAAGCGGAGCTCCCCATGCGATCTTTGTGTTCGGGTCGCCACTCACGCTGCTGGTTGGTGAAGTTCGCCGCGGCGGTCGTTTCGGTGACTGGTCTGCTCACGTGCGCGACTCGCTCATTGGCACAGGAGCCAGTCGAGTCTGGTCAGGTGATCATGCTGATCACCGTTCCTTTCGACGCCGCGTGGTCGCGCGAGCAGGCGATGTCGGCACGCGTGCGCGAAGCGCGGGTGCTGTCGGCACGCGAGGGCGGCGGTCAGGCGGAGGTTCTGCGTGCGATCGACGCGACGGACGAAGTGATCCTGCGGACTCCCGCGGGCATGAGCGACGCGGACTTCGCTCTGCGACTCTCGAAGATGCCCGGCGTTGTGTACGCGCAGCCGGATTAGATCCTCTTCGCGGCGGAGGCATCGGCCGATCCGCTCGCGCAAGACCAGTGGCATCTTGCCCGCAGCGAGGTGCCGCAGGCGTGGGCCTTGCTGGAGGAGCAACTGCCCACGGTCGATGCGTACCGCCCGATCGTGGCGATCGTCGACTCGGGTGAGGACCTGACGCATCCGGACCTCTCGTCGATTCTGGTGCCGGGCTTCAACAGCGTCGGCATCGGGCGAGCGCAGATCGATGGCGGCGCGGTCGATGACATCGGAACCACGGGACACGGGACGCGATGCGCGGGGGTGAGTGTCGCGAGCGTCAACAACGGCATCGGCATCGCGGGCGTCGCCAGCAGGGCGAGGCACATGCCCATTCGCTGCACCGACAACCCCGGCGGATCAGCGCTGCTCTCGGACATTCTCAACGGTGTGCGCTGGGCCGCGGACAACGGCGCGGATGTCATCAGCGTGTCGTACTGGGGAGTGGACAATCCCACGGTGCAGACCAGCGCGATCTACGCGCGCGAACGCGGCAGCGTTGTGCTCTGGGCCGCGGGGAACTCGGGCCGATCGTGCACGCGCGTGAACAATCTCTGGCCCGTTCTGGTTGTTGGCGCGACGAACCGGGCGGATGATCGACTGGCCAGTTCGACCTTCGGATCGCTCCTGGACCTGGCTGCGCCCGGCGAAGCGATGCTGACGACGGCCCGGGGCGGGCTTTACACGACCTCCAGCGGCACGTCGTTCGCGACGCCGATGGCCGCGGGTGTTGCCGCGATGATCCGTGCCGCGAGCCCGGGCATGCCGCCCGATCGCGTCGCGGAGATTCTCGTGGCCAGTGTCGATGATCTTGGTCCAGCGGGCCGCGACGATGTCTTCGGTGCCGGTCGCGTGAACGTCCTGCGTGCGGTGAGCATGGCGCTGGCCGACAGCACACGCCTGCCCCCCACCGCCGCGCCGCTGGTCGGTTCGGGCTGGCTTGTGCGTGCGGTTGCCGCTGCCGATGGTTCACTGCCGACTGGCGCGATGTTCGGACAGGCGATGCCCGCATCGAGCCGACCGATCCGGCAGTCTCGGATCAACGCGTCGATGCTGAATCTGCCCGCTTCATCCTCGGGCTTTGTGGCCCTGCGTGTTGAGGGGCTCGTACGGATCGAGTCGCCAGAAGCTTCTGCGAACGCGGGCACCGCGGCGGGAGCGGTGGAGTTCGAAATCTCGGGATTCGGACCGGCGGAGCTTCGTGTCGCCGGCAGCCTCGTCGCCTCGCTCAGCGCACCGACTCATGGCTCCGAGCAGATCCCCAGCACCACATCCGGACGGCTGACACTCGCTCCAGGGTGGCATCGCCTGGAGTTGCTTTCGCTCGCTCAGACCCCCGAGTCACTCGGTGGCACGAGAACAATCAGCATCCGAATGAGTGAGCGGACCGACTGGTCGCCGACGCTCATCAGCGGCAACCGCATCGGCTTTGTGCGAGCACCGGCCGACATCGCCGACAGTGCCGCGGTGCCGGGGAGCGACGGCCGAATCGACGACGGCGATTATCTCGCGTTCTCTCAGGCCTTCGCGGCGGGCATCGCGATGGCGGATATCGCCGACTCCGACGCGGTCCCCGGCCCGGACGGCGCGGTCGATAGCGGCGACTTGACACTGTTCTTCCTGAGCTTCAGTGAGCAGACTTCACCATGAGGCTCGGCGGAGCGCTCAGACACGACCGAATCGCTTCTCGAGTTCGCGGATGCTCAGACGGATGCTCGTCGGCCTGCCGTGCGGGCAGTTGCTCGAGCGTTCGATCCGCTGGCGTAGTGCCAGGAGTTCGGCCAGTTCCATGTCGCTCAGCCGCTCGCCAGCCTTGACCGCGGCCTTGCATGCCATCATGTCCAGCACCTCGTGAAGCACCGCCTCGACCACAACGCGCTCGCCCACGAGCGCATCGATCGGCGACGGCTGCGGCATCGCGTTGGCGGCCTTGCCCTCGGTGCCCCAGCCTTCTTCCGCGGCACGCTCGAGCATGTCGGCGACGAACTCGCCCGGCTCCACGCCTCGCTCGAGCAGCAGCGACGTGAACGCGCGGACACCCATCCCGCCGGGGCCGAGGTCATCGAGTTCGATCCCGAGGCGTTCGAGCGTGGGGCGCAGGCGCTCCGCGGCTTCACGCTGTCGCTGCGTAACCGCGACGGGCACCGGCGCGAGAAACGCCTGACGCTCGAGCACACCCACCGCACCGGGCTCGCCACGCTGATCCGGACCGACGATGCGGGCCAGCAGCCGTTCGTACATCACGCGCTCGTGCAGAGCGTGCTGATCGATGATCAGCACACCGTGCTCGTCCTGCGTGATGAGATACGAGTTGAACACCTGCAGCGCGGGCGAGAGCGACTCCTCGATCTCGGGCGCATCTGACTGCATGCTCCCGACTGCGGGCGGAACCGGTGTGGCCCCGGTACTCGGCACGGTCGGGAGCGAGGCCGCTGTGGCGGGCGTGTCCGCCAACGGCGCGGGCGAGGCACTCGGAGAAGGCACGTTCTCAGATGAGGCATCGCCGGACGGAGGAGCCAGACGGGTTGGTGCGAGGGCTTCGCGCAGGGCCGGGAAGTTGAGCGACGCGTTGCCCGCCGGACGCACCTCGCGAAAGGCGGATGCGAACGCCGCGGCGTCGATCGTTCGGGCGGGCGCCGGCCGGAAGAGCGCGGGCGATGCGGGCGAGCCCAGCGGCGCGGGCGAACTCTCGAATGCGGAGCCCGAGGCGCGGTTGTTCCACGATGCGCCCGCCGTCGAGCCCGCGCCGGCAACGCGCGGCGTGAGATCCGCGGTCGCAAGGCCGCGGCGGACGCTTCGAAGGACCAGCCCGTGGACCACCGACGAGTCACGGAATCGCACCTCGCTCTTTGCCGGGTGAACGTTGACATCGACGGCCCCGGGGTCCATCTCGACCAGCAGCACGCACGTGGGCTGTCGCCCGGGTTCAATCAGTCCGCGATAGCCCTCCTTGAGCGCATGCTGAAGGACTTTGTCGCGTACCGGCCGGCCGTTGATGTACACAAACTGGCCCGCGGCGGTCGCGCGGGCGACGGCGGGCGTGCCGACCAGGCCCCAAAGTGCGATCGGCGAGGCCCCTGCCGCACCGACGGTCCCGCCGCCGGTGCCCAGCGTGTCCAGGGCATCGGCGCTGATCTCGATGAGTTCCGGCTCGAGTTCCCGACCGAGGATGTCGAGTGCTCGCTCACGGGCGGTCTGGTTGGGCGGCAGGTCAAGCAGCGCTCGCCCATCACAGGTCAGCGTAAACGCGACGTTGGGCTGCGCCATCGCGATCGAGCGCACAACGTCGGCGCAGCGGCCCTGCTCGGTCTGCGGCGTTCGCAGGAACTTGCGGCGCGCGGGCGTGTTGAAGAAAAGTGTGCGAACGGTCACGCTCGTGCCCGGCGGGCCGCCGGCTGGACGCGGGGGCGAGAGGGTCTGGCCCTCGGCGGAAATCTCCGCCGCGGCGACTTGGGTGCGCGGGCGGGAGCGGAAACTCGTGCGTGAGACCGAGGCGATCGCGGCCAGCGCTTCGCCTCGAAAGCCCATCGTGGCGATCGCGTCAAGATCACCGACTTCGGCGATCTTGCTCGTCGCGTGCGCGGTCAGGGCGAGGTACAGCTCATGCTCGGGCACGCCAACGCCGTCGTCGATCACGCGGATGAGTTCGATCCCGCCGTGCTCGAGTTCAACGCTGATGCGCGTCGCACCGGCGTCGAGGCTGTTCTCGATCAGTTCCTTGACCACGCTGGCCGGTCGCTCGACGACCTCGCCCGCGGCGATCTGGCTGGCCAGCAGCGGAGACATCACCCGGATCTGCCGCGGCTCGGCTGGATCGGGGGCTGCGCTGTGAGCCTGTGCGGAGGGAGGAACGTTCACGCCTGCAGTGTAAACCGGCGGAACAGGCCGGGACGCACCGGAAACGCCGGCCTGGAGAAGCGACCGGGACGGTCAGTTGCCGCCGGGCATCGCGCCGCGACCGCCGGATTCGAGCCAGGCCAGCACTTCGCGCGGCCGGTCAAGATCCGCTCTGGCAGCGACGGCGGCACGAAGGTTCGCCTTGGCCTCGTCCATGCGTCCCTGTCGTGCCTGCACGAGGCCGAGATTCGCCCGGGCCTCGGGCTCGGAGACCACGCGCGTGAAGGCTTCCATCGCCCCCGTGTCGTTGCGCAACTGAGCGCGGGCGAGCCCCATGTTCATCCACGCACGCTTGTTCTGAGCGTCGATCTGCAGCGCCTGGGTGAAGTACGTTTCGGCGGAGCGGAAGTCGCCGCGGGTGTAGAAGTACATGCCGATGTCGTTGCGCAGATCCGCGTTGCCGGGCTCCTCGGCCAGGGCCCGCTGGTACTCGCTCATCGCCCGCGACGAATTGCCCGTGCGGTCAAAGAGCACGCCCAGACGGTGAGAAATGCCGGGAATAGAGGCGTCGTGCTCACGCGCACGCTCGTACAGGGCGATGGCCTGGTCATCGAACCCGCCCTTATCCAGTTCGCGAGCCGTCGCAAGGCTCGCTCGCGCAGCTTCGTTGCTGGGCAGTTCGACACCAGCGCTGATCGCTGCCTGACGCAGGTCGGCCGGCGAATTCGACGATCGCTGGTCGCCCGAGGACGAGCACGCGGGCAGCACCACGGCACAGATGGCCATGGCGATGAAGGTAAGCGCCGTGCCGCGCCGTGCAGAAGTCAGTGCGTATTGAGAACCGGTCGGGCGAACGGGAAGCATCATGCCCAGAGCATATCACCGACCGCCGGAACCGGAACGGCCGCCGCCGCCGCCACCAACACCGCCGCCGCGCAGCGCGTCGTTGATGAGGTTGGCCTCTTCGCCTCGCAGGCCCTCGGCGGTCGGCGCGGCGATCACAACGCGCGTCTCCGGATCGAGGATTCGGGCCTGGGTGATCATGCTCACGATCGCGCGACGGCGACCTTCGTCCAACTGAGGGTTATTGTCCTCGGGCTCGATGACGATCGGATAGGCCTCGCTGTTGAGCTGGGACGTGAGCCGGGCCATGATGCGGCGACCCTCGTTGGTCAGCTCGGTCGAGCCGGGCTGAAACCGGAAGCGGTACAGCGTGAACTCGCTGCCGCGGGCCTTGGCGGTCTGGCGGCCGGTCCACTCGGCGACGTGCGACCCGAGCGGGCGGGGCAGATCGCCGGCGCAGATGTCCTCCTGCCGCTGAGCACCGCAGCCGCCGGCCACGGCGGCCGCGGCTGAGAGCAGCACGAAGGGGAGGACGCGAGCGCGACGGGCTGAGATTGTGGAAACGAGGCTCATGGTGATCGGTTTCCTTCCGGGCGGCGGCGGTTCCCGCCGCGGGCGGTGATGGTCATCGGGACGGAATCAGTAAAGACGGCGTAGCGGTCGGAGGTCGGGAAGAGTGACGCGGTACGGTGCGAACACGAGAACGATGAGAACGAACGAGGTGGGGCGATCAGCGGCCGTCGCTATGGCCGGTCGGGCCGATGATGTACTTGCGCTCGATGCTGCGAGTGCGGATGAGCCGATCCCAGTCGGTGCGAACGCTCATGCGGGCGTCCTCCTTGTGGCGGCTCTCGAGGCGGTTGAGCACATAGAACTCCATGTCATCCGGCTCGAAGACATCGGAACCCGGCAGATGGGCGGGCAACTCCGCCGCGTCGAGCGGGGAGACGAGCTCGGGCGTGACGAGGATCACGAGTTCCTGCTCGTTGCTGCTGGTGCGCTGGCTGCCGAAGAGCCAGCCGACGACGGGCAGGTCGCCCGCGCCGGGGACCTTGTCGCTGCCACCGCCGACCGTCGTCTGAATGAGACCCGCGACGGCCATGGTCTGGCCGGAGCGGAGCTCGACGACGGTCGAGAAATTCCGGGTGTCGCGGCCGGAGACCGACGAGCCGCCGACGGTCGCGCCGGTGCTGGTGTTTCGGGTGCTGACTTCCGCGGCGACGTTCAGTCGGATGCGGTTGCCATCAGAGATGAACGGGGTGAAGCGGAGCTGCACGCCGAAGGGCACGAACTCGACACCCTGCAGGCCCGTGTTGGTGGCGCCGGTGACGACCGGGACCGGGAACTCACCGCCGGCTTGGAACGACGCGGTCTGGCCGTTCATGGCGACGAGGTTCGGCTCGGCCAGCGAGCGGGCGTACGACAGGCCGCGGAGGGCCTGGATGGCCAGGTTGATCTGGCCGTTGTCGAGCAGGACGGGCAGGTTCGAGCTTCCACCGGTGAGGATGCCGCCGGTGAGGCTGCGGAAGATGTTGACGCCGCTGTTGTTGGTGATGGAGAAGTTCAGGCCGATCGCGCGAGAGGCGGCTCGGTTGACTTCGGCCACGGTCACACGGAGCATGACCTGCTGCTGGCCGGGGACGCGCAGAAGGTTCATGACCTTCGCACGGCGGACGGTGACGGCGGCGTTGCCGGCCACGCCGCGGCTTTCGTCGGCGTTGGTAAGGCCGAAGCGACGCAGGCCGGGCGTGATCGTCTGGCCCACGGAGCCGGAGCCACCGGGGTTGTTGATCGTGCCGACGCCCGAGGGGGTGTCCTCGAGCTGATCCAGCGGGACGCTGGTGCCGACGACCGGCGCGTTGGCCTCGACGATCTGGATGATGCGAGAAGCTTCGGTCACGTCGTGGGCCTGGCCCTCAACCAGCACCGTGTCGCCGACCAGCGCGAGCCGAACCTGGCTGCGCGGGAACGCGCCGTTGATCTCATCCTGAAGGGCCTGGAACGAGCGGTCGATACGCTCCTTGGCCTCCGGGTCCGGCAGAACGCGGACAAGGTACGAGAGCACCTCGGGCTGGTCCGGTCGGGCGGGATCGGTGAACCAGATGTTCAGCGTCGTCGCGCCGACGGCGAGGCCGGTCAGGGAGAGCTCGGAGTCGCTGAGGACATCAAACCGGGCGACGCTCAGATCGGGGATCTGGATGCGCGACGGCGGCTTCCTGAACTTCAGGATGCGCGGGCGACCAGAGATCAGGTCGAGGGTGTTCTGGGTGTCGACCACGCCCTCGACATACTGCTGGAAACGGCGGAGCGTTTCGGGACTCGGCGTCGGCGTCATGCCGACCGGCTGACGGGCCGCGTCGAGAACACCCATGCGCGATGTCCCCGCCGGACGCATCGCGGGCTGCATCGCCGGCTGATTGGCGGGTTGCGCCCCGGCCGACTGACCGGACGGGGTCTGAGCCGCCGACTGGGCCAGCACCAGCGCCGGGGCGCTGGCGAGGGCCATGATCGACCCTGCCGAGATGGCAAGGAGCATCCCGAAGGATGCGGGGCGGCGGGAGGGAGCGACGACTCGGGTTTGAGCGTTCGTTGCGGCCATAGGAGTCTCAGGGCGGCGAAGCGGGTCGGGTTTTACGTCGATCAGCATTCAGGTGCGACAGGAAAGGAGATTAGCGACTGAGGAGGGGAGGATGCAAGCCCGCCGAGGGCGACCAGTTCGACTCGATCGCCACGGACGAGGGAGTGTTCACCCGGATTGGTCTCCAGGACCGCGAATGAAGCGCTGCCCCGGGGCGGTGCGACAAGCAGTTTCCACGGCGCGACGTTGCGGTAGACCCCCACCGCCGTGCCGGACCGATCCAGAAACACAAGGTCCAACGGAAAGCGCAAAAACAGCGTATGAACCGACGAACACGGGGCCAGAAGTAAGGCTTGACGAGATGGGAGGCTGGATCGGAATTGGAGGCCCTTGAGTCGAGTAAAAAAGTTGACGGCGAGGCGAAGATCGTGAACGAACAGGTCGTGATCACCCTGACGACGAAGGCCCCATCGAGGGCCCGCACCGATCCGGGCGGCGGTCACCGACCGGTTCCCAGAATGAACAGGTCCAGTTGCGAGATGAGCTGCATGAACGCGGGACCGAGTGCCGCGATAAAGATACCGGGGAGAAAGCCGATCACCAAGGGGAAGAGCCGCCGGACGGGGAGCGTCATGGCGAACTCCAGCGCCCGCTCGCGACGGCGCTGGGCCAGATCCGTCGCCTGACGGCGGAGCACGCCGGCGATCGCCGAGCCCGACTGCTCGGCCTGAATCACGGCGGAAACAAACATGTTCAGTGCGCCGACGTCCACGCGGTACGCGAGACGACGGAAGCAGTTGATCCGCGGACGGCCCGAGAGCACCTCGGCCTGGAAGGTTCGCAGTTCCTGGGCGAGGATCCGATCCGCGGACATCGACCGCACCACACGCTCCAGCGACGAGTCAAAGCCCAGACCAGCCTCGGCGAGGGTCGCGAAGAGATCCAGCACGATCGGAAGATCGGTCTCGACCTCGCGGACGATCGCCTGGCGGGCTCGCCGCACCAGAAGTGTCGGAATCGCGGCGACAAAAACCAGCAGCAAGTAGGGTCCAGCGACGAGCACCGGCGTGATGATCCGCCCGACGCCACCGGGGAGAGTGACGGTCTGTTCACGCGCTGACGCGAAGAGGCCCGACTGCTCAACCGCACCGGCGAGCAACAGCCCAAGGACGAAAAGGCCAAAGGTCAGCAGGAGGAAAATCCACGCGGCGCCGGGAGCGCGGAACCCGCTGAGCGCGAGCCATCGCGTGACCGGGTCGCTGCCGAGAAGATCCTCGTCGTCCGGCTCCTGCTCGAGCCGGGCGCGGTCGGCGAGCCGCTTGGCCTCGGCCTCGTCGGCGGGCGCGGCCAAGCGGGCGAGCACGCGGCTGCGGTCCTCCCGACGAAGGTACCACCAAATCGCAAAGACCGCGACAGCGGCCCATGCGGCGATGACAGTCAGGATGGTGATCCAAGAGTTCATGTTGGTGGATCTATCAGGCGGATGGAAGCGGAGCGGAGAAGACAGGATCGGAGGTCGGGGAAAGAACGCTTGGGCGTACCGCCCTTTGCCGCGGAGGAATCAGAATCGGGGCTTGCTGATCGAAACGGACCACCAGATGCCGATGGCCTGCATGAAGATGGCAAGGGCGACGAGCCCCTGGCCAACGGGATTCGAGAGCATCTGACGGAAGGCTTCGGGGTTGTAGTTGTACATCACAAAGGCGATGAAGTAGGTCGCGAGCAGAACCGTGATCGCGGTCAGGCGGGCCTGAGCGGTCATGGAGCGGATTCGGCGGGAAAGCTCGATTCGGTCGCGGATTGCGGCGCCGACCGCCGAGAGCGTCGGGCCGAGGGAACCGCCGACTTCCCAGTGCACCGAAAGCGTGGTCGTGTAGAGCCGCACGGTCTCGAGCGGCACGCGGTCGACCATGCTCTTGAAGACCTGCTGCGGTTCATCGCCGAAACGAAGGCGGGCGAGAACGTCCTCGAGTTCCGGGCGGAAGGGCGCGCGGGACTCGCGGGCGGCGTACTCAAGGGCCCGGTTCACGCCGGAGCCGGCATTGAGCGATGAAACGGTGAGATCGATCGAGTCGGCCAACTGGGTCTCGAAACGCAGTTGGCGGCGATCGAGGTAGATCGCTTCAAGCTGCACGCCGACGAGGTAGATCACCGCGAAGAACACGATCGCGAACAGTGCCGCGGCCGAGTGGGGCGCGATGAGCCCGAAGATGATCAGCGACGCGACGAGCGCGATCAGGACCACCAGCCAGCGGTAGCGGGGCATGGCCGCGCTGGCGTTTCGGCGCGGCGGCGGAAGCGGGGTCTCGAAGTCGTTGACGGCGTTGAGGCGACGCAGAGCGCGTTGATCGCGCCGTGCGACGATGATGCCGTACGCGATCGCTCCGAAAATGATGAGCGTCGCAACGAAGACCACGATGGGTACGAGCAATCGATCCACTTAGGCGGCTCCCTCGGGATGGAACGTGCTCAGGGGAACATCGACATCGCGCTCGCGCATGACTTCCAGGCAGCGCGGCACGATGCCCGTCGCGCTGAACTCACCCTGAATGCTGCGGCCCGAACGGCCCTTGCGCTTGAAGCGGAAGATCTCCTGGAGCTGAGGCGTCAGGCCCTCCATGCCGGTGATCTCCGCGACGGACTCGACACGGCGCACGCCGTCTTCGTACCGACGAACGTGAACGACCAGCTGAATGGCCGAAACAATCTGCTCGCGGATAGCGCGGCTTGGCAGGTCGGTGCCGGCCATGAGGACCATGGTTTCCAGACGGGCCAGAGCGTCGCGGGGGCTGTTGGCGTGGACGGTGGTCAGTGAGCCATCGTGGCCGGTGTTCATCGCCTGGAGCATGTCCAGCGATTCACCGGCGCGAACCTCGCCGACGATGATGCGGTTGGGACGCATGCGAAGGGCGTTGACGACCAGGTCGCGGGTGTTGACCTGGCCGCGGCCTTCGATGTTCAGCGGGCGGGTTTCCAGGCGCACGACGTGCTCCTGAACCAGCACGAGTTCCGCCGCGTCTTCGATGGTGATGATGCGCTCGTTCTCGCTGATGCTCTCGGCCATTGCGCCAAGGAGCGTCGACTTACCGGCACCGGTACCACCGGAGATCACGATGTTCATGCGGCCGCGGACGGCGGCCTCAAGGAACGTCGCCACGGGCTGCGAGTACATGCCCAAACGAAGCAGATCGCTGTTGCGCAGGCGGAAGCGACCGAAGCGACGAATCGAGATCGTCGGTCCATCGAGCGAGATCGGCGGCACGGTCGCGTTCACACGCGAGCCATCGGGCAGGCGCGCGTCGACCATGGGCGAGGACTCGTCGATGCGACGACCGACGCCGGCGACGATGCGCTGGATGATCCGCTGGAGGTGATCCGTATCGCGGAACCGGACCGTGGTCTTCTCCAGCCGACCGAACCGCTCGACGTACACCCGGTCAGGGCCGTTGACCAGAATATCCGTCACGGCTGGGTCGGCCATCAGCGGGGCCAGCGGGCCGACACCGAGCGTTTCCTGCATCAGGTCGTCGGCAAGACGACGACGCTCGGCGGAGTTCAACGCCAGATCTTCGGTCTCGAGCAGGCGATTGACGAAGCCCTTGACATAGTCGCCAAGCGCCTGATCATCGGCCTCGAGAAGTTTGCGCTCGTCGATCTCGTCGAGCAGTCGAGCGTGAAGCTCGCTCTTGACCGCGGCGTAGCCCACGCCGCGAACTCGCGGCGTTGCCGGAGCCACACCCGTGGGTTCGAAACTGGTCGGGACCGGCTTCTCGCGAGGCTTGATGCGGTTCTCGGGGATGGTCAGGTGCGTTCGAGACAGAGCGTCCCGCGGCAGCGTGCCATCGCCCGGTCGGCGGGCGGGGTTGAAGTCGTTCACGCGTTCACCTCTTTGGTGCTGCGGGCACCGGACGACCGGCTCCCCGTGCGAGCGCCCTGGATGTCCTCGACAATCTTGCCGATGGCGCGGCGGAAGTCGGACGCGACGCCCGCGGAGAAGATGTACGGCGTACCGAGGTTTGCCGCGACCAGCAGTTTTTTCTGATAGGGAACCACGTGCTCAACGGCGCTGCCGATGCGCTTGGCCACATCGTCCGGACGCAGATTGCCGTCGAACGTGCTGTAGCGGTTGAGCACGATCCGACGGCCTTCGCTCGGGATGCGGACATCGTCGAGGGTCTTGAGCAGACGCAGCGCGCCGCGGAGCGTCGGGACCACGCTTTCGGTGACCAGGAACCGGCGATCAGCCAGATCAAGCACGGCCATCATCACCGAGTCGAGCATCGGGAAGGTATCGACGACCACATAGTCGAACGCGCGACGCGCCAAGGTCAGCACGCGCGACATGAGCTCGTCATCGACCTTGCTCGCCTCGACCGCGTCGGCCGGAGCGGCCAGCAGGTGCACGCCGGACGGCTCGTGCAGGACCGACAGTTCGCGGACCAGCGTCTCATCCAGACGATCCCGCTCGCGGACAGCGTCCATGATGCTCGTGCGGGGCGTCATATCGAGCAGGTTGGCGCACACGCCCATCTGCAGCGAGCCGTCGACCAGCAGGACGCGGCCCGGCGCCGTCTTGCCCAGCGCACAGGCGACATTGACCGCCAGGGTGCTCTTGCCCACGCCGCCCTTGTTCGAGAAGAAGGTCGCGATAATGCCCTGCTGGCTCTGGCGGCCCACGGCGTACTTGAACGTGCGCTGGAGGAACTGCTCCAGGTCCTTGGACGAAATCGGCCGGCGCAGGAAGTCCTGCACACCCAGGCGCAGGGCCTCGATGACGACCTCGGACTCGCTGGCGTGCTCCGAGAAAGTCGACGGGTGGAAGACCGCCGCGATCGCCGTCTCGGGCGAGGCAGCCCCCACTTCCTCAACGAACATGCGGAGATAGCGGTTGTCGCGGCCCATCTCGACCAGCGCCATCTCGGGGCGGCGGTTGCGCGCGCTCTCGATGCCCTGACGGAAGTCGGGCGCGTAGATCGTCACGGGGTTGATGTCCTCGATCGCCGCGAGGGCGGACTCCACTTCGCGCTGGAGCGTGCGGTCAGGGCCGACGATGAGGATCTTGGGGTTCTTCTTGTCCACGGGTGCCTTCCTGCTTGTCGGAGCGTGCGATTCGTTGGTCTGGTCGATTCAAACTGGTTCGAAGTCTTCGGCGTTCGTCGGAGGGCCGACGGGTTCAGCGGGGATGATACTGCGAATCACTCAAAGCCGTAGGCCCGGCGCAATGCCGGGGCGGCGACCCCGCCGCTCGCGACGGGGTTCGCGACGGTGCGAGCGGCCAGAAGATCCTCGAGCACCGTGCCCGAGTAATCAAGGGGGATCGAGCGGGCGAGCACGCTAGAAGCGTTCTGCGGGGCGATGCGCCCGGCCTCACGAGTCACGGTGAACACTTCGAAGTCCACACCGGCGGTCTGGCGTGCGACCGTGACTCGGGCGAAGAACAGCACGGCCCGGTCGGTCGCGCCGAGCGAGGGAACCTGCGCCTGCGTTGCGTACACCGGGGCCCAGAAGGTCTCGGTGTCGGCCAGCAGCGGCAGCACGGGCGTGACGATCGGTGGGCCGGGATCCGGCGCGAGCGTGCCGCCGACGAGCGGAGTCAAGTTGCGGGCGAAGCCGAGCGCCGCGGCGAGCATCACACGAGTGCGCGTCGGCGAAACGCCGTGGGCAACCGCGGTCGTGCCCTGAATCGCTCGCGTAACGGTCCACGTCGTCGGCGTTGTCCAGGCGGTCACTTCGACGAGTTCCGGCCCCACCCAGACGCGATACGGGCCATCGATCGCGGGATCGACAAAGCCATCGCTCGAAACAACCTGCATCGTGGTGTCCGCGGCGGTCATCGCCGCGGCGAGCACCGCGGTGCGAACCATCGCCCCGCCGCTGCCGGACGGAAAGATCAGCGTGCCGTCGCTCTGAATGGTGACGTTCACCGGTGTTCCGGTGACAAGCGCGGTCCACGTGTCCAAGGCGATCGCAACCGGGCCGACGCCGTCGATCGTGCGGAACGGATCGAGCGTGCCGACGGTCATCGCGGGCTGAGCGTCGGCGATCGCCGTCGCCCGAACGCTCATGCCCTCGCGCCGCGGCGAGTTGCCGGCGGTTCCGTCGCTCTGCAGCAGCGACCCACGGCCGAACAGGAACGGCACCACCGGACCGCCCGCGCTCACGCCCGGAACGCGGTCAAGGCCCGAAACGTCGTTGGTGCGACGCATGCGGACCAGGAGGGCCGAGTCGCCGACATTCGTAAAGTCCTGGCGGTTGTAGGGCTGCCACACGCCGCCGACGAATCGGCCATCGCTGTGGGGCTGACCGTCGACGAACGTCCCCGCGACGATGTCGCCGTGAATCTCGTTGTCGGGGGATGAACCGCCGATCGTGCTATCCAGATTGAGCTCGAGCCAGAGCGGCTGGCCCGCGGGGCCGGTGCGGCGATTGACCCAGACGCGCTGGGCGGTCGGGAACGCCGGGTCGCCGATGCTCAGCAGCGCGTTCGCGTCAAGGTCGTTGTTGCCGATGGCAGCAACATTGGATGTCGTCCGAAGCAGCGGCCCCGCACCGATGTTCGTGTCGGCGGGGGTCGTCGTCAGGTCGCCGTCCGCGTCAAAGGTCGCCGCGACCACCTGACTGGCACGAACGCGACGATCGATGTCCGGGGTCAGCGTCGAAGGATCATCGCGAAAACGCAGGCCTTCGACCGCCGCGGCGTCCACGGCGGTTTGCATCTGTCGCTGCGTCATGCTCCGAACGCCAAGGTCGATCACCAGGGCGGCCAGCGCGAAGATCGCGAACAACAGGATCGCAAAGCCCAGCAGAATGTTCCCCCGTCGCCCGGCGCGCCCGCGAAGGTCGCGCCGCCGCGCGGCCGGCGCGGTCCTGAGCGTGACAACGGGATTTGTTCCGGTGACGAACATGGGAAGAGAAGCGTCGAGGAAACGAGCCGAACGAGCAGAGGGACCCGAGACGAGAGCGAAAGATCTGTCAATGACGCGAGCGATGCTGCGAAGGGACGTTGCGGCGAGCAGTACCGGCTCGACGTGCCCACAACGCTGACGCGGACAAAGGCTTCAGATCGAAGCCCAGTCGCTCACTTCTTCTCGGTGCGAGCGGGGACGACGAAGTTCGAGCGGCGCTCGCCGACGAGCGTCTCGATGGTGTGCGTCTTGGGCGACTCGGCCTTCTCGCCGACCGTCGCATCGCCGGTTCGCTCGGGGATCGACTGCTTGCGCTGCTCGTCGGTCTCGCCGGGAATGCCGCTGCGGGGCGAAACGATCAGGTTGCTGCCGTTGCCGAGAGCCTCGGTGAGCTTGGCGATCTCTTCGGGCTTGCCGGCGATCGTGAACTCTTCAACCGTGCGGCCGGGCGTGATCTCGCCGCGAGGTCCGGGGGCGCCGGGGATCACGCGAGGACGAACCGGCGAGACAACCAGGCCGTCATTGAGCACGAGGCGGACACCCGTGAACTTCGTCGGGACCAGCTCGGTCGTCTCGCTCGTCGGCGCGGCGATCACGGTTGCGCTGCCGCCGCCGGAGGACGTCGACTCTTCCTTGAGCGGAACGGTGGCGACGATGTCGATCCTGTCGCCGCGGCTGATCATGTGGGCGCCCTGCACGCGGTTGGCGTCAAGCGTCAGGCCGCGCATGCCGGCCGGGATGGCGCTGGCGACACCCGGGCGGGTGCCGACGGGACGGAGGCTGCGCTCGGTGATGGCCTGACCAACGGCGATGTTGTCGCGGGCGACGCGACCGATGAGCAGTTCGGGCGCGACGATCTCTTCCTTCTTGCCGAGCATCGCCAGGTCCTTGGGCTCGACGAACGCGATCGCCGGACGACCGTCCGGGTTCATGAGCTTCTCGCGGGTGATCAGCTCGCCAGCGTTGATCGCGCGGGCAGCCAGAGCAACCTGGATCGCATCCTTGCTGGGCTGAGGCAGATTGTCGGTGTTCTGCACCTGAGGCGGTGCGGCCGCAACCTGCTGGGCGTTGCCGGGCGCGCGACCCTGCAGATTCGCCAGTAACGCGGCGGGCGACGGGGCCTGGCGCAGTGCCCAGAGCACGAAGTACGCGCCGATGACCGCGAAGATGATGACCAGAACAATGACCGTGAGTTGGTTGTTTCGCATGAGGCTTTTCTCCAGCGTCGGCCCGAGCCGCGCCTTGGTTCTGAGGGTGCGTGGGAAACTATGCTACTCGAAAACTTCGCGTCGGTATGTCGACTGAGATGTCAACACGCGCCGGAACGGCCGGACTTCCTTCGCGAACGCCAACAGCGTTCCCAGGCCCTGCGGCCCGGCGTAGGTCTGTGCTTCTCCGCCGCTGAGATCGACCGGCGCGCGAGACGCGGGAAGCGCCGTACCGCCACCAATCAGACTCACCCCGGCGTCATTGGACTCGATTACGTTGCCGATGTTGCCGCGAGCCCAGCCGCGTTCGATGGTCGGGTCCGCGGCGACCTGACGAGCGGTCAGGCCCCACTGCGCGGTCATGCTTGCGGACTGGTACGGGAAGTTCATTCGAAGGGCGACAACGCCGCGCTCGGGAGAGGAGAGCGGAAACTGGCTCGCACCGCCGGCACCGGGGACCTCTTCCAGAACGCGCGACCAGGAGATCTGCTCCGGGCCGGGGGCGGTCGCAGTACCGGTCGGGCCGAGCACGACGGGAACCTGAACCGTGAGGAACGGCACGCCCGATGTGTCCTGAACAATCGCGCCGGGGTATCGAAGGAATCGCCGCCCGCTGAACGGACCGGACGTGACGCGTTCGACGAACATCAGCGGGACCAGTGCACGATTGACCAGCGGCATGCCGAGGGTCTGGAGGTACTCAGGGAGCGTGGTGCCCGGTGCGGCGACACCGTCCGCCCAGTCCGTCACGTCCACCACGAGGAATCGCTCGCTGTAGATCTCCTGAGTGAATCGCGAGGTGGGATCGGAGAGCAGATCGTTGAGGGTCGTTTCGGGCGGCAGCGCCAAACGGGATGTTTCGCGGGCTGCCATGTCCGCCGCGGCCTGAAGCACCTGGCCCGAGTAGAGCAACTGACCGAAGGTCAGGATGCCCGCGAGCAGGACGTAGCACAGCATCGCGATGAGCGCGAACTCAACCAGAGTGCCGCCGCGACGCCGCACTTGGCGGGACGATCGACGATCAGACGCGACTCTCGCCGCGGGTTGGTCGTCGATGATCCATATGTCGTTGGTGGAGTTCATGGTGCGCATCGTCGATCCCATCTGGCTGCGGAATCCTCCTCGTGCGGGAGGGTAGGGCTCTGAAAGGAGACTTGCTCCGCCTGAATTGGCGAGGGAGGCTCAAGCCGAGGGGTGATTTCCAGACTCCAGCATCAGAATGGTTGAATAACCCAGAGGACCGTAAGACCAAGGAGACTCAGGGCGATCGCTGGCCCGTAAGCAAACGCCCGACCGCCGAACGCAGCGACCCCGATGGCGATCGCCCCGCCAAGTATGGCCGATCCGCAGAGAACTTGCAACAAGCCCGCGGGGCCAACGGTCAATCCGATCGCGGCGACGAGTTTGGCATCGCCCCCGCCAAAGCCAAGGAGCGCAAATGCCGCCCATCCGACGGCCAGCCCGATCACCCCACCCAACAAAACGCTTACCCAATCGAGCGGATAGGGCGGGAATCCGCCGATCATTGACCCGAGCGCCCAGACCGCGATCGAGATGGGAATCCAGTCCGGAATCTCGCGCGTGCGCACGTCGATTCCTGCTGCGACCAGCGCGAGCGCTGGTGCGATCCAAGGAGAGAGTGCGGCGAGCGTTTCCATGGAGAGATGTGCGACCTCGGACGGTGATCGATCAGGGCGCGAAGCTTGGCGGCACGATCCACTGGATCAGTTCCGGTTGCGCAACGCCAAAGTTCGTGCTCAGCCGAGATGTGCCGGAACGCAGGTCGATGGCCTGCAGATCCGGTTGAAGCTCGTTGAAGGTGTCAGGATCAAAGGGATTGTTGAGGTTCAGATCGGTGTCGACTCGCAGTTCGACGATGGCGCCGCCGCGGAGCGGCGCGTTGTCCGTCGGATGAGCATCGGGCTGCGATGCGAGGTTCGTCGTGATGGCCTCGGAGGCCTTGAGGCTCAGCAGCGATGCAGCGCCGAGACTGACCAGCACGATTCCCGCGCTGACCAGCGCGTACTCGACGAGCGTTGCCCCGCGGCGGTCGCGCAGCATGGACCAGCAGCTGCGAAACACACCGGAGCATCGGCGAAAAATCGGTCGGTCGGCCATGTCCAAGAGTTTAGCAGAAGAACCGACGGGTCACAACCAAACACGCCAGCGGCAGACCTCGCAACTTCGGACCCGCGGACGCCACTCGCCAAATGACAAAGCCCCCCGGCAGAACCGGGGGGCTTTGGTCGAAAGACTAATTTCACGCGGCGTGGACCAGCGGAAAAGACCCGCCTGTACTCACGCGACGCTCACGCCAGATCAGGGCGTGAAGTCGGGGGCAGCGATGAGGGCGCCCGACCAGATGAAGTTGCCACCGGCGGTGTAGGTGTAGTTGAGGTTACCGTCGAGACGACGGGTGCCGTTGTTCGTGTCGATCTGGGGCAGCCACAGGAGCAGGTCGCCCGTCGTCACGCCAGCGCCAACCTCAGCGGGGTTCGCGCCACCGGTCGTCGGGGTGTACTCGATCAACGCACCCTGACGGATCGTGTTGTTCGAGAAGGGGGTCGAGCCCGGGATCGTCGTGGCGACGCTGTCCAGCAGCTCGCCCGTCTTGTGGCCGAGCACGGTGACGCCCAGGGCGCCAACGAGCGCGACGCCGGCGACGAGCAGCGCGTACTCAACGAAACCCTGGCCCTTACGATTCTTCAGCATCCGCTTCATAATCCATTCTCCTTTGAGAAAACGTTCCTACTCCGCCCCGCTTGCTCCGTACGACATACGCCGGTCGGAGGTGTTGTCTTCAAGCCAGGGTTACGACGAGAATGTACCACACTCCGCCGCAGAGTCAAAGCACCACATCGCCTCGTGGGCATTTTAACACCCCACACTCGGCAAAAGTTGCCCGATTTAGCCCCATTCGAGGCCTATAAGTAGCGATTCCGCAAAGAACGCAGGCGCAACACCACCCCATTCTGGTGGATATCCGGTGATTTACTGTGGACAACTCTCGCCCAATCGATCACCCGTGAGCGGGATCGAAGGTCGCTTCACGCTCGACCGCGTCTTCAGCCCGCCCGCGCCTCGTGGGATGGATCGATTCCGAGCGCTCGCATTTTCTTGTACAGCGTCGTGCGATTGATCTGCAAGCGCTCCGCCGCACGCAGCCGATTCCAGCCGCTGAGGCGCAACGCCTCGATGATGATGCGGCGCTCTGGTTCACGCATCGCTTCATCAAGCGCTTGTGCTGCGTTCGGTGAGTGCTCGCCGCTCGCGATCGCAGGCATCGTTGATGAGAGTGATTGTGGCGAGCCCACCGCGCCGGCCGGCGCGAGGACCGGCGCGCTCTGCCCGGTGACCTGCGGCGGAAGATCCTCGAGCTGGATCGTCGGACGTCGCGACAGGACCACGGCGCGTTCGATCACGTTGCTCAGCTCTCGCACGTTGCCGGGGAACGGATAGCGTCTGATCGCTTCCATCGCTTGCGAATCGACGCCGGTGACCGTCCGGCCCATCGCCGAGGCGTGCTGCGCGAGGAAGTGCTCGACCAGAAGCGGAATATCGGCAACGCGCTCGCGCAGCGGCGGCAGGTCGATCTTCACGACGTTGATGCGGTAGTACAGATCCTGGCGGAACTTGCCCTGCTGGACGAGTTCCTCCAGTGATTGGTTGGTCGCCAGAATCACGCGAACATCGACTTCGATCGTCTCGTTGCTGCCGACAGGCTCGAACTTCTTCTCCTGCAGCACGCGCAGAAGCTTGAGCTGCATGCCGGGGGATGCCGAGTTGATCTCGTCCAGGAACAGCGTCCCGCCGTCGGCGGCCAGGAACTTGCCGACCTTGTCCGCGTGCGCACCGGTGAACGAACCCTTGATGTGGCCGAAGAGCTCGCTCTCGAGCAGCGTTTCGGGGATCGAGCCGCAGGCCAACTCGACAAACGGTCGCGACGCACGGGACGAACGGTGATGGATCGCATGCGCGATGAGCGATTTGCCGGTGCCGCTTTCGCCGTTCATCAGCACGGTGGTCTTCGTTGGCGCGACCGCTTCGATCAGGTCGTACACGCGGAGCATCCGCGCGTCGGAGCCGACGATGCTGTCAAGCCCGAAGCGCGTGTCGAGCTGCTTCTTGAGCGAGCGGTTTTCCTCGAGCAGCTTCTGCTGCCGCAGCGCTCGCTCAAGGGCCATGCGCAGTTCGGTATCGACGACGGGCTTGGTGAGGTAGTCCGCCGCGCCGAGCCGCACCGCGTGGACCGCGGCCTCGATCGTGCCGTATCCCGTGAGCATCAGCATCACGGTGCTGGGATGCTCCTTGGCCACGCGCTCGAGCAACTGCATCCCGTCCATCTTGGGCATGCTCACATCGGCGATGACCACGGCAAACGGCCGCACGGGCGAGCTGGCATGCTCGCCCTTCTCGGCCTGAACGATCATGCCCAGACCTTCCTCCCCGTCGAGCGCCGTGGCAACGTCATAGCCCTCCGCACGAACGAACTCCGAGAGACTCTCGGCGACGATCGGGTCATCGTCGATCACCAGCACGCGCGGCGGGCGGTCCTTCGGACGGTCGGGTGCGCCCATCGCGGGCTTCTTGCTCACAGGAGCGGCATCGGGCGTCATGACTCAACTCCGCGTTCGTCGGGGGAGATCTTCGATGGGCTCGTCGCTTCACCGGCGGTTCGAGCAGGTGTCATTCCCGGCACTGCCGGCATCTGCGTGCCGGCAACGGTGTCGTGCCGCGGCTCGACCAGCGGCAAGCGGATGATCAGTTCCGCACCGCGGCGGTCCGTGCGGGCTCGGAGGTCCACCGAGCCGCCGTACTCGCTGATGAGTTCACGCGACAGCGATAGCCCGATGCCCAGATGGCCCGGCTTGGTCGTGAAGCCGGATTCGAACACGGGCGCGCGGGATCGTGAACCGTCGGCCTCAGGCTTCGGCGATAGGTCGGGCGGCGGGCCGATCCCGTCGTCGGTCACAACAATCACCGCCCACGCACGCTTCGCACCAGCGTTGAATCCGTCGGACAGTTCGACCCGCTCGGCAGAAAGTTCGACGCGGCCCGTGTCGGGCATCCCCGCGGCCCTCGCATCGATGATCGCGTCCATGGCGTTGCGCAGGCCGTTGAGCACGACGGTGTACGCCGCGCCCGCACCGGCGCGATCCAGTCCATCGCCGAGCGTCATGTGCAGATCGATGCGTTCCTCGGAGGCACGCGGCTGGAGAATCGCGATGGCGTACCGAAGGGCATCGCTGAGCGTCAGCGTCGCGCTGGCCCAGCCGAAAGGCCCCCTGCCCCCCACTCCCGACGTACCGACACGGGCGGCCACGAGCGACGGCGCGATCCGCGGCCGCGAAACGCCGCGAACAGTCTGGGCCATCTGCTCCAGCGCAACACGGATCGCGGCGACACGCAGTTCAACATCGCGCCGATGTTCGGCCGCGTCCGTGGTTCCCAGCTCGTGCAGGTTTCGGGAGAGCAAGCTCAGTTGACGCAGCGAGCCATCCAACAGGCTGGAGAACTCGTGAACCATGGTGGCCATGCGCGCGGGCAACGCCCCCGGGCCATCATGCGAACGCAGGATGACCCCGCCGTATCGCGGCGGCAAGGCGTCGGGCTCTTTGGCGCTGTCGGCCATCACCACCGTCATCGACGCGAGCGGGGTGCCACTGCAGCGGCTGTTGCAAAAAACCGACAACCGACAGCTTGCCCGGGTGTTGCCCCGAGCAAACACGCGCTGCCGACGGACCAACTGCGTTGCCACGCGACAACACCAGCAGTAAATCGCGCAATTCATGCGCGAATACGGCGAATCAGCGTCGAGATCGCCGCGACGCTGGCTTGGTTGCCGCCTTCTTGGCGACCTTCTTGGTCACGGGCTTGGCAACCGCCTTGTTCGACTTCTTGGCACTCTTCTTGGCGACGGCCGTGGTGGGCTTCGTCGATCGGGCACTGGCAGATTTTTTCGCGGGCAGCGCTCGCTTGGTGTTGGTCTTCTTCCTCGCAGCGGTTTTCGCCGCGGCCTTCTTTCTCGCGACTCGCTTCACCTCGGGCGCTCTGCGCACCTGGATGACACCGTCGGCATCGATGTGCGCGTCGTTCTCCGCGTCGTGCTCGTCGTGATCCGCATTGTCCGACTGAACCGGCGCATCCGCGGTCCACCGCACCTCGCGGCCCTTCAGGATCGTCCAGAGTCTCTCGAGCAATTCGCGCGTCCCCTTGCGCGTCGCGGCGGAGATGCCGACGACTTCCGTATCGCGCCCGATCTTCAGATCCGCTCTCAGGCGACGGATCGCCGCCTCGCGGGCCTCGTCGCTCTCGAGCAGGTCAAGCTTGTTGAGCACGATGATCTCTTCACGCTCGGCCAGAACCGGCGAGTAGTTGAAGAGTTCCTTGCGGATGATCCGGTAGTTCTCGGCCGGGGTGCCCTCGTCGGGCATGATGTCCAGCACGTGCAGAAGCAGCCGCGTGCGCTCGACGTGCCGCAGAAAGTCCAGCCCCAGCCCGGCACCGTCGCTGGCACCCTCGATGAGACCCGGAATGTCGGCGATCACGAGGCGGCGCTCGGGGTCGAGTTCGGCGACACCCAGTTGCGGCGCGAGCGTGGTGAACGGGTAGTTGGCGATCTTCGGGTTGGCCCGGGTCAGGGCCCCGAGCAGCGTGCTCTTGCCAGCGTTGGGCTTGCCGAGCAGACCGACATCCGCCAGGAGCTTGAGTTCAAGACGAAGGTCGAATGCCTCGCCCTCGAAGCCCGGGTGGGCGTAGGTGGGCGTCTGATTCGTCGCGGACTTGTAGTGTTCGTTGCCGAAGCCGCCCTTGCCGCCGCGGGCGATGACGAAGGTCTGGCGCGGCTGGAGGTCGACCTTGAGTTCGCCGGAGTTGGCGTCGTAAACCAGCGTCCCGGCGGGCAGACGGATAACGCAGTCACGCCCGTTGGAGCCGTGGCACTGCTTCTTCATGCCGTCTTCGCCATCCTCGGCTTGCCAGTCGGGCCGGCCGCGGAAGTCCAGAAGCGTATTGATCCCGTCATCGGCTTGGAGGATCACGTCGCCACCCTTGCCGCCGTCGCCGCCCTGAGGGCCGCCCTTGGGCTCGTACTTCTGTCGACGGAACGCGACGGCGCCAGCGCCACCATGACCTGCCTGCACGCGAATAACTGCCTGATCGACGAACATGATCGAGCGTAGGGACGCTGGCGGCTCGCGCAGCGGAATCGGGCGTGTTTTGGCGGCGGATGGGCGCGGGTGTTGCGGATTCTCAACAGCCGGGGGTGCACGGCGGATCTGTCGCCCGCGTGAACATCGACGCGATTCGGTCCGATACACCCTCAAGCATCGCACCACGCAGGAGACACGAAAATGGCAGACAGCACCAACGCCTCTACCGGCTCGCTTCGGATGGTCGGTCGCAACCCGGCGGATCGACGCAAGCACCCGCGTTTTGTGCTCCCGGCGATGTACACCAACCTCTCGATCCGCCTGCTCAGCGATGACCGCTTCAGCATCGACGGAAACGCCTACGACATCAGCGAGGGCGGAGTGCGGTTCGAGGCCGACCGCGGCGTCGAGCCGGGAACGGGCGTGGCGTTGCAGATCACCCTCCCGAGCATGCACAGCAGCGACAAGGGCCCCGGACGCGCTGTGTTCGTCTTTGCGAACATTGTCTGGATCGAGGACGAGGATGAGCCCGGCCCGGTCAAGATGGCCGCGGTCTTCACGCGATTTGCACGCGCGGGCGATCGTGAGCGTTTGCTGGCCGAACTGGCTCAAGTTCAGTACAAGCTCGCAGCATGAGTGCCCGAAGTACGCGCCATTTGCGACGCACTTATGCGTCGCATCGGACCTGCAGCCCAGAACCCGGGGATCACACCGAGTGTGTCTAGGCATCGCCGGAGATGGGACCGGGCTATGCTACCCCTCGGATTCGCGATCGCGGGCCTTTGTCGCTGGCCCGCTCGCGATTCTCGCGAGGCACGCCATGTCGTCCGAGCTGAGCCAACGCGTCTACGACCACCTGTGCAAAAAACTGCTCGCGGGCAAACTTCGCGGCGGGGACAGGCTCTATGAGGTCGCCATCGCCAAGGAAACCGGCGTGAGCCGTTCGCCCGTCCGCGAGGCCATGGTGCGGATGCGTGCCGAAGGTCTGCTGGACCACGTTCCCAAACTCGGCGCATTCGTGCAGACCCCCTCGGCGGGCGAACTGGCGCAGCTCTTCGCCAAGCGACAGTGGCTCGAGAGCGGGGCCGCCGCGTCGCTTGCGCAAATGCCGCCGCCGATTCACACGCCCACACCTGCACCATCGGCACAGAACGGGCTGAACGCTCAGCATATCGGCAACGGCAGCACTGCAAGCACCGGAAACAAGGCCAGCACGAAGATCACCGCGCCGACGGCCGCAGACGCGGCCGCGGCAGGCCCGGGGCACCCCGAAGACCCTCTGGTCGCGAACCTTCAGTGTCTCCACGACCAGACGCTGGCCCTGGCCCGCGAGTTCTACACGGAGAACCGGGATGTTGCCAGCCCGGGCTTGGCCGATCGGCTGCTGAGGCTCGACGGCGCGTTTCACATCGCGATGTTCGAAGCTCTCGGCAACGATGTCGGGCTCAAGAGCCTGGTGCGGACGCTGATGCTCATCCAGATCGCCGCGCCCCGCGGCGGCGCCGTGGCCAATCGCGAGTATGTGGCGAGGATCTACACCGATCATGATCTGGTGCTGCGTGCGGTTCGTCGACGCGATGTGACCGGCGCGTGGAAGGCGATGTGGGATCACATCGGCTGGACGACATTCACGGTGCTCGGCCCCAGCGGGCAGAGTGGCGCAAGCGGCCCGGCCTCCGCGACAAACGCGGCCACGGCCCGCCGCGGAGGCGACGACTGGCCCGAGCCGATGCGCACGCTGCTGCGTTCCGGCCTCGCCGCGGCCCCGGCGATCCAAGCCCCAAAGGCCGCGATCCCGCGTCAGGCGATCGTTCGCTGAGGCAACAGCCGCCCCGCGGAGAGTTCCGGCCGAACCCGGGAACGGACCCCTGTGGCGGCCAATCGCCCGCTTCCCCGGGGTCCAGCCCCGCGGCCGCGACGGGCCGACGAGCAACACCCCGAATGTCGGACTCGACTCGGGCAAAGAGGCGGCTAAACTCTCCATCCAGACATCGACGGGCCTCCCCGTCGCCATACGCCCTCCTAGCTCAGTTGGTAGAGCAGCTGACTCTTAATCAGCGGGTCGAAGGTTCGAGTCCTTCGGGGGGCATTGGTTTCGAGCCCGGGCTTCCCGGGCTCGTTTTCATTTTGCATCGTCGCCGCGGGACCCCGGCCCCAACACCGGGCCCGATAATCGAGTCTTCAACGGGACTTTGGGTGGAGTGTCGCGGTCGCGAGCCGCGAACCGCGCGACGCATCGTCCGGTTGCTGGGCGTGCACGTTGGGAGATTGCAAAGTTTGTGAATCACACTCTGGCACGGACGCCGGAGTGTTGGCGTTTCGACCCTTCAGGAGTGCGTCCAGTGAAGATGCGACTGCTCGCCCCGGTGTTGGCGGTTCTGGCTCTGCAGCACGGAGTCGATGCCGCGCTGGCCGGGCCCGCGGGGATCACCTTCGAGGAGTTCGCCCGGCCCGGCTCGGCCTCGCACGTCACCGATCAGTACGCGCACCTGGGCGTGCGGTTCTCGACGGTGCAGGGTTTCGATATCCGTGGCGTCGAGCGGCGGAGTGTTGATGTCATCGCGTATCCCTTCGGTGCATTCGGCAACCGTGCCGCGGCGATGTGGGGCAACCCCGTCACGCTCACCTTCGATCATGCGATCACGGAATTGTCGGTGCTCATGGCCGATACGGAAACGGGGACGTTTCTGGGCAGCGTCGAGGCTTTTGATGGGCAGGGGCGATCGGTAGCGTTCAGCCAGGCGTATACGGGCGCGTACAACACGCCGTGGTTCTTTCAGCAGACACTAAGCGTTCGCGGCCAGCACATCCGCTCGGTGGTCCTTCGCTCCGACACCGACGGCGCGGTGTTCGACAACCTCACGTTCACCGCGGCGGTCGTTCCAACGCCCGCGAGCGCAGGGGTGCTGGCCCTGTGCATCGCGATGGGCGGGCGTCGTCGGCGGTGAACGCGTCGAGGTGACGTGCGTCCGCATTGAGTCCTCGTCGGGCTGGCCCGCTGGTCGCGCGACGGCGAGTAGAATGGATTCATGGGGACGAGTTCGCTTCGGTGCCCAATCTGCGACCTGACGCTGCAAAGTGATGACGTCAATGTCGGAACCAACGTCGCGTTCTGCAAGCGTTGCAGCAAAGTCCACGAACTGTCGCGAATCGCTGGCATTGCCCGCGTGCCCGAGGTTCCGGTGTCGTATGCCTATCCGGAACAGAAGCGGCTGGCACGGCTTGTCGCCGACTTGGATCCGAACTCGCCGCCAGCAGGAACGTGGCTTCGGGACGACGGCGAGGAAGTCGTCATCGGGGCCACAACCCGTTCGCTCGGCGGGACCATCGCCATGCTGTTCCTGAATCTGCTCTGGAACGGAGGGGTCTGCATCTTCGTCGGCGCGGCGATCGCCGGGGCGCTCGTTGCGTTCAATGTTCCTATCCCGACGTGGGCCCCGCTCCCCAACCCGAACAACGTATCGCCGCCCGTGAACACGATCGGCAGCGCGTTGAGCCTTCTGATCTTCATGACGCCGTTCATTGCCGTGGGTCTCGTGATCCTCGCGTGCCTGTTGATGTCGATTGCCGGCAAGGAGGTTGTGCGAGTTCGCGGCTCGAAGGCGACGGTGTTCGTTGGCGTCGGCCCGATCGGCTGGAGACGACGGTTCGATGCCACGAAAGTCCGCCAGATCGAGATCGTCAACTACGGCGAATATGGCGAGAGCGGCGGAATCGCTTGGAAGCCGGCGATCCTCATCGATGCTGACCGCGCGATCAAGTTCGGGCACATGCTCAGCGAAGACCGAATGGCCTATATCGTGGCGGCGCTTCGCGTGGTGCTGAGGACCTAATCGGCAGCCCCGCGGCTGCACGCACTCCGAGTGACCGCGCTGCTTCGCGCCCTGCGACAACCTTCAGCCTCCCTCAGGCGCGGGCAGACCGCCCTGCCTTAGGGAACAGGACATCGAGTTGGGCTGGGTTTCTGAAGCTGCGCAGCCGGACGACCGGGGGCCAGAGGTGGCGCTCGTTCGCCCAAAGGTGGCTCCCCGTTTATACCCAATCGCGCGCTTTTCGACAGGATGCGGGGATCGCGATCCAGTAGAATGGACTGGCCGATCAGGGAGTCTCGGCGTGAGGATGACACCGAGGGTGAACGAATCCGGGTCGGCCTAAGGTCGGTACCGAGCCGCACACGACCGGGCCCGCCGAACGGGGTGAAGGGGCAATCCGAAGGACGCGTTGGGAAGGACGTCGACCGAACCGCAGAGCGCAGGAGCACACAATGACCGGCACAGCAGCAGTGGCCGCGACGACCGCGGCGAACAGTGATCACGCCACCCCGACCAAGAACAAGAAACTCGTCGCGTGGGTGAACGAGATGACCGGGCTCTGCAAGCCCGACCACGTCGTCTGGGTTGACGGCTCACAGGGGCTGTATGACCGGCTGTGCGAGCAGATGGTCGCCTCGGGCACGTTCATCCGGCTGGACCCGAAGAAGCGCCCCAACTCGTTTCTGGCGCGGTCTCACCCGTCGGACGTGGCCCGCGTGGAGGAGCGCACGTTCGTCTGCTCGGCGAGCAAGGGTGACGCAGGGCCGACCAACAACTGGGCGCCGCCCGCCGAGATGCGTAAGACCGTCCGCACGCTGTTCGACGGCTGCATGCGTGGGCGCACCATGTACGTCATCCCGTTCAGCATGGGGCCGATCGGCTCGCCCATCGCCAAGGTCGGCGTGCAGTTGACCGACAGCCCGTATGTCGTCGTCAACATGCAGATCATGACGCGCATCGGCAACAAGGTGCTCGATGCCCTCGGCGACGGGCCGTACATCCCGTGCATGCACTCGGTGGGTGCGCCGTTGGCCCCCGGGCAGAAAGATGTCCCGTGGCCGTGCGAGCCGGATATCGCCAAGAAGTACATCGTTCACTTCCCGGAAACCTACGAGATCTGGTCGTACGGCTCGGGTTACGGCGGGAACGCGCTGCTGGGCAAGAAGTGCCTTGCGCTGCGCATCGCCAGCGTCATGGCTCGCGATGAGGGCTGGCTGGCCGAGCACATGCTGATCATGGGCATCCAGTCGCCGAGCGGCGAGAAGACCTATCTCGCCGCGGCGTTCCCGAGCGCCTGCGGCAAGACCAACCTCGCCATGCTGGTGCCGCCGAAGGCCTTCGCGGGCTGGAAGGTCACGACCGTCGGCGACGACATCGCGTGGATCAAGAAGGGAACCGACGGCACCCTTCACGCGATCAATCCCGAGGCCGGGTTCTTCGGCGTTGCTCCGGGCACGAATGACAAGTCCAATCCGAACGCGATGGCCTCGATTTCGAAGAACACGATCTTCACCAATGTCGGCCTGACCGACGACGGCGACGTGTGGTGGGAAGGCCTGACCGAGACGCCCCCTGCGCACCTGATCGACTGGAAGGGCGAGGACTGGACCCCCGCCGCGGGTCGCCCCGCGGCGCATCCCAATGCCCGGTTCACCGCGCCAGCGAGTCAGTGCCCGTGCATCGACTCGGCGTGGGAAGATCCGGCCGGCGTGCCGATCGCGGCGTTTGTCTTCGGCGGACGCGTGAGCAAGGACATGCCGCTGGTCTTCCAGGCCTTCAACTGGTCGCACGGCGTGTACCTCGCCGCGACGATGGGCTCGGAGGCGACGGCCGCCGCGATCGGACAGGCGGCGATGCGTCGCGACCCGATGGCGATGCTGCCGTTCTGCGGGTACAACATGGCCGAGTACTTCACGCACTGGCTGAACATCGGCCGACGCGTCAGCAACCCGCCGCGGATCTTCCGCGTGAATTGGTTCCGCAAGAACGACCAGGGCAAGTTCATCTGGCCGGGCTTCGGCGACAACATGCGGGTGCTCAAGTGGATCGTTGATCGCGTGCACGGTCGCGGCTTTGCGGTGGAGAGCCCACTGGGCTGGATGCCACGCCACGAGGACATCGACTGGACAGGTCTGGAGTTCCCCGCCGCGGCGTTTTACGACCTCATGTCCGTTGGTCGCGAGGCGGGGGCGACGGAAGCCCGCCAGCACGAAGAACTCTTCGACAAGTTCCTGGATCGGCTGCCGAAAGAGTTCGTGCTGGAGCGTGAACTTCTCCGTTCGCGGCTGTGGCGTTCACCCGATCGCTGGGAACTCGCTCACGAGGTTTGAGCCGTCCCGCGATGTGACACGTTGGATCTTCACGCCGCCCCGAAGATCGCCCGCTTGAGCGGGTGGTCTTCGGGGCGGCGGTGCTTTCTGCTCACGGAGGATCGACCGGCAGCGTGAGACCTCGGGCGCTCACCGCACGGGCGGGCGGCCACGACGGCGACGTGTTGCGGCGTTCGTACTCGGGCGAGCGCCGGCGATGGCCCGTTCGATCGCCCCGCGAAGTGTGGGCGAAAGCGAGCCCTCGTCGAGTTGCCTGCAGGCGGACTGCACCAAGTCCAGTTCGCGGAAGACCGATCGGCATCTCGCGCAGACTTCGGCCTTGGGTATGCGTGTCGCCGCGCCCGAGCGGTCGCGATCCATCGCACGAAGTTTGGTCATGAGCAGATCGATGCACACCCGCTTTTCGTAGATGGGTGCCGGAGCGATGACGGCCGGGGCCTTCGCGGTCATCGCCTTGCGGAGCGCAAGGCGGGCGCGAAGGAGCCTGGTCTTGACCGTATTGGGCGTCAGGCCAAGTGCCGCGCCCGTGTCGCGGACGCTCATTCCCGTGAGTTCCTTCAGCACCAGCGGCAGACGCAGGTGCTCGGGCAACTGAGCAACCTCCGACTGAACTCGGCGGACCGCTTCACGCTCTTCCGCAGGGCTGCTCTCCCGAGACGGCTCGATCGCCGCGGCCATGACGCTGGTCTCCTGCCATGGCATGAGTTGCGACAGCGCGGGCGTTCGGCGATCGACTCCGCCCTTGCGTCGGATTCTGGCCTTGCAGCACCTCGCGGCGATGGTGAACAGCCACGTCCCCGGCGACGACTGGCCGCGGAAAGTGTGCCACTTGCGGAAGGCCTGCAGGAACGCATCCTGAACCATGTCCTCCGCGTCGGCGCGGTGCCCGCACAGCCGCAGCGCCAGTCCGTGCAGCCGAGCGCCGTGAGTGGCCATGAGCATCGCGACGGCTTGCGCAGCGGGGGTGCCGGGTGACGGGTCCACAGCGGACGTGCGTCGCGACGGGCCGATCGACGCGGCGGCGCGGGTCATCGCGCCGCTCCGCTGCGGGCCCCGCGCACGGCGTGCGCCGCCACAAGCAGGCGCCGGGCCGCGAGTTCGCCCAGTGCGATGCGCTCGCCGCGCTCGTTCTCGATGGTCAGTGTCCCGGCCAGCGGCTCGACGCTCCGCACGCGAAGCCTCGCGCCGACGACAACGCCGCGCCCCTGCAGGAACCGGAGCGACTCCGCACGCTGATCGAGCACTTGCGCCAGCGTGACCCTCTCGCCCGCGCCGCACTCACTCAGCGGCTGGAGCGACCGCTCGGCGATCCGACCGTTTGCACCGGGGATCGGGTCGCCGTGGGGATCGAACTCAGGGTGGCCAAGATGGCGATCGAGCGCCTCCAGAACACGGGACGAAACCGCATGCTCCAGACGCTCGGCCTCCTCATTGACGACGGACCAGTCAAGTTTGAGCGTTCGAACCAGAAAGGTCTCAACCAGGCGATGCCGCCTGATGATGTCCAGCGCGACGCGGGTGCCCTTGGGTGCGAGGGACACGCCGCCGAATCGCTCGTAGCGGGCCAGCCGAGCACGGGCGAGTTTCTTGATCATGCTCGTGGCGGTTCCGGTGGTCACGCCGACGGCGGCGGCGATACGGGTCATGCCGGCCTCTCCCGTGGGGGACTCCCGGCAGAGTGTGTAGATCGCCTTGAGGTAGTTCTCGACGGCCTCTGTCGCCATGCGTGGCTCCTGTATCTGCTCGCACGCGAGGGTAGGAAGCCGCGGGGCTCCGCCGCCGGGAGTCGGTGCCGGGGACAGGTTCCGGACCGACCAAGCCCGAGACTTTGAGTGCGCATACTCTTGATGTGGACGGACCGAACTTTCCGGGGACGTTTGCCGCCCCAGTTGCCGATATCCTGAGGAACCTCGCATGTTCGCAACGCAGAGCAATTCTGGACCCCGGCGCGGCGCGACGCACCGCTCCGGACTTCGTGGATTCGCGTCGGGTGTGTTCGCCGTCGTGGTCGCGGCCCTCGCGGCCGTCGCCGCCGGTGCCCCGGCAGCCGCCGCGGCGAGCGAGCCGCTGAAGATCGTCGCGACCACGGGCATGCTCGGCGACGCCGCTCGCCACGTCGCCCGCGAGCGGGCGAATGTGAGATCGCTGATGAACGAGGGCGTTGACCCGCACACGTATAAGCCCACGCCGGGTGATGTGCGGGCCATGTCGGACGCCGACGTGATCTTCTACAACGGGCTGCACCTCGAGGGCCGGATGGCCGACGTGATCGTGCGGATGGCTTCGCGCCGCACCGTCGTCCGCGCGACCGAGGCCATCGATGAATCGCTGCTGCGTGAACCGGCGGAGTTTGAGGGACACTTCGACCCGCACGTGTGGTTCGATGTGTCGCTGTGGAAGCCCGTGGTCACGCGCGTGCGCGATGCGCTGATCGAGAAGGACCCCGCGGGCAAAGATGCCTATACCGCCGCGGCGGGTGAGTATCTGGCGCTGCTGGATGAACTGCACACGTATGCCCGATCGAGCATCGCGACGATCCCGGAGCGCAACCGCGTGCTCGTGACGGCGCACGATGCCTTCGGCTACTTCGGCCGTGCGTATGGCCTTGAACTGCTCGCCATCCAGGGCATCAGCACCGACAGCGAAGCGAGCCTGCAGGACATCAACGCGCTGGTCGACACGCTTGTGACGCGCAAGATCCCCGCGGTGTTCATCGAGAGCACCGTGCCGCGAAAGACCATCGACGCGCTCATCGAGGGGTGCAGGGGCCGCGGCCACACCGTGCGCATCGGCGGCGAACTCTACAGCGATGCGCTTGGCCCGAGCGGCACGCAGCAGGGCACGTACGTCGGCATGGTCGTTCACAATGTCGAGCAGATCACCAAGGCGCTCGGCGGCACGCTCCCCGCAGATCGGCCGGCTCGCCTTGCGGCCTATCTGGCTCGCTTCGAAGAGCCCGCTGAGAAGTCGCCGGCCACCACGCGGCCGCCCGCCGACTCCAACGAGCCGGCGCCCGCGCCGAACGCCCCCTCGGCACCATCGGTGAAGCCATGACGGCCGGCCCACCGCCCGCGCCTGCGATCAACGCCGCAGCACCCGCCGGCGTGAGTGTGGAGTTCCACGACGTGACGGTCGCGTATCACCGCAAGCCGGTGCTGTGGGATGTCGACGTGCTGCTGCCCACGGGTCGACTCATCGCGGTGGTCGGGCCCAACGGCGCGGGGAAGTCGACGCTGCTGAAGGCGGCGCTGGGGCTCGTGCCGCTGGCCAGCGGCACGATTCAGGTGCTGGGCGGTCCGATGAAGCGCGCTCGCTTGCAGGTCGGGTATGTGCCGCAGCGAGAGGCCGTGGACTGGGACTTCCCGGTTGATGCGCTCGATGTGGTGCTCATGGGCTGTTACGGGCGACTGGGTTGGATCCGCCGCCCCGGCGCACGCGAGCGGTCGCGGGCGCTCGAGTGCCTTGCGAAAGTGGGCATGGCCGACTATGCCCATCGGCAGATCAGCCAGCTTTCCGGCGGGCAGCAGCAGCGTGTGTTTCTCGCGCGGGCGCTGGCGCAGGACGCGACGCTGTACTTCATGGATGAGCCGTTCGCGGGCGTGGACGCGGCGACCGAGCGGGCGATTGTCGATGTGCTGCGCGACCTGCGCTCGCAGGGCCGGACCGTCGTTGCCGTGCATCATGACCTGCAGACCGTGCCGGAGTACTTCGATCACGTGCTGCTGCTGAACATGCGGCTCGTCGCGGCCGGACCGGTCGAGTCGACCTTCACACGCGAGAATCTGCGACGGACCTACGGCGGACGATTGACGATCCTCGATGAGGCCGTGGACGCGGTCAGGCGAGAGGGGCTCTAGTCGCCGCGAATCCTCGGGCACCATGGACGAACTTCTCCGACTCATCACGCTGCAGGACACCAACACGCGGATCGTGCTTCTGGGCACGACGCTGCTGGGAATCGCCGCGGGCGTGGTCGGGGCGCTAGCGCTGCTGCGCAAGCGCTCGCTGGTCGGTGACGCCGTGGCGCACGCGGCGTTGCCGGGCATCTGCCTGGCGTTTCTGGTCGTTGGTGATCGGAGCACGCCGGCGTTCATGGTGGGCGCGACGATCACCGGCGTGCTCGCCGCGGCATTCGTGTCGATGGTTCGCAGGCTCACCCGGGTCAAGGAGGACGCCGCGATCGCGATCGCCATCGGCGGGTTTTTCGGCGTGGGAATCGTCCTTTCGTCGATCATTCAGCAGCAACCGGGCGGACGCAGCGCGGGGCTGGACGGCTTCATTTTCGGCAAGGCCGCCAGCATGGTCACCAGCGACGCGCTGACGATTCTCTGCGTCGCCGCGGGGGTGCTCGGCGTTTGTGCGCTGCTGATCAAGGAGTTCCGGCTGCTGTGCTTTGACCGCGAGTTCGCCGCGGGGCAGGGCTGGCCGACGTTTTCGCTCGACCTTCTGCTCATGAGCCTGGTGTGCGCCTGCACGGTCGCGGGGCTGCAGGCGGTCGGCGTCGTGCTTATCGTGGCGCTGCTGATCATCCCCGCCGTCGCCGCGAGGTTCTGGACCAACTGCCTGAGCGTGATGCTCTGGCTCTCGGGGATCTTCGGCGGGCTCGCGGGGCTCGCGGGGACCGTTCTGAGCGCAACGGTCCCGACGCCCGAGGGCTCGCTGTCTCGCGGCTGGCCCACCGGCCCGCTGATCGTGCTCGTCGCGGCGGGGCTGTTCGTTGTTTCGCTGCTGCTGGCCCCACGCCGCGGGCTGGTTGCGGACTTCGTTCGACGCTGGTCGCTGCGCCGACGGATCGCCCTGCAGAACCTCCTGCGCGATGCGTTCGAGGCACTCGAACCCGGTCACGATCTGTCGATCGCATGGAGCGCCGCCAGCGTCGCTCGCGGCGGGGTGTGCTCGCCGGCGACGCTCCGTCGGGCTGAGCGCAAGGGGCTCATCAAGCGCGACGGCTCGCTCTGGCGGCTGACCGAGGACGGCCGCGCCGCGGCGGCACGGGTCGTGCGCTCGCACCGGCTCTGGGAGTTGTACCTCATCGAGCAGGCCGACATCGCGGCGGACCACGTTGACCGCGATGCGGACCAGCTCGAGCATGTTCTGCCCGCGCCGGTCCTGGCGCAACTGGAGTCACGGCTCGCGCAGGAGGGCCGCCTGCCCGCGACCACCCTCGCGGTCGTGCCCTCGCCGCACCCGCTCTCGCCGCCGCCGCCGGTTTCCGATGCCCCGCGGCGAGCGGGGCGCGGCGCTCGCGGCTCGATGATCGTGCTGGCAACGCTCGGGGCGCTCGCCCTGGCGCAGCCGGCACGCGCGGCGGATGCGCCGAGTCACGAGCACGCCCGCGTGCAGGCAGTCATCGCGGCCCCCGCGCCCGCCGCAACGCTCGGCCACGCCGACACCGGCAACACCACGGGCGAGATCGCACAAATCCGCACGCCTCCGCGTGCCGACGGCGTGTTCTTCCGCATCGGAACGTACGAGGTTCGTGCCGATGACTTCTGGACCGCGGGCACCGCGGTGGTCTGCTGCGTCTCGTGCGGCGTGCTGGGCTGCTTCCTTGTTCTGCGGCGGATGTCCCTGCTGGGCGACGCGATTTCGCACGCGATCCTGCCGGGCCTGGCGCTCGCGTTCATCATCACGCAGAGCCGCGCGCCGGGGCCGATGATCGCGGGGGCGATGATCGTCGGGGTGCTGACGGCGCTGCTCTCCGGCGGGCTCAGCCGCTGGGGCAAGGTGCCCGAGGACGCGTCCATGGGCGTGGTCTTCACGACGCTCTTTGCGCTGGGCGTGCTCCTGATCACGCTCGCGGCGCGCGATGTGGACATCGATCCCGGCTGCGTTCTCTACGGATCGATCGAGCTGGTCGCGCTCGAACTGATCCCGCTCGGGCCGATCGAGGTGCCGCGCGCGTTTGCCTGGCTCGGCGCCGTGCTGCTGATCAACCTGACGTTGCTGCTGGTGTTCTACAAGGAACTCAAGATCGTCTGCTTCGACCCCGCCCTGGCCACGACCCTGGGCATCAGCGCGACGGTGGTGCACTACGGGCTCATGACCGCGGTCGCGACAACCTCCGTCGCGGCGTTCGAGAGCGTCGGCTCGATCCTGGTCATCGCGATGCTCGTCGCGCCGGGCGCGACGGCGCATCTGCTGACCGATCGCCTCTCGCGCATGCTGCTGATCGCCGCGGGCATCTCGGCGCTCTCGGCGGTCGCCGGCTATGCGTTCGCGGTGGCGCTCAACACCTCCGTCGCGGGCATGATCGCGTCGGTCTCGCTGGTGCTGTTCGTGCTCGCGGTGGTGGCCGCGCCGCGGCACGGCGTGCTGGCCCGCGTGCTCTTTGCTCGGCGACTCAAGCCCATCGACGCGGCCGGGCTGCCGGCGGAATCGACGCGCCAGAACTGAGGGCACTGAGGGCACTGAGGGCACTGAGGGCACTGAAGGCACCGGGGCCCCGGCAAC
>JAJTHN010000007.1 GCA_021297895.1 Phycisphaeraceae bacterium | reverse complement strand
GGCGGTGCCGAGTTCCAGCTGGCCAGCCGCGTGGACATCGCGGGCAAGGTCGCCCTCGGTGTGCAGAACATCGCGACGCGCAAGCTAGGCAACAGCGACACGGGCTTCCTGAGCAGCCTGGCGTCGGGCAAGGCCTTCAACTTGGTCGACGGCGACCTGGTCAAGGCCGGCAAGGCGGTCGATGAGTCGATCCGTCAGGTTTCTTCTCTCCGCGGCCGACTGGGCGCGTTCCAGAAGAACACCGTCGGCGCGACGATCCGTAACCTCGGCGTGTCGCTCGAGAACTCGGCCGCGGCCGAGAGCGTCATCCGCGACGCCGACTTCGCCCGTGAGACCGCGAGCCTTACCCGCAGCCAGATCCTCTCGGCCGCGGCGCAGAACTCGCTGGGCCTGGCCAACTCGCAGCCCCAGTCGGCGCTGCAGTTGCTCCGAGGCTAATCCCCGGTGAGACAGTCTGAGTGACTCTTCGCCGCCCGGGCCGATTGGCCCGGGCGGCTTTCATTTCGGCGGGCGTAGCATGAGCCGCGATGACGATTCGCCGACAGCCCGAGGACTTTGTGGTGATCGAGCGGCTGCTCGCGTCGGCGATGGCGGGCTGGCGCGATGCGCCCGGCGAGGAGACGCCGCACGCGGTGTATCGGCTGGAGAAGCGATCGCTGACCACGCCGGAAGCCGTGTCGCATCTGGCCAAGGCGCTGGGCACGCGTGCGGGGTTGATCGAGCACGGGGGGCTGAAGGACAAACACGCGTGCACGACTCAGCACGTGTCGCTCCGGCCCGAACAAGCCGGGCGCGTGCGGTCGCTGAGCGCCAAGGTTCAGGGGCAAGGTTGGTCGGCCGAACGCATCGGGTGGAGCGGGCGGGCGCTCGATGCGTCGATGATCGAGGGCAACGAGTTTGTGATCGTCGTTCGCGACCTTCGCCCGGCGGATGTGGACACGCTCAACGCCCGAGCGGATCTGCTCAACATCGGCCCCAGCCGGAGCGAGGCGACGCTGCGCATTGTGAACTACTTCGGCGCGCAGCGATTCGGCTCGGCGCGTCACGGGCAGGGCTTTGTCGCTCGGGCATTGATCGCGGGCGAGTTCGAGCGGGCGCTTCGGCTTTCGATCGCGACGCCGGCGCGGAAAGACATGGGCCGGCAGCGCGAGTTCACCCGCGCGGCGGCGACCAAGTGGGGGCAGTGGGAGGTTCTCGCGCGCGAGCTGCCGGCGATGCCCGAGCGGCGGGCGATCGAGGTGCTCGCCCGGGGCGGGGCGATGTGGGAGGCCTACGCCGCGCTGCCCCACGCGCTGACGCAGATGCACGTCGAGGCGTTCCAGAGCCACCTGTGGAACGCGACGGCGCGGCGGATGGTCGAGGCGCACGCCGCGAGCATGAAGCCCGTCGAGGGCAAGGCTGAGGCGTTCCTGCGTGCGGATGATGAGTTCGGCGAGATGCTCTTCCTCTCCGCCGCGGATGTGCCCGAGGCCTGGAACGGGCTGGAAGTTCCGACGCTTTCGCCGGAGGTTCGTCTTGCGGGGTGTTCGTCGGCGTGGCACGCCGCGGCGGTCGCGGCCCTGCGCGATGAAGGGCTCGCCGACACGGGCGAGTTGCGGATCGAGCATGTCCGGAGGCCGACTTTCGGTTCGGCGAATCGGCCGCTGCTCACGTTGGCGAGAGGCTTTGCGATGTCGCCGCCGGAGCGAGACGAACTTGGCTCGGCGCGAGCGGGCAAGCGCACGCTGCGATTTGCGCTGCCCCGCGGCAGCTACGCGACGGTGGTGCTGCGGGCGCTGGGGCAGTGAGGGCGGGCCAGAGCTCCGAAGGATCGTGGTGATGTGGACCGCTGGCGAGTTGACCTTCGCGTGGCGAAAGCCGCGAGGGGTCATGGACGCTGCGTCGGGTCGCAGGCAAGAACGAGCGCGGGTGGACGAGCCGTGCCGGGAGAGATGGCCGCGTGTCCGGGCGAGAGTCACGCGAAATGAAAAACGGCCCCGACGGGGCCGTTTCAAACGAGGCGAACGGGGCTCGAACCCGCAACCTCCGGCGTGACAGGCCGGTGCTCTAACCAATTGAGCTATCGCCCCGGAAGTGTCTGAATCATGCGGTCCCCGCGGCCTTCGAGGCGTGCCGAGAGGGGGAGGGAAATCTAGGCCGGCAGCGGCCAAGGTCAAGTCCGAGCGGGAGATCAGCGGGGCGGATGGGCCGGATTTCGAAGCCCGGTTGCCGCGGTCCCGCGGACCGTCAGTTGGCGAGCTTGGGCTCTTTGGGGTTGAGTTCCCCGGTGCTGGCGTCGCGCGGGTGGGTGCCGATGGCGCTGCCATCGGGGCCGATGATTGAGCCCTGCATCCAGACCACGACGCACGCCGCGGCGAGGGCGACGACGGCGGCGGCGAGCAGGCCGTCGTACACGCCGGGGCCTGCCGAGCCGACCATGCGGCGACCACCGGGAAGATTCATGCCAAACTGACCCATCGGAAGCTCCTTCGTCTCACGCGCGGGGCCAAGAGCGTCCCGGGCGGAGGTCGATTCACGGGGAAAGGCGGATGAGTGGCCTATTGAGCGGGAGGAACGGGACCAGGACCTGCCGGCGAACGCTCAGTTCACGCGGGAGAGAACGGTGTCGTTCACGCTGACGCTCACCTCGCGGCCGAGCTTCTCGACGCGGCCGACGGCCTCGCCCGTATCGACGCTGGTCAGGATCAGGTTCGCGACGAACGCGCCGTCGCGGGAGATGGTCAGACGCATGTTGGGCTTCAGGCCCGCGCGGCTGCCCTCGGCGATCACCGCGACGTCGTTGCCCGCGGCGTCCTTCATCACGCGGCTGACACGCGTCGAGATGAACTGGCTGGCCTCGATCGGGCGATCGGTGCTGCCGACGGTGCGGCCCTGGGCCGCGGCCTCAACGGCGAGCTTCGCCTCGGCCAACTGCTCCTGCAGAGCACGCACGTTCTGGGCGAGAACCTGGCGCTGGCCGTCGAGCTCGTTGAGGCGGTCGACCAGTTCCGTCTCGCGGCGGGCGGCGTCGGCCACGTTCTTGCGAAGGGCCGTGAGCTCCTCCGTCGTGCTCTTGATCACCGTCGCCTGCGTCTGCGTGGCGACGCGGAGCTCGGCGATCTCGTTCTTGTTGCGCTCGGCGTCCTGCTGGGCGGCGCGCTTCTCGTCCTGGAGCGTCTTGCGCTCGGCCTGAAGCGAGTTCACCAGGCCCTCCAGCTCAAGAGCGCGGGCGGTCGCGGTCGAGTAGACCTCGCGCCACTTGCTCTCCTCGGCGGCGGCCTTGGCGTTGGCGGCGGCGGCATCGTTCTGGGCGCCCTGACGCAGGCTGCGCTCGTTGCCGACGGCGTCACGCAACGCCTGAGCGTTGGAGGCGAAGGCGATGGTCAGCGCCGACAGCGCGACCGCGAACAGGGTGGCAAGGACGACCAAAATCTTCGTAACGGTGTGCACAGGCTGCTCCTGAGTTCCTTCGCTCCGGGGCCGACTCGGCTCCGAAACTGTCCTGACGACCGGCCCACATCCCGGGCATCATTGAGGGTCGCGAGTATGTCGCGAGCCGACGTTGCTGTCAAATGCCCGCTCGCGCCGTGCGAGCGGACCCGGTGTCGATACCGAAACCGGGCCTTAGCGTACGCCCGTCCGGGCCCCAGTGTCACCTTCAACGATCTTCAGAATCGCCGTCGCGGCGGAGATCTGCACCAGCCGGTTCGTGTCGTTCACCAGCACGCTCAGCGCCGGCAGGTGCTCAAACCTCCCCGTTTCGCCATACACCAGCGCGCTCTGAGCACGCAGCGTCGGCTGGTCGCTCCGGGCGAATTCATCGGCGATAAACCCGCCCCGGGGGTTTCCCAGCTTCGCAAGTGCCCCGGCCGCGGCCAGACGCACCTCCGCGGGCATGCGGCCCTCCTGACGCTCGTTCCAGGCCGTCAGGTAGACCAATTGTGAAGTTGACGGTCGGTCGCGGACCTGCCCCAGAATCTGGCAGGCAAGGGCCGTGGCCTCAAGGTCTTCCGGTCGCGACGGGTACAGGGCCGCACGGATCTCGTGGACCGCGTCCTCTTCGCCCAGCTTCACCAGCGCTTCGGCGATTTGCAGGCTCATCAGCCGGACCTCGGCGGGGTTGGCCCGAGGGAGCGGGCTGCTGGCGGCGTCCTTCAGCGGGCCGACCGCCGAACGGTTGCCGATTTCCCCCATGATGAACGCGGCCTGCGCCCGCAGCCGCGGCTCGGCCTGACGCAGCATCCCGGCCAGGGGCGACTGGTCCACCGGCTGGCCGTTGGCGGCCATGGCCCAGATCGCCGCGGACTGGACCATCGGCGAGGGGTCGCTCAGCAGCGGGCGGACCTCATCGGCAAGCGAGGCGATGCGCAGGCGCGCGATGGCCATACTCGCGACGGCCCGGACGCCGGGGTTCTGATCGAACAGCGCGCGACGCAGGACCGGCGGCAGGCGGCTGGGGACCTGGGTCAGGCCCTCGATGCCGTTGGCTCGCTCCTCGGGGCTGCCCTGATCGACGGCCTTGCCCAGCACCTCCAGGGCGCGTTCGCGGACGCGGGAGACGGCGACGGGGTCGCTCGGGTCAACGGGCCCGGAGGCGGCGGCCGCGGGCTCGGGCGCCCGGGTGGCGGTGGTGGTGCGCGGGGTGTTCTGGCGCTCGGCGATGGCCGAGGCCGGGGGCCACTGGGCCGAGCCGCCCCGACCGACGGTCTTGGTCTCGCCCGCGCACGCGCTGAGCATTCCGGCGAACGCGGCGAGGGCGGCGACGCTCAGGGCGGGGCCGGAGATGGTTCGGGAGATGCGGCGGCGGGGGAGGCTCATGGGTGATTATCCCCCGCGTGCGCGCTCGGCGTCGGCTCGGGGCGAAGGACCATCAGCAGCACGCACCAGACCGCCGCCAGACCCACGCACAGCCACCCGGTGATGTCGCCGATGATGCCAAAGAGCGTCCGTGCGTTCTCGTTCATCGGCACATCGTGCACGAGGATCCGTTCCTGCGGCGTGTACCCGGGGCCGGGTTCGGCGGGGGTCGGTGCGGGGGTGGGCAAGGCGGTGGCGATGATCCGGCCGCGCGAATCGATCACGCCGCTGATGCCCGTGTTCACCGAGCGCACCATCGGCAGGCCGAGCTCGACGCAGCGCCAGCGGCACAGGAGCATGTGCCCCGGGCGTCCCACGGCATAGGCACCGAACCAGCCGTCGTTGCTGAGGTTCACCAGCAGATCCGCCGCGTGCCGCCCGCGCTCGTACGCGAGCGATCGGCAACTCTCGGGGTAGGCGATCTCGAAGCAGATCGGCGTGGCGATGCGGACGGTCGGGCTTGCCGCGGCGGCGGAGTCCGGCGTGTTTGCGGGCGTGCTCGGGCCGGTCGCGCTGAGTTCGAAGCGCGTGTTCTTCGTGCCCTCGGAGAGTTCGAAGCTCATCCCGCGCGCCCCGACGGCCATGATCCAGCGCTTGAGCGTGGGGAACGCGCCGACCAGCGGCAGCGTTTCGCCGAAGGGGGCGAGGCGGCGCTTGTCGTAGCGCATCGGCTCGACCTGCCCGCCGCGGATGAGCATCGCGCTGTTGAACTTGCCATCGAACGAATCGTCGATCGAGCCATCGGGCCGCACGGTGATCTTCCAGCCGTCGATGGCGATCGCGCCGACGATCATGGGCACGTCGAGTTCCGCCTGCTGGCGTGTGAGCAGATCGGCGAACTCGTGCACGAGGGCGCGCCGGCCATTGGCCAGCGCGTACGACAGGTCGTTCTCGCGCGCTACGCGCACGGCCTCGGGGTTCAGCGCCGTGCCGGGGAACATCGTCTCGGGCCAGAGGATCACGCCGGGGCGCCTTCCCTGCGCATCGGGCGCGGCGGCCTGACGCGTCAGGTCGAGCCACCTGAGCATGCGGACGATACGGTCGGCGCCCGTGCCGGAACCCTTGTTGCTCTGGGGCACATCGGTCTGGATCACGCCGACGCGGAAGGTCCCGGCCGCGGCCGTCGCCGCGGCGGCGGGCGGAGCGACCGGCGTGCGGGTCATCGAGGCGACGACGGGCATGCCCACGCACACGAGCCCCGCGACCACCCACGACCCGATGCGACGCGAGACCGGCCCGGGCGAGAGGTGCTCGGCGATGAGCCCCGCGGGCATCGCGGCCATGAGCGACACGCCGATGGCCCCGAACCCGCTGGCGGCGACGGCGATGGGCCAGAAGTCGATCAGCGGGTGCCCGATGAAGTACCACGGATAGCCCCCGAGCATCCACTCGCCGCGGAGCATCTCCATACCGACCCAGAGCGTCGCGGCGACCATCGCCACGGGCACGCGACGGCCGATGGCCCGCGGGCCGATGCGTCGCAGCCAGAGCCCCAGCAGCAGCACGAACGCCGCGGGATACGCGCTGAGGTACAGGCACAGCAGCGGATAGCCCGGCGCGGTGATGTCGATGATGAACGCGTGCAGGTACGCCAGGGAGGGCAGCGCGCCCAGACCGACCAGCAGGGCCGCCCGGCGCAGCCTGCCGCGCGGGCCACCCGTGCCGACGCGCGCCGCAACCAGCACCAGCGGCACGATCGCCAGCGGCCCGGCGATCGCCAAAGACCCCGGCGGAAACGCGAAGACCAGCGCCAGCCCGAAGAGCACCCCGGCCAGCAGACACTGCCACCAGCGCAGCGACCGAACAACGGGAGGCGGGCTGGGGCGGTCATGGCCGATGGGCATGGGGCAGGGTAGTTCGAAGTGGGGAAGGCCATCGGCCTTGGGCCATCGGCCATCGGGCTCTGAGTAGGTCGGCACTCCCGTGCCGACTCTTCGCCTTGATCCTCCCCCGTTTCCAACGGGGGAGGTGCCGAGTCTTCGAGGCGGAGGGGGCGTCGGACCCCCGCCGCCCCGAGGCCACCACCCATCCCCCCCGCCCCCTTGTCTCCACAAACACACCCCTCCCGCGTTCGCATTCCGTCCTGCTCGCCACCCCATCACCCGCCGATTCTGGCGCAGAATCGCCGATTTTTGGCGTTCCGGCGGCGAATTGAAGAGTCCCGCATCGAAAATGAGGAGCACAATCTTCGAGTTGGGCTCTCCAACTCGCGTGCTGAGCTCCTCAGCACGCATGCTGAGCTCTCCAACTCGCATGCTGAGCTCTTCACCACGCGTCCTGAGCTCCTCAACTCGCATGCTGAGGTCCCCAATTCGCGAGCTGGACTCCCCAACTCGCCTCCCGGACCCCGCCCCCCCCCATGGTCGATGGCCCATGGCCTATGGCCGAATGCCGAAGGCCCCCGTCCGCCTCGCGGTTGCAACGCTTCTGCGCCGCTCCGCCAGTCCACCACTTGTTCCGCGTGGTCTTCTGCCGATCTGTAAGTCCCGAGGTCTGCGTGTGGATGTCTTGGCGTTGCGGCGGGGGGTTGGTCGATATAGCAAAGAGTCGGTCCGGTTCGGCGTGGAGGTCGGCATGGCCGCTTGGCGGCTGGTTGGACGTGATGGCGGGAAGGGCGCGGGCGTTCGGGGGGCGTGCGGGGCGTGGAGAACGAGTGTGGGGGTTCGATTGATCAGCAGGGAGGCGAACATGCAGATGTGCTCACGGGTTGCATTTCGGGCGGCGGTAATGGCGTTGGTGGGCGTGGCGGTTTATGGCGGAGCGGCGTTCGGCCAGTGTGATCAGTGGCTGCCCGGGCCGCCTCTGGCGGGGGTGAATGGCCAGATCAACGCGATCTCGGCGTGGGACCCTGATGGTCCGGGGCCGGAGCATGCGCGGCTCGTGGCGGTTGGGGACTTCATGATTGCGGGCAGCAGCATCGCTCCGAACATCGCGGTGCTCGATCCGCGGACGCAGCGGTGGTCGGGCGTGGATGTCACTTCAGCGGCGGCAGTTACGAGCGATGGGCCCCTGACGCATGTACTCGGGGCGGCCGACGGGCGGCTGTACGTCGGCACCCCATTTGACGCCAGCATCATCGAAGGGGTGTATATCGGAAATTGCATCGCTGTGTATGAGGCCCGCCAATGGAAGACGGTGCAGGTGCCCTCGGTGGTCAGCAGCGCATTCCCGCGTGTGACGTCCCTAACGCAGGCTGCGAATGGTGACGTGCTGAGTATCGGCGCTCACGCCCCGCTTTCGGGTCAGCGCCTACGCGGCACTGCGGCGATGAACACGCTCGAGTTCACGCCGGAGTTCCTGAGCGGGTCCCTGAGCGCGAACGCCCTGGTGACCTCTCCCTCGTATGCCCTGCTGCCGTTGGCCGACGGAAACCTGATCCTGGCCGGGGACTTTCAGTATGTCCACAGTCGAGACGGCGAATCGATCGTTTCTCGCAATGTCATGCGCATCACCTCCGACGGCCCCGAGAAGATCGAGAAGGAACTCAACGCCGCTGTGAGCGCTGCCGCGACGCTGAGCGACGGGCGGACGATTTTGGCGGGGCGGTTCACGTCCAGTGGTGAGGTCGATGGTCTCAACGGCGTGGCGATCTACAACGGACAAACGTTCGTTCCTGTCGTGGGAAACGCGTTCGAGGCCGGGACGACGTTCGCGTCGATCGCGCAGCATCCGAGCGGCGACCTGTACTTCGCTGGATCGCTGGTGATCAGGGGCAAGCGGTACCTGGTGGCACGCATCAGCAACGGCGTGCTGTTTCCCATCGGCCCGGCGTACACGCCGCCGGAGGTTGGACTGTTGACGCTGACGTCGTATACGCCGTTCTTCTTGGGCGAGACCGCGCCGCCGGCGAGCCTGGCGATCCTGCCGACGGGCGAGGTGTACTTCGGCGGGCGGTACACGCCGAACGACCTGCCGTTGATCAACGTGGCGCGGATCGTCAACGACACCTTCGAGCCGGCGTCGCCCGGGGTTGTCGGCACGGTGAGCACGATGTCATCGATGCCCGACGGGCGGCTGCTGGTGGCGGGGAACTTCCGCACCACGGCGGATCGTCGGATCTTCAACATCGCCGCGTGGGACGGGATTGAACTGCGGTATGTCGCGCCGAACATCGGCGGACCGATCTCTGGTGCGGCGACGCTGCCGGACGGGCGGATCGTCGCGACGCGACTGATCAGGCCGACAGAGCAGGCCAGCCCGGAGAGCAGGGCGTTCATGCTCGACGGCGACGAGTGGCGGCCGTTGAAGTCGGGTGTGTTCACCGGCACCACCACGGCGGCGGGTGAGCCGATCGCCATCGCGGCTTTTACGGGCAGCGACGGCGCACAGTTTGACGCGATGGCACGATTCAACGGCATCGACTACCTCCCCCTGAGCCCGGCGTTCGAGGCGCTGATGCTCAACCGCGTGGCGCTGCCCTGCGGCCAGGTGCTTGTCGGGCGACAGGAGTCGGCCAGCGGCACCGCTCTGCGGATGTCGGTCCAGATCGCCGACGGCGGCGTGTGGAAGCGGCTGGGCGGCACGATCGCTGGCGAGATCACGAACTTCACACAATTGCCCGATGGGCGGTTCATTACGCTTGTTTCGACGGGATCGGCCCCCGCAATGCGTGTTTGGAACGATGTTTCGTGGGAGCCATTCCTGACCAATCCGGGGCCGTCCTTCTCCGGTCGGATCATTAATCTCTTGCATCTGGCGACCAACGCGAGGACCACGGGCGAACTCGACTTCATCGCCTTTGGTGGGTTCTCATCCGGAGTGCTTGCTCCGATCGACAGATTCCAGAGCATCGCCCGCTTTCGCGAAGGCGCATGGTCGAACCTCCGCGGGGGTGCGACCATGGGCTCTCGATCATTGCCCAACAGAGCAACGATCAACGGCGTGAGCCGCCTGCCCGGGGGTGAGCTTTTGGCCGCGGGTCGCCTCGGGATGGCTGGCGGTCGTGTCTCCACGATGCTGGCCCGCTACACCTTCACCGGCATCCCGACGATCGCGCGGCAGCCGACGGCGGCCGCTCCGACCATCAGCGCGGGCCAGACCATCGAGGTGACCTTCACGCCTTCGCCGGGGTACAGCGTGCAGTATGTGCGGTGGTCGCGAGACGGCGTGCCGATCTTCAACGGCCCCGGCGGCGCATCGCCCGATGGCGGCACGGTCATCGGCGGCGCGACCGACATCATCACGCCGACCGATGGTTCGCCTGTTTCGCTGCTGATCACCGGCGCCCAGCCGTCGGACTCGGGCCGATACGCCGTGACGCTCGTCAGCGCCTGCGGCCAGGCGACCAGCCAGGATGTCGCGGTCCGCGTGAACCCCGCCGCGTGCTCGCCGGCGGATATCGCGACGACCGACGGCCAGACGGCCTTCGCCGATGGCGGGCCCGACGGGGCGATCGACAACGGCGACTTCGTCGCGTTCTTCGCGGCGTTCTTCGCGGGCGATGGCGACCCGTCACGGGCCGCGGCGGACATCGCCAACGCCGACGGCGCGACAACGCTCGACGGCGGCGGGCCGGATGGCGCGGTCAACGGCGCCGACTTCGCCGCGTTCTTTGCGTTGTTCTTTGAGGGGTGCGGGGGGGCGTGAGGGTTGATGCAGGGGCAGAGTGGCGCAGTGACGGAGTGGCGGAGTGGAACAGTGAAGCAGTGGCGAAAGCGCTGTGAAGATCTGCCCTGATTTTGAGCGTGGGGTGTGTGACGGTCGCCGTTGGCCCAGGGGGCGAGTGGCGGCTGAGGCTGGGAGGGTGGCTGATGACCTATGACCGGTGTCCGGATTGTCGGCATGACCTGGAGGTCGGCACCCGCCGCTGTCCGGAGTGTGGTGCGTTCTTGACGTAGTGGCCTCGCACGTTCCGGTCGAATGCTCGCGAGCAGGCCTGGCGCGGGGCGACGGTGGGCTTGGCGATTTCGGTCGGCGTGCTGGCCGCGTTCACGCGTGTGGCGGTGATGTTCTGGCTGTCTCCCGGCGGTATCGATCGTGGTGTCATGCTCGGAATCATCGCCGCGTTTGCCGCGGCGATGGGCTCGCTGATTTGGGTCTGCATCCGGGGCGGGCTGTGGTCGGCGTCGTGGGTGCGATTGACGATCATCGCGTCCGCGTCGGCACTGGTCGCGGCGGAGTTGGCGATGATGGCGATGTTCACTCTGCGCGGCTGAACGGAGCACGCGCCACGCGCGGCACGGGCCGGACATGGCGCACCGATGGCCGATGGCCGATGGCCCTTGCCTTTGCCCTTTGGTGCGTCGCGCAGCCCTTACTTGCCGGCGTAGTCGATCACGCGGGCCAGTTCGTTGCGGAGCTGGCTCCGCGGCACCACGCGGTCGACGAAGCCCGACTCCTGCACGTACTCGCTCCGCTGGAAGCCCTCGGGCAGTTCCTGGCGGATGGTCTGCTGGATCACGCGCGGGCCGGCGAAGCCGATGAGCGCCTTGGGCTCGGCGATGATGACATCGCCCAGCATCGCGAACGAGGCGGTCACGCCGCCCGTGGTCGGGTCGGTCAGGACGCTGATGTACAGGCCGCCCTTGCGGTCAAAGCGGGCCAGCGCGGCGGAGGTCTTGGCCATCTGCATGAGCGAGAGGCCCGATTCCTGCATGCGGGCGCCGCCGGAGCAGGAAACGACGATCAGCGGCAGGTCGCGCTCCGTGGCCAGTTCGATCGACCGGGTGACGATCTCGCCCACCACGCTGCCCATCGAGCCCATCATGAAGTGCAGATCGAGGCAGGCCAGCACCGCGGCGCGGCCCTTGATGAAGCCCGTGCCCGCGCGGCAGCCGTCGAGGGCCTTGGCCCGCTTCTGCTCGGCGGCCAGTCGCTCCGGGTAGCCCTTGAGGTCGACAAAGTTCAGCGGATCGCTCGGGGCCAGGTTCTGGAACATGGGCTCGAACGTGTCCTGATCCACCAGTTGGCGGATGCGCTCATCGGCGCCGATGCGGAAGTGGTGGTTGCACTCGGGGCAGCAGTGGAGGTTCAGCTCCATCTGCTTGCGGTAGACCATGCTCGCGCACGAGGGGCAGCGGAGCCACAGGCCCTCAGGAATGACGGCGCGGCGGGGGGTCTTGACTTCGGTCCACGTCCGATTGGCAGTCTGCGTCATGCGATCCTTCCGTGAGGCGTCGAGCGTCGACTCGGCCGTCCTTGGCCGACTGGGGGGACTATGTCGCCTGCCCGTCCGACGGGCCGCGGCCTGCTCCAAACCGTGTTCCGGGCCCGCCAGAGGCCCAGACGCCCGAGCACCCGCTCATTGGGAACCGGCATCCTGCCGATTCCGGTGCTCGCCCGTCAACAGTGCACCAAACGCCCCCCAAGTGCGATGTTGACGTTCTGTGGAGACATCGGCGGTCCGGCCGATGGGCTCCAGAAGGTGCCGGGGGCGATGGGGAGTGTAGACCGCGAGGGGTCGGGCGGCTGCAATGCCGAACTTGATCCGAACGGGCGGTCGGGGCGGGGTCACGGCTGGCCGCGGAGGTCGGCGATGATGGCGGGCCATGCGGCGGGCTTGCTGCCGAAGATCGCCGAGGCGGCGACGAGAACATCGCACCCGGCCTGCCGAACCAGTTCGGCATTGGCGGGCTTGATCCCGCCGTCCATTTGCAGCCGCTGGGTGGGCTGGAGGACATCGGCGATGGCCTCGACCTTCGTCAGGACTTCGGGCATGAAGGACTGGCCGCTGAAGCCGGGATTGACGCTCATGACCAGGACCAGATCGACCATGGAGACCAGGGGCAGAACCACCTCAACCGGGGTCGGGGGGTTGAGCGCAATTCCGGCGGTCATGCCGAGTTCTCTGGACCTTGTGGCCAGGCCATCCACCTGTTCGGGTGAAAGCACCTCGGCATGGAAGGTGACGTGGTTGGCTCCGGCCTCGGCGAAGGGCTCGATGAACCGAGCGGGGTCGGTGACCATGAGGTGGACATCGAGGAAGGCGCTTGGCAGGGCGCGGCGGAGGCAGCGGCACAGGTCCGGGCCCATGGTCAGGTTGGGGACGAAGTGGCCGTCCATGACATCCAGGTGGAGCAGGTCGGCGCCGGCCGCGAAGACCTGCTGGCAGTCTTCGGCCATGCGGGCGAAGTCCGCCGAGAGGATGGACGGGGCGATGAGCGGGAGGCGTCGGGGGTTTTTCAGAAGGCTTCGCACGGCAGGAGAATAGCGGACGGGCGTGCACGCCACGCGGGCGCGGCCGGGCGTTACCCTGCGGGCATGACCACCGCCCATGCCCAGCCAGCGATCGACGCGATTCGTGAACAACTCCGGCAAGCCGGACAGGAGCACCTGCTGACGTTTGTGGATCAGATCACGCCGGAGCAGCGCTCGGCGTTGCTGGCGCAGATCGCGTCGCTGGACCTTCGGTCGCTGCCGGGGCTGATCGAGCGGTATGTCCGGGCGTCGTCGGATGCTGCCAAGGGCTCATCGGCGAAGATCGAGCCGGTGCCGTATTTCGCGGCGGACCACACGAGCAAGGATCGCGGCTGGGACCGCGAGGCGTACGCCCGCAAGGGCCGCGAACTGATCGGCGCGGGGAAGATCGCGGCGTTCACCGTTGCCGGCGGACAGGGTTCGCGTCTGGGATACGACGGGCCCAAGGGGTGCTATCCCGGCGGCGCGGTGACGGGCAAGCCGTTGTTTGCGTGCCTGGCGGATTGGATCCTTGCGGCGCAGGAGCGGTATCGCCCGGCGACGGGGAGCATTCCGTGGTACATCATGACCAGCCCGCTGAATCACGAAGCGACCGTGGCGTTCTTCAAGGCCAACGGTTACTTCGGGCTCAAGTCGACCGACGTGATGTTCTTCCCGCAGGGCGTGATGCCGTCGCTCGATCTCAAGACCGGCAGGGTGCTGCTGAGCCAGAAGCACGAGGTGGCGCTGAACCCCGATGGGCACGGCGGATCGCTCAAGGCGCTGTACACCAGCGGCGCGATCGACGACATGGCCAAGCGCGGCGTGGAGCACATCTCGTACACGCAGATCGACAACCCGCTGGTGCGCGTGATCGATCCGGCGTTCATCGGCCTGCACGCGGCCAGCCCGCAGAGCAGCGGGGAGATGAGCAGCAAGATGGTCGCCAAGAGCGACCCGGGCGAAAAAGTCGGCGTGCTGTGCAAGGTCAATGGGCGGGTCGGCGTGATCGAGTACAGCGATCTGCCGGCCGAGTTGGCGCAGGCGCGCGATGCGGACGGCGGGCTGACGTATTCGGCCGGATCGATCGCGGTGCACATGATCGGCGTGGAGTTTGTGCGTCGGTTGAACGCGGGTGCGGGGGGCGCGGGGGGCGGCTTCACGCTGCCGTTCCATCGAGCGGAGAAGAAGGTTCCGTTCGTGGATCTGTCGACGGGCCAGCGGGTCGAGCCGACGAGCAACAACGCGGTGAAGCTGGAGGCGTTCGTGTTCGATGCGCTGCCCATGGCGGCGCGGTCGATCGTGCTGGAGACGCAGCGGCTGGATGAGTTCGCGCCGATCAAGAATGCGACGGGGAGCGACTCGCCGGCGTCGTGCGCCGAGATCCAGACGCGTCGGGCGGCGCGGTGGCTGGGCGGGGCCGGGTGCAGGGTGCCGTACAAGAACTGCGGCGCGGTGGATGCGGTGATCGAGATTTCCCCGCGGACGGCGATGGATGCGGGCGAGATGCGTGCCGGAGGCGCCGGGGCGGCGAAGGTTCCCGCGGCGATCCCGTCGGGGGCGAAGGTGGTGATCTGAGAGAGTGGCAAAGTGGCAGAGTGACGCAGTGGCAGAGTAGAAGGAAGCGGAGTCGGCGCAGAGTGGCGACGTGCCTGAGAGGGCGAGCATGAAGATGGATGCGGCGCGGCGTGAGCGGGTGCTCGTGAATCTCTCGCAGCGCCGAGCGGCGATGCTGCATGATCTTCGGCTGTTCGTCGAGACGCCGACGGGGCCGGGGCCGGGGATGAGCGATGGGCTGGCCAGGTTGCGCCAGCACATCGCCGAGCGGTGCGTGAAACTCGGCGCGAGCGTGGAGTTGGTGCCGGGGACGCCGCGGCCGGCGTGGCTGGCGTGGAACGAGGCGGACCGCGCGGGCGACGGGGCATCGGCGGATGCGCCGCCGACGCTGGTGTGCCGCAGGTCCGGCGGGGGCCGAGACGGACGCGAGGGCGGCGGCGTGCTGCTGAGCGGGCACCTGGACACGGTTCACGCGACCGATGGGCCGTTCCGAGAGTTGAAACTCGCGGCCGATCACGCGACGGCGACGGGGCCGGGCGTGGTCGACATGAAGGGCGGGCTCGTGATCGCGATGCACGCGCTGGAGGCGCTGGCGGAGGTCGGCGTGGAGGTGCCCGGCGGATGGGGCTGGATCCTCAACAGCGATGAGGAGACCGGCTCGTTTCACTCGGACGCGGCGCTGCGTGCCGAGGCTTCGAGAACGCTCGAGGGCGGCGCGCGTGCGTACGGCGTGGGCATCGCGCTGGAACCGGCGATGAGCAAGGGGGAACTGGCGATCGCTCGCGGCGGGAGCGGGCAGTTCATGATCGAGGCCTTCGGCAAGAATGCGCACGTCGGGCGCGACTTTGCCAGCGGCGTGTCGGCGACGCGGTTGCTCAGCGAGGCGGTGCTAAAGGCGACGAGCCTGACGGACCTGAGCAAGGGGCTGGCGGTGAATGTCGGGCCGATGCGCTGCGACCAGCCGCCCAATGTCGTGCCGGATTACGCACGCGCGTGGGGCAACGTGCGGTACCCCACGCCCGAGGGCGCGGCGGTTCTGGAGGCGGGCCTTGCGGCACTGGAGTTCGGTCAGGCGCCGCCCGGCTCGGCGACCGGCGGGGTGCGCGTGCGGCGGGTCTTTAATCGTCCGGCCAAGCCGACGACCGACGGCACGCGAACGCTGGCCGAGCGGGCGCGGCGCGTGTGCGAGAGCCTTGGGCAGTCACTGCCCTTCGCATCCACGGCGGGCGTGTGCGACGGCAACAACCTGCAGGCCGCGGGGCTGGCGACGATCGACACGCTGGGCGTGCGCGGCGGCGGGCTGCACACGCCGACGGAGTGGATCGAGATCGCGAGCCTCGTTGAGCGGGCGCAGGTGCTGGCGATGGTGATGGCGGGGGCTGACGCGACGAAGTGACGGAACGACGAGTCACTTCGCATGAGCATCTGCGAGAACGATCGGCTCGGGCGGACCGGGGAAGTGGGGCCCGGTGTTGAGAACGTGGACGTCGAGAATCGCGGTGGCGCGAGCAAGGACCTCCCGAAGACGGACCCGGGTGGCCGCGGCCCCGGTTGGCTCGGCGGCACAGTATCCGATCGCGTCGATACCGTGAGCCCTGGCGAGAAAGATGGCACGCTGGCAGTGGAACTGCTGCGAGACGACGATGAACTTGCTTTGTCCAAAGACACTTCTGGCACGCACGACAGAGTCGAGCGTGCGGAATCCCGCGAAGTCGAGCGTTATGTCCCCAGCGGGAACACCGAGGGCAATGAGTGCATCCCTCATGGCGGTCGGCTCGTCGTACGCGTGGTGTCGGTTGTCGCCGCTGACCAGAAGATGCTGGACGCGTCCGTCGCGGTAGAGCTGCGCAGCCGCCTCGATGCGAGCCGAAAAGAAGAGGTTTTTACGACCGTTTGGAAGCGTCGGGCTCGTGCCGAGCACGAGGCCCACGGGGACCTGCGGTGGCGGGTTGGCGACGGAGTAGAGGCGATCGGCCGTCGAAGACTCGATCCATTGGTCGCACGCAAACAGGCCAGCGACGCCAAGGCCTGCGCACACCGCTCCGGCTAGGAGAAGCCTCCTTGCGACCCTGGACTTCGCGATGCGGGCGATGTACTTCACGTGCGAACTTCCTGCCCTTGCCACTCAGTCAGATCACCCGTTCCACTTCCGCTCGGCTTCGCCCGTGTAAATGCTCAGCGGGCGGATGAGGCGGTTGTCGGAGTGCTGCTCGATGATGTGCGCGCTCCACCCGGTGATGCGGGCGGCGACGAAGATGGGGGTGTACTGCGGCACGGGGATGCCCATGATGAAGTACGTCATGCCGCAGGGGAAGTCGACGTTGGGGTGGATGTTCTTCTTGGTGAGCATGATCTTCTGGACCTGCTCGCCAAGGTCGAACCAGCGCGGGGCGGGGATGCCGCCGAAGGTGCCCTCGAGCTTGCTGGCCATGTCGCGGCCGAGCTTGTGGAGGATGCCGGCGCGATGGTCGCCGTTCTTGTACACGCGGTGGCCGAAGCCCATGAGTTTGCGCTTGGAGGTGAAGGCCTGCTCCATCCACGCGTCGACGGCCGGCGTGCCGATGCCCTTCTCACCGACGGTGGCGAGGATTTCCTTGAGCATGTCCATGGCCGCTTCGTTGGCGCCGCCGTGGAGCGGGCCCTTGAGCGCGGCGATGGCTCCGGTGACCGCGCCGTGCATGTCGCTGAGGGTGCCGGAGATCACGCGGCTGGTGAAGGTCGAAGCGTTGAACTCGTGCTCGGCGTACAGGATGAGGCTCACGTCCATGACGCGGGCCTCCTTCTCGGTCGGGCGGCGGCCGGTCATCATGTAGAGCATGTTGGCGGCGTGGCCAAGGCTGGGGTCGCCGCCGAGTTCGCGGCCGACGATGCCGCGGCCGTCGATGATGTTCTGCATGTGCCCGATGATCGTGGGGATCTTGGCGAGCAGGCGCTTGGCCTTGCGGAGTTCCGCGGCGCGGGAGTTGTCCTGGCAGTCCGGATCGGTGTGGCCCAGGATGCTCACAGCGGTGCGGAGGACATCCATCGGCACGGCCCGGCCGCTGGCCAGCCAGCCGGCGATGCTCTCAAGGAACGAGACCACGGCGGAGGGCAACGCGCGCTCGGCAACGACCTCGGCCTTAAAGCGGCGGAGCGACGGGACATCCGGGCGATGGCCTTCGAGCAGGAGGTACGCGACCTCTTCGAAGGTGGCGTGCTCGGCGAGATCGTGGATCTCATAGCCGCGGTAGATGAGCTTGTCCTGCTCGATGGAGCAGACCGCGGTTGTGCCGCCGATGACGCCTTCGAGACCCTTGGCCAGGCTGGCGAGCTGGTCGGCCTTGGACGGGCCGGCCTTGGAGCCGTTGGTGTGCGAGGCGGCGGGCGACGGAGCGGCGGGGGGGACGGCGGCCATGGGTGGCTCCTGAAGATTGTGCGGTCGGATCGACGCTCTGAACGTTACGCAGGGCCGAGAACCCGGTTGGGTTCTTCCCCGGTGTGATGAACGCGTGCCCGAATGCCGAAAAACTCCGTCCCGGGCCGCGGCTGGGCTGTGGACCGGGCCACCTGGTGGAATCGTGCGAGCGCGGGCGTTGACCCGAGAGGGGAACGGCCTTATCGTTTTGGCCTGTCGGCTGGGTAGCTCAGTTGGTAGAGCACCGCACTGAAAATGCGGGTGTCGCCGGTTCAAGTCCGGCCCCAGCCATTGCTGATGATTCCGGGACTCCCGGCGTCGGCCCCCCGAAGTGACTTTGATGGCTTGTTGACGGCCCGCCCGGCTGCGGCTGACGCGGTGTATGTGTGTGTTTGCGGTGTGCGGCGGGACCCGATTCCGGGTATGTTGTCGGTGTGGCCGGAGTCATCCATCTTGCCGACGGACGCGGTGGCGCGGGCGGCTCAACGGAGACGGTCTCGGTCGGACTCTCAGCGCGCGGCGATGCCGCACCGCGTGTCACTTGGACGCTGCGGCTCGTGCTGCGTGTGCTGGTGGCCAGTGCGTGGGCGGGGCTGCTGGTGCTGGCGGGGGTTTGGTGCTGGTCGGATCTGAGCGGGCGGCTGCCGACGGCAGCGGGGCTGTGCCGTGTGATGGGCCTGACGTTGATCGCGATGGGGCAGTTCGTATTCGCGGCGGTGGTTGCGGATCGGCTGTGCCCCGGCGCGAGCGCGTGGGTGCGCACGCCGACACAGGTGATCGCCGGGGCGACCTATCTTGTTGGACTCGTGTTGCTGCTGCTGATGCTCGCCGGAGTGATTCGTCAATGATCGATCAACGTCGCGTGTCGATTCCTGGCCGGGTGGTTGTTGCCGCGGCGATGGCCCTGGTGGCGCTTGCCGGCACGGGCGTTGGTGTCGCGACGGCCCAGACCAAGGGCGCGGCCGAAGCGGCCGCGGCGGTCGCCGCGGAGGCCGGTTCCCGTGCGTCCACGTTGACGCTCGAGCAGGCGACCGCGATCGCGATGGTGCGGGTCGCTTCGGTGGATCTGCGGGTGAATCCGTCGCCGGGGATCGACGACTATCGACTGGCGTTGCAGGTGCTCCGGCAGGCGGCGGCGTTGGACCCGAAGAACCAGGACATCCTGCGGCTGGCGATCGACGCGGCGGATCAGGCGGGCGACGCGGGTGCTGCGGAGGGTCTGACGCGTGAACTGCTCAAGATCGCGCCCGATGATGAGCCGGCGCAGTTGCGGCTGATCTCGGCGAACATCTCCCGGCTGCAGAGCGTCACAGCGCGGCTGGCGGCGTATGACAACTTGCTCGGCCCGCGCGGGCAGAGCCTGCCGGTGGCGGTGCGGTCGCGGCTGGCAATGGATGCGGCGCTGCTGCACCGCGAGCGGGGGGAGATCGAGGCCTTCGCATCGAGGCTCTCGATGGCCGCGAGTCTGGATTCGACCAATCGCGAGGCGGCATCGCTGGCGTACACGTTCTTTGCTCAGCGATCGCGTGATGCGTCGGGGCGGCTGGAGCTGTTGGTGAACCTGCTGCGGGCCGATCCGCTGGACCCGCGCACGCACGCGACGCTGGCGCGCGAACTGCTGGAAGTCGGCGCGGCGGAGCCCGCGGTGCGGTTCTACGCCAACGCCCGGATGCTCAGCGAGCGGCGACTGGAAACGGTCGACACGGCGCTGCGTCAGGAAGCGCTGATCGCGCTGTGGCGGAGCAAGGGCCCCGCGGCGATGATGCGCGAACTGCTCTCGGACTTGAAGGAGACGCGTCGGCAGCTCGACGCCGCGGTGAAGGAAGCCGAGGACGCGGGGCGGCCGACGGACGCGATGCCCAAGGGCACCGATGCGAGGCTCCGGCTCGAGTCCGAGCGGCTGCGGATGAGCGCGGCGCTGGCCGAGGGCAACGAAACGGAAGTCGCGGCGTCGATGGTCGATATGGCCGCGTCGATCGAGCAGCTCGATCGCTGGTCCGAGGCCCCCGAAACGCGTCCGGCGTCGATCTCGGCCGATGAGGTTGCGCGCGAGCGGGTGCAATGGCGGGTCGATGGCGTGTGGATGCGGCTGCTCAGCGGGCAGCAGGTCGATCAGGCGGCGACGCTCCTTGAGGCGCTGTCGGCGGCTCAGGGCGACGACCGGCCCGACGAGGCGACACTCGCGCGGCTCAACGCGTGGCTGCTGTTCCGGCGGGACAAGCTCGAAGAGGCCCGCGCGGCGCTGGCCGCGCTCGATGCGACCGACCCGCTCGCGTCTCTGGGGCTTACGATGCTCGGTGAAAAGGCCGGTGATGCCAAGGGCGCCGCGGCGATTTATGCCCAGATTAACGATGCGATGCCGGCCTCGTCGATCGGTGCGCTCGCGGGCTCGCGGCTGGCCCGGCTGCGTGAGCCCGGTGGTCCGGCGGTGCCGCCGGTGCCCGCACAGGGGCAGGGACCCGCGAAGGTGGGCATGGGCGTGCCCAAGTGGCTCGATGAGATGATCACCACGCCGCGGTCGCTTCAGGGGCTGACGGTCGAGGCCACCAACACGCGGCTGGCCAGCGCCGATCCGGCGATGCTCCGCGTGCGTGTGCGGAACCTTGCGCCGGTGGCGATGGGCTTCGGGCCGGACGGCCCGATCAACTCGCGACTGCTGCTGAGCCCGCTGATCGAGGCGGGCGATCAGCGGCTGGATGAGATCGTTTCGGCGATGGTGCTGCGGCTCGATCGCCGTCTCCGGCTGGAGCCGCGGCAGGATCTGGTGGCCGATGTGTGGATCGATCCGGGCTACACGGGTTGGGCCCTCGAGCACACCACCGGGCGACGCACGACCACGCGGTACCGCGTGTTGCAGGGCTTCCGGATGTCCTCCGGCGGGGCGACGGAGCCGGGGCCGTTCAGTCTGAGCACCAATTCTCCGACGTACGAGCGTTCGCCCATCACCGGCGCGGGCGCGCCGGGGGCGATCGATGTTGCGGCGCTCGAAGCGGGCATTGCCAGCACGAGCCCGGCGGTGTTTATCGATGCGCTGTCACTGGCCGCGCTGCGGCTTGCGATCGACAGCGGCGACCGCGTGATGCCGCCGGCGGATGTCGAGCGCGTGATCGCGGCACTGGCGATCAGGTATGCGCAGGGCGACGCGGGGGTGCGGCGCGCGATGCTCGCGCGGCTGCCGACGGGGCGAGTGGTGCCCGCGCTGGCGGCGCTGGACTCGAAGATCGCCGAGGTCGCCGAGACGGACCCCGGCGTGATCGTGCTCCGGCTGTTGACGCGCGTCGTAAGCCCGGACGACCCGTCTCTTGTTGCTTGGCTGGCCTCGGAGGATGCGGGTGTCAAGGCGTCCGCTGAGACTGTGCAACGGCGGCTGCGCGAGGGTGTGCGGTCATACGCGACGATGGACCGATTCACGCTGCCGGATGACAGGGCGGGTGCTGCGCCCGCGCGGCCGTCAGCCTCGCCGGGCACGCCGAGCAGACCGTGAGCGATGAGCGCTACGAAGCCGAATCTTCGGCGGGGCCCGAGGCCCGTGGGCGGTGGTCTCGTGCGCTGCGTGCGGCGGCGTGGGTGCTGGGTCTGGCGATGCTCATCGCCGCGGTCGTCGCTGTTGTGCGCGAGCGTGCGGTGTTCGACGGTGCGATGGAGCAGGCGAGGTCCGCATCGATCGCGGTGCTGACGCTGCTGGTGGTTATGCCGTTGGTCAATTGGCTGCTGACGGCGGGGCTGTTCGCGGTGCTGATGCGGCGACAGTGCGCGGTGTCCGGCTCTGCAGGGCGGGTCGGCTTTTCGGAGATGGTCGCGCTGGTCGGCTCGGCGTGGCTGCTGAATCTTCTGCCGCTCAAGCCCGGGTTGGTGGGGCGAATCGCGTATCACAAGATGATCAACGGGATCGATGTGCGTGACAGCGTCGCGGCGCAGGTCTGGTCGGTGGTGTGCACGCTGGCGGCGGTGACTGTCTTTGTGGCGGTGCAGGCGCTGGTCGCAGTGGTGGCGGAGCCGGGGGACGCGGGGAGCGTGCGCGGGTGGATGGGGTTCATCACGGCGACGGTTGCGCCGGTGGCGGGGCTGGTGGCGCTGGCGTCGGTGATCGCCGCGCGGAGCGGGGGGCGAGGACCGGCGACGGCGATGCTGGTGCTGGGCGTGAGTCTGCGGCTGGCGGATGTGCTGGTCTGGGCGATGCGGCTGGCGCTGGTGTTTGTGGTGCTGGGCACGCCGCTGCCGCCGACGGTGCTGGCGGCGGTGGTCGCGGCGATGATGCTGGCCAATCTGCTGCCGATCCCGATCGGCGCGATGGAGTGGATGGCCGGGGGCGCGGTGGCGGTGCTGGCGATGAGCGGCGCGGCCGGGGTCGCTGGCCTGACGACCCAGCAGGCCCTGGCGCTCGGGCTCGCGGCGGGGGTGCTCAGCCGGGCGGCCGAGCTGGTCGTAGCGGTGCCGATCGGCCTGGTGTGCTCGATGCTGGTCGCGCGGCGCCTGGCTGCTCGCAACGCACGTTCGGCGGCGTGACGGGGGGAGAAGGCTGGCCAGCGGCACGACGGCGTACGCTCCTGACATGCTCACGATTCGCGGCGTGCTTCTGGAGCGACAGGCTATTGCTCAGCGTGTTGAGGCGCTGGGGCGGCAGATCGCCGCGGATTTGCAGGCTGAGGGTGATCGACTCCAGGCACGCGGGCAGGCTCCGGGCCCGATCGTGATGGTGCCGGTGCTGACGGGCGCGCTGGTATTCACGGCGGACCTGATCCGAGCCATGGGCGTGAAGATGTCGATCCGTCCGGTGACGCTGTCGAGTTACCCGGGCAAGTCCACGACGAGCCAGGGCGTGACGGTGCAGGGCGGCGTGCCGACCGATCTGGCCGGTGCGCGGGTGGTGATCGTCGATGACATTCTCGATTCTGGAAGGACGCTCGGGCTGCTGCGCCGGCTCATCTCGGCGCAGAACCCGCAAAGTGTCCGGCTGGCGGTGCTGCTGGATAAGCAGAAGGCGGCCGGCCGCGATGAGGATGTGAGCGTGGAGTACGCCGGGTTCGTCATCGCCGACGAGTTCGTGGTGGGGTACGGGCTGGACTTCGACGGCTATTACCGCAACTTGCCGGACATCTGCACCATGCACGACGACGGCAAGCCCGAGGCTTGACGGAGGGGAAATGCCTGAGCGGATCGACAACACCGCGCCGGCAGAACCGCTGATCGATCGCCACGCGCTCGAAGCAGCGATGGTCCGTCGACACGTGCCCAAGGGTGAGCGGGTGATCATCGCGATGCGGCCGAGTGTGCTCTTCGTGCTGCTTTCGCGGTGGCGTGTGATGGCGGGGCTGGGCGCCGCGGGCGGCGCGTGGTGCTGGGTCGATGCGGCGATCCGCGGCGACCTCGGCACGATGTCCATGTCGCTCCGAATGGTCATCCTCGCGTGGCTGCTGCCGATCACGCTGGTGGCGGTGTACAACGCGATCGACCGGGCCACGCGGCTGTACCTGCTCACGGATCAGCGGGCGATGCGTGTCAGCGGGATCATCCGTCAGGTCGTCATCGATGCGCCGCTGGCGCGCGTTCAGAGTGTGGCGCTGACGGCGCGGGCACGCGAGCGCGCGCTGGGGCTCGGCACGCCGATTATCGCCACCGCCGGGAGCGAGGCAGGAGCGATGGCCTGGACCATGATCGAGCGGCCCAGCGACACGCTGCACGCGCTGCGGCGGGAAGTGGATCGAGCGCGTGCCGCGGCGAGGGTGCCGATGCCGGAGCAGGAGCCATGAGCGTTGCGCACGCCCAGTTCGGCGGCCCGGGCGCTGTCGGTGCCGTTGTTGCCGGAATTGTCGGCGGCGTGGGTGCGGGCAAGTCCGCCGCGGCCAGGGCGATGGCGAATGCGCTGCCGCCGGGTGAGTGCGTGATCGCCGATAGCGATGCGCACGTGCGCGAGGTGCTGGCGCAGCCGGAGGTTGTTGAGCAACTGCGCGCGTGGTGGGGGGGCGGTGTGCTGAATGATGCGGGCGTGGTGGATCGTGCGAAGGTCGCGCAGGTGGTCTTCGCCGATGAGGCGGCCCGCAAGCGGCTGGAGGGACTGATTCATCCGCGGGTTCACGCGCTGCGTGGTGCCCTTTTCGCGCAGGCACGGGCACGCGGGGCGCGGCTTCTGATCATCGACGCTCCGCTGCTGTTTGAAGCGGGCGTCGACCGGGAGTGCGACCGCGTGGTGTTCGTCGATGCGCCCCGCGAACAGCGACTGGCCCGCGTGATCGCCAAGCGCGGCTGGACGGAAGCGGACCTGACGCGGCGCGAGGCGGCGCAGGTGCCCCTGGAAGAGAAGCGGCGGCGATGCTCGGACGTGCTCATCAACGATTCGGACGAAGCGGCGTTGAGCGAGCGTGCGGCGAGGATGGTGCACGGCTGGCTCGCGAGAGCGACGCACGCGCAGTGATCGCGCGGAGCGGACGACGTGTGTGCGGCGTGGTCGATCGGCGACCGGGTCAATACGCGAGCGTTTGCATGATCGCTTCGGCGATGCGCTTGGCATCAGGCAGATAGTCGAGCTCGAGCTTGGCGTAGGGCATGACGACATCGAACCCGCAGACGCGCTGGACGGGGGCCTTGAGGTTCAGGAAGCAGTGTTCCTGAATGATCGTGGTGATCTCGCTGGCCAAGCCGCAGGTCTTCGGCGCTTCCTGAACGACGACGGCGCGGCCGGTCTTGTTGACGCTCTCGATGAAGGCGTCGGTGTCCATCGGGTGCAGCGTGCGCAAGTCGATGAGTTCGACGCTCGCGTCCTCGGGCACGTGCTTGTCCAGGGCCTCCAGGCACTGGAAGACCATGGCGCCCCAGGTGATGACCGTGATGTCGGCGCCCTCGGAGACGAGCTTGGCCTTGCCGATGGGGATGGTGTAGTCCTCATCGGAAACTTCCTCGCGGAAGGAGCGGTAGACGCGCTTGGGCTCGAAGAAGATGACCGGGTCGGGGTCGCGGATGGCCGCCAGGAGCAGACCCTTGGCGTCGGAAGGGGTGCTGGGGCAGAGCACCTTCAGGCCGGGGTTGTGGATGTATATGGCCTCGGGCGAATCGGAGTGGAACTCCGGCGCGTGAATGCCGCCTCCCCACGGGACGCGGACGGTCAGCGGCACGGTCATGCTGCCGCGGGTGCGGTTGCGGAAGCGTGCGGCGTGGTTGACGAGTTGGTCGTACGCGGGGCCCATGAAGCCCTCGAACTGGATCTCGGGGATGGGCCGCATGCCGCCCATGGCAAGGCCGATGGAGGAGCCCATGATGCCGGACTCGCTCAGTGGCGTGTCGATGACGCGATCGGCGCCGTACTTCTTCTGGAGGCCTTCGGTCACGCGGAAGACGCCGCCGTTGAGACCGACGTCCTCGCCGAGACAGACCACGCGAGGATCGCGGGCCATTTCCTGATCGAGGGCGGAGTTGATGGCCTGGACGAGGGTGAGTTGGGGCATAGCAAAGGACCTCGGTGAAGTTCGGATTTGAGCTTAGCCGCGTGCGCTGACCGTCACGGGCACCATCCCTGGTGCGTACCCGTACGCCTCCGCGGTGATCTGCCAGTTGCCGACGCGGATCTTTCGGCCGTCGGGATCGATGCCCTTGTCGCGCATGATCTTCTTGAGCGTCGCGGGAAGGCCGAATTCCACGTCCTCGGGAACGATGTCGCGCTGCTCGATCGATCCGCCGAAGCGGCTCAGGAGCGTCTTGCAGATCTCGGCGACCAGGTCCTCCGGCGCGCTGGCGCCGGCGGTCAGGAGGATCGTCGCGTCGCGGCCCGCTCCGGGCGCGTTGGTGAACCACTCATCGCGCAGTTCGGTCACATCATCGAGCAGGTACGCGCGGACGCCGACGTTCTGGCTGATTTCCGTCAGGCGCACCGAGTTGCTGCTGTTCTTGCTGCCGACGACGAGCACCAAGTCGCACTCGGGGGCGATCTGGCGGACCGCGTGCTGGCGGTTGGTGGTGGCGTAGCAGATGTCCGAGCCCGGCGGCTCCTTGATGTTCGGGAACGCACGCTTGAGCGCATCGATGATCACCGCGGCGTCGTCGGTGCTGAGCGTGGTCTGCGTGAGGTAGACGAGTTTGTTGGGGTCCTTGATCGTCAGGCCCGGGATGTCCTCGGGGCTCTCGACGACCTGGGTTGCCTCGGGAGCCTCGCCGCGGGTGCCGATGATTTCCTGATGGTCGGCGTGTCCGACCAGCAGGATCTGGTAGCCCTGCTTGGCGTAGCGGATTGCCTCGGAGTGGACCTTGGTCACCAGCGGGCAGGTCGCGTCGACGGCGGTGAGGTTCCGCTGACGGGCCAGTTCGCGCGTCGCGGGCGAAACCCCGTGAGCGCTGAAGACCATGATGCTCCCCGGCGGGACATCGTTGAGATCTTCAACGAAGATCGCGCCGCGGTCAATGAAACGCTGCACGACGTGCTTGTTGTGCACGATTTCGTGATAGACGTAAATCGGCAGGTCTTTGCAGAGTTCGAGCAACTGGTCGACCACGTCGACGGCCATGTGGACGCCGGCGCAGAAACCCCGAGGATTGGCAAGGATGATCTTCACGCCCCGACTTTAGGAACCGATTTGTCCGCGGGCCGAGGGATGGCCGACGGGCATCCGACGAGCGGCTTCGGCCGTAGGCTCGTGCCTATGGACACGATCCGACCCCTCGCGCCGGCCGATGCGTTGGCATATGCGGAGCTCCGCACCATCATGCTCGCCGACACCCCCTGGGCCTTCGCATCAAGCATCGAGGACGATCGCGGGCGGGATGCCGAAGGGGTGGCGAGGTCCCTGGCGGCCGGAACATTCGCACTGTTCGGTGCCTTTACGGCCGAGGTTTCGCTGGTCAGCGTGGCGATGCTCATGCGCGAGAGCAAGCTCAAGCGGCGGCACATCGCATGGATCATGAGTGTGTACACGCATCGGGAGCACCGCGGGCGGGGGCTGGGTGAGCGTGTCATGGCGATGCTGATCGCCGCGTCGCGGGACCTGGGCGGGGTCGACAGCCTGTATTTGGGCGTGAGCGAACGGGCGGCCGCGGCCCGCCGGCTGTACGAGCGGCTCGGGTTCGTGGCGTGGGCGACCGAGCGCGACGCGATTCGGGTTGATGGCGTGAGTTACGCCGAGACGCTGATGAGGATGGACTTGCGGGCAAGATGAGCAGGGGGGTGGAGCGGCGTTTTCGCTCGCGGATTGTTCGGGGCGGGCTCACCCGTGCGGTTGGGCAGATATGCTCTGCCTTGGTGATCGACCCCCGCACGCCGATTCTCGACCTTCTCGCCACGCTCGGACCGGGCGCTGCGCCGAGCGTCTCGCGCGATGAGGCGTGGCGATACGTGCGTGGGCTCGCGTCATCGCACTACGAGAACTTCAGCGTGCTCTCGTCGCTGGTCCCAGAGCGGCTGCGGGACGACTTTGCGAGCGTCTACGCGTTCTGCCGATGGGCGGACGATCTTGGCGACGAGACCGGCAGCGACGAGGCGGCACGGGCCCGCTCGCTGGAGTTACTGGAGTGGTGGCGCAGTGAACTGCACGCGGCATACGCCGGGAGCCCCAGGCACCCGGTGTTCATCGCTCTGCGCGAGACGATCGATCGCCATCACCTGCCCGACCGACCGTTCTCCGATCTGATCGACGCGTTCGTGCAGGACCAGAAGGTCCGCGCGTACGCGACTTGGGCGCAGGTCCTGGACTATTGCACGCGCTCCGCCAACCCGGTGGGCCGGATCGTGCTGATGATGGCCGGGCACCGACCGGAGACCGACGACCGCCACCGCTTCGCGATGAGCGATGCGACCTGCACGGCGTTGCAACTGATCAACTTCTGGCAGGATGTCCGGCGCGACCTGATCGAGCGCGACCGCGTGTACCTGCCGGCGCTGGATACGGGCATCACGCCGGAGATGCTCCGCGCGTGGATGACACCCGAGGCCGGTCGAACGCCCGATGTTCGGCTGCGCTACATCCGCGCGGTTCGCCCGCTGGTCGAGCGCACTCGGCTGCTGTTCGACGAGGGCGCGCCGCTGCCGGGACTGGTTGCGCCGGAGATCCGGCCCGTGATCTGGCTCTTTGGTGCCGGTGGGCGCGCGGTGCTGAGTCGCGTCGAGGCCATCGGCTGCACCACGCTTTGGCAGCGGCCCCGGTTGTCGAAGTTCACGAAGGCCTCGCTCGTGGCCCGCGCGTGGTTGATGGTCCGCACGGGAGGGTTCGCTGGGCGATCGGCGGGCGACTCCGGCCGCGTTGCGCTCGCCGGAGCGCAGGGGGGCCAGCGATGACCGCAGGACCGAGATTGGTCGAACGCCCCGTCGCCGGGGTCGTCGTTGATGCCGGCGGAGCGATGGATCCTCGGCTCGCGGCGTCGTACGCGGGCTGTGTTGATGTTGTCCGCACGCGGGCGCGGAACTTTTACTACGGGCTGAAGCTGACGCCCGAGCCGAGACGATCGGCGGTTTACGCGATCTACGCATGGATGCGAGAGGCCGATGACCGCGTCGACGCTCACGCGGACCCGGTCGTGCAGCGCCGGGAACTCGATGCGTTTCGCGAGTTGACCTTCGCGGCGCTGCGCGGCGATGACGATCGACAACACGGGACGGGTGCCTCCGGTCACCAGACACGCGACGGCTTCTGGCCCGCCCTTGCCCACACCGTTCGAACTTACAACGTGCCGCACGAATACCTGCACGACATGCTCGACGGCATGGATGAAGACATCGGGCACACGGGCTATGACACGCTCGAGCAGCTCGAGCGATACTGCTACAGGGTCGCGAGCACCGTGGGCCTTGTGTGCGTGCGGATCTGGGGGCTCCGGCCGGGTGTGGAGGAAAGCGCCGCGGCGGAAATGGCGCGCAGACGCGGTCTCGCGTTCCAGTTGACCAACATCCTTCGCGATGTCGGGCAGGACTACGACGCCAGCCCGCGCCGCGTGTACGTGCCCGCGGACATGCTCGCGCGTCACGGCCTGACGGCCGGAGATCTGCGCGCGTGGAGCGACGCGGCAAAGTGCCGCGCGGCGGTGCTGGAGTTGGCCACGCGAGCGAGCGATCACTACGCGGCATCGGCGGGGCTCGAAGACCTGATCGAACCCGGTTGCCGACCGACGCTCTGGGCGATGACGCGGATCTATCGCGGGCTGCTGGACATCGTGCTCGATGACCCGTCGCGGGTTGTTGGCAGCAAGCGCATCCGCCTCTCCGGATATCAGAAGGTCTACATCGCGCTGCGGGCGAGTTTGCTGCGATGATGCACCGCCGGGCGGGGAGAATCCCGGCTGGGCGTGTCGGGCCCGTCGGGCAGATAACCAAACATCCGCCGAGCGGGCCACCCTTGTGCGCGGGGCGAATGGGTGTATGCTTATGGTCTCGTGGCAGGGTGCGTGTGGTCCTGCGGGGCCGACGCAGAGCAAGGAGCCGACCATGCCCGCCAACGATTTCCGCATGTCGCAGATGGTGAGTCGCCAGAGCGTTCGCTCGCTCGGTGCGGCCGTGTCGCTCCTGCTGCTGGGCGGGAGCATCGCGGCGGCGGCTCCACGCGGAACGTGCGGCTCCCGCGGCTGCGGACAGCCCGGCGGCGAGCGGGCGCCGACGCTTCTGGTTGCCGAGCAGCAGACGAGCGTCGACGAGGCGGCACTGGCCGAGCCGTCGAGCGATGACCAGCCCACGGACGTCGTCCGCGCGCGGGCGAAGGCGGATCTCGATGAGATCCGTCGGTTGCACTTCGGCTATGTGCCGAGCCTTGAGTCTCGCGAGATCGGTGTGCGCAAACTGGCGCAGTTCACCGACCCGCGGACGTTCTCGCTGCTGATCAAGGAACTGGCGGAGGAGAGGCCGGATATCCGCGCGGCGCTCGCGCAGCACTTTGCCTCGCTCAAGGCCGAGCAGGCCGATGCGGCTCTCGCGGCGATCGCGATCTTTGACCGCAACGACAAGGCCCGCGCGCTCGCCACGGCCCTGCTCAACGCCCGGATCGTCGAGGCGTGGCACGCGGAGGAACGCGACCCGCGTGACCCGATCCGTCCGTCGTCAATGGTGCAGGAAGTCATGGCCATGGGCCTGCGGAGCACATCGACCGCGGCGGTCGAGACCTCCGCCGCGATCGCCGACCGCTTCGGCGTGCACGAGGCGATCCCGATGATGATCCAGGCGCTCAATCGCCAGGCCAGCGGCGGTGGCGGTGGCGGCGGTGGGGGGAGCGGGCTGATCCCGGCGCGTGGGCAGATCTGGATCGTCACGCAGACAGCGTTTGTGTCCGACCTGACGCCCGTCGTCGGCGACGGCGCGGTCGGCTTCGATCCGACGGTGAGCGTTGCCAGTTACGGCGCGATTCTGCGTGTGCTCGATGCTGTGGTGACGGTCTCTCGCCCTCAGATTTCCACATCGCTGGTGTCGCTGAGTTCCGGCGCGTGGGGCGGGCAGGACACGTCGCACCTGGGTCAGGATCCGATAGCGTGGGCAAACTGGTATGTGCACGACTTCGTGCCGTATCGCGAGCAACTCGATGCGCAGATCGCCGAGCAGCGGCGACTGGAGGACGAGGTCGCTTATCACAAGACGCCCGAGTACGCGATGCCGCCGCGGGACCAGGCGACGGTCCGCACGGTGCCCGCGTCTGTCTCGCCCGTAACGCAGCCGATGCAGGGCACGCCCGCACCGACGCCCGCACCAGCACCCGCGACGACCGCGCCGGCGACCGACCCGGCGATCGGTCCGGCCCCCGGCCAGCGTGTGCACTGACGCGGCGATAACGAGCGAGCTCAGGTCGCGATGGCGATCGCGCTGGCGATGCAGTATGCCTCGCTGTCGGACAGTGAGACCTGCCACTGCGTGATGCCGAGTTCGCGTGCAACGCGTGCTGCGCCGCCTGTGAGTGTCACGACCGGACGCCCGACGCTGTCGTTGAGCGTCTGCACGTCCGTGTGAGCCACGCCCTGCGCAAAGCCCGTGCCCAGGGCCTTGACGACCGCTTCCTTCATCGCGAATCTGCTGGCGAAGCGCTCATCGCTGCGGCGCGTGTCGCGGCACAGGGAGGCCTCGTCGGGCGTGTACGTGCGCTCGATGAACCGCTCGCCGTGCTCGCGGAGCAGCCGAGCGATGCGTGAAACCTCCACGATGTCCACGCCGTGACCAACGATGCGCATGGGTGATTCCGAAGCGGGCTCGGGGGTGCGCGGAGCGGGTGAAGTGCGGAGGCTCTCAGGCCCGGGCCGGACCGAGTAACTGCTCGGGGTTCTGCAGCATGTCGATGATCGACGCCAGCGCCAGGGCCGCCATCGCGCCGTCGATCACGCGGTGATCACACGCCAGCGAAAGGGGCAGCATCTTGCCGACCGCGATCGCGCCGTTGCGCACGACGACACCGTCACGCGCACGACCGACGGCGATGATCGCCACCTCGGGCACGTTGATCACCGGCGTCGCGAAGCGGCCGGCGTGCGAGCCGACGTTGCTGATGGTGAACGTCGAGCCCATGAGCATCTCGCGCGAGGCGCTCTTGCTCCGCGCTGCCTCGGCGACGTGCGTGATGTGACGCCCGATCTCCAGCACGCCCAGTTTGTCCGCATCGCGGACCACCGGGACCATCAGGCCCGTGTCGGTGTCGGTGGCGATGCCCAGGTGCACCGCGCGATGGCGCACGATTTCGCCCTCGCCGCTGGAGGAGTCGAAGTTCGCGTGCGCGTTGAGCGCGGCGAACTGGCCGCTCAGCGCCCGGCAGACGGCGCTGGCGACGAACGGCAGGAACGAGACCTTCTCGCCGCTGGCCGAGGCCAGCTTGCGGCGGAGGTTGTCCAGCGCCGACACATCGGCCTCATCCATGACCGTGAAGTGAACCGCGGAGTTCATGCTCTCGCGAAGGCGATTGGCGATCGTGCGGCGCACGCCGCGGACCGGGATCCGCTGCGTGTCCTGACCCGGGGGCAAGGGTCCGTCGCCCGCGCTCGGGGCCGTGCCGCGCGAGCCGCTCGCCGCGGCGAGCATCGCCAGGTCGTCGATCTTGCCGGGCTTGGGCGCGGGGGCAGCACTCGGCGTCGAAGGCCGCGCGCTCGGTGTCGGCGCCGGCATCGTTGCCGGAGCGGAGGCCTGAGCGGGTCGGGCGGTGCTCGCGGCGGGCTTGCTCGTGCCGCTGGCCGCGGCGCGGACGTCCTTCTCCGTCACGCGGCCGGCCAGACCGGTGCCGCCGATGCTGTCGATGTTCACGCCAAGGTCCCGAGCCAGCCGCCGGACCGCGGGGGTCGCAAGGGCCTTGCCGGGCGCGGCGGAGATCCCGCCCAGTTCGCCGCCGACTGCGCCGACAACCGTGCCCGCGTCTTCGCGCTTCTCGGCGTTGCCCGACGCGTGCGCGCCGTTGGTGCCCGCCGTGTGCGTCGGCAGATTCGCGGCGATCTGCGAGCCCGTGCCGCAGGCGGCGGTATCGCTCGGCGCTGCGGCGGGTGCCGCGGCGGACGCGCCTTCGGCAACGTACGAAACCAGCGGGTTGCCGACGTGGAGGATCTCGCCCTCCTTGCCGTGCAGGATCGCGATCGTGCCGGCGCGCGGGGAAGGAACCTCGACCTGCGCTTTGTCGGTGTTCATCTCCGCGAGGATCTGGTGCTCTTCGACGGTCTGCCCGACGCTCACACGCCACTTGAGCAGTTCGGCCTCGTGCACGCCTTCGCCAAGGTCGGGCAGGATGAAGACGTTCGGATCCGATGACTTGGCGTGGCCCATGATCGCTCCAGATCAGCACGAGAACCCCGGCGAGCGACGTCGCAAAGCCCACCCTGCGGGGCGATGGCGTCGGCCGTCCCGGCGATCGAGCGCCGAGTTTGTAGGATACCCGTGCAGCACCCGCGAAACGGGAACTCGATCACGCGGGCGTCGCGGCCTCTTCGGGGAGGCGTTCGGGCGTCTGCAGGCGGTCGTACTCGATCTCGCCGTCGCGAAGCCGCACGACGCGCTGGCAAAGCGACGCCACGAAGGGGTCATGCGTCACGACGATGATGGTCTTGCCCTGCTCGTGGAGTCTGGCAAAGAGACGCAGGACGGACCGGCCGGTCGCCGAATCCAGGTTGCCCGTGGGCTCGTCGGCCATGAGGACAACGGGGTTGGTCACCAGCGCCCGGGCGATGGCGCAGCGCTGCTGCTGCCCGCCGGAGAGTTCGCTGGGCCGGTGCCAGAGCCGTTCGCTCAGGCCGACCATGCCCAGAGCCTCGACGGCGCGAGCATGGCGCTGAGCCGGCGCGACGCCCTGATAGAAAAGCGGGACTTCGACGTTCTCTGCGACCGTCAGTTCGGGGATGAGGTTGAAGGCCTGAAAGATAAAACCGATCTTGCGGCCGCGGAAGGCCGAGAGGGCCTCATCGCTCATCGTCGAGACGTTCTCGCCGTCGACGAAGTACTGGCCCTTGGTGGGGCGATCGAGGCAGCCGAGGATGTTCATCATGGTGCTCTTGCCCGAGCCGCTGGAGCCCATGATGGCGACGTACTGGCCTTTGGGAATGGACAGGTCAACGCCGCGCAGCGCCTCGACGAGCACGGATCCGTCGGGCTTGTAGTAGACGCGTCGGACGCCGCGGAGTTCGACGACGGCATGAGGGGCGGTACTCGAGGGCAAAGCGCCCTCGCCGGCGTGAGCGTGCGGCGCGGGATGCGGGGCCTGTGCCGAGTCCATGCTCATCGCGGGTGCGTCCTTCTCCGGGGAGCGTGCCCCGTGCGGGCTCAGGCGTTCTCGTTGCACTCGAGCTGGATCGCGGTCAGTGCGCTGGAGGGATCCTGCGCGAACCGGAAAACGCGATCCAGTCCGGTCAGCAGCATGACCGACCAGACATGGTCGGTGAGCGCGCAGAGGATCATGATCCGATGGTGATCGGCAACCTGCTTGCGAAGGCGGAGCAACTGGGCCAGGTGCGACGACGAGACGTACGTCACGCCCGAGAGATTCAGCACAAGGTGCTTGTGGGCGCGTCCGGGGTTGGAGATTCCGCCGGCGTAACGCTCGTGCAGGTTGGAGAGCTCGCCGCTGAGCGAGGGCTCATCGGCCAGTTCGCTGACCAGAATACTGTCCGACCATTCGGTAAGCATGGGACTCCAGTGTACCCGTGACCCGGACCGGGGTGGCGGGTGAATCATCGCCGACGGGGCTGCCCCGGCGGGTTACTCCGCCGCGGGGCCCGGCGTGCCCTGATCCGCCGGCTCGCCGTCATCCGCCGCTCCGCGCGGGGCTCGGCTGGCCGCGGCGACCTTGTCGCCGTCGTTGAGTTTCGTGATCCGCACGCCCTGCGTGCCGCGGCCGTAGAGGCTGATCGAGCCGACAGGCATCCGCACCAGTTGGCCCTGCATGGTCGCAACGACCAGATCGTCAGCCTCGTGGACCAGCAACGCCGCGACGGAGCGACCGTTTCGGTCGACGGTCTTGATATCCACCCGGCCTTTGCCGCCGCGGGATTGTGAGCGCATCTTGCCCTGCTCGGGCTGAACGCGATACTCATCGACGCTCGTGCGCTTGCCGTAGCCGTTCTCGGTGATGGTCAGGAGCGAGAGGGTCGGGTCGGTCGTGACGGTGTCGCCGTCGCTGTCGGTGGTCATGGGCACGACCGCACCGCCGACGACCTCATCGCCGTCTTCGAGTTCGATGCCCTTGACGCCCGCGGCGTTGCGGCCCATGTCCCGCGCGTCGCTCTCGTGGAAGCGGATGGCCATGCCGCGTGCGGTCACCAGGAGCAGGTCGTCGTTGCCGGTGGTCTGCACCACATCGAGCAGCGCATCGCCCTCTCGGATATCCACCGCGATGATGCCCGATCGATTGACGTTCATGTACGCCTTCAGCGCCGTGCGCTTGACGACGCCGAGCTTGCTGATGAACGTGAGGTAACTGCTGCTCTCCTCGAAGTTCCGTACCGCCAGGAACGCCCGGACGGTCTCGCCGGGCTTGAGTTCGAGCAGGTTCACGATGGCCTGCCCGCGGGCGGTGCGGTCCATCTCGGGCAGTTCGTAGACCTTCATCTTGAAGACCCGGCCCGTATCCGTGAAGCAGAGCAGGTGATCGTGCGTGCTGGCGACGAAGAGATGCTCGTTGTAGTCGTCGTCGCGGGCGCGACCGCCGATGATCCCCTTGCCGCCGCGGCTCTGGCTCCTGTAGGTCTCCAGCGCGACGCGCTTGGCGTAGCCCTTGTGGCTGATCGTCACCGCCATGTCCTGCACGGGGATCAGCGCTTCGATGTTCAGATCCTCATCGCCGCCTTCCATGATCGGCGTCTGGCGAGGGGAGTTGAACCGCAGCTTCATCGCGACGCAGTCGGCGCGGATGATGGCCAGGACCAGTTTCGAATCCGCGAGGATCCGCTCGTACTCCTCGATCTGCTTGACCAGTTCGGCGTACTCACCAACGAGTTTCTCGATCTCCAGGCCCGTGAGCTGGATCAGGCGCATGTTGCCGATGGTCTCGGCCTGAAGCCGCGAGAGAGCGACGCCGTCGCCCGACCGCCGGACGGTGTCCAGCAGCCGCTGGGGAATCTGCGCCGCGTACGGATGGCCCTCGGGGATGCGGAACCGCCGCGCCATGAGTTTGTCGATCGCCTCCTGGCGCGTCCGGCTGGAGCGGATGAGACGGATGACCTCGTCGATATCGCAGACCGCGTAGATCATGCCCTCGAGGATGTGGGCCTTACGGCGGGCCTCGTTGAGCAGGTGCCGCGTGCGGCGGCGGATCACATCGATGCGGTGATCGATGTAGCAGCGGATCATCTCCCGCAGGCTCAGCGTGCGGGGCTGGCGGTTGACCAGCGCGATGTTGTTGATGCTGAAGGTCTGCTGCAGCGGGGTCTGGGCGTAGAGCTGCTTCTCGACCACGCCGGGGTCGGCGTTCTTCTTCAATTCGATCACCACGCGGACCTGCGCCTCGCGACCGCTCTCGTTGCGGACATCGGCGACGTCGCTGATCTGCTCTTCCTTGACCGCTTCAACGATGCGCTCGGTCAGCGTGCGCAGGCCGAGGTTGTACGGGATGCTGTCGATGATGATCTGCTGGCGGTCCTTGCTGCCGGGCACGGGCTCGATGCGCACGTTGCCGCGGACCGTGACTTTGCCCCGTCCGAGTTCGTACCCCTCGAGAATGCCCCGGCGCCCGAGGATCACGCCGCCGGTGGGGAAGTCCGGGCCCTTGATTCCCGCGTGAACGAGCACGTCCTTGCCGTCGACCTTGGCGCGGACATCCTGCATGAGTTCGGCCAGCGAGATGTTCGGGTTGTCGATCGTGCGGATGATCGAGTCGAGCACCTCCACCGGGTTGTTCGGGGCCATGCTTGTGGCCATGCCGACCGCGATGCCCACGGCGCCGTTGATCATCAGGTTCGGGAACTTGCCCGGCAGAACCGTGGGTTCGACGCGCGAGTCGTCGTAGTTGGGCTGCATGTCGACCGTGCCCAGGTGCAGATCCTCGAGCATGTCCGCCGCGGCGGGTGCCATGCGTGCCTCGGTGTAGCGCATGGCCGCGGGCGGATCGGGATCGATGGAGCCGAAGTTGCCCTGGGGATCAACCATGGGCACGCGGATGCGCCAGTCCTGTGCCATGCCGACCATCGTGCCGTACAGGGCGCTGTCGCCGTGGGGGTGGTAGTTGGCCATCGTCTCGCCGACGATCTTGGCGGACTTGATGTGCTTGCGATTGGGCAACACGCGGAGTTCCTGCATCGCATAGAGGAGCCGACGCTGGCTGGGCTTAAGCCCGTCGCGGACATCGGGCAGAGCCCGATCCATGATCGTGCTCATCGCGTACGTGAGGTAGCTGTCCTGCAGTTCGCGTTCGATCTGCAGTTCCTGAACGCGACCGAGGCCGACGGAGGAGCCGCCGTGACCATCGCCGGTGCCCGAGCCCTGCGGACCGTTGGAGTCGCCGGGTTGGTTCGATGATGCGGGTGGTGGCAATTCGTCGGCCATAGTCAGTACGTCCTTCCCGGCGCTGCCGGAAGCCTCGCGATTCGCCCGCGTGCAGAATCAACCCGCGGGCCAAGCCCGCCACGCCATGCGATCAAAAGCCGAAAATCAGCCCAGATCGAGAGCATCGGCGAACGTCAAGTTATCATAGCGAACCAGAGCCGAATCCGCCCATTCCACCATCGAGATTGGCGGACCTCGCGGCACAGGCCGATACCGGCGTGCGTCCCGATTTTGGTTTCCGACGATTGGGCAGTGGACTCGGGCCGATCACTTGCAGATACTTTCGACCCTTGGCGGACGGCCGCTAAGACGCCACTTTAGCTCAGCGGTAGAGCGATGCTTTCGTAAAGCATAGGTCCAGGGTTCAAATCCCTGAAGTGGCTTTTTCGCCTCCTGCACGGCAAATTCGCCGAGGCCCGCGGTCAGTTCGGCCCCCGTGGCCCGAACGCGGGGCGGAGTGTCTTCAATATCCCGTATTGGTCGTGTGAGGCATCCGAGTGCCGCGGATGATGCCGTCTGCGCGAAGTTCGGGAACCAACCATGGCGGACCAACGTCCAACGTCGCGTCGGCTGCACGCTCGGGTGACGCCGGCGGCGGGTCTGGCGGTTGGGCTTTGGGGAACAACTTTTCCCCATATCCCGGTCGCTTCCAAAGCCCGCCAGCGGAAAAGACGATACACTCTGGGGATGGATTCTCGGGCCAGCGGCTCTCAACCGCGGCCCATCCCTCGCAGGAGCCAGTCATGAGCACCGTCCGTCCGTTCAATCGTTCGATGTTGATCCTCGGCTTGGCCTCGCTGGCCGTTTGCGCTGGCACGGTCGTCGCTCAGTCGGCCCAGCCCGCCGGTGGCGAGATGCGCCGCGTGTCCGACAACCCCGGTCGTGACAACGTCATGCGTCTGCTCACTGGCAAGCCCATCACCATCGAACTCAACGAGGGCACCCCGCTCTCGAGCGTTCTGGAGTACATCGAGCGCGAGACCAAGGCCGAGTTCGAGCCCATCTGGCGCTCCGATAAGCAGCCCGACGGCATGGCCAAGGACGCGCCCGTCTCGCTCAACGCCAAGGAAATCGACCCCATGACCTTCCTGACGAAGGTGCTGGCTCAGGTTGGTGACCCGGCGGATCCGTACCTCGTCGTCACGTGGCAGTTGACTCCCAACGGCAGGATCCAGATCGGCCCCAAGGCCATTCTGAACACCTTCCGCCGCGTTGAGCTGTACGACATCAATCAGCTCCTCTTCGAGACCCCCTTCTTCACGCAGGCTCCCGAGATCGACCTCGACCGCGTGCTGCAGGGTGGCGACGGCGGCTCGCAGGGCTCGCCCTTCCGCAACACCGGCAACCAGCAGCCCCGCACGCCGGAGCAGTTCGAAGAGGACCGCCGCGAGCGCGCTACCGAGATCATCGGCATCATCACGCAGCACGCCGAGGACAAGCAGTGGACCAGCGGCGGCGGCCCGCTGCCCGACCCCCGCTACTACGAAGGTCACATCATCGTCGACGCCCCGGACTATGTGCACCGCGCTCTGGATGGCTACTCCTGGCTGCCCAGCTCGCAGCGCACCATCCCCGCCGGTCGTGCAACCCAGCGTTTCGTGTCGATGAATCTCGATACCTCCAACACCATCCTGACGGGCATCACGCAGATTCCCGTGACGGCCATCGCTGGTGGCGGCACCGCCGGCAACTGAGCCCGCGAACGTTCTTGCGAACCCTCAACGGCCCGCCTTCTGGCGGGCCGTTGTCATTTCCAGTTCTCGCGATGCCGCCGACCGCGGCAGCGCCCTCTCGAGCCCGATGGCGGTACGCTCAACACATCATGAACCTCCGCACCCTGCTCGCGTGCCCGGTGGCCAGCCTCGTCTTTCCGCGGCCCGGAGCCCGGCCACTCCTCTCGATCATCGCCGTTGCGCTCGGTGCGCTCGCACAGCCAACCCTCGCGCGCGAACCGGGCCCGATCCAGCCATCAACGCCATCATCCACGCCAATGGCAGCGATGCCCGCGGCTGCCCCGGCCGCGTTCGAACCCAGCGAGCACTGGTACGTCCTCGAACTTCTGGGCCAGCGAGCAGGCCACGCCCGCGCCTGGTCGATCCTGCGCGACGGCAACATCGTCACCGGCATGGACATGAACATGGAGGTCAAGCGCGGCCGAGACAGCGTGAAGATCTCCATGAACACCGAGTTCGTCGAAACGCCCGACGGCACGCCCGTCTCAACCCGAAAGGTCATGAACACCGGCACAAGCGAGCAGGTCGAAGAAGGCCGCTTCACCGCCGAGGGCATCACCATCACCAACACGCAGGGCAAGGTCACACGCACCCGCACAGCCCCGCGACCGGAAGGCGAGTGGCTCACGCCAGACGCCGCACGCCGTCAGATTGCCGATGCGCTCCGCCGTGGCGACCAGACCATCAACACGCGCACGCTCGACCCCAGTTCGGGCACAAAGGTGCTCACCATCTCGCGCAAGATCCTGGAACGCACCACGGCCGAGGCTCTGGGGCGGACCGTTCCCGCCGTCAAGTGGGAGAGCGTGGTCGACACTTTCGGCGGGCTCAAGGCTGTCGAACTGGTCGCGCCCGATACGGGCGTACCGATCCGCACCGAGATGAACATGGGCTTCCTGAAGATGACCATGATCCAGGCTGATCGGGATCTGGCCCGCTCGCGTCTTTCGCCGCCGGAGTTGCTCAACTCCACGCTGGTCATCCCCACCGGCAAGATCGATGATCCGCGTACGCCAAAGCGTCGCACCTATGTGCTGCGAGCCAAAGAGGGCGACCTGCCGGACCTTCCGTCATCGCCTACGCAGCAGGTCCAGCGCCTCGACGCGACCAGCGCCCGCGTGACGGTCGATCCCGGAGCGGTCGATGCCGCACCGGCGGAGTTGCTCGCCGACCCGGCGTCGCTCGCGCCGCTGCTGGACTCGAGCGTGAGCCTGCGAGCGGACGATCCGGAAGTCGCGGCCTTCGCCGCCGATGCGATCAAGCGCCTTCCGCCGGAGGCCACCGACGAGGACAAAGCCGAGCGGCTCCGTCGGCGCGTTCACAGCTTCATCGAGAACAAGGACTTTTCCGTCGGCTTCGCGACGGCTTCCGAAACCGTCCGCACACGCACCGGCGATTGCACGGAGCACGCGGTGCTTCTGGCCGCGGCGTTGCGCAGCGCCAAGATCCCCGCGCGCGTTGTCTCGGGTCTCGTGTACCTGTACTTCCCCGACGCCAAGCGCGAAGTCTTCGGGTTCCATATGTGGGCCCAGGCCCTCGTCCGCACGCCCGAAGGACCGCGCTGGATCCACCTCGACGCGACGCTCCCGGACACCGCCTACGACGGCACGCACATCGCCCTGAGCCTGTCGAACCTCAACGACGACGACACGCAGAACTTCCTCGTCACGCTCGCGCCGATCATCGGGCGGCTCGCGATCGAGATCGAAGAGACCGCGGCCGCCGAACCCGCCGAACCCGCCGCGACGCCCGCCCCGAGCCAGGATCGCGCGCCGTGAGCCGTTCGTCGAGCACCACCGTGCCCCGTCCGCCCGTCCGCCCGAAAGACGGCCACAAGGGCACCTTCGGCACCGTTATAGTCGTCGGCGGCTGTGCCGACGGCACATCGCTCATGCTCGGCGCACCGGCACTCAGCGCCCGCGCGGCCCTTCGCGTCGGCGCGGGCTTGGCCAAGCTCATCGTGCCGCGAGAGATCGCCCTCGCGGCACTGACGCTCTGTCCCTCAGCGACCGCGGCGACTCTCACGACCCGTTCATCCGCCGACTATCGCCAGGCCTTTGCCAGCGTGAATCTCCCCGAGGCGAATGCCGTTGTCTTCGGCCCGGGCATGGGCCGATCGCCCGCAACGTTGGCGGCGCTGAAAGTCCTGCTCGCGGCACCCCGATCGCGCCCGCTCGGTGTGGTCATCGACGCCGATGGCATTCACGCGCTGGCCGCGATGCTCGGCGCGAGAGTGCCCCGAGCCGGCTCGCGTGCTGGCCGCCGACGGCCGCTGGTCATCAGCCCGCACGCTCACATCATCCTCACGCCGCACGTGGGCGAGTTCCGCGCCCTTGCTGCGGCGATCCGGCCCGAGATCGCCGACGCCTTGCCGTCACGCCGGCCCATTGCCGTTGCGGATGCCCGCCGATCGGCCGTCGCGTTGCAGGCAGCGCTCGCCGACCTTGGCATGCCGTGCATCGTGCTGCTCAAGGGCGCGGCCACGATTGTCGCCGGTCCGGACCGAGTGAACATCGTGTCCCGTCCCAACCCAGCACTGGCGACCGCCGGCACCGGCGATGTGCTCGCCGGCGCGATCGCGGGCCTTCTGGCCCAGTCCTTCGCCCGGCCTGATGAGCCAACGCGGACGACCGCCCTCGCGCAGGACATGGCCGGTCTTGCCGCTCATGCCCACGCCGATGCGGCCAGGCGATGGTGCGACACCGCCGGTGCATCCGCGGGCCTGCTGGCGATGGAGCTGGCCGACCTTCTCCCGAGCGCCCTTGAGGGCGTGCGTCGCCGATGATCAGGGGCGAACGCGGCGGGCATCGCAGGTTCACCCGATCCTCCCGCAGCCGACAACGCCGCCCGTGGTAGACTCGGCACATGTCCCGGCGCGCGTTCACGCTGATCGAGCTGCTCGTGGTCATCGCGATTATCGCGACGCTGATCGCGATCCTGCTCCCCGCCCTCGCCTCGGCTCGCGAAGCCGGCCGCCTGACGCGCTGCCTGGCCAATACACGCTCGATCGCTCAAGCGCTGACGATGTACAGCGACTCCAACCGCGAGACGTACCCGTACTGGTCCGCGTGGCACACCTGGCAGGGCGATGGCACGGGCGATGACACGCCGGGCCCGGGCTGGTGCGAAATGGCCGCGGAGTATCTCGATTCGCGCGAAGTGTTCGTCTGCCCGGGCCGCAACCGCCCGGAGGTACCGTTCGCGTACTTCCTGCAGTCGCGCTACGCGTCGATCCTGAACAACGGACGCATGCGCACGAGCATCCGCACGCCGCAGATCCTCTTGAGCAGCCAGTACGTGCTCACGGGAGATGCGAATCAGCCGATCCTCTTTTCCGCGCCGCACGGCGATTCGCCCAAGGCACCCAACTGTGATCCCGATGATGCCCGCTGGCCATCGGTCTTCTTTCAGGGCGAACTCGTCGGGCACAAGGGGAGCAACAACCTCGCGTTTCACGATGGGCACGCCGCGACATTCACCCGGTATGAGCCGCAGCAGATGACCTGGCACGGCCGCGAAATGCGGAACTGGGAGCAGGATCTCGCGCCGCCGCCCGGTTCAGAGTGATCGCGCGTACGCTCTTGATCGACTTGCCCGCCACAATTCGCATCCGTTCATCCCAACCCGCGCGCGTCCCGTCGCGTGCACCATCGAGGTGAGTATGCCCCTGATCGAGCCCGGCAAGAAAGCCCCCGCGTTCACCCTCGTCGACCATACCGGCACCAAGCGGAGTCTCAAGGAGTTCCTCGGCAAGCCGCTGGTCCTGTACTTCTATCCCAAGGCCGACACATCCGGCTGCACGACGCAGGCCTGCGCATTCAACGACGAGTTGCCGACGTTCAAGAAGCTCGGCGGAGTTCAGGTGGTCGGCGTGTCGCCCGACCCCACCGGCGCCATCGCCAAGTTCGCCAAGAAGCACCAGCTCAGCTTCACCCTTCTCGGCGAAGAGCCCGGTGAAGACGGCACGCCCAAGACCATCGACAAGTTCGGCGTTTGGGGCGAGAAGTCCATGTACGGCAAGAAGTACATGGGTGTGATCCGCACCACGTACATCATCGACGCCGCGGGCAAGGTCGCCAAGCGGTTCGACAACGTGAAGGTTCCGGGCCACGCCGAAGAGGTGCTCGAGGCGCTGAAGGACCTCTGAGCGCGCGATCGCGCCGCAAGGAGCCCCGACGCTCCATCTCGACGCGCACGATCACTCGCCTTGGCGCGGGGCGTGCCCGCGGCTATCCTCGCGCCATGCCAAGTTTCGATATCGTCTCCCGGTTCAACTTCTCCGAACTCGACAACGCGATCAACAACGCCAACAAGGCGATCGCCGGCCGTTTCGACTTCCGCGGCTCGCCGGTGGAGATCACGGTCGACCGCAAGGAAAAGAAGATCAAGATCGTTGCCGAAGACGCGACCAAGATGCGCGGCGTGCGCGAGATGTTCGAGTCCGCCGCGCACAAGCGGGGCATCGACATCAAGTCGTTCAAGTGGGGCGAGAACGAGGGCACCGCGCTCGGCCGCCTCAAGTGCGAGGTCAAGATTCAGGATGGCATCGAGCAGGAACTGGCCAAGCAGATCGTCCGCTTCATCAAGGACAGCAAACTCAAGGTTCAGGCCAGCATCCAGGGCGAAGAACTCCGCGTCACCGGCAAGCAGATCGACGACCTCCAGGCCGTGATCAAACTCGTCGAAGGCGGCAAGTTCGGCATCCCGTTCCAGTTCGTGAACATGAAGAGCTGACCATCTCCGCGGCGGGTACCCGCTCCGCCTCGGAGTTAGCACCCGCCGAAGAACTGCTGGAAGAACAGCGAAAAGTCCCCGTTGTCCGCCGCGCCATCCGGCCCCGGATCGCCGTCGGTGCTCGCGATGTCCGCAAACCGCCGCTCCGGCGAGCCCTCGGTGGCAAAGAACGCGACGAAGAACAGCGCAAAGTCCCCGTTGTCGATCGCGCCGTCGGCGCCCGGCTGGCCGTCGGTGTTCGCCACATCGCTCCAGCACGCACGCGTGATGCGGTACAACCTCCCGTTGGCGCAAAGCACGTACGGCAGGGCCGCCGGGCCGGGCGAGGTGAGGATGCTCAGCGCCCCCGTAAACGCACCGCCGACACCGGTCGCCAGAAGGTTCTCCTCCGCCGGCGTGCCCACGGGATTTCGTGAGAACGGCTGTCGGCTATCGACGCGGGTGCTCTCGAGCGTGGCGTTCTGGAACACGAGCGCGGTTCGATCCGCGTTCACGCGCATGCGCCACAGCAACCCGCTGTTGTAGTTGCCGATCAGCACATCGCGCTCGAATGCGGGTCCGAGCGATGTTCCGGCGAGGAACGCGATGCCCGTGATGCCGCAGGTCTGCAGGAACGAGAACTGCGGCTCGACATACGACGCGGCGGCGATCATGTTCAGCCCCGCGATGCTGGCGGGCGGGCTCTGCCTCGGATCGGTGCTCGGGCCGGCAAAGTCGTTGGCTCCGCCGTTGGCGCCGGCGGGGACGCGGTTGATCTCGTCGAACGATGCCTCGCCGTTGTCGGTGACCCACAGCCGTCCGGAGAGCGGATCGATCGCCACGCCGAACGGATTGCGGAAGCCGTACGCGTACCACGCGTGCGCGAACGCCGGTGCGCCGCTGATCACGAACGGGTTGTCCGGTGGAATCGACCCGTCGTCGTTCAGCCGCGTGATGACCGAGACATCCGGGAAGAACGACTGCGTCCCGCCGTTGAAGGCGATGTCGTTGGTCAGGCGCTGGTCGCCGTGGAGCGTGATGAGCTTGCCGTCGTGCGTGAACGCGCTGGGCCCGCCGTGGTGGTAGCGGGTCTGCGTGCGCGCTGTGCGGATCGACGCGTCGAACGTGAGCGAGCCCGCGCCGCCGTTGCCCGCGGGGTTCCAGATGTACCGCTCCGTCACGTTGTCCATGGGCGAGGCGAACTCGCTGGTCTGGCTCTGCGGCGTGTCCTGCCCCGCGGGCGTGCTTGCCAGCCGCTTGCTGTAGCGGATGTAGACCCATCCATTCGATGCGAATTGCGGATGAAGTGTGATCGACTGCACGCCGTACTCCGACTGCGAGTCCGTCGGCGTCGGCGCGAGAATGTCCAGATCGTGCACAACCGCCCCGGGCTGAGCGACCGCGCCGGCGGAAAGATCCAGCCGACGAATCACGCCGTCGGACCGCCGCGCGATGAGCAGCGTGTCCGCATCGACGAAGCACGCGGCACTGATGAGGTTGGCGAATCCCGTGGAGAGGTTCGTGGCCGCGGTCTCGATGCGCAGGCGCGGATCGACGGAGGTCTGGGCGAGAGTGGATTGACCTGCCCCCAGTTTCTGTACCAGGTGCTATGAGAGTCTGGGGGTGAGGATAGGGGCTGTGGGGAATGACGCTGGCGGGGCC
>JAJTHN010000031.1 GCA_021297895.1 Phycisphaeraceae bacterium | reverse complement strand
TGGCGACCTCGACGACGCTGGCGGACATCTCGGCGATGGCGGCTGAAACCTGCTCGGTCTGGCCCTGCTGCTGCTTGAGGCCCGTGCTCATCTGCTCGCTGCTGGCCGCGATCTGCGTGCTGGCCGCGGCAACCTGACGCGCAGACTCAGCGACCTGCTTGATGATGACGTGGATGTTGTTCAGGAAGCTGTTGAACAGCGAAACGAGCTGACCAATCTCCGAGGTGTCAGGCGGCAGCTCAAGGCGCTTGCGCAGATCGCCGTTGCCCTGTGTCAAGTCGCGCATGGCCCCAAGCACCTGTCGGAGCGGCGAACTGATCGACAGGCCGATCCACGTGGCGAAGCCGATCATCAACACCACGGCGATGCCTGCTGAGACCGAGATAGTCCGCATGCCGCTTGCGACCTCGGTCTCGGCGCGCCGCTGGGTCTGCTCGACCATGGTGGTCGCAAGCTGAGCCGCAGACTCGACCGCCTGCCGGTGCTCGATGAACAGTTCCTCAAGCCGTCCCCGAACGAGAGCGTGTGCCTCGTCGCGACGATCGGCCCGAATGAGCGCGAGAAGGTCGGTGGTTGCGATGGTAAGGAACTGCTCGGCCGGAGGGATCACCTGATTGTACATCGCGTCGTTGAGCTCATTGCCCAAGTTCTGACGCCAGAACTCCCTTCGTTCCTCGAACAGCGTTCGGCAGCGTTCAAGTCTGGAGATGCAGGAGTCGACTTCTGCGGGCGTGCTGGCCGTGAGCACTTGGTGCGCCAGAAGGTGAGCTTCGACGACAAATAGCGGAGGCGGGAGAATGTCGGCGATCAGGTCCTTTTGCGCAATCAACTCCGAGGCGACGGGCCCGCCGATGCGCACCCGGGAGGTGACACTCCAGGAGGCATACATGACTGTCGCAAGTCCCAAGAGTGGGATCAGAAGAAGAAGGAAGACACGAGTCCGAATCCCCAAATTTCGCAGTCGCATGCAGAAGCCTCCGATTTCCATGAGAATTTGCTGGGACCACCCAGCACGCTTCCCGAATCGGCAAACCGAAGGCCACACTTCATCCGCGGAATGCGAAGATGGACTCTTTCAGTTGTTTTTTAGGGGATTTTTGCACATAGCCTGATAGAGCAACGACTTAACGGTGTACATCTCGGACCCAGCCCCCGGGAGAGTGCTCAGGCGTATGCGGAATCAAGCGCAAACCTCTCCTACTCTCAGAAAGTTCCCGCCGCCACCCCCGGCGGGCTAAGTACACCAATTGATGGCCAGGGGGGCTTGGCCGATGGCGAGCGATACGCATGCGGCTGCGGATAGATGATGCGCGGGTGCAAAGTTCCGGAAGATTCGGTCCCGCGCAGCGAGCGGGGCGGGAACTTCAGGAGCGATGCCCGACAGCGCAGAGACGAACGTGAGCATCACGCGGATCGCCCAGGAGAACCGAGATGGCCAGCCAGAAGTGGACAAAGAAGGACCTGCTCAGCCGCCCTGTTGAACACATCGACATCACGGCGTTCGATGCACGCACGGTGATCGACAGCTACCGCGACATGGCGTATTCGTCGCGCACACTGGCGAACGCCGCGGACATCTACAGCATGATGCTCAAGGACAAGGACTGCGCCGTGATCCTGACTCTCGCCGGGTCGCTGATCAGCGCGGGGCTGAAGAAGGCGTTGATCACGCTGGTGGAGAACAACTGCATCGACGCGATCGTCAGCACCGGCGCGAACATCGTCGACCAGGACTTCTTCGAGGGCATGGGCTTCAAGCACTACATCGCCCCCGGCAGCCCGGAGGCACCGCCCGTCGACGACATGACTCTGCGGAACATGATGATCGACCGGATCTACGACACATACATCAACGAGGACGACCTTCGCGCGTGCGACCACGCGACGTACGAGATCTTCAACCAGTTCGCGCCCGGCGCGTACTCCAGCCGCGAGTTCATCGAGGCGATGGGCGCGTACCTGGCCAACAACCCCAAGTACGCGAAGAACGAGAGCATCGTCAAGACCTGCTTCCAGAAGCGCGTGCCGATCTTCGTGCCCGCGTTCAGCGACTGCTCCGCCGGCTTCGGCATCGTGCTCCAGCAGACCGAGGCCATCGAGGAAGGCCGCGGGCAGGTCGCCATCGACAGCGGCAAGGACTTCCGCGAGCTGACCGACATCAAGCTCATGTGCAAGGACACCGGGCTGCTGATGCTCGGCGGCGGCGTTCCCAAAAACTTCGCCCAGGACATCGTCGTCGCCGCCGAGCTGCTCAATGAGCGCAAGGGCGGCAAGGCCCGCGGCGACATCGGGATGCACAAGTACGCGATCCAGATGACCGTCGCAGACAGCCGCGACGGCGCACTCTCGGGCTCGACGCTTCGCGAGGCCTGCTCCTGGGGCAAGGTCGACGTCGTGCACGAGCAGATGGTCTTCGGCGAGCTCTCGGCCCTCTTCCCGCTGCTGGCCAGCGACGCGTATCACCGCAAGGCCTGGAAGGGCCGCAAGGGCTTCAAGTTCGCTGACATGTACGAGAAGGGCGAGGGCATGCCGACCTTCGCCGCGGGCAAGAAGCGCGTCGGGCGTTAAGGACGATCTCGCTTCGAGATCGAATCGCGATTCGTACATCGGATGTGTTCATTTCAACCCCGGGCTCGTGCCCGGGGTTTTTTCGCGAACACAATGGTCGCCGGTATCGCCGCCAAGCACGCCTGTGCCACTTTGGGACACCCGAACAGGTCGAGTTTAAGCGTTGCACGCGATCTTCTCGTTCTGCGGATTGACGCCGGCTGTTGGGGAAGATACTTATGTCCACTCGGGGTAATCGTCTTGGCGATCGATCGCCCGATCCCGAACAAGCGGAGCATGGGCGAGAGCCCATTGCAAAGAGGAAAGAGAGATGAATCGTGTTCTCGCAGCGTTTGGACTGTTTCTTGTCGCCGGCAGCGCGGCGAGCGCCCAGCTCACCCACTACTTCACGCAGGGTGACAGGCTGTTTGTGACCAGCGACAACGGCGCGACCGTCACGCAGATCAACATGACCCTCAACGGTTCTACGGCGCCGACGATCTCGTCGCTCGCGTTCGATCCGATGGGCAACCTCTGGGGTGGCACCACCGCCGGCGGCAGCCTCTATCGCATCAACACCACCACCGGTGCGCTCACGTCCACGGCTCTTCCGGCGCTCGGCGGACAGACCAACACCTTCGACTTCCGCATGAACGGAAGCGTTCTCGAGTTGCTCACCTTCACGACCTTCAGCGGTGGCCATACCGACTTCCAGATCCGGAACGCCAACACCAGCGCGGTGATCTCCGCGGCGACGACGGTGCTCACCGGCGTGAACCCCGGCATCCCGGCCTCGGCCTATCCGGGCAGCGGCAACATCATGTATGCTCTCGACGGCTTGAGCTACAACCTCCGCGCCCTGAACCTGAGCGTTATCTCCACCCCAACGGTTATCGGCAACACCGGCATCACCTGGAGCCAGGCCGGCGGCGCATGGCACAACGGCCAGATGTGGCTCGGCACCCGCATCGGAGCCTACAACACCTCCACCGGCCAGCAGAACCACGGAACCTCCGGCTTCCGCTTCGGCACCATCAACACCACCACTGGCGCATTCACGCAGGTCTTTACGGTCTCCGAACGACCGTTCGGTGGCGGTTTCGGTTACGCCGTCATCCCGACCCCCGCCTCGGCCGCTCTGCTTGGTCTGGCCGGAATCGCCGCGGCCCGTCGTCGTCGCTGATTCAATGGCACCGCATCGTTGCCGCCGATAATGCGACGGTGCCGCTCACGCAGCATCCGAAAGCCCCGGGCCCCGTGCCCGGGGCTTTTTCATTCCACACAGACGGCGCAGGACCGAGAACCATCGCATGTCCCTTGATGTCGAGGTCGCCGATAACTCGCCCAGCCCCCGACAAGGTGTGAGCGCGAAGTTGGGCCTGGGAATGGCCGATGAATGCGGTGAACGGTTCGATGCACTCGGCCACGCGGTGCCCGCTCCGTTCGAATCTGTCTCGGTCAGACCCGGAGCCCCGACGGTGCCCAAAGCACGAGCGATCATTCAGTTGACCATGACGCGGCTGGTCGTCGCGCGCTGCCGCGGCGACCGGGTTGAAGACGCCCGCGCCCACGAACTGGACGCGCCGACCTACAAGGACCGCTGGCCGGGCATCATCGCCGAGTTGCACGAGCCGCTCACCGGCCTTGTGCGGAGCCTCGGACTGAGCGGCGCGGACGCGGTGCTGCTGTATCACGCTCCGACGGCGATCGCCGGCGTGTACAACTGCCCCGCGACAGGATCGATCTCCGAGGCTCGCAGCGCTGCGCGTCTGCAGGCCGCCGAGTCGCTCTCGACAACTGATGGAATCAGCGATGCGCAGGTGCTCGCGACCGACCCCTCGCCCGTCAATGCCCGAGGCGCACCGCAGCGGCACACGCTGGCGGTCCTCGATGCCGCGCAGAGCGTCGACGCGCTGACGAGTTGGCTCACCAGCGCAGGGCTGAACGTGATGCAGTGCCTCCCGGTCGATGCGCCCGCACTTGCGCTGTGCGTTCGGAACGTCACGGCGACTTCGGGGCAGAAGGACCCGGCCACCGCGACCGCGACAATCTGGATCGGCGAGCACTCCACGACCATGGCCGCGGGCGTCGGCGGCACGCTCCGCTTCATCCGCACCGTCGCGATCGGGACCGAAGCCCTTTGCGAGGCGATGTCCCGACCGATGCGAACGCGTCGACCGGACGAGGTGCCGATCACCCTTGACCGCCCCGCGGCCAGAGCACTGCTGGCGAAAGCCGGCATCCCGCTGCCCGGAGACGTGATCGACAGCTCGCGCGGCATCGATGGTGCATCGGTGCTCCCGCTGCTCCAGCCCGTTCTGCAGCGTCTGGCGGTGGAGGTCAAGCAGTCGTTCCGCTTCGGTCTGACCGAAGGCGAGCGAACGAACCTGCGGATCGTGCTCGACGGTCCCGGATCGGCCCTGGGTCGGCTCGCGGAGTCCGTCGCGCAGTTGACCGGACTGAGCATCTCCAGCGAGCGCGCTCTGGGCAGCATGATCGGGCTCAGCCCGACACCGGGCGTTCAACCGATCCCCTCACCGGCTCAAGCGCCCGCCCCTCAGGACTCCTCGAACGCGCGCGTGGCTGAACGGGTCTCGAGCATCATCACCGCGTGGCCGGGTCTTCGCGGGCTCGGGCTCGGGCTGGTGTCGGATCAAACTCGCCAGGCTCAGCGCATTCTCGGGGCGCGGCGTGGCTTGCGGCTGGGGTACCTCTCCGCCGGCGCCCTGCTATGCATGAGCTGGTTCTGGACATCGGTGCAGCTGTCGCAGTCCCGTTCAATCTTCGAGGATCTGCAGCGGAGCGCCGGGGACGCCGACCGCCTTGCGCAAATGAAGACCTCTCTTGCCGAGGCGACGCAGCTGATGCGGGCGCTGGAGAGCCGCGTGGCGCGTCACGCGTCGCCAACGAGCGACTTCGCGGTACTGCTGGCGGAGGTCGCCTCGGCCACGCCCCCGCACGTTCGCATAAGCCGCGTCGAGATCGCTCCCGGCGAAAGAAACGCCACGCTGCGCCTGACAGGCCGGATCAGCGCCGCGGCGGAGCGACCGTTCGCGCAGGCGATGCGCTCGTACACCGACACGCTCGGCGCGATCCCGCTCGTGCTTGATGCGCGGCTCGGTGCAACTTCCCGAGTCCCCGCGAGCGAGGCCGTGACGGGCGAGGAACATCGCTTCGAACTCTCGTTGTCCCTGGCACCGCTGACCGGTCTGAACGTCACCGGCATCACTTCCGGCCAGGAACGCGCCCGCGCCATCGCTGAGGAACGCCCGTGAACCCGAACCAACTCCGGCCACTCATCCCGGAATTCTGCATCGCCGCGGCCCTGCTGTCCGGGCTGTGGCTCGGAGTGCTCGCTCCGCGCGAGCGTGAACTCGCGGAGCAGCGTCGCGCCGAGGACGACGTGCGTCAGCGCGTGAGCGCGGTCACGACCCACCCCGGCCGTCTCGACGAGAAGAACCGCGAACTCAACGCGCTGGGCGATCGCGTCATTCAACTCGAGCGGCGAGCCGCGATGCTTGCCGACGAGTCGGAGGCGTTTACGCAGTTCATGTCGCTGGGCGAGCGGCTGGGTGTCCGCATCGATCAGGTCACACCGACGACACCGGCGGTGCCGACGGGCGCGGCATCGTCCGCGTCTGATCCCGCCGCGGCAGGTGCCGATTCCGCTCCCAAGGACCGCCGCCTCGGCTTTGACATGTCCATCCGCGGGTCCTTCCCGGCCGTCGTTGCGTTCGTCGAGGCTCTCCAGCGCGACCTCGGCTTCGTGCATATTCGAATGCTGCGGGTCTCCCCGCCCGTCGAGGCCGGCTCGACGGTTGTGACCGCCGAGATCGGCTGCGACGTGCTCGTACCGGATCTGACCCCTATCCGAAGGGTCCTGAGCGCGGCAACGCCGGAGGCCGACCGATGAACACGCCCCGACTGATCATGGACCCGGCCAAGCTGCTTCTGCTGGGCGGGTGCCTGCTTCCGGTGCTGGTCGTTCAGGCGGTGCGTTCGCTCTCGAGCACTCCGCTGACACCCGCAAGTGCCGCCACTTCGGAGGGCCCTGCGGAACCTGAACCCACGCCCTCGCCGAGCAAGGAGTCTCCCGCGACGCTGAACGCCGCGCTGTGGCTATCCACGCGAAAGCCCGCGACGATCGCGGCATGCCCAATGGACAAGCCCGCGGCGGTCGCTGAGACTCAGGCGACCAGTCAGCCCGAGCCGGAGATCGAGCCCGTCGTGAACCAGCCCGGCGTTCCGTCATTGCGCGTCACGTCGATCGTCGGCACCGTCGACCGCGCGGTTGCGATGATCAACTCAAAGGTCCGCAGCGTCGGCGAGAGCCCTTCAGAAGGCTGGATCATCACGCACATCGATGCCGGTCAGCAGAGCGTCACGCTGATAGGCCCCGCCGGACAGGTGCTGACGCTTCATCCGCCGAAGCGCTGACCCCACGCCGCTACGCAGGTCCGTTCCGGGCTTCTCGGTAGCGTTGACTTCCTCACGGGCCGCGATGCGACCGCCGCACTGAGTTCTGCTCTCAGCGTTCCGACCGGCGCAGGCCCAGAACCGTCACATCATCGCTGCGATGGAGCGAGGCGTACTGGTCATCGAGTTCCGTCGAGAGCTCATCAAGCTGATCCTGAACCCGTCGCGACGCATCGCTGAAGCGCAGCAGCGCCCTGCGGGCGCGGTCGGTTGCGTTCCCTTCGGCGTGCTGATCGTGTCCGAGGTTCGCGGGCACAGAGCCGAAGGCCTCTTCGAGCCCATCGGTGTGCACGATGAGCGTCGCCTCGGGCACGAGCGTGAGGGTGCTCTGGGCGAACTCGGCATCGGGAAACACGCCGAGCACCGGACCGTCCAGCTCGATCTGCCGCACGTGGCTGTGGCGTACCAGCAGCGGGTGCGGATGGCCCGCGGCGGCGACATCAACCGTGCCGGTTGACAGGTCGATCGTGCCGCAGATCGCCGTTGCGAAGCGCAGCGCCTCGCTGGGATGATCGCACATCGCCGCGTTGAGCCGCTTGAGGGCTTCGCTCGGCGTACGGTCATGCGGCAGGTGATCCAGGCAGAGTTCGTGGGCGATGATCATCACGGCCATCGCCGCGCGGACGCCGTGACCCATCGCATCGGCCATCATGAAGGCCCATCGCCCGTCGCCCATGGGCCAGAACCGGTAGATGTCGCCGCTGACGTGCCAAAGCGGGCGGAAGATCGCGCCGACGTCGAGCACGCCCGGGTCCGGGCGCTCGCGCGGGATCATTTCCCGCTGCATCTTCGCGGCCATGTGGAGTTCCTCATCCACTCGGCGCAGCCACGATCGCGCGCGGGCCTGAACAATGTCGCTCGTGCTGGCCTGCTCCTCGAGTTCGCGCCGTGAGCGGGCGTTGGCGACCAGGCCGCAGAGCATCCCCGCGAGAACGCCGGGCTCGCTGTGCGCGGGCAGGACGATGAGCCCCGCAGCGCCGAGCCGCTGGGCCCACGGGCTGGCCCAAGCCTCGACGATCGCCAGCCCGGGGCGGCCCTGCTCGCGCAGGTGCGCCGCGATGCGCAGAAGCGATCGAAGGTCCGATTCCTCTCGGCAGATCAGGACCGCCGCATCGCACGATGCGAGCGAGTCCATCGCGTCACGCCGGACCAGCAGGTCCTCCAGCGACCACGGGCGCAGGCTCGGACGAGCGCACGCGGCGGGCCACCACGGCCCTACGCGCTCTGCCCACCAGCCGGCGCTGAGCATGGCACGACCTCCGACGCCGAGCACGACGCTGGGCGCGGCGGCGCCTCGTGCCGAAGCCGGCAGGACTGATCCGTTCGGATGGTGTGCGTGCGTGTCGATCGTGAGCGCTCCCTCGGCGCACCGAGCGCCGAGTTGGTGTATCGACGCGCAAAGGGGCGGCATCCGCCCGCAAACACGAACTCCGCTACTCCCGCCGATCGGGCGGCCGCAGATGTGCGCCAGGTTCACGCGCCCGCGGTCGGCGAACGCTCTGCCCGTCAGCTTCTCGGGGCGCGGACGCCGAGCGGAGCCCGTACCATCGGCCTCCCCGCGTCCGAGAAGCCGCGGGAACTACGGAGGCGATGCATGAACATGCGTGAGTTGGTCGAGGGTCGTCGCTTCAACGCGATCTCGATGTCGGTGGTGCTCTTCAACGCGGTCCTGCTCGGCGCGGAGACCTATGCCACCAAGGGCAGCGACGCGGCGGGCATCCTGGCGCTGCTGGTCAAGGTCTGCACCGCATTCTTCATCGTGGAGATCGTGATGCGCTTTCTCGGACGCTCGAGCACGCGCGAGTTCTTCCGCGACGGCTGGAACATATTCGACATCGTGATCGTCGCCGCGGCGCTGGTGCCCGAGGCGCTTCTGGGCGCGCTCGGACCCATGGCCCCGGTGCTGCGGATTCTGCGTGTGCTGCGGATCTTCCGGCTCGTTCGCTCGATCCGCGAACTGCGCCTGATCGTCGAGGTCCTGCTCAAGAGCGTGGCGAGCATGAAGTGGATCGCGATGCTCGCGATCCTGCTCTTCTACATCTTCGCGGTCATGGGCTTCAAGCTCTTCGGCCAGTACCAGCCGCAGTACTGGGGATCGCTGCACGAATCGCTCTTTACGCTCTTTCGCATCCTCACCGGCGACGACTGGACCCAGCTTCGCTACGAGGCTTACGACGATGTCAAGGCCACACGCTGGTTCATCACCATTTTCTACGTCTCGTGGATCATCATCGGCACCTTCATCCTGATCAACCTGATCGTCGGCGCGATCATCAACAACTACCAAGAGGTCCAGGAGGTCGAGCGCAACCGACACTCCAAGCTCGATGCCAGCGACGAGCGCCTCGCGCAACTCATCGATGAAGTCCAGCAGATCCTCCGCGCCCGCAAGCGCGGCGATGTTCCATGAACCCGTTCGCCCGGGTGGCCGTCATCAAGCACACCGACAGTCGCCCGCTGCGCGATCCCTGATCGCGACCTCCGCCCCCACCGCTCGCGCACGACCGCAGCGGGGACAGTGTGTCCGCCCGCGCAGGTGCAGCGTCGCACACGCCTGCAGCACATAAACCCCGACCGCCGCGGCAATCATGGGCAGCGTCAGCAGCACACAGACCAACAGCGGGCGGATCGTGAGGCCTTCATTCCACACAGCGCTCGCACCGGTCAGCAGCGCAATCACCAGCGTGAGAAGCCCGACGCACGCGAGCACGCCCAACCCCCACGCCGCACGTGAGAGGCGAGCGCCAAGCCGCAGATCCGGCGGGTCCTCGCCATCGGCATCGACCGCGTCGAGCGACACGCGGCACGAAGGACACACGGTGGCCGTCTCGCCGATCTCATTCCCGCACCAGCCACACCGCGGCGTCTGCCGCGGTGCCAGCCGCGCGAGCCCGAATACCCGAGTGACACGCACCCCGACGTACAGCGCAATCGGCGCGATCGCCAACCACACCACCACGCGAACCGTGCCCTGGATCCACATCGGCAACTCGCCAGGAACACTCACGCCCGCGAGCAGCGTCGGCGTTTCATCGCCGATCACCTGTGACTGCGAGAGCACGCCGTGCAGCCACAGCAACGCCCACCGGATCGCGCTCGCTTCGGCGATCAGCACGCCCGCGACCATCACCACGGTGCCAACCGACGCGCCCAGCCCCCACGCTCGCATCGCTCCGCCCGGCGCCAACTTCGGCGCCGCCAGCGGCAAGCCGCGGCCGCCTGCCGTGGTCGCGGCGGCCATCACGGGTGCATCCGCGCCGATGCGCTGAACTTCGCCGGACCCGCCGAGGTCGCCCCGCGATGCGCCATCCCCGCTCGCTCCTGCTCCCGCGGCCGTTCGGCCATCAATCCCGCCGCCCGGAGTCGCTCGATCACCCGGCCGCCCCTCGCGTCGCGTCTCGGCCATGGTCCGCAACACGTCGTAGTACCCCGGCGTGACCCCGCCGGCGCCACCACCGGGCGCACTCGCGAATGTGCCCGGTGTCGCGTTGCCGCCGGACCCCGGCGTGTTGGCCGAAGGGGTCGCCAGCGTCACGTCGCCCCCCCGGGCGAGCATCGCGTCCAACCCACCCTCGCCCGCAACCCGGCTGCCGGCGACGATGCTCACACGTCCATCGGCGCCAGCGGTCATCGCCGCGCCGCTTGCCAGAGCTTGGAGTGTGCTCAGCGGCGCGGGGCGCAGTCCCGCCCGCTCCATCGCTTCGCGCAGCACATCCCCCGCGTGACGCGCGGTCTTCGGGCGATACAGCGCGTTCTTGTTGGCCAGGCGCATGACCACCTCGCGCAGCGCCTCGGGCACGCCGCGCTCACCCATCGGCGCGATCGGCAGTTCGCGATCGCTGTGCATGACCCGGAGCTCATCGACCTTGCCACGGAAAGGCACATCACCGGTGAGCAGCTCGAACAGCGTCACGCCGAGGGCGTAAACGTCGGTACGGGGCGAGATCGTTCCGTCGAACATCTCCGGCGCCATGTACGCCGGGGTGCCGATGGTCGCACCTTGTCCGACACGCCCAGCGGGCTTCACGCACGCGAGCCCGAAGTCCGTCACGACCACGCGACCGCTCTGCTCGATCATCAGGTTCGAGGGCTTCAGGTCGCGGTGCACGACATCCTTTGCGTGTAGCTCGCTAACGCCCTCGCACGCCTGCAGCACCACCGCTCCCGCAACCGCCGCGGGCAGCGCGCCGTGCCGACGCACCAGCGCCGAGACCGATGGCCCGTCGATGTAGTCCAGCACCAGATACGGAACGCCCTCGACCGCGTCGGCGTGCAGCACGGGGTTGAGAGAATCGTGCCGAACGTTCGCCGCGGCCCGTGCGCCCTCGATGAACATCGCAAACTCGGGGCTGTCAACGCTCGTTCGCTGGGCAAGAAGAAACTTGACCGCCACGAGTTTGTTGAGAAGTTCGTGCCGGCCGAGCCACACCACGCCCATGCCGCCCTCGCCGAGCGCACGCAGCAGCACCACGGGCCCAAGCCGCGCGGGAATCTCCAGCGATGCCGATACGCCGCCGCCCAAACTGGCGGTCTTGGCGCTGAACAGGCTGACGGTCTTCTCGCTCATCGCCGCGGCGAGCCCTCCGATGGCGTGACTCCACGCCCGGCAAGCGTACACGATCTCACGCGCGCATCGGCATGCGGGCCAAATGAACCGCCGCCGCCGGCCGCGTACCCCTTGTCCGGATGCGCGGCCGACGGCGGCTGGTTCGATTCTACCCGAAGGTTTCCGTCCGCTCAGATTCAGGCGCGACGACGACGCGTCGCGACCAGCCCCGCCAGACCCAGCACCGCCGCCGCGCCGGGCGTCGGAATGTTGCTGAACTTGATCTGCGCCGCAAGACCCGAGCCGTTCGGCCGCTGGCCGGTCCAGGACAGTTCCATCTGCCCGCTTATGCTCACTGCACCGAAGGCGTTGGTGTTGCTGATGCGCAGATACGCGGCCGGGACCGCGCCGCTGCTGGTCAGATCGGCGATCGCACCCAAGCCGCTGACGCTCATCTGCGTCAGCGCGATGGACGAGTTGCTCGTCGAACGGACGCAGACGAAGATGTCCGTGAAGGAACCCTCAACGGCGTTCCACGTCTGCGTCGAAGAACCGAGCGAGAACGTCACAGTCGACGCACCGTCGAACGCGAACGTGAACGGAACGAGCACGCCGCTGGTCCACGCGAACTGCCCGCTGGTCTGGGGCTGGCCCACCGCGCCCAGCTTCCAGATCGCCTGCTCCCACGTGCCGCCCGCGGGCGAGTCACCGATGCGAGCCTCCACCACCGCACGCTCGAGCGTGCCGTTGTTCGTCAGCGCATTGAACGCGGCATCACCGCCGGCCAAGGGCGAAACCGTAGTCGCGCCCATTGCCGAGCCGACCATGGAAACAGCGGCGACCGCCGCAACGCACAAAAACTGTGAGTCCATCTCTCTCGTCAGAATTGTCCGAGCAAATCTCAGCCTCGCAGGCCGCCTCTTGCCCGCGTCCTATGGTACTCCCCTATTGCGGCACGGCAAACCCCCGAATTCAAAGCATTGCAAATCCTTTGCAATTCTCGCCGCCCTCGTAGGTGCTTATGCCGGTTTTGCGCGCCCGGCCTCTCAGCTCCAGGTCGCTCTCGGACCCGGCCGGGCGGCTCGTACACTCCGCTCATGACCACCGCCCCGACCACCGAACTCAACCGGGCAGAGTTGGCCCGTCAGGTTGCTTCCGCGTGCGTGCTCCGCGGCAACTTCACGCTCCGCTCAGGCCGCACCAGCACCTACTACATCGACAAGTACCTCTTCAGCACGCGTCCGGAAATCCTCCGCGGCCTTGGGCTGCTCTTCGCCCAGCGCATCCGGGCCATCGGTGCCGCCGCGGGCTTGCCCGTTCATCGCCTGGCCGGTGCGGAACTTGGCGGCATCCCACTGGTCACAACCGCGTGCATGGCCACCGGCATCCCGTGCATCTTCGTCCGCAACGCCAAAAAGGACTACGGCACCGCCAAGCAGATGGAAGGCCAACTCGTGCCGGGAGAGCACGTGATCTTCGTCGAAGACGTCGCCACCACCGGCGGCCAGGCGCTCGAGGGCGTAAAGATCCTCACCGACGCTGGCGCAAAGGTGCTCGGCGTCATCGCCGTCATCGATCGGCAGGAGGGCGCGGCACAGGCCTTCGCCCACGCCGGCGTTCACTTCGAATCACTGCTGACAAAGGCCGACCTGGGCATCGAAGCCTGAGCCGCTCGCCTCACGGCTTGGGTTCATCGACCGCCGGCGGGACATGCCCCGCGGCACGGAAGTACGCGAGCATTTCCGCGGGGATACGACGCACGCTCGGATGTCCGAACACGCTGCCGTGATCCAGCCCCGGCACGATGATCACGCCGCCGGGCACCTCCTGCGTGTTGCCGCTCGCGCGCCGCGCGTCGATTCGCGGCTGAAGCTCATCACGCAGGGCCATGCACGCCTGTTCCAGAAAGAAGTTGTCGGCATCACCCACGATGATGCGCACGTGGTTCATCAGCCGATCGGCGACCACATCTCCGCGCGTGCGGAGCAGGTGCGTGATGTCGTAGCCGCGGTAGTGATCGAGCACCGCGGGGTTGATCGCTCCTGTGACGTGATCGAAGAGCTCGACGATGCGCCCGCGATCATCGCGCGGGCCGAAGACCGCCTGCCAACTGGCCCACTGCTGCCCACTGGTGGCGTCGGGGCCGAGGACTTCTTCGCCGCCCGCCTCCTGACGGATGGTCATTTTCATTGCCCCGCCGCGGCGATAACTGGGCGTGTCGGCGCCGGCGGCATCACCCGGCCCGACAGGCTCGCCCGGAGCGGGCACGAACATGTTCGCGCGGCGGTAGATGTCCACGAGTTGGAACCACGAGAAGCAGACAGGGTCCGGCGCCGTGCTCCACGCAAAGCCGAAGGTCTGCGGGTTGTTCACGCCGAGCCACACGACGCTCCAACCGCCCGAGGAATGGCCGCGGAGCACGCGGGCCGTCGGTTCGCTGATGAGCGGGTACTGCTTCTCCAGCGCGGGAATGAGTTCCTCGACCAGCGCGCGGTTCCACGGCCCGTTGTTGGCCGAGTCGGCAAAGAGCGTGTGCCCGTTGGGGCTCTCGGGATCGAGGTAGATGTGCAGCACGTTTCGGTCCAGGTCGCCATCGCCACGGGCAACGGCTCGCCGAACGCTCAGGGCCTCATCGTGCCGTCCGCCGAAGCCCGGAACGTGATACACCGCGGGGTACCGCCGACCCTCCTGCACGCCGCCCGCCGGAAGAACCACACCCGCGCGGAGCACCACCTCTCGCCCATGAAACGCCGAGAGCAGAGCGCCGCGCACCACGAACTCCTCGACCTGACCCGGCCGCCATCGGCGTTCGGGCTCGCGCGTCGCGGTCGCAAGGGTGATATCGACCGGCCCGCCCACGCCCGGCGGCTCCGGGACAACGAACTCCACGACTTCTGAGTACGCATTGCCCGGCACGCCGCGCCACTTGCTCGTCGCCTGATTCGCGACCAGCCACGCCGCGGCCCGATACCTCCCGGGCTTGAGGGCCGAGGGCTTGCTGGCGAAAGACGTCGCGGCATCATCGACGATGACGGCTTCGCCCGGCTTCATGCTCACCGTGGTGCCGAAGATCGGCTGAGGGTCATCCCAGAACGGGGCATCCAGCGGGCTGGTACGCCTTGAGATGTTCGCGTCCTCGTGCGCCAGCGCGACGACGAGCCGCCCGGCGACAACCGGGGCATCGCCCAGAACGCCCGGGGCGAGCGTGACGCGGAACACGGTCTGCGCCTGAGCGGGCGACGCGACGCCGACGGTCACCAGAAGCGAGAGAACCAGAGCAAACGCCCCACGAATCGGGATCGTGATCATGGGCGATGGTACCCTTTGGCCGGTTTGCCGCTGCGACCATTGGCGTGCAGCGCGATGGTCAGAAGGGCACAAACGCGAGGCCGGCCGTACCTATGGGCTTGATGCGCAACCTCGGCGAGTTTTTTGGGCACATCCGCATGGCGGTCAAGCACGATGTGCGCGCAGGCCAGGTGCCGCAGGCTCCGCCCGCCGCAGTGCCCCCGTCTGCATCGCCCCCCGCGAACGCGCCGCCTCCTCACGCTCCGTACGGCCACACGCCCCCTTCGAGTCCACCCCCGACGGCGGTCGTTGTGCAGCAGCGTGTTGCCGAAAGCCCCGCGACGCTGCCCAACGGCCAGACCGTGCTGCTCCGCCGAACGACGACGGACGAGGTCATCGCGCCGCCGCCACCCGCGGCCCCACCACCCGCGTCCCCGCCGCCGCAACAGCCCTGACCCCCCACTCGTCCGCCGGTGTAGCAGTGAGCGGTCGGCACGTGCCCGCCGGTGCCTCCGCGGCCGCTCTCCTACCCTCTTGGCCCTATGAAGGCCTCACTCTCCTGGCTCAATGACCTGCTCAGCCCCGGCGGCCTCAGCGCCGACGCCATCGAGCACGCCCTGACCTTTGCCGGCTTGCCCATCGAGAGCGCCACGCCCGTCGCGGTACCCTCCGGCGCGAGCGATACCTGCCTGGATGTCGAGGTCACCAGCAACCGCGGCGACTGCCTCGCCCACGCCGGCCTCGCTCGCGAGATCGCCGCGGCCAGCGGCGGCGTTCAGACGCTCCGCGATGCCGCACCGGCCCTGCCCGCCCCGACACCAACGGGCGAGGACATCGCCTCCGCCGTCACGCTCCGCAACGATGTGCCCGATCTGTGCAAGCGCTTCACGCTCACGCTGATCCGCGGCGTAAAGGTCGGCCCGTCTCCGGCATGGCTCGTCGATCGGCTCGCGGCCATCGGCCAGCGCTCGATCAACAACGTTGTCGACGCGACGAACTTCGTCCTTGCCGAAATGGGCGCGCCTTCGCACGTGTTTGACCTTGCTCGACTGTCGCGCGACTCCTCCGGCAAGGCCGCGATCGTCGTACGCAAGGCGACGCAGGGCGAGAAACTCGCCCTGTTCGATGGCACCGACCGCCCGCTCCGCGCCGGCGACCTTGTCGTCGCCGATGCCGGTGCGCCGGTATCGCTTGCCGGCATCATGGGCGGCAGCGCCACCGGCGTCAGCGCCGCCACCTCCGATGTGCTGCTGGAGGTCGCGACCTGGAACCCCGTGGCCATCCGCACAACCGCCCGCAGGCTGGCCATCCGCACGGACTCGTCGTTCCGCTTCGAGCGCGTCGTCGACCCGCGAACGATCGACGAGGCACGTCAGCGGCTGGTCTCCCTCATCGTGGCCATCGCCGGCGGCAAGGTCTGCCCCGGCGTGCTCGATGACACCGGCGGCTCGCCCCTTTCCGACGCACCGACCATCCCGCTCCGCACCCAGCGCGTGCGCGACATGCTCGGTGCCGACGTCTCCGATGATCAGATCAACGCGGCCCTGCGTGTGCAGGGCTTCGCGCACGCCGGAGCCGGCGCGAGCGCCGGCGCCACGCAGTGGCGCTCGCCCTCGACGCGCACCGACCAGCGGCTGGAAATCGATCTCATCGAAGAGGTCGCGCGCACCGTCGGCTACGACAAGATCCCCGCGCCCGACGTCGTCAGCGTCCGCGTCGGCCCGCTGCAGGGCGAAGAACTGGCCATGCGCGAACTCGGCCGAGTGCTCACCGGCGCGGGGTTCTTCGAGACCATCACCTTCAGTTTCGTCACCAAGGCCGCGGCGAACCTCTTCAGCGTGCCCGGTGCTCAACTCATGAGCGTCGGCGATGACAAACGCGGCAGCGAGAACATCCTCCGCCCCAGCGTCCTGCCGTCGCTGCTGGAATGCCGGAAGCGCAATCAGGATGCCCGCGCGACCGTCGACGGCGGCATCCGGCTCTTCGAGACCTCCAGCACCTTCTACCAGTTGCCCGCCGAGGCTTCCGCCGCCGAGCGCCGCGCTCAGGACGGCCTGCGCGGTGCCAGCGAGACACGCGTGCTGTCGATGCTCGCCGATCTGCCCGCCACCGGCACCAATCACGAACGCCGCCAGCAGGGCGTGCGGCTCATCCGCGGCGTGATCGACACGCTCGCCCAATCGCTGCACGGTCCCGATGCACGCCTGAGCATCATCGCCCCCATCCCCGCACATGCCGCCATCAAGGGTCTCGACCCCGCCGCCAGCGCGATGATCCAACTGGGCGACCGCAACCTCGGGATCTTCGGCATCGTCAGCCCCGCGGCACAGTCGGCCTTCGACCTTGCCGCGCCGGTCATGCTCGCGGAATTGAACCTCGCCACGCTGTTGGCCGGCTACCCACCGCGCACGCGGCTCAAGGCCCTGCCGCAGTTCCCCGTAGTCGAGCGCGACCTGTCGCTGATCCTCGCCGAGAGCGTGACGTGGCACGCGGTCGAGTCGTGCGTGCTGGCGACGCGCGCCAGCCTGCTCGAGGACGTGCGGTTCGTCACGACCTTCCGAGGCAAGCCGATTCCCGAGAGCAAGAAGAGCGTCTCGCTGCGAATGACCTTCCGCGAGCCGACCCGAACGCTCCGCGATGAAGAGGTCAACGCGCAGGTCGACGCGATCGTGCAGAAACTCCGCAGCGACCTGAAGGCCGAACTGCGCGACGGCGGTAAGGCCTGAGCGCCGCTTCACGCGGAGCGCAGCACCTCACCCGCTTGAGTTCCCGTACCGGATGATGCCCGACCGGCGATCAGCGCTGGACCGAGCCCAGATCGCCGATCTGGTTCGACGGCACACGCACCATCATCGCCTCGTAACGCTGTCCGGCCTGCAACGCGACGCCGCGGGCCTGACCGCCGTTGCCCTCTCGCGAGAACTGGAACCGGACCCACGACTCCCGCGGCTCGCTCTCGCGGCCGACGGCGAAACTGATCCCCTGCGGCCCGAACCGCGGCTCCTGCAGCGGCACACCCACCAGCCGACCCGCGGGCATCGTGATCAACGCGTACTGACCCTGGCGGTCGTTGTACACGCCAACGGCAAAGTCCGCCACCTCGCCCGGGCGCACGACCATCGATCCCTTCCAAACCTCCAGTGGTCGGCTCTCAGGACGGATGCCGCCGGTGATGATCGTCTGCCGACTCCCGCCGGGTGCCAATGACACACGGTTGACGATCACAACCACCAGAACAATCACGCACATCGCCGCGATCGTCCCCACCAGCACGTTCACCCAGTCCTTCGAGCGCATGAGATCTCCTCGGAGCATTGAGAGGGGCAGCACACATCACGCCGACGCCGGGGGCGGCATCTGGCGGTCCGGAGTTTACCAAACCGCGGGGTCATCCGTTCGGCAATCCGGCCACACACCCGATTCGGGGACGCAGCCGGTCCGGGCTCATCGCCCGGCCTTGATCGCGTCGCGGATCTCCATGAGCAGCTTCTCTTGCGGGCTCGGGCCGGCGGGCGCGGGGACGGGCTTATCGGCCTCGAATCGCTTCTTGGCGGTGTTCATCAGCTTGATCACGATGAACAGGCAGAACGCCACGATGATGAAGTAGATCGACGCGTTGACGAACTCGCCCCAGCCGATCGCGACTTCGGGGATGGCCTTCTGCGTGATCGCGCCCGTGGCGGCGTCCTTGAGCTCGGGCTTGGCCGCGGCCAGCACGAGCTTCTTGTCGGCAAAGTCGATCCCGCCGGCGATGTATCCGATCGGCGGCATGAGCACCTTGTCGACCATGACGCCGACGATCTTGCCGAACGCCGCACCGATGATCACGCCGACCGCCAGATCGACGACGTTGCCCCGAAGTGCAAACTCCCTGAACTCGCTGATGAGACCCATCTGACGCTCCCTGTGTGAATGGATCGCGAACCTCGCGATTACTCCCCACCGCTGGGGGACTTAAGCGGCAGACTAGCGAGAATCGTGGGCGATGCGCCCGCCCGCACATAGGGAAAGTTCTTATACCCTTCCACCCATCTTGCGCGGAGACTGGCATCGATTATGCCGTTGGCCATCCCCGGGATTCGACGCCTCTGCGGGCGGGTCCGGATGAAGGCCGGCGGAATGGTCGATTTTGCAAGACGTCGGCGGGAACTGCCCGCCGGCGCGACCAATTGCGGGCCGATGTTCGTACCATGGGCTCTGAGCGGTTGACTGTTGCGCTCACGTCTCTGTCCGTCCCCACCCCCTCTCTGGATCGATCACCATGTGCGGAATCGTCGCCTACATCGGCCATCGCGTCGCCAAGCCCATCCTGCTCGAAGGCCTTAAGCGGCTCGAGTACCGCGGGTACGACTCTGCGGGCATCGCGGTGCTCGAGGGCAACAAGCTCAACCTGTGCAAGGCCGTCGGCCGCGTGAGCATGCTCGAGGAGAAACTCGAGAACAAAGAGGGCTTTGACGGCTCTCTGGGCCTGTGCCACACGCGTTGGGCGACGCACGGCGGGGTGACGGACTTCAACGCGCACCCCCACCGCGACGATCGTCACGGCATCGCGCTGGTGCACAACGGCATCATCGAGAACTACGCCGCCCTGAAGACCTATCTCCAGGAAAAGGGGCACCGCTTCGCCAGCGAGACCGACACCGAGGTTCTGGCGATGCTCATCAGCGAGTTGTACGAGGGCGACCTGGAGGCGGCGGTGCAGGCCGCGCTGCGCGAGGTGACCGGCGCCTATGCGATCGCGGTGATCTGCGAGAAGGAGCCGGGCACGCTGGTGGTTGCCCGCAAGGGCTCCCCGCTGCTGGTGGGCATCGGCAATGACGAGCATGTCGTCGCTTCCGACGCCGCGGCGATCGTGGCGCACACGACGCAGGCGTTCATGCTCGACGACTACAACGTCGTGAAGATCAGCAAGGACGGCTTCCGCACCAGCGACATCCACAACACACCGCTCACGCCCAAGATCACGCAGCTCGAAATCGACCTCCAGGAAATCGAGCTCGGCGGCTACTCGCACTTCATGCTCAAGGAGATCTACGAGCAGCCCAAGGCTCTTCGGGCGTGCGTGTCCGGGCGTATGGACCTGCGCGAGGGTCGCGTCGTCCTCGGCGGTCTGACGAACTTCGCCAAGGAACTGACCAAGGCCCGGCGCGTGATCCTCACGGCCCAGGGCACGGCCCTTCACGCGGCGATGATCGGCCGGTACATGCTCGAGGACTTGGTCAAGATCCCCAGCACGACCGAGTACGCCAGCGAGTTCCGCTATCGCAACCCGGTGATCGAGGAGAACACCGTTGTCGTCGCCGTGAGCCAGTCGGGCGAAACCGCCGACACGCTCGCGGCTCTGCACGAGGCCAAGGAGCGCGGCGCGCTCGCGCTGGGCGTGATCAACGTCGTCGGCTCGACGATCGCCCGCGAGACCGACGCCGGCGTCTACTTGCGCGTCGGCCCTGAAATCGGCGTGGCGAGCACCAAGGCCTTCACGGGACAGGTCGCGGCGCTGGCGCTGGTCACGTTCTTCATGGCCCGCAAGCGGCTCATGAGCGCCGACCAGTGCCGCGAGTTCATGCAGGAGATGGAGGCCATCCCGGGCAAGATCGAGCGCATCCTCGAACTGGACTCGAAGATCAAGTCGATCACCGAGAAGTACGTCGAGCGCGAGAACTGGCTGTTCCTCGGCCGCGGGTACAACTACCCGACCGCGCTCGAGGGCGCGCTGAAGCTCAAGGAAATCTCGTACATCCACGCCGAGGGCATGCCCGCGGCGGAGATGAAGCACGGCCCCATCGCGCTGATCAACGAGGGCATGCCCGCGGTGTTCATCGCCAATCGTGGCCGGCAGTACGAGAAGGTCATGAGCAACATTCAGGAAGTCCGCTCCCGCGGCGGGCACGTCATCGCCGTGGCCACCGAGGGCGACAACGAGATCCGCAAGTACGTTCAGGACGTCATGTACATCCCGGACGTCTGCGAGCCGCTCAGTCCGCTGCTGGCGGTCGTGCCGCTGCAGCTCATGGCGTATCACGCCGCGGTGCTGCGCGGGCACGATGTCGACAAGCCCCGGAACCTGGCCAAGAGCGTCACCGTCGAGTAATCGGACGACCGCCGCGGCCCGTGCACACCGAACGACTCGGCATCAGCCGAGCGTCAGGCCGTCGTGCGCGAGCATAATGCCGTCGGGCAACTCGTCCGCCACGCGCGCGTGCAGCACGTCGTGGCCCATGTGCACGAAGTACGTGCTCTCGGCGCCGACACGCTGGGCGATGCCGATCGCCTGATCGATCGTCAGGTGCGTCGGGTGGTGGCGCTGCCGCAGCGCATCGAGCACGAGCGTTCGCACCCCCGCGAGCACGCCCCAGGCCCGCGGCGGGATCGCCGAGACATCGGTGCAGTACGCCAGCGGCAGCACGCCCGCCGGATCGCTCACGCCCGGTCCGGCATCGAGGCGGTACCCCAGCATCTCCAGCCGACCGTGCAGCAGCGGGATCGGCGTGACGCGGAGGCCGAAGGTCTCGAAGGGCTCCAGCGGCCGCACGACATGCGGAATGAGCGTCGCGACGAACGAATCGTTGACGTTGTGCTCGCGCTCGAAGATGTGCATGTACACGCGGCGGACCGACTGCATCGTGTGCTCATCGGCGAAGACATCGATCGGCCCGCGCATCAGCGCGTTGAAGCGTCGGACCTCATCGAGCCCGAAGATGTGGTCGACGTGGTTGTGCGTCAGCAGGATCGCGTCGCACCGGTTCAGCCCGAGCGTCAGGGCCTGCTGCCGCAGATCCGGCCCCGCATCAAGGAGCACAACACGCTCGCGACCGTGCGCATCGATGAACATCGCGCACGCGGCGGTACGCAGTCGCCTGTCGCGCGGATCGGGCGAGAGACAGACCTCGCATCGGCAGCCGATGATCGGCACTCCGGCGGAGGTTCCCGTGCCCATGAACACGAATCGCATAGCGGGAACATACGCGCCCGGCCAGACCTGAGCAGATATCGACAGAGGCGGGGGCGGGGGCGGGAGCGGAGACCGTGCCCGTCGATCGACGCGGGTGTGGTCACCGGTCCGCATCGCGGCGATGATCGGGAGCGCGACGCTGGAGCTCGATCAGCGCCGCGTGCTTGGCCAGTGCCGCGGTCGCTGCGCTGGCCGCGGCCAGCCAGCCGCGCCATCCATCAAGAAACGCCCGCTTGAGGACCAACTGCTTGACGAACGCCCCCGCGGGCGAGATCAGCAGGCGGGCCGGCCCGCTTCGCACGCCCATCGCGTGCAAGCCCGCGGCACTGATGCGGCCGTACTGCACCTGCTTGCCGAGAAACTCGCTGATGGAGTCGATCGAATCGTGGCGAAGGTCGCCATCGAGCCTGATGACCCGCGAAGGGCCGGGCTCGCCCTCGACACGCAAGCCGTCATGCGGATCCACGCCTCCCCATCGCACGCGCCCGCGCCGCACCAGTCGCAGCCGCCACTCGGGCTGCCAGGCGTGATGCAGAAACGCTCCGGCGTAGAACACCTTGCGGTTGATCTCAAAGCCGGCGACGTCCGCGGCGATCTCGCTCGCGAGCACGCGCTCGATGCTGCGGCGCAGCTCGGGCTCGGCGCTCTCATCGCTGTCCAGGCACAGCACCCACGGACCGGCACAGTGATCCAGGGCCAGTTGCTTGGTGCGGACATGCCCGAGCCAGGGGCTGCTCACGATGCGCGCGTTGTGCTGGGCGAGCAGATCGAGCGTGCCGTCGGTCGATCCGCCGTCGACGGCGACGATCTCCCGGGCCATGCCGCGGACCGATTCGAGCGTCCGCCCGATGGTGGCGGCGTTGTTGCAGCAGACGATGGCGACGCTCAGGTCGGGCATGACGGACGAGCGTACGCGATCAGATCCCCCGGTCCCTGTTTCCCGCTCGCCCCAATCCGATCCGGCCGCAGGCGATCACGATGACCGCCTCAACCCCGGGATACCGTCCCAAGCCGCGATGTCGCCTCTCTCTCTCCAACGTGTTCGTCTGCTTTTCGGCTCAGCCGAAGTCGTCGGCATGTTGCCGGTCATCGACAGCGGGGCGGGGCTGGCCGGGGCGCGTTGGCAGGAGTTCAAGCGCGATGCCGGGCAGTTCACCGGACTGCTCACCTCGCCCGGATCGGAACTGATCATCAAGGGACTCGCGTGTGAGGGGGCCGTGGCAAGGCTCCGCGCCCTGGTGGGCCGAACGCGGCTGCATCGTCAATATCGCACGACGCGGCGTCTGGCGGTGCTGGGCCTGCCCGTCGTGCCCGCGCGAGCGCTGCTGAGCGCGAGCGTGTCCGGCGTGCCGCACGTTCTGCTGGTCATGGACCGGGCGCAGGGGCCGACGCTGCTGGACTTTCTCGCACGCATCACCGAGTCGAACCACATCGGGGCTCGCGCCCAGCACCGCGTCGCCGACGCGGCGGGGCGGCTGGTCGCTCGCGTGGTGGCCAAGGGTCTGTTCAATCGCGATCACAAGCCGTCGAACATCATCGTGACCGATGTGGGCGACGACCAGACCCCCGCATCGCTGGGCATCATCGACGCGGTGGACTTCCGCAAAGTCACGCCGACGCTCGTCTTTGCCGCCCCGACGAGAATGCTCGCGTCGATGATCATCGAGCCCACGGGCGTGGGTGTCCGACTTCGTCACGCGCTGATGCGCCGTGCCCTGCGGGCGTATCTCGATGAGTCCTGGCACCTGGCCTCTCGCAGCGACGCCGACAGCGATGAGGCGATGGACCGAACGTGGGAACACCAGAGCGCACGGGCGTTCTGGCAGAGCATCGGCGAGCGTGTGGTTCGCCACGGCGACCCGACACCAAGGGTCAACCCGCTGGCAACCTGAGACGCTGCCACCGCGCCTCGCTCGCGCCGGGACGCATCCGGTTCAGGGCATCTGCAGGAAGCGGAGCATCACAACCATCAGCGCGATGACCGAAGCGTTGTGAATGAAGTGCGCCGTGATGCACGCGATCAGGCTCCCGCGCCACTCGCGGAGCATCGCAAAGCCAAGGCCCAGCATGATCACCGGACCGAGCATGAGCAGCGTGTAGCCGTGCATGAGGCCGAAGACCAGCGCGCTGAAGACACCCGCAACGACCCAGTGCAGTCGCGAGCGAAGGTGTCGGTACATCCCGCCGCGGAAGATCAACTCCTCCAGCAGCGGCGCCCAGACCGTCGCCAGCAGCGCAAACGCGACGAGCTGCCACCCGCCCGCGCCGGCGACGATATCGATGATCGGGTTGTTCACCGGCGGCGGAGCCGAGCCGACGAGCATCGACCGCACCGCCGTCCAGAGCAGCATCAGCGTGACGGAGATCACCGCGCCGAGCACAAACAGCGGCACGACCGCCAGATACCCGACTACACCCGCGGCGACCTCGCGCGCCAGGCTCGAACGCGTGCCATCGGCACGGCGCAGGGTCAGCCCCAGCATCGCCCGCGTCCGCGACCACGAAACGCCGCGGAGCAGCGGATAGAACACGACCAGCAGCAGCGCCCATTGCAGGACCAGCGCGACCGACGCGGTATCGACCGCGGGCATCGCCGATGCGAGCGTCGCCGTGACGACCTTGAGCATGACGAACGCGCTCATGAACACGGCCAGCAGTTCCAGCCCCATGCTCCCGCCGGGCACGGGTGCCGCGAAGTGCGTTCTCAGCTTGCCGCTGAACCGCGCGATGCCGGCGAGCACGAGCAGCACCAGGCCCGCGAGCAGCGCCATGATGACCACACCGCCCACGGCGATCATGGCGATGAGCAGCCCCGCGCCGCCGCGGGCGATGGCGACACGATCGGGATGGGTCTCGGGTTCATCGCGCGTGACGAGCAGTTTGCCGATCCAGCCGTGATTGGCGATGAGCGCCTCGCGCTGCTCGGGCGCGAGCGCCGCCGGCCCGCGCTGCAGAGCAATCATCGCCGCATCGAGATCCTTGAGAAGCAGTTGACGCAGCGCCGCCTGACGCGGATCAGCCGCGGCGGGGTTCGTATCGGCCTCGGCGAGCGCCCGGCGGATGTCTCTCTGCGCGGCATCCACCGCACTGTTGCCCGAAAGGCCGCCGCGCGTCTCGCGCGCTGCCAGCAGAATGATCGCCCGCACACGCGAGAGCATGTCGGCCTCGCGGGCCTGCGTCAGCAGCGCATCGGCGAACTGGGCTTCGAGCGCCGCCGAGGGCATCGCCGAAGCGAGCTTGACGTACAAGCGAGCCTGCAGGTCCGTCGGGTCCATCGACGGCGGGTCGATGCTCACCGGTGCGCCGGACTGGCCGCCCGAGCCCGTCAGCGCCGATGTGCCGAGCTGCTGGACCGCGACGATGATCGCCAGCATCACGCCGCAGAGCACCCACGCTACACGAGCGCCCGCGCGCGAGCCCGGATCCGGCCCCGGCCCGTCGCCGCGCACGTCGCTGCCGCTGCTGCCGTTGCTGCCGTCGCCCGCCCCGCCGACGGCTCGCGGATCGAACGCAACCGGTGACGTGTACGGCGGGAAGTTGCTCATGCGATGATCCTGATGCGCCTCCGGCGCACTGCGGGCACACCCACCATCACTTCAGCCGATCGCTCACCAGCGCGTGCAGGCTCTTGAGTTCCTCCGCACGGGCCCGCGGCATGACCAGCGTCGCCTCCGGCGTGTGCACAACGATCAGGTCCTCGCACCCAAGCAGCGCGATCGTGTGCTTGGGATCACTGGAAACAATCGTGCTGCTCCTTGTCGACACCGCCAGCGCGTGGCCCGCATCCAGCTCCCCGCCCACGCGGTTGCCGTCCTTGTCGGCCGCCAGAGTTTCCGCATAACTCGGCCACGAGCCGACATCGAGCCAGTTCAGGTCCATGATCACCGTCGCCACGTGCACCTTCGGGTCCGTGCTGGCCGGCTCCATGATCGCATAGTCCACGCTGATCTTCGGCAGCGTCGGGTACACCTCCGCGAGCACCTTCTGCTGATCCTTCGTGCCCCACGCGGCCTGGATCTTCATCAGGCCTTCGTAACTCTCGGGCTTGTAGCGCTTGATGCACTCGAGCACCGTCGCGGCCTTCCAGACGAACATGCCGCTGGACCAGCCGAACATCCCGCTCTCGACATACGCCTGCGCACGCTGGATGTTGGGCTTCTCGACGTACCTGGCCACCGAGTACGCAAGGCCCTCGGCCCCGCGAACCCCGTGCACCGCCGGCCCTCGCTCGATGTACCCGAACCCCGTCGCCGGATACGTCGGCTTGATCGAGAAGGTCACCAGCCGCGACGGGTCGGCCTCCACAAGCCGGAAACCCGCCTCGACGCACCGCTTGAACACATCCACCGGCTCAATGACGTGATCCGCCGTGAAGACCGCGAAGATCGCGTCCTTGTCGAGTTTGTGCAGCACCGCCGCGGTGAAGCCCACCGCGTTGACGGTGTCCCGTGCCGCCGGCTCGCCCAGGATGCGCTCATCGGTGAACGCGGGCAGCGCGCTGCGCACCGCCGCGCGATACCCCTCGCCCGTGCAGATGTACCGGTGCTTCTCCGGCACCAGCCCATCGACCCTTTCCGCGGCGACCTGCAGCAGGCTCTTGGCCTGCGCATCGCCCCCGCGGATGAGGTTGAGCAGCTGCTTGGGCCGGTCCAGCCGACTCATCGGCCACAGTCGGGTGCCGGCACCGCCGGCCATGATCATCGCGTAGCGCATCGGAGGAGGCTCTATCCTGGGCGGGTGGTGAAGAAGCGGTGGTCAGGGGCACGGGCATCAACATCGCGCAAGCCGTCATCATCGCCGAACACGACCGGTCCGATCACATCGGCGCGGGAGCATACACCCGCGGCCAACGGGCCGTCCGCGCGCGGCTGCGTGCGCTCATCCTTCTTGTTGATCGTTCAGTTTGCCCCGCCGCTGAAGACCGCACGCAGCACAACTTCAACATCCAGCTCGCGCTCGGCCGCGCCCCCGGGTCCGGACCCCGCATCGGCCCGACCCTCCAACCGCTCCACGGCCCGCGCGACCTTGCGCTCGGCCTCTGCCCGGACATCCCCCATCCGCACCAACGCCTCGACCGCATCGCGCTGCACGGGCGGCAATCGAGCCCCAGAGTCGGCGGGTTTTCGAGCCCCAAAGGCCGACAAACCCCCCGCAGTCGTGCCGCCCGTTCCCGCACCGTCCATCACCGCCGCCGCGGCGTATGACACGCACTTGCCCTTGAGTTCCGCGATCACCGTCTCCGCCATGCGCTTGCCGATCTCCGGCAGACCGGACAGCCCCTTGGCGTCGCCGCGCTCGATCAGAAGCGCAATCTTGGCCACCGGCTCGGCCATCACCCGCAGCGCCTTCTTCGGGCCGATGCCCTTGACCGTCGTCAGCAGTTCGAAGAACCGCCGATCCTCGGGCGTGGCAAACCCCAGCAGCCGCGGCGTGAAACTCGCCCCCTGATTCACCGACTCCAAGTGCGTCAGCGTGTGCAGTTCCACCCGCTGACCCTGACTCATCGCCAGCGCCGCGCTCAGGAAAGACGGGATCAGCACCTCGAGCGTCAGTTCCGCCTCGCCCATCGGCACGCGGATCATCGCCGAGGCCGGGGGCTCGGCGTCGACATGCTCAAGCTGGCCGCAGATGCGGGCGATCACGTCCCGAGCATAGTGCCCCGAACACGCACCCGACAGAACCCACACTTGCAAGCCGTCTTCCGCCCCGAGGCCGGGATCTTCGCACGCGCGCCCGAATCCAGCCGATAACTCCTCTGCGGGCCGATCGCCCGCCACCATGCCCACCATTCTCGGCCCTACCGACATCCTGATGCCCCCCAGCGGCCCACCGACCACGCCCGCGGCCGGCCCAACCACAGGTCTGGTGCTCATCGGCACGCTCGCCAGCGCGCGGGCCATGGCCCTTCAAGCCGCGGCACTGGAACGCCCGCCGATCATCGTCGGCGTGATTCTCGATACCCCCGCGCCGACCGCAACCCCCGACCCCGCCCTGCCGCCGATCCTCGGCACCATCGATGACCTCCCCGCGCTTCACGCCCGCCACCGCTTCCGTTTGGCGCTGGTCAGTCTCGGCGCTTCGCTGGGCGAGAGCGTGCGGCTGGTCTCGCGTCATCTCTCGATGCTCTCGCTCGATGCCCGCTGGGTCCCGACGCTCGAGGATGTCCTGTCCGGCGCCGGCGTGACGCACGTCTCGCCGGCAGCCGGCGCGCCCGCGAGCCCCGCGAGCCCGGCGCGCAGCGCTGCCGGCTCCGCGACGGGCGCCGGGCCTGCCGTGCCGCGCCAGAGCGCGCCAACGATCGACCCCGTCGCGCTCATCGGCCGATCGCACCACGGGATGGACGAGCCGGCGGTGCGGCGGATCATCCGCGGCAAGCGCGTGCTCATCACCGGGGCGGGCGGGAGCATCGGCAGCGAGCTGGCCCGCGTCTGCGCGGCGCTGGAGCCCGAGCGGCTCCTGCTCATGGAGCGATCGGAGAACGCGCTGTTCCAGATCGATCACGAGATGGCCCGTCGCTTCCCGGGCGTGGCCCGCAGCGCGCTGCTGCACGATGTCGTCGACGCCGACCAGACCCTGCGCCTCTGCCTGGAGCATCGCCCGCAGGTGGTCATTCACGCCGCGGCGCACAAGCACGTGCCGCTGATGGAGGACCACCCGGCCCACGCGGTGAGCAACAACCTCTTCGGCACGCGCAGCATCGCCGATGCGGCGCTGGCCGCCGGGGCCGAGCGCTTCGTGATGATCTCCAGCGACAAGGCCGTCAACCCCACCAGCGTCATGGGGGCGACCAAGCGACTGGCCGAGCTGTACGTCTCCAGCCTTGCGCACACGGGGCCGACGCTCTGCAGCATGGTGCGCTTCGGCAACGTGCTGGCCAGCGCGGGCTCGGTGATCCCGGTCTGGAGCCAGCAACTGGCCGAGGGCGTGCCGATCACCGTCACCGATCCGCGGATGACGCGGTACTTCATGACGATCCCCGAGGCGGCGGGCCTGGTCATGTCCGCCGCGGCCCTGCACGCCGATGCGGGCAGCGCGCCGGTGTTCGTGCTGGACATGGGCTCTCCGCTGCGGATCGTGGACCTGGCCGCCCGCTTTGCGCGGCTTCACGGGGTGCTGGTGCGGATCGACGCTTCGAGCATCCCCGCCGCGGCACGCGCGGCGCTGGAAGCATCGCCGCTGCCGGAGAGCGACCCGCTCAGCCCCGACCAGGCGCGCGCGCTGGCGATGGGCATGAGCCCGCTGGAGCTGGGCATCGCGACGATCGTCTTCACCGGCGCGCGGCCGGGCGAGAAGCTCTACGAGGAACTCGGCTACGGCGCCGAGCAACTGGCCGCGACCGCCCACCCGGGCGTGACCGTCTGGACCGCGCCGACAGCGCGCATCGACCGCACCAGCGCGATGCGCATGATCGCCGAGCTCTCGGCCGTCCGCAGCCCCAGCGCCGACAAGGCCGGCGTGCTGGCGCTGATCCGTCGCCACGTGCCGGAGATGGTCCGCGCGATCAATCCCGACACGCCCGGCCAATGACCCGGCCCGTCCCCGCCCGGCCCGTCCCCGCCCGGCCCGGCCCGCCCGGCGATCAGTACGAGAAGTTCGCGTGCGGGTCGGTCGAGCCCATCGTGCTGGCGGCGCTGTGCCCGACCACGACCGGGCTCCCGGGCGTCCGGCGATCGACGATCGGCCCGTAGACGTTGTCCGCGGCGATGTCGTAGTTGTTCACCGTGTTCCCCGAGCACGTGTTGCCGAGGATGATGTTGCCCGCGGCCTCGACGCGGATGCCGATGTCGTTCAACGCGATGTTGTTGCCCTCGATGCGGTTGTCCGACCCCGTCACGCGGACGCCCGCCGATTGCGTGGTGGTGTCCTGGCCGTTGACCGAGAGGCTGTTGCCGATGATCATCGACCGGCTCGCGGCGAGGATGCCCTCCTGACTGTTCCGGTCGGCGGTGCAGCCGCGGACGGTCGAGCCGTTGCGGGCCTCGATGCCCGCGCCGGTGTTGAAGCGGGAGGCGCTGTCGGTCAGAATGCTCGCGAAGTCGATCAGGAAGCCCGCGCCGCCGTTCTGCTGGCTCGTGCACCGCGAGACGATGCTGCTCCCGGTGGCGGAGATGCCCACGCCGGTGTTGGAGTGGCTCGAGCACTCGGTGATCACGCTGATGATCCCGCCGCTGATCCCCACGCCGCCGTTGGCGCTGGCCAGGCACCGCGTGATGGTCCCGCCCTGGTTCAGGCGGATCCCGATGCCGGTGTTGTTGGCGGCGATGCAGCCCTCGATGTGGCCGGTGTCGAAAGAGATGCCGAAGCCCGTGTTGCCGATCGCGCGGATGTTCCTGCACACGAACACGCCGTTGCCGCCGATGTTGACCCCGCCGTTGCCCCATGAGCCGACCGTGCCGTTGCGGATCTCGATGCTCGTGATGCTGCCGGAACTGACGATCCCGCCGAGCGAGCCGGTCACGCCGCGGAGGTCGAAGCCCATCAGGTCGATCGTCACGTTCGATGCGGCGATCTCGATCCCCGACTTGCCCGAGACGCCCGTGACGTTCCCGGCCAGCACGTACGAGCCCGGCGCGCTGATGCGGAAGAGGCTGTTGGCGTCCCCGGGGGTGTTGGCGAGGTTGATCACCGTCCGCGGCTCGATCTCCGCGAGCGTCTTGCCCGTGGCCGAGACCGGGCCGGGCGGCGGCTCCAGCGGCCCGGCCAGCGCGGAAGCGATGCCGCACGACCCCGCGCCCCACCCCCCCACCCCCGCCAGACAAAGCGCCGCCCCCAGCGCCGCCGCGGCGACCAGCATCCCTCGTGCACGCACACCCATGCTCGCTTGCGGTTGATTCATGCGGGGAACGTACCTCACGCCCGCGCGGCGGGCCACCAAAGCGCGCTGCGCCACCGGACCGCGATCGGGGCGCCGGGGGCGGGACCCGGCGGGCCCCTCCGGCAACGCGGCGCCGCGTGCCGGGCGCCGCCGCGCTCAGCGCGGCCCGATGGCGGTGAAGGAGAAGCCCGAGCTGGTCAGCACGCTGATGCCGTTGCGGATCTGGATCGTCGCGGCGTTGGGCGCGATCGAGGTGACCATGACCGTCAGCGAGGAGTTCGCGACCGCGTTGGCCGTCAGCGCGGGCGGCCCGGAGAAGGGCGTGGCGAACGTGATCGTGTACGCGCCGGTCCCCGTGTTGGTCACGGCGAACCCGGTGCCGTTGATGATCCCCCCGCCCGCGTTGACGTTGCCGTACATCAGCCGCAGGTCCACCTCGCCGGCGGCGGCGCGGAGCTGGCCGTTGCTGCCCAGCGCCACGCTGCCGCGGACATCCAGCAGCGTCTGCGGCGTGGTGGTCCCGATGCCGACGTGGCCGGTGTCGCCGACGATGCGCAGGCGCTCGGGCTCACCGAAGCCCGCGTGGAAGCGGATGTTGCCGTGCCAGCCGGCGTCCCAGAAGTTCCGACCGGCGAAGATCGCCACATCGCCGCCGTTGCTCAGGCCGAGGGTCGGCGATGGGTCGGCCTTGTTGTGGCTGCCGCCGCGCAGGCGCAGCTCGCCGCCGCTCGCGCCGGTCTCGCTGAAGAACGGCTGGCCGGCGGCGGCGATGGTCAGCGTCAGGCCCGAGACACCCGCCGAGCCGCCGCTGCGGCTGAGCAACTCGATCCCGATGCCGCTGGGCGCGACCAGCAGCACCGCGACATCGGCGCAGAAGGTGTGCGAGAAGCCCTTGAGCCGGATGCGGATGCCGCCGGCGTCGCTCACGCCCGCGACGTTCACCGCGCTGCCGAACGGCGTGGCCGGGCCGTCGAGCGGGATGGTGATGGGCGTGGCGTTGGCGAAGATCTGGCCATACGCCGCCGGGGCGACCAGCGTTGCCGTCGCCATCGCCGCGACCGCCGCCGCCGTGTTGAGGTTCAGGCCGAAGAATCCGGTGCCCATGATCGCCGCTCCTGCATCCGAGCGGTTCCGCCACCGGGCCGGGCCGAACGGACGGCCGAGCACCGCAGAAGAACCCGCGGCGGCACCGTACCAGGCGTGGGCGACGCGCTGCGGATGGAATTCAAGAATCACCCGCACCGCCGCGGCGGCGGAAAGACCCATCACCCGCGATGCCGCGACCGCAGCGGCGAAGCGGCCCGGAACGGCCCGGTTGCGGGGCGGACCACCTGCCAAGGGGGGGAGGCGGGCGGGGGGAGGGGGGTGGCGGGTGTTGGACCGGGCACATGGGTAACAGATCG